>FNBQ01000016.1:0-20763 GCA_900102385.1 Bacteroidales bacterium KHT7 | reverse complement strand
CAAGGAATATGGAAGGTATATTGAAGATATACGGAAGCTATACGCAAGGTATAGGGAAGGTATATCCAAGGTGTATCCAGAGTAGGTGGTGAGTGAGAGAGAGAAAGTTGAAAATTCTGAGGCAATTCACGATTGACTGCTTAGGAGTCGTAACGAAAAATTTCGTCAGAAATTGTTCGAACGTCGTAGTAACGTCGTAGTAACGTCCAAGATACGGGGAAGTAATTCAAATGGTAGCCAAAGAATTCATAATTGAAAATTCACAATTCATAATTGCTGAGGACTTATGGAGGACAATTATAACGCAAATTATTCTTTTGGTAGATACAAAATGATGACAAGTTATATGCAGGGTATATGTAAGTTATATGCAAGCTATATGTTGGCTATATGTTAGCTATATGTAAACTATATGCAGGAGATAGCCAGATTAGGTTATGGGGAGGTTGAAAATTTATACATTTCTTACCATAGTTTGTTGTTTTTCGTAAAACATCACAGAGCTGATTCTATGTGTGTTATACTCGTTATAGACGCTGAAAGCGTCTCCGCTTAGTAACCGTGGGTCGGACCGACCTGCGGAATAAAAACTATCAACAACAAGCACTCTGAAAGAGTGCCCCATCTGTCGCAATGGGCGACCGCTTTCAGGGTCGATTATATTTGTATCATTTCAGTCCGCAGATCCTACGGATGCTGCGGTTACTGATAGGTGACGCTTTCAGCGTCATTACGAATAATCATTTTCTAATATAGAAAGAGGGAGTTTCTTATCCCGAACTCACGTGTAAAATTATCAGTTTGACACAAATTTAATCCAAATCGGTCGTTAGAAGTACATAAATCCGTGGTTAAGTTTGTAAAGCCTTGAAAGTAAGTCACTTGTGAAGTCGTTTTTCTAATGGTGGTCATTAGAAAATTCAATTTGTAAAACGTTTTCTATTAAACAGTTACTAAAGTAAAACAACCATCTTAATGACCGATTTGGGATAAATATATCAGTTTGATAAAAAATAAATCGGAAAAAGCTGTCTTATTTCCAAAAAGTAGGATAAGAAGTAGTAAAGAAAAAGTGCTGCCTCACCAATATCGAGACAGCACTTTCATTATAGAATCATTTTTGTAGAGAGATTATTTCAGGTTGATGTCGCCGCGCCATAGAATGTTGGCATCGTCTTTTATTGCTTCCCACCAACTCTGTGGAGCGTGAACGTCGGTGCTATACCAAGGCATGAACCAAGCCCATTTTGCACCTGCGCCAATCTGCTCGTTTATGGTTGGAATGATGCCGGCCGGCTCGTACTCGCTGTAACCACATTCGCTAAGGGTAACAATCTTGTTGCTGTGAGCCGTGCGCACCTTCTGATATTTCTCAACCGCGTTGGCTGTTGTTCCGCCGTAGATGTCTACACCGATAACATCAACATATCCGTCGCCCGGATACCAGTCGTCATCGTCAACCTGCGATGTCCAAACCCATATAAGGTTGTTTATTCCCTCAGCCTTGAAGTAGTCGAACATCATAATCCACAGTTTCTTGTAGTCTTCTGGAGTGCCCATGCCCCACCAGAACCATTTGCCCGATGCCTCGTGCAGTGGACGCCACAAAACAGGTATTCCAGCCTCCTGAACCTTCTTGAGGTAGCCGGCAGCGTTGGCAAGGTCGTACTTAACGAAGGCGTTCTCCCAAGTTCCTTCGGTAACAGCGTTGTGTATTGAGAAATCCTTTGTGTTGTAACTGAAATCCTTGCCTGGGTCGAGAGAGGCTATGCTTACGGCTGCGCGTGTGCGTTTCTTGGCATTTGCTGCCGTCTGTATTATGCTTACTTTCTTAACCGTGATGCCGTATCCCATAATAATTAAGCCTGTTTCAGAGATTGATTTTGCATCAGCCTCGTTTAGGGCAAACTGGGTTTCGGTTGCGCTGCCAAGGTCGATAGTTCCCCATTCGTTTGCAAGGTCTTTGTGGCTTGTAATTTCACTCCAACTGCCATCGACAGGCTTTATTTGCCAGTAGGTTACATCGCTGTTGTGGTCGGCATAAATCTTTATTATTGTGCCGGCCGTGATGCCTGCAAACTTGTCGTTTGCAATAGTAACGTTCTTTGCCCAGTCGTTGCCGATATTCTCTGAGCCTTCCCAAACCGTGGTCTCGGTTGTTGTTGGCTGCTCGGCAGAAGGTTTTTCGGTTGTAACCTCGACAGATGGAACGCACCAGTGCCAGCCAATGGTTACGATGCCGCCGTTGTCGCTCCATTCCTTCAGCGGAGTGATGTCGTTGTAGTTAATCCAGTTTGCTCCGGCAACGCTTGCTGGAATGTGTATGTAGTCATATCCGTTTATAGCCGGATATTTTCCGATGTAGCCGTTCACCTTTTCAGCCTCCTTGTTGTTCCAACTAACGTCTGCCATCATTCCAGATATTGTCTTGCTTTCGAAGTTGTCGCTCAGGAAGGCGTACAGTTTCTTTGCCTCGTCGGATGTGGCAGAGGCAGGATTCTTGTCGAGCGGAGCAGGTGCTTTGATGTTGAACGAGTATGTAACCGCTCCGGCTTCCATTTTGTTAGGACCAGTTACCAAGCCCTGCGGAATGGTGACGCTGCATTGTGCGCCCGGCTTTAGGTCCTTCACGTTTATTGTCAGCACGCTGTCTGTGCCGTAAACGATAGCCTTGCTTATTGTGCCGCCAGAGAACTGAATCTTGTTGTATGTGCTCGATGCGAAGAACACTCGCTTGTTGTACTTTACTGTGAGTGTAAGTTCGCCTTTATCGCTTGCGCTTACCGTTTCGCCCGAAGCCGGATAGGTGCTTACGAGTGCAGGCGCATCGACCTGCGGAATGTTGTATTGGGCATCTGTATCCATACAGGCAGCAAGCCCGAAGGCTGCTGCGAGTATGAGTGGTGTTGAAAATATAAGTTTTTTCATTGTTCAGTTGTTTTTTATTCGATTGTAACCTTCTTCATTGTGCAGTTTGAGCCTTGTATTATGACTGCTACGTCTTGTGCGTTCTCTGCACCGCAGTCCTGACGGCTTGCCAGAAGTTGGGCAATGATTTCGCTTGTCAGTTCAACCTCGGTAACGCCGTCGGTTATGGCATCTGTGCCCGGATATGTTGAAGGAACATCAATCTGGTTCTTTTCGTAACTTGGGAATACAAGACCTGTCCATGCGCCATCGAATAACTGCATACAACCCCAAGCGTTAGTGTTGAATGAATAGTAGAAGCGCAGTTTCTGCTTAGGTTTGGCTGTCTCGAAGACAGATGCTGGCAGGCATACTCTGTTGCCGTCGCCCCAGTCCAGAGCCTTCTCTCCCTTCCAGATTGTTGTTTCGAGGCTGATGTGCTCGGTCATTGTAACCTTGTTCAGAATTATGTCCTGACCTTGGAAGATGAGTGCGTTTCCGTAAGCGGCATTTGCTCTGATGTTGTCGAGAACCTCCTTTGTAAGGGTGATGTCGACGCATGTTGCGCTTGCATCGTTTATGTTGCTTGTTGTAACATATCCCATTGCGCCGTTGTTTGTCCACTCGGCTGTCGGAATCTGGCTCCAGCTACCGTTGTTAAGCTGAATCTGTCCCCAGTTCTCGGTCTGAGTGATGTACAGATGCAGAACTGTACCTTCGGCAATGTCGTTGAAATAACTGTCTGAGATGTAAATCTGACCTTCTGCGCTCCATGTAAGCATTACCGGACCTTTGTTCCAGAGCACCGTTGTGCGCTCGGTGTTAGGAATTACGGCAATGTTGTAAGAAATCTCACCGTTCGAAGAAATCAGCTTCATTGTAGACTGTGCCGATGCATTCTCAGGAATACCGATGATAATCTGGTCTTTAGAAACAACGTACTGGCACTTTTCGCCGTTAATCTCGATAGATGTCAGTTTGTCGATGTTCTTGGCCTTTATCGTGAGCGTCTCGCCAGCCTTATTCTCGGCATCCTCACCCGGAAGTTCGGTAGCGTAGCAGAATACAGCCTCAACGATGCTGATGCTTGGACATTCAACGGTTGTTCCGTTTACAAGGGTTAATGTTGGTGCTCCAGTCTGCGAATCCATAGGAACAGTAAGGTTGATGACTGTTCCGTTGCTCTCGGCTGTTACCTCAACAGGATTCTCGCTGCCGTTGAACGTAACCTTCTTTACGAGGTCGAGGTTTGTGCCGTTGATAGAGAGTGCGCCTCCTGCGCTCACGCTGTTTGTGCTGTACGATGTTACGGCAGGCTTAACCAGGGTGAACGGAACGGCAACGTTGTTCCCGTTAGCCATGTGCAGAGTCAAATTGCCCTCTACGGCTTTCTCAGGAACAGGGCTGATGACAATCTTTCCGTTTTCGTACTTGAAGGTAGCCTCAACAGGTTCGTTGCTTATGTTAAGCATACTTACTGCGCTTACAACATCAAGGTCTTTACCGCTTATTGTGAGCGTTTCACCAGCCTTGACTGGAGCAGGAGAGGCAACACACTCCGTAGGGATGATGGTTACAACCTTACCCACAGGAACAAGCACGCCAGATGTGCAGACAATGCTGAAATCGCCGTCGGGAGCGGTGGCTGGGAGAGTGAACGAAATAGTCTTGCTGTCGTCGCTTAGCGAGTAATCCTCGACAAATACTTCGTTGCCGTCGCCCTTCTCGCCGAACTTGAAGCTCGAAACAAGGTTCAGGTAATCACCGCTTATGGTAATCGTCTCGTTCATCTTGGCTGTAACTGTGCCGAGAGCATCGACAGCACCACTTCGGGTAGTCGAAATCTTGCCTACAACAGGAGTTCCGACAATGAGGGCGTCTTCGCTCTTGATGATGTTGTAAGAAACATCAGCATTGCTGTCTTCCTGCTTTGTGATGTCCTTGTCGTAAAGCGAGATTTTGCCTGTGCGGGCAGCCTCTGGCACGACAACCTTAATTTCGTATCTGTCGTGCTTCGTAAACTCGTCTTCCGAAACGTAGACATTCTCGGCAAATTCAACCATGTGAACGTTGTTCAGATAGTCGCCGCTTATGGTTATCTCTTCGCCCGGCATGGCTGTTGCAGGTGCAAACTTCTCGAACTCGATGTTTTCGGTGTATTCGAGTTTCGTTTTAGTTGTGTACTTGGCATCGGTATTGTCTGTAAGGGTTACGAAGCCAATTTCAGGGCCGTCCTTTGGAACGGTTACGCGAATCTCGCTCTCTGTACCTTTCTTTACAACCTCGATGTTGGTTATTGGGCTTACTCCCGGAATCTCGACCTTTGTGATGCGGTCGAGGTTGCTGCCCACAAAACGCAACTGACCGCCGCGGATAACTGGGTTAGGGCCGTATGCGTTTAGTCTAACGATGCCTGCGTCGTACTGATATGTGCAGTAGTCATCGTTGTTACATGACTGCAAGCCCGTGAATGTAAGGGTAAGCAGCATGAATGATGCTATTTTAAATATCTTGTTCATAATCAGCATGTCTTAGTTATTTGATAGGAACAACACGGATGTTGTCGACTTTAATTATAGGGCTACATTCTGTACCCGTTATGCCGCCGCCCATTACAAACATTGTAAAGCTTGCAAAGTCTGTTTCCTTGCTTGGCGTGTTATTTGTATCTGTAACAGCTCCGGTGCGGTCGTAGATGAGGCTTGTGAGCGGAATTGTTACTGTAATCCACTTATCGCCTGTATCGAATTTTCCGGTATCGGTCCAAGGTCGGTACATTCCGCGTCCCCATTTGCCTTTAGCCCAGTCGCCGCCAGTTCCTTCGCCGTTGAATACATACATGTTGGCAGCTGCTACATTGTCGTAGCCTTCTATGGCATTGCCAGAGATTGTAACCTGTTCAAGTGGCTGGAAGCAGATTTGCATTGCACCAGCCTGCCATGGATTGCTGCTTGGAATGTACATCTCGAACTTCAGAGCCTTGTTCTGACAGTCTTTGAAGTCGGCAAGATTGAACAGGGCAATACCGTCGCCCGATGTTATGTTCTGTGGAGTGTCCCATGAACCAGCCCAGTACTCAAAAGAGAAATTGCTGTCGTCCCAGCCAGCATCTTCCGACAAGGTCGCGCCATTCTCGCCAAGTTGCAGGAAGTTGCCGCAGAGCGATGTCTCATCGGATTTGATTGTACGGCTGTGCCATCCGTGGTTGCCCAAGCCTGTCTTTCCGTCAAAGTCGAATAACATGCCTCTTGAATCCATGTAGTTGAATACAGTCTTAGATTCACCGTAAATAGATGAAACATAGATTGGACCTTCGGCTGCCTCTTCTGGAATAACAAAGTCTATAGAAGTGTAGTCTTCTGCTATTTTCTTTATCTCAGCTTTTATGAGACTTCCGTTTTCGCTTGTAAACTTAACGGTAAGAGGATAGCTTGGGTCATCAATCATATATTTACCTGTGATTGTGGCAACAGAGCCTCGCTCGGCATACTCGCATGTCATGCCGTCAATGTTCATTGTAGGAGCAGGGATGATAACGTGGAAGTCGTACTTTACGGTATCGTTGCTCTTTGTTACAAGATAGATTTTGTCTGTTACTCTTGTTGGAATTTTCTCAGGCACGGTAAGGATGAGTGTCTTGTCCTCCATGTAACTGGTGTTGAGCGTTACCTCGCAGTCGTTGAAGAAAGCCTTGTAAACGCTCTTCAGATTGTTTCCGACAAGGCAGAGAACTTCGTTTGGAGAAGCCTTTTCGACCAATTCGCCAAAGGTGTAATGCTTGTCTTCTGGGTCTTTGTTTGGGTTCTGTGTCTCGCCAGAAAGACTTCTGATATAGTTAACAGAAGGTATTCCCGATGTATTCTCGAACTTGTCGGGCTGGTCTTCGCACGAAGTGAATGCGAATCCGGCAGCAGCAATGGCGGCAAGCAAGAGTATATTATTTGTTTTTTTCATCTTCTTTACGTTTTTAGACTGTTAATAGCTGTAAGTGTTTCGTACATCAACGTGTATGCCGTCAACATTCGAACCGAGGTTAGGGTTAAACACAACGTCGTTTGTTGGCAGAGGCATGAAGAAGTATCTCTTGCCCGAATCCGGGTCTTTCTTCATCATTGATGCAACGTTTGGCACAGATGTTACGTTGTCGTACATTGTAGAGCTTGTAACGTTCCATGAGCCGCTCTCTTTGTAGCCCTTGTAAAGTTCGTCGAGTCCCCAGAACTGATTTCTCTTCTGGTTCTGCAACTCGTTTACGCAGAAGTCAGGGTCGTAGTACGAAACTCGTACATAGTCGTACCAGCGGTCGCCCTCCATTGCAAGTTCAAGACGGCGTTCTTTCCAGATGTCGTTCCACGAAACTGAACTTGGTCTTTCGGCATTCTTTATTGCACGGTGTCTTACGGCATAGAATGCGTCTATTGCGCTCGCGTCGGTTGTACTTTCGCGGCTTGCGCCAATCTTAGCCTCGGCATATACAAGATAAACGTCGGCAAGACGAAGAATGAATGTAGGAACGCTGCTTGCCATACGACCGTCTGAGCATCCTGCGCCAACTTGATGGTCGTAAGTGTTGCCGTAGATGTGTTTTACGGTGTTTGCACCAGTGGCAGATTCGAGTTTCTTTGATACGCTGTAATCATAGATGAACTTGATGTAATCGAATCCGCCCTTATCCTGCCAGAACTGGCTGTAAACGAATCCCGGAAGCATCATTGTGCCTTTTATACGGCTGTCTACGGCATTTTTCCAAGCATCAGGGGTCTGCTCAAGCAACTTTACGCCGAAAGCCTCCTGAAGGTCAACGCTCAAACCGTTCCAGCCGCCCCAAGTTGCGCCCCAGTCGTCGATGCCGTTCATTGCAAGGTCGCTCTGGAGTGAGTTCTGTCGAGTCCAGTTTGTTCCCGAAGCAACCCAGCGCCAAACAATCAAGCCTTCCTGTGTCTTGCTGTTTGCCAGTTTAAAGATGTCTTCGTAGTTGTCCTCGAGCTTGCGTCCAGAG
Organism: Bacteroidales bacterium KHT7; assembly: GCA_900102385.1. Classification (GTDB taxonomy): domain Bacteria; phylum Bacteroidota; class Bacteroidia; order Bacteroidales; family Bacteroidaceae; genus Ga6A1. The sequence continues at coordinate 12,857 of FNBQ01000016.1, read as the reverse complement.
TTGTCTATTACATCCTTTGCATACATTGCAGCCTTGTCGAGGTCGCTCTGGTTTAGAGTGCCCGAAACTCCTGCTTTTGTAAGGTAGACCTTGGCAAGAAGCCCTTCGGCAGAGTAGTAGTCGAGACGACCGTCTGAGGCTGACTTAGGCAGAAGTTTCATAGCCTCTTCAAGAGTCATGATGATGTATTCGTAAACATCAGCCTTCTTAACCTTGTGAACCTGATTGTATTCCTTCTTCTCTATTTCTTCTGAAGTGCTGTGAATGATTGGCACTTCGCCGAACGAGCGTACAAGGAAGAAGTAAGAGAGAGCCTTCCAAGTAAGACATTCGCCCTTGGTTGCGTTCTTGGCAGCCTCAGAAGGACCTGAAGACGCGCTGATGTTCTTGTAAACCTCGTTTGAGTGACCGATTACAGCCCACAGAGAGTTTGACATGTTAACGAGGTCTTCGTCAGTACCGTTTAGAGTAAATGTAAGGTACGGACTTGAACCCCAGTAGTAGTTGCCCGAAAGCACCTCGCCAACCTTTATGAAACCTCTCTGAAAATCGTACCAAGGCGAATTGTACAGATAGTCAACGCCGGCATAGCACTGTGCATCTGTCTTGTAATAGTTGTCTACGTTGTAGTTATCTTCTGCCGGACGGTCAAGAAAGTCCTCGCAAGATACCGTAGAAAGTCCTATTGCAATGGCTGCGGCATATAGTTTTATATTTGATAATTTCATTTTGTTTCTTTTTAAGAGTTCAACATCAGAATGTAATATTCAATCCGAAAGAATAGGTTGTTGGAGAAGGGTAGCGACCATTATCCAGTCCCATTACGTAGTTGCTTGCTGTACTTGCACCGACTTCTGGGTCGTAACCAGTGTAGTTTGTGATTGTAAGCAAGTTCTGAATGTTTGTGTACAGACGCAAAGTCTCGAGTCCCCACTTTGTAACCAACTTCTTAGGGAATGTGTATCCGAGAGAAACATTCTTCAAGCGGATGTATGAACCGTCCTCGATGTAGCGGTCGCTGAAACGGTCGTTATCGTTAGGGTCGCCGATAGAAACACGCGGAGTCTTTGTACTTGGATTTGCAACCGTTACGTTTGTAATATCGTCGTACCAGTTGCGAATCATAACACCATCGCCGCGGTCTATGTCGGCTGAGTAGTCCTTGTTTGCATCAATCGGAACAAGTATTGCATGATCTTTAACTGACGTTAGCTGATTATCCCACAGATACTGCATGTGAGTCAGTCTTCTTGACATGTAGTTTGCAACCTTGTTTCCGTAAGAACCGTTAATAAAGATTGTAAGGTCGAAGTTCTTGTAATAGAACGTATTGGTGAATCCGAATGTGAACTTAGGCATTGGTGAACCAATGTCTGTTTGGTCGTTCTCGTCAATCACGCCATCGCCGTTCAAATCCTTGTATTTGATATCACCCACCCATACGGTTGAGTTCTTGTCGAATACTCCGCTTGCAGGATATTTAATTGGCTTTGGCGATTTTTCGATGTCTTCAAGAGATGTGTAAATTCCGTCTGTAACATATCCGTAGAAACTAAACAAAGACTTGCCAACCATTGAGAGGGCAACAACGTCCGACCACTGTCCGTAGCCCTTAAGAGAGCCACTGCCCGAACCGTCGCTAAGGTCAATCAATTTGTTTCTGTTTATAGAAATCTGGAATTCTGAATCCCATCTGAACGCGCCTTTCAGCGGATGGGCGGCAACTGTGACTTCAAGACCCGTGTTGCGGATAGAACCGAAATTACCCCAAGGCGATGCAAGGCAAGAAGAACCGTTTCCCGATGTTCCCATATATGAAGGCAACTGCAAAGGCATAAGCATGTCTTTTGACTCTTTTCGATACCAGTCTGCTGTGATTGTAAACATATCGTGGAAGAAACCGAGGTCGAGACCTACGTTAATCTGCTCTTGAGTTTCCCACTGAATTATAGGGTTAGCAATCTGAGCAGGGCGGTAACTCATTCCGAAGAATGATTCCATCTTAGAAAGAGGAGACCCCCACTTGTATCCGCCGATAGAAGAGTTACCAGTCTGTCCCCAACCAATGCGAATCTTACCGTTGTTGATGATGTCGTTCAAAGACTCCATAAACTTCTCGTTGCTAAAACGCCATGAACCAGCCATAGAATGGAAGTTTGCCCAACGCCTATTAGGACCGAAGTTTGAACTACCATCGCGACGGAATGTGTAGGTAAGGTTGTAACGACTGTCGAAACTGTATGTCAGACGGGTGAAGAACGATGACATTGCGCTGCTTCCGAAACCGTAGTTTATAGAAGGTGTGCCCGAGCCGAGACTTGGGTTCTTAACCTCGTCAGATGGCAGTCCGGTGTTGCCAATCTGCTCAAAGTCGTAACTGCTTTCCCAACATTCCTGACCAAGCATAGCCGTAACATCATGCTTGTTGAATTGATGGCTGTAAGTGATATAGTTTTTCAACTGCCAGTAAGTGTTGTTGTTCTTCTGAATCTGGCTTGTGTTCACGGTTCTCTTCCAATTGCCGAGTGCAACCATAGGCTCGTAAGTCTCTCCCTTGCTGTAGCCTATGTCGTAGCCCAGTTCGGCATGCCAAGTAAGATCTTTGAAAGGCTTTATTTCCAAGAAAACGTTACCGCTCAGTTTCTGTCGTTTTAGGGTAATCTCGTCCATCATTGCAAGGGCAATAGGGTTAGGATTTGTGTAACCCTCTTCAGAAACAGAAGAGTAAGTGCCGTCTACGTTATAAATAGGTATGGCTGGCGATGAGGTAAGAGAGTAGTTGATAAGTCCCTCGTCGCTGTCGGCAAGCTTTAGGTCATCCTTTGTGTTAGAATAGGTGATGCTAAGTCCCAACTTCAGCCATTTCTTCAGGTCTGCATCGAGATTCGTTCGGAACGACAGACGCTCGAAGTTAGAGCCGATGATTGTACCTTCCTGATTCATGTACGACCCCGAAACGTAGTATTTCACCTTCTCGCTACCGCCTTGTGCACTAATCTGGTGAGAATGCTGCAAGGCAGTCTGGAAAATGGCATCCTGCCAGTTTGTTCCCTTGCCAAGAAGCGATGTGTCTATATAGTTAGGGGTGTTCACAGCCTCGCCAACATCAATAAAACTCTTGTAGAATTCTGCAAATTCTCTAAGGTTCATCATGTCAAGACGTTTTGTCTGTCTTGCTGCAGCTACCATGCCGTTGTACGAGAATTTTGCCTCGCCAGTCTTTCCGTGTTTGGTTGTGATGAGGATTACACCATTCGCTCCCTGAGCACCGTAGATGGCAGTAGCCGATGCATCCTTCAGGATTTCCATGCTTACGATGTCGGCAGGGTCGATGGTAGAAAGAGGTGAGATAGTTGATGTTGAGCCGTTGCCGAGGGCATCGCCCAGACCGTAGCTTGCTCCCGATGTTCCGCCAGTCTGCACAATTACACCATCAATAACGTAAAGAGGCTCTGCTCCGGCATTGATTGTTGCCGTACCACGCACGCGGATAGATGAAGATGTACCCGGTGCACCTGATGTTGCTACTGATGTTACACCGGCGGCACGTCCTTGCAGCGATTGGTCAAGCGATGTGATGATAGAGCCCTTAATCTTGTCCTCGCTCATAGATACTGATGCGCCAGACAAGTCGCTCTTCTTCATTGTTCCGTAACCAACAACAACGACCTCGTCGATAGCCTTCGAGTCATCTTTCAGTACAATTCTCATTTTAGATGCGGTAGCCTTTACAACTTGTGTCTCGTAGCCCACGAAAGAGATTTCGAGGGTTGCGCCAACGTTTGTCATAATGGTAAAGTTACCAGACAAGTCGGTTATTGTACCATTGCCAGTACCTTTCACAACAATATTCGCGCCTATAATAGGCTCTCCGTCGTTGTCTACTACAGTACCTACAATTTTCCTGCCCTGTTCAGCCTGCGCGCTGCTAATCCTTGCTTCGGGATTAAACGCAAATGCTGAAGGTGCACTTCCAAGCAGGAATGCTATGCATGCGCCTGCAAGTAATGCTTTTCTTCTGGTGTTTGGATTCATGTTTTTTTTACTGTATTAAATTATTACTAGTGTTTTAATTTTCTGTAAATAAGCTCTTGTCTATTTTTAATAGTTTCGCTCGCTAAGTTAAATAAAATTTTTGTATAAAGAATATTTTATTGTCAAATAAATTGCAATTTTTATTACAGTGTAAAGAATGGTTAAAATAATATCATTTTGGCTTTCTCGTACAGAGTAGTCTGGCGCATGACTGATGTAGGATAACCATGCCGCAGAAAATTTTGGGCAGCGTTGTAACTCTTTTGTCTGCAATTTTTTGAAGAAGAAAAAACTGTTGTCATTATCGTGTGCGTACAACATAATTTGTGCAGGTGAGATAAATCAAGAAAACGCGAGTTTGACGTTGTTTTTTTCTCGAATTTCTTTTGTTTTAAGATATTTGTTTCTATATTTGCAATAGAAAAAATATGGTTGTGTAGCTTTTCGGGACAAACAAGAGAAGCACACAAAAGAAATGGAAAGAATATATGTTTTAGTGTAGTTAGTAAGTTTCATGGTTAGGTATGGCTCGTGATGAGTCGTACCTTTTTATTTTTTTTAACTGTTATCGTACACTATTACACAATGCGGAATTTTGGTAAAAAAAGTATTTGTTTTTTGTACATATCTTGCATACTTTTGCCCAACAAATCTTTTAAGAACCCATACAATATCATCAAAAACCAAAACGTTTACTTATATTAAAATTAAATCATGAGCTGTTTCAATGAGAAAGTAGCAAAGCTGCTTGCAGAACACGAAAAGTTTCTGAGCGTGAAGAACGAGCCTGTAGAAGAAGGTAACGGAATCTTTACAAGATACAAGAATCCTGTGCTCACAAACAAGCATACACCGGTCTTCTGGCGATACGATCTTGACGAGAATACTAATCCATATCTTATGGAGCGCATAATGATGAACGCCACGCTCAACTCGGGAGCGATAAAGTGGAACGGTAAATATCTGCTAGTTGTGCGCGTTGAGGGCGCAGACCGCAAGAGCTTCTTTGCCGTGGCAGAGAGCCCTAACGGAATAGATAATTTCCGCTTCTGGGATTATCCTATTACGATGCCCGATGATGTTGTTCCGGCAACGAACATATACGACATGCGCCTCACGGCTCACGAGGACGGATGGATTTACGGCGTTTTCTGTGCCGAAAGACACGATGACAGCCAGCCCGGCGATCTCTCGGCTGCCACAGCCACAGCCGGAATTGCACGCACAAAGGACCTGAAGACATGGTACAGACTGCCCGACCTCAAGAGCAAGAGCCAGCAGCGCAACGTGGTGCTTCATCCCGAGTTTGTAGACGGCAAGTATGCCTTCTACACACGTCCGCAAGACGGATTCATAGACACAGGCTCGGGCGGAGGTATTGGCTGGGCTCTTGTTGACGACATAACAAATGCGGTGGTTACCGACGAGAAGATTATCGACGTGCGCCACTATCATACTATAAAAGAGGTGAAGAACGGCGAAGGACCTCACCCTATAAAGACTCCAAAGGGATGGCTGCATCTGGCTCACGGAGTAAGAGCATGTGCCGCCGGGCTGAGATACGTTCTGTATCTGTACATGACAGCCCTCGACGACCCTACGCGACAGATTGCAACTCCGGGGGGCTTCTTCATGGTGCCGGAAGGCGAGGAGAGAGTGGGCGACGTGAGCAACGTGCTCTTTGCCAACGGATGGATTGCCGACGAGGACGGAACGGTTAAGATTTACTACGCATCGTCAGACACCAGAATGCACGTTGCGGTATCTACCATCGACAAACTCGTTGATTACTGCATGGGTACTCCGGTCGACGGACTTACCACAAGCGCATCTGTCGAGACTCTGAACAAACAGATTGCGAAGAATCTTGAGATAATGAAACATCTTTGATATTAGAATTTAAATAATAATTGTTTTTGTGTAGTTAGTAAGTTTCATGGTGCGGAATGGGCACTTGTGAAAGCGCCCATTTCCTGAATCCATGAAAGGATTGCACGGCAATAATCTGATATCAGAAAACAATAGAAACAAATTTAACCATTATACAAATAATACTTAAAGACCTATGAAATTTAATAATCTGTCTGAAAAAATCGGATATGCACTTGGCGATGCCGCTGCCGGCGGCGTAACATGGAAGATTATGTCCATTGCATTTCCGCTGTTCTTTACCAATGTGTTCGGACTTACCTTTGCCGATGCCGCTGCGCTGATGCTCATAGCCCGAATGTTCGATGTTGTTACTGACCCTATCATGGGCTCGCTTGCCGACCGCACGCAGACACGATGGGGTACTTACCGCCCTTGGCTTATCTTCGGAGCAATCCCTTACGGACTGGTGTTCGCACTGCTGCTCTTTACGCCCGACTTGGGCATCACTGCAAAGCGTGTATGGGCATACGGGTTCTACATTCTGATGATGGCTATGTACACACTCGTAAACGTGCCTTACGGCTCTCTCCTCGGTGTTATGACCGACGATGACAATGAGCGCAACCAGTTCTCGTCGTTCCGCATGGTGGGAGCATACGCTATGGGATTCATAACGCTGTTCATCTTCCCTTATCTTCAGAAACTGGTGGGCGGTAGCGAGCAGCATCAGTATGCCGTGCTTGGAGCAGCCTTTGGATTTGTAGCATGCCTTATGACAATGGGCTGCGGTCTGCTTACAAAAGAGCGCATAAAGCCAAAGCGTGCCGAGAGTTTCTCGTTCAGTCAGTTTGGCAATCTGTTCAAGAACAAACCTTGGTGCTATATAACCCTTGTTGCCGTATTCACCAATTTCTTCAACGGTTTCCGCTATGCCGTGGCAGGATATATGTTTACATACTGCCTTGGCGGCGACATAACGATGGGCAGCCTCATCATCAACTTTACCGTGTTTATGGGCATTGGCGAGGCCACCTGTATGATTTTCGGAGGCTTGTCGCCTGCGTTTACAAGATGGATTGGCTCAAAGCGCATGGCGTTTGTGTGGGCATCGGTAATATGCTTTGCAACGTCTCTGCTCTACTTCTTCATTCCAATGGACAAGTCGTACATCTGGGTGCTGATAGCCGTTTCTGTCCTCACATCGGTAGGTGCAGGACTCTATTCGCCTCTGTTGTGGTCAATGTATGCCGATGTTGCCGACTTTGCAACAGAGAAATTCGGCTCTTCTTCAACCGGACTTATCTTCTCGTCAGGAACGATGGCGCAGAAGTTTGGCGGTGCAATCTCAGGCTCGCTCATTGCTATGCTCCTCGGAATGGCCGGACTTGTCTCAACCACAAACGAGACAACGGGCGAGACTATCGTAACCATCACCAACGAAGAGTCTGTAAAGACAATGGTGTGGGCACTTTTCTCAATCTTCCCTGCAATAATGGCGGCTCTGATGGGCTTGCTTGCATATAAGTTCCCTCTAAAGAAATAAATATATGGCTGATATACAGAAAATGAAGGCAGAAATGCTCGATGTTGTGCAGAACAACATCCTGAATTTCTGGCTGAAGATGGAAGACAACGAAAACGGCGGCTTCTACGGACAGATGACGGGCGATGGCAGACTTGTGCCGACAGCCAACAAGGGCGGAATACTTAACGCCCGCATCTTGTGGAGTTTCTCGGCTGCATATCGCGTGCTGAAGAAACCCGAATATCTCGAGGCGGCAACCCGTGCAAAAGACTATATTGTTGAGCATTTTGTTGATAATGTGTATGGCGGAACATACTGGGAACTCGACTATAAAGGCAATCCGGTTGACACAAAGAAACAGTTCTATGCCATAGGATTCATGATTTACGGTCTGAGCGAGTATGCGCGAGCAACGGGCGACAAGCAGTCGCTTGACCTTGCCATCGAACTGTATAATGTGATAGAAGAGCACTCGCTCGACGAGGTTTACAACGGCTACATCGAGGCTTGTACGCGCGAATGGGGCGAGATTGCCGACATGCGACTGTCTGAACTCGATGCCAACTATCCGAAGTCGCAGAACACGCATCTGCACATCATCGAGCCGTATGCCAACCTTTATCGCATCTGGAAGGACGAGCGTCTTGAAAAATCGCTCCGCAACCTCATTAACATCTTTACCGACAAGATTCTGAACCCAGATACGCATCATCTCGACCTCTTCTTTGATAAGGACTGGACGCGAGGTGCTGGCGCACTCGAGAGTTACGGACACGATATAGAGTGCTCTTGGCTGATGCACGAGGCGGCTCTGGTGCTTGGCGACAAGCAACTTCTTGCTAAGGTTGAGGATGTTGTAAAGATGGTTGCCAAAGCCAGCGAGAAAGGCTTGAACGCCGACGGAAGCATGGTTCACGAGGCTAACCTCGACACCGGCTATATCGACGTAGACCGCCATTGGTGGGTTCAGGCCGAGACGGTGGTTGGCTTTGCTAACCTCTATCAGCATTTCGGTGACAGGGAAGCCCTCGAAAAGGCCGACAGATGCTGGACTTATATTAAAGATAACCTGATAGACAACGACGGCGGCGAGTGGTTCTGGAGTCGCGACCCCGAAGGCAACATAAACCGAAAGGACGACAAGGCGGGCTTCTGGAAATGTCCTTATCACAACAGCCGTATGTGTCTGGAAATAATTGAAAGATTCTGAAAAAAATGAAAAGACTATTATATACCTTAACGGCAGCGGCAATGCTTACCAGCGCATCGGCAAAGGTAAGGCTGCCACAGATTTTCGGTAACGACATGATGCTTCAGCAGAATGCCAATGCCAACATTTGGGGATGGGCGGAAAAAGGCGCGAAAGTAACCATCACCACATCGTGGGACAAAAAACAGAAAGTTGTTGTTACAGCCGACAGCAAGTCGGGCAGATGGAAGGCGCAGATTGCCACTCCACAGGGCAGTTTCGAGCCTCAGCAGATAACCATTTCCGACGGACAGCCCGTAACGCTCGGCAACGTGCTGATAGGCGAGGTGTGGTTTGGCAGCGGACAGAGTAACATGGAGATGCCTCTGAACGGCTTCTGGAACTGCCCCGTAGAGAACGGCAACGCCGAGATTCTGGGCAGCGCGAAGTACAAAGGAAAACTCCGCATGGCAACAATACCGAAGGTTGAGGCTTACGAGCCTCAGGACACCGTGGCTGGCGAGTGGAAGGAGTGCGACCCTTTCAACGCACCGTGGTTCAGCGCAACAGGATATTTCTTCATACGCAATCTGCAAGAGGTGCTCAACGTGCCTGTTGGATTGATAAATTGCAGTTGGGGCGGCTCGAAGGTAGAGGGCTGGACTCCGAAGCATATCCTTGAGCAGTATCCCGACGTGGCAACAACCGAGGAGGAGATAAAGAAGGAATCTCAGCAGTATCTTCGCCCTATGATTATGTACAACGGAATGCTTCATCCTCTGCTGGGCTATACCGTAAGGGGCTTCATCTGGTATCAGGGATGTAGCAACGTAGGCAAACACGACACTTATACCGACCGCTTCGCCACCATGATAACCAACTTCCGCAAGGAGTTCGGACAAGGCGATTTGCCGTTCTATTATGTTGAGGTTGCGCCATACAACTACGGCGGAAAGGACGAGGGCGCACTAATTCGCGAGGCGCAGTATTTCACTCAGAAGAAAGTGCCAAACTGCGGAATGATAAGCACCAACGACCTTGCTTACGAGTACGAACTCAATCAGATTCACCCTTGCCAGAAACAGAAGGTGGGACAGCGACTCGCTTTCATGGCTCTGAACAAGACTTACGGATATACGACGATAGAGTGCTACGGTCCTGAATACAAGTCGATGGAGAAGAAGGACGATAAGATTATCCTCTCGTTCGACTATGCTCACGACGGATTCAACCGTCTTACAGACATCAAGGGGTTCGAGATTTCGGAGAACGGAAAGGACTTTGTAAAGGCCGACGTTGAGGTTGAGCAGAACAAGCGTCAGTTAATCGTAAGTGCAAGTGGAATAAAGAACCCAACGGCGGTGCGATATTGCTTCCACGACTTCTGCGTGGGCAACATGGCAAATACTCGCGGTCTGCCGATGGTTCCTTTCAGAACCGACCGAAAATAGTGTGTTAAAAATATATAGTGTTAAGAAAGATGGAAAATAGTATATCAAATTGCTATAAATTCGTAGGTTGGTAGTATTAGTATTAAGATGTGGCGACAGGAATGTTGTGAGACTGTGAATGTCGTTATTTATTGATTTTACTAAGAAAGCCTCTACTCCGTGAGGAGTGAGGCTTTTTCCGTTGTATCATAGTCTGATTGCTGCAAAATGTCAAAAAATATCTTGTATGTAAGATAAAAACGACCTGAAAGTATCTTGTATGCAAGATAAAAACAGCACGAAAGTATCTTGTATGCAAGAAACTTTTGTATATTTGCAAAAATAAACATTGGTATGGATAAGGAGTTAATTCGGAATATAATAGTTGAAAATCAGCAACTTGTACAGTCAGTTGAGTTGGTTGAACGCCCTTTTGAGTTTGAGGACAACGGAAACTATGTGTTTGTTGGTGTTCGTCAAGCAGGAAAATCGTATATGCTTTATCAAAGGGCAAAACAATTGTTAAAAGCCGGTTACGACATCGACCAAATCGTTTATATCAGTTTCGACGACGAGCGTATCAACGAAATAAAGTCGAGCGAACTTGATATAATTTTGCAGGCACATCGGCTTTTAACCGACCTGAAACCTGTATTGTTTCTCGACGAAATTCAGAATATAGACGGATGGGAACATTTTGCCCGTCGCCTTGCCAACGAAAAATATACTGTATATATCACAGGCAGCAATGCAAAAATGCTGAGCCGCGACATACAAACGACCTTGGGCGGAAGATATTGGGACGTAGCGGTTTATCCGTTTTCATTTGCAGAGTTTCTGAAAGCAAAGAATGTTAAATTGGAAAAGAATTGGCAGTTTTCAAAAACTCAGGGAACTGTGGCTCGGGTGTTTGAGGAGTATTTTTATTTTGGCGGATTCCCTGAATTGTTGAACATAAAAGCAAAAAGGCTCTGGCTGACAAATATTTATAACAAAATATTTTTCAGCGATATTGTGGTGCGCAATGGAGTAAGAAGTGAGGATGCTCTTCGAATAACGGTAAAACGCCTTGCCGCTTGTGTAATGCAGCCAACATCTTACAACCGACTTACAAATCTTATTAAGGCGACCGGGATAAATATCAATGCTACAACTGTCACCAATTTTGTACAGTATTTAAAAGATGCATGTATTTTATTTTCTATAGAGAATTATGCCGATAAATTCGTTGATAAACAGACAACTAAGAAACATTATTTTGTTGACAATGGACTTTTAAACTTGTTTTTGACCAACCCCGAAACGGCTCTTTTGGAGAATATTTGTGCAATATTTTTATATAAGAATTTCGGCAGCGGATTGTATTATTACAAAAAAAACATCGAGGTTGATTTTTTTGTTCCTGACGAAAAAATCGGCGTTCAGGTTTCGTACGGCATTGACGACAGCGAAACAAGGGAACGTGAATTAAAAGCGTTGGCATCCCTCAACAAATTTATTCCTCTAAACCGGGCTTTGGTTATCACCAAAAATACGGAGGAAATTGTGGAATACCAAGGACTTAAAATCGAGATAATACCAATTTGGAAATGGATATTGTTGTAAAAGTCTGATTCCTTTGCAAAAAGTGTATGTTTCCGAAGAAACAAAGAAGCCATTTCCTGACTCGAATGTGAGATTAGGAAAAGGCTTCTTTTGTTAATCTGTGAATTCTTTACGCCCTATAATCCTTGTTCTGTTATTCTTCCAAGGAAATCATTCCGTTAGCGAATGTCATTTTCGATATAACAGTAATGAAATTGTCATTGTCATCGTATTTTGGAGTTTGAAGAACGAAGGTTGTCTTGTCGCCCTCTTCCTTTATTTCGTTGACGTCGATACTTCTGTTATAGTAAACCAACTGAACTTTTCCTTTATATAGAACGAAAACAGCCAATCCTGTACCATCTATGCTATCTCTATAGCCACGAAGAGTAATAGCATAGCAGTCTTTCGTTAATCTGACTTTTTTGAAAAAAGCTTTAGTTGGATCTTCGACAGTCTTTGGACTGTCAGAGTAAGGGGCTAGGCAAAAATAATAGAAGCGAAACCATAATCCATCATTGTAAAAGACGAAAGGCTCATCTTTAATGCTATATTCTATTTTTCCGTTTGTCTTCTTTATTGGTTTTCCATTGTCGTTAAAAGCTGGTGTCTTGCAAACAATTTCCAAACGACTGAAAATGTTGTCTTTTCCCCATGTCTTCAAATCACTTTCATCTTCATTCTTGTGCTGGAAAAACTTTACCTCGTACAAATAACAATCATCTGTAATGATGTTTGTTGAGTCAATCATCTTGTAGTCTGCAGAATTGTGAGTAATCTCCTTATCTATCCAGAACGGATATTTCACGGCTGGATGCTGTATAGCCTCATCAATCTTGCCGTAAACCGATTCTGCGGCATACATGTACGATTGTTCGGATGGCTGAATGTTGCCGTTTTTGTATTCGAACAGATTTTTCTGTGCGCTTATGCTTACAGATTCGCAGAGTACTGTAAGTATCAGAAATAATTTTTTCATTTTTCAGTAGCAGTTAAACTTGAACAATTTATTTGTGTATTTGATGTTTTTAAAATTATTTGCAAATATATTGTTTTTTTTGTATGTTATTACAAAAAAATCAAAAAAGATTGTAATGCAGATTTCTGTCTTGGTTCAGCCGAATGTGAAAAGTTATTCTTCCAAAGAAATCATTCCGTTGGCGAATGTCATTTTCGATATTACAGGAATGATTTTGCCATTGTCGTCGTATTTTGGAGTTTG
>FNBQ01000019.1 GCA_900102385.1 Bacteroidales bacterium KHT7 | reverse complement strand
ACAGAATCAAGGAACTGAAGTACGATTTTTCGATAGACGAATTTGTAACGCACAACTTCTGGGCGACAGAAGCCTGCGGCAATTTCATAATCATGGCATACAACTTCATGTCGCTGTTTCGCCATGCATTGATGAACTCCGACAAAAAGAAGTTCCTCAAGACAATCCGCTACGAACTGATATCAACACCCGCATATCTGGGAAGGACAAAGAACAAGCACATTCTGTACTTGGCCAGGTCGTTGAAAACACGACGATCCTTCCTTTCGATATGGGAAAAACTAAAGGATTTCTCTCTGCCATACAGCACCGAGAAATCCTAATGACCGATTTGGGTTCAATGTTTCCAGCAGTGTAATCTCGATCTTGATGTCAAACTATATCTGATAACAATGTTCCCCGAATAGAGTTTTGCACAATTCTTTTCGGGGAACAGTTGTTTTTCAGAGAAACTTTTTTTGTAATTTTGCAACTGGCGAAAGGTCTTGTTGCAACGACATTCCAAATATTGGTTTGCAACCATTTTTCTGTTGCTTGCAAGTCGGACTGAATATAATAGCGTCACAAACTCATCTAAAATGATGTCTCTATGAAAAAAAGAGTTTTGTTTCTTCTTTGCATTTTGTTCTGTTGTTGCTCAACGGCAAGAACTGATAATTATAATGATGGTAAAAAATCGTCATGTGTTACTAAAAGGGTGTGCGAAAATTGCACGATAGAATCAGTACTGTATTTTGAGGCTAAACGTGATAATTTTTATTTGATGCAAGTTCGATTTAATCATTGTCTCTCGATGGAAAAAAGAAAAGAACTTGTAATGGATGAGGTGATTAAAAGACATCCAATATCTAAAAATCAAACTATATGTATTGATGAGTATCTTGGAAAGAAATACAATGAGTATCGATATGAGATAAATATAAAAAATATTTTCTTATGAAAAATATAAAATTAATATTAGCTTTTTTCACTTTGTGCTTGTTGTGTGGTTGCCATACAGTAGTTGGCAATTGGTTGGAAAAATATGCTGACAATCACTTAACTTATGGAGAAGAGAATGCACACCAAGGACTTTTTCGTGTTGATGGATGCTATATTTGTGGCTCTGTTGAAAGAATGGATTCTGTACATGTGTGGGGATATGTTTTTTATCCAGATGGGATATGTGCAGAATTTGGATTTGACAGATGTGAAAGAAAAAATGATAGGATAGATTTTGGCAATAGTCTGTCAAAAGAAATATTGTATCCAAAACAATGGCAGTCTATGATGGGTGTTTATGAAGTTAGTAATGATACTGTGTATTGTGAAATGTATCGATGGACGGACTTGTTGCATATTAGTACTGAATGTTGGGGATATAAATTTGCAATAAAGAATTCTTATACATTAGAAAGTAATAAACTGTGTGACAAAAATGATGATTATAATTTTCATTTTGTTCCTTGCACAAATATTGTTCGTCCACGAGAAAAATTCATTAAGGACAGAAAATGGATGTGGAAGACAAAAGAAGATTGGATGAAATATAAGGAAAGTAAAAGAAAGTAACTTTTCTGCGATTGTTTTAGTGCGTTTTATACGAGCTGTCTCTACAAACTATATCAGATAGCAATGTTCCCCGAATAGAGTTATGTTAATTCTTTTCGGGGAACAGTTATTTTTTTCTGACAAACATTTTGTATATTTGCACCTCGTAAATCGCTTATAAATAACAACAAATAAAACAAAAAATGGAAACAAACAGTTTAAATTCTTTAAGTCAGGAAAGGCTTACTCCGGCGCAAGCCTACAATATTGGCGATGTTATTGCCTACAAAGTAAAATCAAACTATACAAGTTATTGCGAACTTATTGATGAACAGACAGGCATAACGTCGTATCTTCAGGGAACGTCGAAACTTGTGCTGTCGAAAGGACAGATAGTAAAATGCCGTATTCTGGCAATAAGCGAAAAACATCCAAAGATAGAACTCGTAGACATCAGCGACTTTGAACAGAATAACGACAGCCTTTCGGAAGAAAAACTTACCGACTTGCTTTCGGAAAGAGAAGTGTCGTGGAACACCAAGGACTTTATAAAACTGCTTTTAACCGAGGAGAAAGAAAAATCGTTCGAGGCGCAATGTCACCGCTGGATTCAGAGCCTGCTAAACAAAAAAATATCTTTGCAAACCGTAAGGAAAGACTGTTCCGACTTGCTCGAACTGTCCGAACTCCTTAATATTTGCAGCATAAACGAAAGAGACTTTTATCAAGAAAGACTGTCGCTTTTGATAGAGCAGATGGACTATTACATCTTTGCTACCGAACTTATCAGAAACGAGGCTACCGAAGAATCTGTAGACACTCCGTCGTGCTTCATCGACAACCTGTTCGAAAAACTACGCGTGTCGGGATTCGTATATCAGCCAAACAGAAAATTCAACATCCTTTCTTGCCTGTTCCTGTGCAAGCCCGATTTGATGAAGCATCGCATAAAGGAACTGCTCGATATCATCTGCCAGAAAGACATACATATATGGGAGCGCGAGCCTTTTTGCAGCGCGCTTATAAAGCTGCTCGAACTTTATGTAAGAGAGTGCGACAGCAAGATTGACAAGATAAAAGACAACCGAGGGATTATAGACAACAACATGCTTGCGCTGGCAGTACAGCTGAAACTTATGGAAAAGTCGGGCGAATCGGGCATTGCCGACTATCGCCTGAATGCCGCAAGACTGTGCGTGCTGTCGTCTTACCTGTATTCTATCAGACCCGAAAAGTTTATCAATGCAGCATACTACAATCTGTTCCATTCAAAGGCCAAGTTCCCGGCATATTCAATTCAGAACGTCAGTACTCTGCCAAACTATATATTCAATCTTCCGTGTGGAAACATAGACACGATAAACTCCTTTTCGCGCGGAAACGGCCGACTGCTTGTCTCGGGCGAAGGAATACATTTGTTGGCTGCTGCCGAGAACGATAATCTCCACCCCGTGTTCCCTACAAAACTCGGACTGTGGAAGAATCTGCAAGTATTTCTGTCTTCGCGAACAGAAACAAGCCTCTCTTCGATAAAGGCAAACGACATAACGCCATATCAGTATGTGTGGGCCGAGATTGAACAGGAACTGTTTGATGTAAAGAAAAAAAACATTGCCATTGCGCGCAACTCAAAAAAACGACATCGCGTAGACGAGACCGTAAGGATAACCTTCACGGGGCAGGACGAGTTTGACAGAAACAAATACTATTGCCAGATTGAAGACGAGATAGGCGGCAACGGATATATCTACGTAAGCGACATCGTGGCCTATTCGGTTTCTACATCGCTTCGCCACTTCTATACGGCAGACGGCAGCCGCCTCGTTTTTCAGGCGCAGATTATCGGCGAGGAAGACGAACTGTTCCATTTCTCGATGGTCGACGACCTGAAGAACTACTTCTCTAACGATTATTACACCTTCGACGAGGATATTATCTGCTCGGTAGGCGGAAAACCAAACAAGTACGGAATGTCGCCAGCCATAACGCGCGAGGGCGTGAGCGTGAGCCTCAGAAACGCAAGTGAGTTCGAGGGCATAGACAAGAACAGCATCGTAGTCTGCCGCCTTAACGGAGCAGGAACGGGCACATTCCACATATCGTGCGACATTGTCGATACATATTTCTACGAGTTCGACCTGAACACCGCCTTCAAAAGACTAATGGAAGAATGTTGCGTAGACAAGATTTCGAAGACTATAACACAGCAGGAAGAAGAGCAAATTCTGAAGAGCGACAAACTTATTGATGAGGCCTATGTAAAGGAAGTAATCTACATGATAGACCGAATGGCTCAGATTGATTCGGAATATGTAAAGTCGTTCAACTATCTTGGCTTTGCCCGCGTTCTGTGCCTGCTGATAGGATGGGAGTCTCAGGCGGCATACTACAAAGGCCGAATGGATATCATAGCCATGCTGCACGATTTTGCAACAAACTCAAAGGTAGACGAGGAGAAACTTGTTCAGTTGGAGAATGCCAATGCCGAACTCTTCAGCAACAACGTCGTTCTGAAAGAGAAGTTCATGCAGTTGCAGATTGTAAGTTTTATGGACAAGGCAGAGCACAACGCCAGTCTGTTCGAACTTGCCAACAGCAACCCTTCGCTTAATAATCTGGCATCGCTCGTTTTGGCATACAACATAACAAAGGCAAACAAACTGGAGACGTGTGCAACCGATATCCACAA
Organism: Bacteroidales bacterium KHT7; assembly: GCA_900102385.1. Lineage (GTDB taxonomy): Bacteria > Bacteroidota > Bacteroidia > Bacteroidales > Bacteroidaceae > Ga6A1. The sequence continues at coordinate 82,993 of FNBQ01000019.1, read as the reverse complement.
CAAGATAATCACGCTCCTCAACCTTAAAGGCGGCGAGACAGGACTGAAGCTCTATGGCTCGGGCGAGGAAACCGAGGAGGTTGAGTATAAGACAAGCATCGTTTTCTGTGCCGAAAGCATGCAGCCCGACCACGAAAAGCAGATGGACGAGATTTTGAAGGTTGTCGATTCGTTCTTCAACACAAGAGGCGGAGTGCTTTATATCGGCGTAAACAATTTCGGCTATGGTGTTGGCGTTGAGGACGACTTGAACAATCCGCTGTTCTATGGCGACAAGGACAAGTATATCCGCGCCATTGTCGATGCCATTGCCATTAAATGGGGTAACGACATAGCAACGACATACATAAAGAAAATAGAATTCGACAGGGAGAATACCGAAAAAGATGTGCTGGCTGTCGAAATACTGCCTGTTCCGTCGGGCTTGCCTTACAACGACATGTGGTATGTGCGTAAGGCAGGAAGCAAGAGAAAGCTAACGGCAGAGCAGTTTGCCGAATATCAGCGTGTAAGCCGAATCATGGTTCAGCCAGCAGACGAGCCGCTAAGAATTGTGCCCGAAGAACCAGTAGAGCAGGCTCAGGATGCTGTAAGCGTGTCAAAACCGTTCATAAGTTCTAAAGACGATGAGGTTCGCACAAGCCGCATCAGGAAAAACGTACTTGTTGACTACGAAGACCCCGACAACTATGTTGAGCCGATAGCCCTGTTCAAGTTCCTAAGCGGCAACAAGTTCAAGAAAATAGACAGTTACGACTACGACGAGAACTCTCTGCTTACGCTTGCCGTTAAGGACGACGAGGTGAAAGGCTATCTGGTTCTTGGCTACGAAAACGGTCATGTGGTGAAAATCCCGGTAGGGGAACTGCTCGAATATACATCGAGAGAATATTCAAGAAATTCCGAAAGTAAACTTGTTTACGCTTCTTTGGCTCAGAAAGACGATGCCGTTCTTACAATATCAAAAGAAGACAAGGCGCGTCCGCGAGTGCTTATGCGTGCCGATAGCCTGTCTAATTTCGAGGAAACGCGACTCATGGACGGCGGCGAACTTCCTTACAACGAAGGTCTGATGGGCGAAATTCTTGCCTACGAAGTTATTCCGGCCAAGTTCGTTTCGGAGTTCGAAGGCGTGCTTAACAAGCCGAAGACATCGCTCGGCTATCCCGACAATGCCCTCAACTCGGGAATTATCAACAGACTTCACGAATGGGGAATTCGTGAAATCTAACAGTCATGTATTCCGAGGATTTTGTGTATATTTGCATCCGTAAACTATTCGTAAATATTAAATTTAAGAATTATGAACGAGACAGTTAAGCAGATTTTAGACATGATCGGTGCCGACGACAAACTGAAGAAGAGTTTCTTCGACATTCTTAACGGCAACTCAACCGACAAGGTGGGCGCGCTGGTAAACCTTTTCAAGGAAGTAGGAAAGAATGTATCGGCCGACGACGTGAAGAAGGTGATGGAAGCAGCAAAGTCGCTCCCTATCAACAGCGACGTGCTGAAGAAAGCCGAGGGCTTGATTGACGGACTGAAGAACTCTCCGCTCGGCGGATTCTTCAAGTAAGAAACAAGGATATGGAGGCGACGGGCGTTGCCTTCTCGTCTCCATTTCTCAAAAAAAAGGATAATATCATGAGTATAAGAAGATTTTTATTTTTGGTTTTGACATTGGCGTGTATTACTGCGCGTGCTAATTGTTTGACGGATAATCCGAAAGTACCAGAATTCCTTAAGTTTGAGGGTGAAAAGACTGTCGTGGCTGATTCTGTTTTTCTCGACAAGGTGCTTGGCGCGATGGATAAGAAATATCCACAGATTAAGATGAAGTTCTTGTTGTGCGTGCTTTCCGACGAGGATTTGAGTGTTTACAGCGATTACAGAGTTGTCAGCAACGAGTATTTTATCGATTATGACTCGGAGGTTGAAAAACTGTATCGCGAGAAACTGTCTTACGGAATATGCTATTACAAGAATAGGATAATCTTTGTAGCCGACAGAAGGTCGAATACAATCAAGAAGATTTTCAAGAAAACAAGCGAGGCTTTGAAGATTGTTTTGCCGATAAACAACAGCCAGAAAGAGCAGACTTATTTTTATTTCGATTTTAAGGGAAACCTAAAAGAATCTTTTGTTACGGGCAAGAAAAAATAGATTTATAAGCTCTGCAAAGAAACGCAACTCCTTTTTGTTGCGTTTCTTTGTCTTGTTTAACTCTAAGCATTGTGTGTCGTAAAAAAATCCGGAAATATATGAATAAACGGCTGATAATAAGGTTTATACTATTTGCGATTACGCTTTTGCCTTCGTTGAAAAGTGGGGCGCAAAACGTTCTTTTGGGACATACGCTTCGTTTTGATAGTGTGGTGGTTTGTAAACTGTTGTACAATAAAGAAAACGAACAAGCAGGATCGTTGTTCTCGAAATATAAGGATGCAATAGTTTTCTCTGGGACAGAAAAGAAAATATTAAAGATATTTTTCTTTGAAAAACATCTAATAACAAAATCTCCGTTGTTATATATGCGTCAAGGCAACACAACTTTAACCGAGAGTAATGTGTTGGCGGTAGATTATGGAAGGAATATATACCGCTCGCATATTTTTACTGATTTTAGAGTGTATGTAAGTCCAGAAGATATATGGGGGGCTGTAACAAATCCAGATGGCGACTATCATAGTATTTCTAAAGTTTACAAATCTCCCGGCTTTTACTATTTCTTGTCGGATGTAAGAAAAGTAAAGGAATTCTACAAAAACAAGATTTATTCCGAGCCGACAGATGTCGTAAAAAGATATGCAAAGAAGAAAATTCTGATAGAATATTCCGACAGCCTTGGCAAGACTACGAGTTGCACAATATCGGGAAAGCAGATAGCAATTGGCAACAAAAAGGTAAAAGATGCCAAAGCGTTGAATTTTTGCCTCACGCGCCTCGACGATATGTTCTACAACGGCAACGACATGGCGCAGTTCTACCACATAGAGGACAAGATAAAGCCCGAAGGCAAACTCTCGATAACCGTAGAACACAAAGACTCTACTGAGATTCTGCTGAAAGACAAACTGATTGATGCCGACCGAGTTATGTATAACGAGAAACTATACGAACTTTTGGATTGTATAATCAATCTGTCAAAATAACACGTAGTTAAGGAAAAACATCCTCTTGGTTCTGCCGAATTTTCGCGCTCGACACATCTGGTTATTTGCTCAAGTTCTGCCGAATTTCCGAATTCGGCTGAGCAAAAAAATCGGGAATTTGCAATTCCCACCGCTGAAAAAATCATCAGCATTTACAAACTTCCTTCGGTAGCAAGCGACCATAGTTCGAGCGATAAATATTCGATTGCCCGAAATGACGCTTTCAGCGTCTGTAATATTCATATAATCAGCGTACAGAGTTTTAAAAGGTCAATAAACCAAGCGTTGTAAAAGCAAGAGATGTATAGATTTTAATCACGAACTCACGTATATTATCCCTTCTCTAAACAATATTTTCAGCCTCAAAAACGAAAATATTGTAAATATTTGGTTAGAATTGTGTAATTTTGCACTCTGAAACAAACAAAAGACAGGATAAGCCTATGCCATTAAGATTGCCAGATAAATTGCCAGCCATAGAGCTGCTGAAAGAAGAAGGCATTTTTGCCATCGACGATATTCGTGCCAACTCTCAGGACATTCGTCCGCTGAAGATTGCGGTGCTCAACCTAATGCCGCTGAAGATTGTTACCGAGACCGACTTGGTGAGGGTGCTATCAAACACGCCGCTTCAGGTTGAGATGAAGTTCATGAAGCTGCGCACGCACGAATCAAAGAACACATCTATCGAGCACATGGATGCCTTTTACGAGTATTTCGACGAGGCGTTCAGGGATAACAAGTTCGACGGTCTTATTGTAACTGGCGCACCCGTCGAACAACTCGATTTCGAAGATGTTGAATACTGGGACGAGATAAAGGAAATCTTTGAGTGGTCTAAGACACACGTCACATCAACACTCTACATCTGTTGGGCGGCGCAGGCCGGATTGTACTATCACTTCGGAGTGCCGAAATATCCGCTCGACAACAAAATGTTCGGCGTGTTCGAGCATGACATCAACAATACCAAAGACCCTCTGTTCCGCGGATTCGACGACCGCTTCTTTGCGCCGCATAGCCGCCACACCGAGGTCCGCCGCGAGGATATCGAGAAAGTGCCCGGACTGGAAATTATGTCGGAGAGCCGCGAGGCAGGCGTGTTCATCGTAAAAGCCAACGGAGGCCGCCAGATTTTCGTTACAGGACATCTTGAATATGCTCCGAACACGCTCGACGACGAGTATATCCGCGACCTCAGCAAGGGCTTGAAGATAAAGATGCCGGTAAACTATTATCGCGACGACAATCCCGAACTCGGACCGATGGTTAGATGGCGCAGTTACGCCTATCTATTCTACAGCAACTGGCTCAACTATTACGTTTATCAGGAAACTCCATACAATTTGGAGGATATAAAATAAATGAAGAAAGCAAAATACATTGAACTCCTCTCTCCGGCAAAGAATCTTGAGTGCGGAATTGAGGCTATAAAACACGGCGCTGATGCAGTTTACATCGGCGCTCCGCGTTTTGGTGCCCGCGCAGGAGCAACAAACTCCATCGACGACATAAGGCAACTTGTTGAGTTTGCCCACATCTATCGCGTAAAGATTTATGTTACGGTAAACACCATTCTGCGCGACGATGAACTGAAGGATACCGAGGAGATGATATGGGAACTGTACAAGATTGGCGTAGATGCCCTTATTGTGCAGGATTTTGCGCTTCTTAGCCTCAATCTTCCGCCAATTCCGCTACATGCCAGCACCCAGATGGACAACCGCACGCCCGAGCAGGCAAAATTCCTTGCCGACCTTGGTTTTGAACAGGTTGTTCTGGCGCGCGAACTCTCTATGGGCGAGATAAGCGAGATTCACAAGGCTACCGATGTGCCGCTCGAGGTGTTTGTTCACGGCGCGTTGTGCGTTAGTTACAGCGGCCAGTGCTACGTTTCGCAGCATTGCTACAACCGTAGTGCCAACCGTGGCGAGTGCGCCCAGTTCTGCCGCTTGGCTTTCGACATGATTGATGCCGACGGAAAGACGATTCACAAAGCCAAGCATCTTCTGTCGCTGAAAGATATGAACCAGAGCGAAAACCTTGAGGCTCTGATGGATGCCGGCGCGCGCTCGTTCAAGATTGAGGGCAGACTGAAGGATGCCAGTTATGTAAAGAACGTAACGGCTTACTACCGTCAGAAAATCGACGAGATTCTGAAGCGTCGCGAAGAATATAAGCGCGCATCGAGCGGAACGTCCGAACTCCAGTTCAAGCCCGTTGTGGCAAAAAGTTTCAACCGAGGTTTCACAACTTATTTTGCCAACGGCCGTCAGCCCGATATTGCATCAATCTACACGCCCAAATCGCTTGGCGAGATGGTTGGCACGGTAAAGGAGATTGGCCGCGGCGGCAGATATTTCTCGGTGGCAGGCATCGCATCGTTCAGCAACGGCGACGGACTCTGCTTTATTGATGAGAACGGCTCGCTTCAGGGCTTTAGGGTGAACAGGGTAGAGGGCAACCGCCTTTATCCGAAGAGTCCCGTTCAGGGCTTGAAGCAGCGCGTGAAACTATATCGAAACAGCGACCAAGAGTTCGAGAAACTATTGTCTAAAGATACGGCTGAACGCCGTCTGGCAGTAGATATGAAACTCTACGAAACATCCGGCGGATTCGCCCTCACGGCTACCGACGAGGACAACATGAGCGTTACTCTCGCCTTCGACCGCGAGAAGGAACTGGCTCGTTCTCCGCAGGAAAACCAGATTCGCACGCAACTTGCAAAACTTGGCAACACGCCTTTCGCGCTCAAGAATCTCGAAGTTGAGTTCTCCGACAACTGGTTCGTGCCGTCGTCTGTTCTTGCCGAGTGGCGAAGACTGATAATTGATAAACTTCTGCAAGACAGACTTATAACTCATCCGCAGAACGTGAGCAAGAACGTAAGGGCAGAGAAAACCGACGCTCGCTTTCCGCTTCTGCCCGAGAAACTCGAAGGCGAATCGCATTGCAACTATCGTGCCAATGTGATGAACGCCAAGGCGATGGATTTTTACAAGCGTCACGGCTTTTCGGAGGTCGACTGGGCTTACGAACGCGAGCCTAAGAACGGCGCGGTGCTGATGATGTGCCGCCATTGCATAAAGTTTATGGAAGGCTGGTGCACAAAGCACGGAACACGCAAGTCGCCTTTCCGCGAGCCATATTATCTGCAATCGTCCGACGGCAGGAAGTTCCGCCTTGAGTTTGATTGCCGAAACTGTAGAATGAACCTTCTTGAAGCATAACGGAATATGAAGTACCTCGTTTATTTTCTCGCGCTTGTAATGCTGGCATCGTGCCACCGCAAGCATATCGATGTTGCCGACATTCAGGGATATGACGAGCAGACGTTCGACTCGCTCTGCTTTGTCCGCGACCATCATTATTCGCAGAACTATAACTTCGAGGTGATAAAAGACTCGCTCGTGCTGAGAGCCGAACTTAACGATTCGTCGCAGGTTGCCGTTATTCGCAGGGGCGAGGATTTGGTTGTGGCAGATTATTTTCGCGCTACTCCCGAGATGCTTGCAAAAGACAGCGTCGACAGCATCTTCATAAAGGTGGCGCACGACCAGATGACGATAGGCTGGGTTTCGGAGAACGACATGCTCGAAAAGGTAGTGCCTACCGACCCAATCTCGCAGTTCATTCACTTCTTTACGCATAGCAAGCGATATTATTTTCTTGTGATAATGGCAATGGGCATCGCCTTCTTCCTGTATCGCAAGTTTACCCGCCAGAGAATCAAGATTGTTCATTTTAACGATATCGACAGTTTCTATCCAACGCTGTTGTGCCTCGTAATCGCCACATCTGCAACCATCTACGGAAGCATTCAGCGGTTCTTGCCCGAGCGGTGGATTGACTACTACTATCATCCTACGCTCAATCCGTTCGAGATGAGCGACATACTCTTCGCCTTCCTTATTTCGGCATGGCTGATTCTAATCTGCGGACTGGCTTTGCTCGACGACCTCAGCCATCAGCTTGGGCGAAGCGAGTTGCTGTCGTACCTCTTCACCTTGGCAGGCGTATGTGTTGTTCTGTATATGTTCTTCACCATCAGCGTTTATTTCTACGTTGGATATGCCTTCTATGTGGCATACGTCTTCTTCGCAATTCATCGGTATTGGTTCAGAAACAGAAGTCGGTTTTATTGTGGAAGATGCGGCGCGAAGATGCATAAAAAGGGCGTTTGTCTACATTGCGGTGCGATAAACGAGTGATTTTTTGGCTTTTCGATAATAAAAATGTATATTTGCCCAATAGGTAATAAACGACGAATATAAATATTATAACCCATGTTACGTATTGTCAGAGTGATTATTGCAACGGTGGTTTTTGCATTGGTCACACTTTTGTTTTTTGATTTTACAGGGACGATGAGCGGAGTGGCTGGTTGGATTCCGAAAATCCAGTTTTTGCCGGCTGTTCTTGCCCTAAACCTTTTGGTGGTGGCGATACTTGTTGTCCTCACGCTTGTGTGCGGACGCATTTATTGTAGTGTTATCTGTCCGTTGGGCATTTTTCAGGACGTGGTTTCGTGGCTTCACGGCAAGTTCAAGAAGAACCGCTTTGCCTACAAGCCCGAGATGAAGGTTGTGCGCTACGGCTTCCTCATTCTTTTTGTGGCAACGCTGCTTCTCGGCTTCGGCTCTATAGCTGGAATAATAGAGCCATACAGCGCGTTTGGCAGAATAATGTCGAATATCTTCCAGCCGCTTTATATTCTTGGCAACAATGCCTTGGCTGATGTGGCAGAGAAGAACGACAGCGTTATGTTCTATCACGTTGATTTGTGGTGGATTAAGTCGCTCGCCGTATTCATTATTGCCGTTGCAACATTCTTGATTGTCAGCCTGATAGCATGGATTGGCGGCAGATTGTATTGCAACACCGTCTGCCCAGTCGGAACGATGCTCGGCTTCCTTTCGAGATTCGCTTGGCTCAAGCCAGTGATAGATGCCGACAAGTGCAACAAGTGCGGACTATGTGCCCGAAACTGCAAGTCGCAGTGCATCAACTTTAAGGAACACGAGATTGATTACAGCCGCTGCGTTGCCTGCATGGACTGCATCGGAAAGTGCCACAAGAATGCCATCAGCTTCTCTCATCCAAAGAAGACTCAGAAGGATGAGGCTGAGAATGTAGATACGTCTAAGCGCGCTTTCATAGCAACGGCGGTTACTTTGGCATCGGCATCGGTTAGCGAGACCCAGGCAAAGAAGGTAGACGGCGGACTTGCCGTGGTTGAGGACAAGGTTGCTCCGACCCGAAAGACTGCCATCACTCCAGCCGGCTCTGTAAGCGCAAAGAACGTTCAGCAGCATTGCACCGCCTGCCAGTTGTGCATCACGGCGTGCCCTAACGGAGTCCTGCGTCCGTCAACAGATATCGAGACATTCATGCAGCCGCAGATGTCTTACGAGCGCGGATATTGCCGCCCTGAGTGTACGCGTTGTGCCGATGCCTGTCCGGTAGGCGCAATAAAGCCGATAACCGTAGAGGAGAAGAGTTCAACGCAGATTGGTCATGCTGTGTGGATTAAGAAAAACTGTATTCCGCTTACCGACGGTGTTGAGTGCGGCAACTGTGCCCGCCATTGTCCGTCGGGAGCAATAATGATGGTTCCTTCTGACGAGAAGGACGAGACATCATTGAAGATACCGGCTATCGATACCGAAGTCTGCATAGGCTGCGGTGCATGTGAGAATCTGTGTCCTGCGCGCCCATTCAGCGCAATATATGTTGAGGGACACGAAGTTCATCGTACAATCTAATTTTTCAGAAAGGCTATGGCACAGAAAATAAATCGCCGTCGATTCTTGAAACTGTTCGGGGCTGGCTCGGCAGTTCTGACGGCATCGCTATATGGCTGCGACAACAAGGCGCAGAAAACGGTAATGAAAGAGAAGGCGCCGGGCGACGTTCCGACCGACAAGATGACATACCGCGTAAATCCGAAGACGAAGGACAAAATCTCAATCCTTGGCTACGGAATGATGCGACTGCCAAACATAGAGCAGAAGGAGTCGAAGGACGGAAAGCCAACCGAGTCGGTGATAGATCAGGAGCAGGTGAACCGTTTGGTGAAATATGCTCTCGACCACGGAGTTAACTACTTCGACACATCGCCTGCCTATTGCAAGGGACATTCAGAAGAGGCTACCGGCATTGCCCTGAAAGCCAGTGGATACGACCGCTCAAAATATTTCGTGGCAACAAAACTGAGCAACTTCTCGCCCGACACATGGAGCCGCGAGGCTGGCATAAAGATGTATCACGACTCAATGAAGTATCTTCAGGTCGATTATATCGACTATCTGCTTCTGCATGCCGTTGGCGGCGGTGGAATGGAGAACTTCAACAAAAGATACATGGATAACGGAATGCTCGACTTCCTTGTTGCCGAGCGCGAAGCCGGAAGAATAAAGAATTTGGGCTTCTCTTATCATGGCGACATTGAGGTGTTCGACTATCTGCTCGCGAATCACGACAAGTACAAGTGGGACTTTGTGCAGATTCAGTTGAACTATGTTGACTGGCTTCATGCCAAAGAGACAAATCCGCGCAACACCAATGCCGAATATCTCTACAACGAGCTGAAGAAACGCAACATTCCGGCAATTATAATGGAGCCGCTGCTTGGCGGACGACTGAGCAAACTGCCGGACCATGTGGTTGCCCGACTAAAGCAGCGCAGACCAGAGGACAGCGTGGCTTCGTGGGCTTTCCGCTATGCCGGACATCACGACCGCGTGCTTACCGTTCTGAGCGGAATGACGTACATGGAGCACTTGCAGGACAATCTGTGCACCTTCAGTCCGCTTGTAGACCTTACGCCAGACGACCTCGACTTCCTCGAGGAAACGGCAAAGCTCATCGTTTCGTACCCTACGGTTCAGTGCAACGACTGCAAATATTGCATGCCATGTCCTTATGGTATCGATATTCCTGCAATCTTTGTACACTATAACAAGTGCGTAAACGAAGGCAACGTGCCAAAGGATGCCCGCGACCCTAACTACGCAAAGGCTCGAAAGGCATTCTTGGTAGGCTACGACAGAGCCGTGGCAAAGGTTCGTCAGGCCGACCATTGCATTGGCTGCGGACAGTGTGCTCCGCATTGCCCACAGAATATAAACATTCCAGAAGAACTGCACAGAATAGACGGATTTATCGACCGTCTGAAGCAGGGAATCTTGTAACAATAAAAAAATCAGAAAGATATGTTTGGATTAGGAACTCCCGAGTTGATATTCATCGCCCTCGTTGTGCTGCTGCTTTTCGGCGGCAAGAAGATTCCGGAGATGATGCACGGACTTGGCAAGGGTGTACACAGTTTTAAGGAAGGAATGAAGGGCGAGGACTCTTCGACAGACGACAAGAAGGAATCAAAAACAGAATAGCATCGTGGCTGAAAAGGAAACGATGACTTTTTGGGAACATCTCGACCAATTGCGCGGAGTTATTGTCCGCGCAGTGGTTGCGGTGTGTCTTTTTGCTGTGGCTGCCTTCTTCTTTAAGGAAGAACTTTTCGACATTGTGCTTGCGCCAAAGCAGAGCACTTTCATTACATTCAGGCTCTTGTCGCGCATCAGTCCGATAGAGCCATTCTCCGTCAATCTGATAAACACCGGACTTGCCAGTCAGTTTATGATTCATGCCAAGGTAGCGCTCTATGCCGGCGTGTTCTGCGCCGCTCCATATATGCTCTATCTTGTGTTCAGTTATGTGTCTCCGGCGTTGTATGCCAACGAGCGCAGATATGCCGTCGCGCTGGTAGGTTCGGGCTATGCCATGTTCATCATCGGTACGGCGTTGGGATATTTTCTCATCTTTCCGTTCACCGTAAGGTTTTTGGGCGACTATCAGGTTAGCCAAGACGTGCCGAACCTTATCACGCTCGAATCGTATATCGAGACCTTCATGATGCTCAATCTGCTGATGGGCGTGGTGTTCGAGATTCCGATTCTGTGCTGGCTTCTTGCTAAGTTCGGACTTCTTAAAGCCGCCTTCATGAGGCGATACCGCCGTCATGCCGTGGTTATCATCTTGGTTGCGGCAGCCATCATCACACCAACAACCGACGTGTTTACGCTTCTGCTCGTTTCGGTGCCAATCTTGCTGCTCTACGAGGCAAGCATAGTCTTGGTTTCTTGCACAAGTAAAAAATAATGATTACATTTGCGTCCGACAAACTTTAATCATTATCATGTTTTTATGAAAAACCTAAAATTCTTAGTATCCGTTCTGTTGATGGGAGCGGTTGCGATGCAGTCCGTAGCACAGGATTGCTGCAAGAAGAACAAGCGTTTACAACTTACAAAAGAGGCGGCTGCGTTGCTTGCCAATCTGAAGAAATCTCCTGCCAAGGGGGTGATGTTCGGACATCAGGACGATACGTTCTATGGCGTTACATGGGCTTACGAGAAAGACCGAAGCGACATCAAGGACCTTACGGGCGACTATCCGGCGGTGATGGGGTTTGAACTGGGCTGGCTCGAGAAGCCCGACACGATGAACCTCGATTCTGTACCTTTCGCCAAGATTCGCGAGGAGGCGATAAAGCAATACGAGCGCGGCGGAGTGGTTACTATAAGCTGGCATCCCGACAATATTGTTACAAAGGCTACGAAGAGTGCGTGGGACGTGAGCCGAAACGATGTGGTTATGAATATTCTGCCATACGGCTACTATCACGAGGAATTTATGCAGCAGCTCGACCGCGTTGCCGATTTCTTGGCTTCGATAAAGACGAAGGACGGCGTGAAAGTGCCGATAATCTTCCGTCCTTGGCACGAAAACTCGGGCAGCTGGTTCTGGTGGGGCGAGAAGTTGTGCACCAAAAAGCAATATCAAGCTCTGTATATCATGACTCAGCAGGTTATGAACAAGCACGGACTTGACAATCTTATCTGGGCTTACTCGCCGGGCATAGAGGCTATGGGCAACAAAGAGAAATTCCTTGAACGATATCCGGGCGACGAATATGTAGATTTGCTCGGCTTCGACGGTTATCAATGGGGCACGGAGGAAGAATACAAGCAGATTCTTGGCAAGAACCTTCCGATGCTTGTTGAGGTAGGAAAGGAGCACGACAAGGCCGTGGCGATAACCGAGATGGGCTTCGTAAGCATTCCGACGGCAGACTGGTGGACTCGCGTCGTTAAGCCTTTCATCGACGAGAATCCGGTTTCGTATCTGCTGGTATGGCGCAACTACAAGAAGGAGTATTTCGCGCCTTATCCAAAGCAGACATCGGCAAAGGATTTTGTCAAGTTCTACAAGGCAAAGAACACGCTCTTTAGCCGCGAGGCAAAGCAACTTGAATTATATAAGTAGTTTAGAATGATTTTATAAAGCAATACCGCGCTCCGAGGATTCTTTCTTCGAAGCGCGGTATTTGTTATTGTGCAAAGCCAAGTCTTTGCGAGTTGTCAGAAGAAAACTATCTGTTTCCTTTTGCCCTGTTGTGCGTTTTGCAAAGCATCTGACAGTTCTTTTCGGTTGTTTCGCCGCCTTTGCTCCATGCCTCAACGTGGTCGGCATCCATTTCTTCCAATTTCCAGATTCGTTTTTTGTTGGCTTCGTGCCCAATGGCACAGAGAGGGCAGTTTGATGTTTCTTTCTTTTTTGCGCGGTCGGTTTGCGTTTTGTAAACCTTGCGTATTATGTTGTTTTCGAAAAAACGGATGTTTAGCAGTCTTGTGTCTGTGCATCCGCCAAGAACATATTCAAATATGCCTTTTTTGTCCCTTACACAGTCGTCTGACATCAGATTGGCAACCTTTTCGGAGATTTCTTTGTGGTTGTACGGATTAGAGTGATATTTCTCGTACAACTCGCCCCAGTTTATGCTCTTCATCTCCTTGTATGTGTCGTCGAAAATTGTATCAGCCCAGTTTATTACCGAGTCGAAATAAGTCTTAATCTCGTTGATGTTTGTGTCGCGGCGATGCAGACTCATGTATTTCTCTATTTCTCCGCGGCTAACCCAATTTAATGCAGTTTCGAGATATTCCTGACGCTTTACGTTGCCGCTGAGATACGAGTCCCATTTCTGGGTGGAAGGATTCTGTGAGTTGCTGAACGTTTCCTTGCATTTAGTTACGAACGGACCAGAGTAAATAGCGTTTAGCGTTTCTTGATTGTTTAGCGGAATGCCAGCGATGTTTATCGTCTTGAACCATTCTTTTATCTCGCCCTCGGCATTTTCTCCTTCGCCCTCGCATACATAAACCAAAAGTTCTGTATTGAGGATAAACTGCTGAGAATCTTTGTTCAAGCCCGAGAAATATTGCGGCATGTTGTTTATCTTTACGGCAAAATTCTCCTTCAGAAATCTGCCGAGCGATGTTATGCGTTGTTGTCCGTCGAGGACCTCCAACTGCCCACTTTCGGTTTTGTTAAAGTAGATGAGCCCGAGAGGATAGCCTTTAAGAACCGACTCAATTACAGCTACATCGCGCTTGCCGTCGGCATAGATGTAGTTGCGCTGATATTCGGGCTGAATAGTTAGTTTGCCTGCCAAGCCGTAAAGTCCCTTGCCTTCGAGTTCGTTGTATTCGAAGCCGTCGCAGATTTCGGCAATTGTGTACTTTTTGAATTCTGTTTTCATAAGCGTCAGAGAACTGCTGCTATTTTCTTTATTTCTTTCAGAATATCGTTGAGAGATGTGTCTTTGCGTGCAGTCTGCATATTGTATTTTGTCTGAAGATACATTAGCGAATCGGCTGGCACATCAAGAGCAGCCTCGAACATCAAGGCGGTCTTGGCTGTGAGCGGACGGTGTCCGTTCAGAATCTCGTTGATGACAGAGTAAGCCACTCCCATATTTTTTGCAAGTTGGCGCTGACTGATGCCACGCTCTTCTATTTCGTCCTTCAACACCTCGCCCGGATGTGTTGGGTATGCTCCGTAACCTAAGTTTCCCATGATTATATATTATTTATAATGATTAGACAATTCTATTATTGCTTTTTGCGGATTAAGATGCGTGCGTATGGCTTTATTGGTTTGCCATCTTCCATATAATATAACTGACCATCGCGCAGACTTGGATTTAGTTTTTTCAGTTCTCTGTCAAAAGGCTTCAGTCCTAATTCTTTTCCCGAATCGCCTTGTGTCTGTCCGATGATTTCGAATTGTTCGGGACAGTATTTGTCCAGAAAGGAGATTGGAACGCCCATTACTCCGGCATAATCTCCCGGAATGGCATCGGTGTATGGAACTTCGATGGCATCGTAATTTTCGTAGCTAATATATTTTTCGCGACCTTTAATTTCCTTGTGTTTGCTGTGTTTAAGATTGTCAGCCATCGTCATAAGTTGCAGAGGCTGATGACGGCGACCGTGGTCGATGTTGGTAAACCAACACACTCCCGGAACTCTGTTTACTTTCTCACCATTCAACTCCCTTTCAAATTTGTATGTTGATGCATATTCGAAATTCTCGGGAACACGAAAATACATTCCGGTATTAAAATTTGTTGCTCCTAACCAAATTCTGTTTTCTTTAATCAGCGGAAAGACCTCTTTGTATGTAATGGCATTCATATTTCCGATTATCAGAAATTGCTTGTCTGCTTCCATAATCCAAGAAATGAACTCGCGGAATAGTGAAAATGGCGGATTTGTAACAATTATGTCGGCTTCGTCGCGAAGTTCTTTAACTTCATCGCTGTTGAAGTCGCCATCGCCTTTAAGATATGCCCATTCCAAATCGTTAAAGTCGATATGATTGTCGCCGTTAATATCTCTGTCGAGAATGTAGATTCTGCCTTTAGTTTGTGCCTTTTCTTTGTCGAATTGCGGAGTTCCGCCATCTACGAAAGTTTCTCCGAAAAAGAAGAGGTATTTCACTTTCTTGCTATCGGGAGCGAAACTTGTGGAGATAAGTTTCTTTAGTCCGAAGCGTTCAAAATTCTGGGCAAAGAATTTTGTAAAGTTGCTCCATTCAGGGTCGTCGCAGGGCAGAAGTACAGTCTTGTCTCTGAATACATTGGGGTTGTATTCGAGGTATGCGTTTACTTCTTTCTGAATATCTTCGTACTGAGTGTAGAACTCGTCGTTCTTTGCGTTTTTTGCTTGAGCCAGATTTTTGTTAGCCATAATTGCGATTGATAGATTTTTAGGCATCTGACTATCAATCGCCACCGCAAAAAGAAAGCGTGATGCTTCTTATTGCGTTAAGCTAAGGGGCAAGCCTAGGAAATGGAACCCCCGTCAATTAATAAGAATACACCACGCCTTTATGGCGAGTGCATTGCTATATCAATTGACAGGGCTGCCCATTTTCAGACACCCCAAAACGAACTATTACTTCTTAGCGGTTTTTATTCCAAAATAGTTTCCTAGGCTTTTTGGCTTAACGCGAAATAATAGCAAATGCTTTGTTCTTCGGGATTTCTCCCCCGAATTATCTGCAAAGGTAAATAATTATTTTGAAAAACTCATTTTGTGCCTCGATTTCTTTTTCCAGCCTTCGGGTTTCCTTCGGGATGCGTTCGGGTTTTTGAAAACAGAAACGCGCCCGAAGAGTTGTTTCCTCTCGGGCGCGTTAGTTAAAGTTTGGTCGGTTGATATTTGTTACTTGAAAATCTTCTTTGTCTCGCCGTTTGCGTTAAGGATGTATATTCCGCTTGGAATGTTGAGCGAGTTGATGTCGAACTCGCCTGTTGCAACAATCTGTCCGGCTGCGTTGTAGAGTACAGCCTTGCTGCCGCTTACGCCAAGTTTAACGGTCTTGACATCGGTTGTTCCTGCAACCTTGTAATAGATGGTAATTGATGCAAACAACTGCTTGTTCTTGCCGTTTTTATCAACATCTTCTGTTGCAATCTTAGAGTTGTCGAACTTCATTACAACACTCTTTGTTGCCTCAAGGTCGGAAACGGTAGCCTTAACTGGCTTCTGTCCGCTTGTGCCGCCCGGGAATGAAACGGTGCTTGCAAGCTTGTTGTCTTCTGTACCATCTGTATAAACTCCGATGAGGTCGATAGAGCGGTCGGCAGTTGCCGATTTGTTGTTGCTGTAGCCCTCAAGCTCGATGCCTGTGATGATGTATCCCTCGTTTACAGAAAGAACAATCTGGTCGTTCATGTTTGTTCTTACTTTAAGATAGCTGCCGCTTGGCGATGATGTAAGTTCGCCGTTCTCGCCAGCTGTGAACGATGTTCCTACGAGTTTTCCCTTGTCGTTAGAAGGGTAGTGTGAGCCGTCGATAATCTCGAAGTGCTCAGCGTTCTCGTCAACCTCAACAACCTCGGCTGTGTATACAGGAGCGTGCGAAACGGTCTTTGTTGCGTATGTGCTTCCGTCAACGCCCAGATAGTCGGCAAGGTTGTAGCCAAGGTGAGGAGGCTGGTTGTAGCTTGAGTTCTGCCAAGCAACAGCCATGCGGTATTGGTGGTCTTGCATCAGACAAGGCACTTTGTACTCGGTTTCCTCGGGAGTTGAGAAAATCATTATTTTGAATGTCTTCGAAGACAAGTCGCCGTTATACTGATACATCACGATTTCCTCGCGCCAGTCGCCGAACAAATCGGCCTGAATGCATGGCGTAGCCTTTGTTGTGTTGCAAGTCTGAGGGTCGCCGTGCGATGTGAACAACTGGAACGCGCTGTTACCTTTAGAAGAAGTGTTGTATGTCAGAATTCGTGGAGAAGACTTGCCTGTCTCATCGCTGTAGCGTCCGTCGAAAGTCTGGTCGTAAGGGTCGCCAGTCCAGTAGATGCGGAAGTTGCAGTCTGGCTTGCTTGAGCCAAGAACTGTTCCGTCGGTGCATGAGCGTATGTTGTTGTCGGCAGATGACCAGAACTCGAATCCGCGGTTTGCTGGAATGTAGTCGGCTGCCAGTCCGCGACCGTTATCCTTGTCGCTTGTGGCGCTGTATATCAGCTCGCCTGTTGTTCCGTCGTGAACATCGTAGCCGAAAGGCGATTCCTCGTGAGGCATCATAACCTCAAGACCTGGACGGTCTGGGCATAGGTCGGCAACATGAAGGGCATCGCCGTGACCTTTTCCGGTTGAGCACATCAGTCTTCCGTCGTGGCCTATGGTTGCGCCGCCTGTAATTATGTCATCCAGTCCATCGCCGTTAACATCGGCAACGCTGATGCCGTGAACGCCCTGTCCGTAACTCGAACTGCCTGTTCCGTTTGCCAACAGGCTGTTGTTGGCATTGTAAGTCTGCCAAGAACCTTTAATGCCAGAGTGCAGCCAGCGTGTTTTCAGTTCTGTTCCGTTCCAGTCTACAGCCCACAGGTAGCAGTAAGTGTAGTAGCCTCTCTGCATAATGGCAGAAGGCTGTTTGTTTGTTCCGTCAAGATGGGCAACGGCAGCGTTGTATCTCTCGCCGCGGTTGTAGTTTGTACTCTTTCCGGCAACGCTTTCCCAGTCGGCATACGTCATGTCGGCGTTGCCTGTTGTACGTGCACGGTTAGGACTATACCAGATGGTGTGCATAGCCTTTCCGGTTTCGCCGTTGAATACTGTTAGAAGTTCCTCTCCGCCAGTTACATGACCGTTTGAGTTAAGATATATCTTTGTATTGTTTATGCCCTTTATTGCAGCATCGGTTGCAGCAGCCGAGACATAGTTTCCGGCTGCGTCGGTAGAGCCCGGAGCAGTCTTGCAAATCATTTCAGCCTTTCCGTCGCCGTCGAAGTCGTAAACGAGGAACTGGGTATAGTGGTTTCCGGTACGGATATTCAGTCCGAGGTCTATGCGCCACATAAGCGTGCCGTCTGCCTTGTATGCATCTATCACGCAAGGCGATGTGTATCCGCTGGTTCCGTTGTCTTTGGAGTTGTTAGGCATCCATTTCAGAACGTACTCGTATTCGCCGTCGCCGTCGAGGTCGCCAACCGACATGTCATCGGGAAAATAATAGCCCTTGCTTCCGCCATGGTTGGCCTGAGCATCCGGGCGGCTTACGTTGAATGATGTGAACATGTTGTTCCATGCCTTGGTCTCGGCCGATTCCTTAACCGCGCCGTTTACGATGCACTCAACCTTGTAGGTTGCGCCTTCCACTCCTTCCTTGTCGAGGAAGTTTGTCTTTGTTGTGATTGGGGTTGTGTTCAGTAGAGTTCCGTTTCGGTACACGTTGAACGCCATTTGTGCGTCGTCGCCCTTCAGCGAACGCCACGAAACAAGAATTCCGTTAGAAGCCTTTACGGCAACTGGTGCTCTGTTTAGTTTTTCTTCAACTTGTTGTGCCTGTGATAGTTGTACTCCACCGAGCAGTAAGGTTGATAGCAAAATGCTTTTAGACAATTTGTATTTCAGGTTCATAAATTAAATAAATGTAGTTAAACAATTTCATCGCAAAAATAATTAAAATATTATATTATTATTAAAAAGAGATTCGATTTATTTGTGCGTATCAAAAAAATAGGGTATTTTTGCCACTTAATCAGTGTTATTGTGCTTATGCTTGTGAACGCAAACGGAAATGTACTAATTGCAGAAATAGAATAAATAAATTTTATATATCAATAAATTTTAGGTAATAAAACATGTCTAACAAATTGAAAAGATTCCGCGCTATGCTGTTCTTCGTAATGGCAATGATATCGCTTAGCGTATCAGCGCAGACTGTTTCAGGTGTGGTCAAAGACCAGACAGGTGAGCCTATCATTGGTGCCAACATTCTTGAGCAGGGCACCACAAATGGTACTATCACCGATTTGGACGGAAACTTCACTCTGAGATTATCAGGTAACAAACATCTGCTCGAGATTTCGTATGTAGGTATGAAGTCTAAGACCGTAGATGTAAAAGGAAAGACTAAGATTGAGGTAACACTTGAGGATGACTCTAAACTGGTTGACGAGGTTGTCGTTATTGGTTACGGAACAGTTAACAAGCGCGACCTTACCGGCTCGGTAGGTTCGGTTAGTGCAAAGCAGATTGGCGAGTTGCCTGTGGCTTCGGCTTCTGAGGCTCTTCAGGGAAAGCTTGCCGGTGTATCTGTTACTACAACCGAGGGTTCGCCAGATGCCGACGTTAAGATTCGCGTGCGTGGTGGCGGTTCGTTGTCTCAGGATAACTCTCCGCTCTATATCGTAGACGGATTCGAGGTTTCTTCTATCTCAGACATCGCTCCTTCGGATATCGAGAGCATCGATGTATTGAAAGATGCCTCTACTACTGCAATCTACGGTGCTAAGGGTGCTAACGGTGTTATCATCGTAACAACAAAGAGCGGTCGTGCAGGCAAGATTGATGTGAATTTCGGTGCATCTTTCGGTATAAAGAAGGCTCGCAAGTTGGTTAAGGTGATGGACCCTTACAACTATGCTTACTATCAGTACGAACTTGGTTCGACAGACTACGGAGACTTTGACGACCTTGAAATCTGGAAGTCTGTAAACGGCGAGGATTATCAGGATAAGATTTTCGGCAACGTCGGAACTCAGAACCAGTACAACCTTAGCGTCAGCGGTGGTAACGAGTTGGTTAAGTTCAACGTAAGTTACTCTCACAATGGTGAGAACAGCATCATGAAGTCATCATCATTCCGCAAGGATAACGGTAACGCAAAGTTGAACTTCAAGTTTACAAAGTGGCTGTCGCTCGACTTGAACGGTCGCATCAGTTACCAGAAGGTTAAGGGCTTGGGCTCGGGTGCAGATACAAACGAGAGTAATGCTGCAAACTCAATCGTTGCAAACTCGGCTCGCTTCCGTCCAATCAATCCGCTTGCTGCTGATGACGATGACGAATCAAGCACTTCATCACAGAAGAATCCTTACGAGCGTTTGGTTGCAACTTACAAGGCTAAGACAAAGTTCCAGCGCAGTTTCAGCGCAGGTCTTATTGTTAAGCCAATCAAGGATTTCACACTTCGTTCTGAACTCGGCTATACTTGGACTGATACTGACACCGACCAGGTTTGGCTCGAGGATGCAACTCAGAATTCAAGCTATGGCGATTTCGGTTCTCCACAGTCGTTCATTGGTCGTGTTGATGCCAAGACTTGGAAGAACGCCAACACCATTACTTACGACAACAAGAAGTTGTTTGGCGGTCGCGACCGCATTAACGTGCTTGTTGGTCAGGAGTGGAGCAGTGCACAGGAGATAGAGACTCAGAATGTTCGCACTCAGTTCCCTCATGGATATTCATTCGACAATGTTCTTGACAATCAGGACAAGGGTGTTGCAAAGACTCCATACAGATACGAGAGTCCTGATGAGAATATGTTCTCATTCTTCGGTCGTCTGAACTATACTCTTAACGAGAAGTATCTTCTTACACTCACTATGCGTGCCGATGCTTCGAGCAAGTTTGCCGAGGGCAACAGATGGGGCTACTTCCCATCAGCAGCCTTTGCATGGCGATTGAGCGAGGAGAAGTTTATGGCAGGAACACGCGACTGGCTGTCAAGCCTTAAACTACGCTTGAGTTACGGTACTGCCGGTAACAATCGTATTCCGTCAAACTCAGTCTACACAACTTATTCTGCTGCAAATGCAACGGCTTATGCACCTTATTTTACTGAGAACGGTAAGGAAAGTTCAAAGTCTATGCTTGAGCACGCAACAACTCTTTCTAACGAGAAGTTGAAGTGGGAGACAACAATCACTCGTAACATCGGTATTGACTACGGATTTGCAAACAACCGCGTTTCTGGTACATTCGATCTTTATTGGAATACAACAAAAGACCTTCTGATGAAGACTGCAATCGCTGGTTCTTCTGGCTACACAATGCAGTATCAGAACTTCGGCCAGACATCTAACAAGGGATTCGAGTTTACCGTAAAGGCTCAGATTGTAGACAAGAAGGATTTCGGTCTTGAGTTTAACGGAAACGTATCGTACAACCGTAATAATATTGACAAACTTGCCCTCGACAGCCCATGGCAGAGCAGTAACTGGTCTGGCTCAACACTCAGCAAGTACGAGGACTTCCGCGTTGAAGAAGGCGGCAGACTTGGTGAGGTTTGGGGCTATAAGACAAACGGCTTCTATACTGTTTACGACCCAGAGACAAACCCAAACGGCGAACTTGTTCGTAACGCATCAAATACAGCATGGGTTCTGCGCGACGGCGTTAAGGACAATAGTGCAAGCATCACTGGTGGTAACTATTATCCGGGCGGCTTGAAACTTAAGTGCGATGAGGACGGAACTCCGATTAAGCAGCGCTTGGGCAACACCGTGGCTCCATGGGCTGGCGGTTTCGGCTTTAACGCACGTTACAAGCAGTTCGACTTCACACTTTATTGCAACTACTCGTTCGGCAATCAGATTGTTAACGGTACTAAGCTTGCAACAAGTTTCTACAGCGGTTCAGCCAAGGGCTATAACCTTAACAGCGATTTCAACATTGCAAACCGCTACACTTGGATTGACCCTGCAACAGGCTACAATCTTGCAAATCCATCGTCTGAGGTTTTGGCTTACTACGGCACAACCGACGTAATTCAGAGCCGTCTTAACGAGATTAACAAGGGCGCATCAATCTACAATCCATGTGCCGTATCAACAATCCAGCTTATCGACACAGCTGTTGAGGACGCTTCGTTCCTCCGCATCCAGAACATCACATTGGGCTACTCGCTGCCAAAGAGTGTAATCCGCAAGGCTCACATGAGCAACGTACGCTTCTATCTTACTGGATATAATCTGTTCTGCTTCACAAGCTACTCAGGTGCCGACCCAGAGGTTGATACAAGCAGCAAGAAGAATGCAATGTGTCCGGGTATCGACTATGCTGCTTATCCAAAGAGCCGTTCATACGTTCTTGGCGTGAATGTTTCATTCTAAAGAAAAATTCAAGAGATGAAAAATATTTTTAAAGCAATAATATTAGGTGCAGGTGTTGTGTCTG
Source organism: Bacteroidales bacterium KHT7 (assembly GCA_900102385.1). Lineage (GTDB taxonomy): Bacteria > Bacteroidota > Bacteroidia > Bacteroidales > Bacteroidaceae > Ga6A1. The sequence goes on along the minus strand of FNBQ01000019.1, from coordinate 61,011 downwards.
CTGCTTCATGTTCTGATTTTCTTGATCAGACATCGCCTTCGGAGATTACGACACAGACTGCATGCGAGAGCGCAGAAAATGCAAATCTCATACTAAATAAGGTTTACGGCGAGTTGACCAAGGGCGAGACTTACACTCAGTATGTAAGCATGCACTGGGCTACAAACTCAGACATCGAACTTATCGACGGTCTGGGCGAGGGCAACGTAAGTAACACAACGAGCGAGCGCGGTAACATGAACTATAACGCCAATCCGGGATGGGGAAACCTTTCAAAGGGTTGGAACGCAATGTACTCAGCCATTGAGTATGCAAACATGCTTGTTGATGGCGTAAACAGCAGTAGCGCAGCTGGCGGAAACAGCGACGAGGCTGTGGCTTTGCGCCGTTACAGAGCTGAGGCAAAGGTTCTTCGTGCAATGGTATATCTCGACCTTACTCGTGTGTTCGGCGATATTCCATTCAAACTGAATGCAACAAGCCCAGAGAACGTTTATCTTGGCAAGACCGACCGCGACGAAATTTACGACGCACTCATCAGCGATGTTGAGGGCGCAATCGACGACCTTCCATGGGCTGGCGAGAATGGTCTGACAACCGAGCATGCCAACAAGGGATTTGCTCACGCTGTTGTTGCTCAGCTCTGCCTTACACGCGCTGGATGGGCAATCCGCGAGCAGGCAAAGAGCGGCTACGAGACAGCTGCCGAGAACTCAGATGCAAAGTATCCAACACAGCGTTGCGACGAGTCTACTCGCAAGGCTATGTATCAGAAGGCTGGCGAGCATCTTGCTGCTATCATCAACAGCGGAAAGCACAAACTTAACCCTTCGTTTGCCGACGAGTGGTACAAGATAAATCAGCGCGAACTTGACACTCAGTATCAGGAGAATATCTTTGAGATTCCAGATGGACTTGGCAAGTCGAGCGAACTTGGCTACACCATCGGTGTTCGTATAAACGGTGCTTCAACAGCATTCGGTGCAAAGGGTAACTCGTCTGGTAAGGTTAAGCTTACTGCTCCTTTCTTCTGGTCGTTCGACAAGAAAGACCAGCGTCGCGACATCACTTGTGCAACATACGAGATGAAGGAAGAGAACGGCATCTTGAAAGAGAACATGCAGGGCAACAAGCCTTTCGAGATTTATGTTGGTAAGTGGGATGTAAGAAAGATGAACGAGGAGTGGCGCTCTGTTGCCCTCAACGCAGGTAATGCAAAGTGGATGAGCGGTATCAACGTAATCCGTATGCGTTATTCTCAGGTATTGCTGATGTATGCCGAGGTTGCAAACTACCTTAACGGCAATCCAGATGCAGGCGTTGCAGGATGCAGCCTTACAGCTCGCGAGGCTCTTGGTCAGGTTCATACACGCGCCTTTGCCGAGGCTGACAAGGTTAATGCTCAGAGCTACGTCAACAACCTTACTGCCGATAACTTCTTTAGCGCAATCGTAGACGAGGATGCTTGGGAGTTGGCAGGTGAGGGCTTCCGCAAGTTCGACCTTATCCGCTGGAATCTTTTGAGTTCAAAGATTGATGAGTTCAAGGCATCTTACACAAATGCAGTAAAGGCTGGCAACGTTTATCCAAAGAAGCTCTACTTCAAGTACAACAAGGTAAGCAAGGACGACAGCCGTTACGGTTGCGAGTGGTGGCAGATTGACATGAGCAGCGTTCAGTGGTATGCAGAGCCAGAGGATGTCGAGACTGGCGGTTGGGAGTCTGTTACATTCTGGGGCGACGAGGATGTCAACAAGTCTGACAAGCAGAAGAATATCAACACTTATCTGCCATTCATCAGTGCAGGTCTCAACTCTACAGTAAAGAACAGATATCTGCTGCCAATCGGCTCAACAACAATTTCTGAGTCGAACGGCTCTTTGCACAATTCTTATGGTTACAGTGACTAATAAAGAAACACAGAGAAAACAATGAAGAATTTTAAGAATATGGTTATGTCGGGAGCTGTTGCGCTCCTGACAGCCACAAGTTTCATAGCTTGTACAGACGGCAACGACTGGGAGGTTGATTCTTCCTACGACCGTTTGTTTCACAGCACACAGTCGTCGCTGAGCGTTACGCCTACGGCAACGACAGCCGAGGTGTCTTTCGGCAAGACTCCAAACACAACTTACTACATCATGCAGGTTTCAAAAGATTCTCTGTTCGATGGTGTTGACGAGTCTGCCATCGTTATCAAGACATTCGGCGAGGACGGCTCTATAACAACAACTCCTTACACTCTGACTGGCTTGGCTGGCGACACAAAGTACTACTTCCGTATGAAGGGACGCTACGTTCCGCAGAATGTGCCTGCCGGTGCTGAGGCTTGTCCTAACAATCAGCCAAAAGAGTCTCATTGGGTTTATCTTAAGAAATTCTCTTTCAAAACTAAGGCAGAACAGATTTTCAATGCCATTACTGATGAAGACCGCGACGAGACAACAATTCACCTTAGCTGGACTCCAAACGCCGAGGTTACAAACATCGAGGTTCTTAATGGCGATGAGGTTGTGCAGAATATTCAGCTTTCAGATGAGGCTAAGCAGGCTGGCGAACTCACCGTTGCCGATTTGACTCCGTCTACATTCTACACATTCGTAATCTACAATGCCGATGCAAAGCGCGGAACAGTTTCAGCAACTACAGCAGATGCAAGTCCGGCTGCCGAGTACAAGTTTGCTTGCACAGGCAATCTTGATGCCGACCTCAAGGCTGTTGCTGCAAAGGCTGCTGCCGACGGCAAGACAAGCTACAGCGTAACTGCCATCATCAAGGGTGGAACAACTGTCGATTTAAAGAGCCTTTCTGACGAAGGAACAGATGCTAATCTGGTTATCCCAAGCGGAATGTCTGTTACATTCTTCGGAGGTGCTGGCGCAGTTCCAACTCTTAACTTCGTAAAGACAATGGATATCGCTGGTGCTCACAGCAGCATCACATTCCAGAACCTTAATGTAGTTGGTACTGGCTATTTTATCAACCAGAGCAACGCTGGTAGCGTGTCTGAACTTAACATCATCGACTGTAAGGTGAGGGGATTCAAGTCTAACACATTCTTGCGTATCCAGAGTGCTTCTGTAAGCATCTCTAAGATTAACGTTAAGAACAGCGTCTTTACAGAGTGCGGTAACAACTACGCATTCTTCGATTTGCGTAACGGCTCTACTTCTGAGGTAAACATCGAAAACAGTACATTCTACAATCTTTGTACTAACGGTAAGGGCTTAATCTTGTCATCTGGCAAGAACTTCAGTTCTGTCGAAATCCGCAACGTTACATTCTACAACGTATTCGGAAACAACCAGTACTTTATCGATTTTGGTTCTGGCTACGGAGCAACAAACTTTGTAATCGAGAACTGTTTGTTTGCAAAGAGTGCAGATGATGTAACAAAGAACATTCGTTCGGCTGTAAATCCAACGGTAGTCAACAGCTGGACAACAACAACTTGGGCTAAGACAATCAAGGGCGTTGAGGCTCTTGGTCTTGACGATGCTGCTGTATTCAAGAATGCTGATGAGGGCGACCTTACAGTCATCAACAGCGGTGTAGCGTCAAAGAATGTCGGCGACCCACGCTGGATTGTAGCAGAGTAATTTTCACTTCTGACATACAAAAAAATAAAGGGCAAGTCTTTCGGGGCTTGTCCTTTTTTTGATTATAAAAAACAGAATGATTTAGTGAGAGACGTTGTCTCGATATCCGACCTCAGTAAAAAGATTATTCTCCTAAAAACTTTCTGATAACCTCGGTATATTCAGCCTTGTGCATCATATACGAGCGAGCGTGGATGGCATCCTTGCCAATCCATAAGGCTTTTGGCTCGGGCTTGGCTTTGTACAGACGATAGACCATCTCGGTTGGTACAAACGTGTCTTTGTCGCCGTGGATGAACAGCATAGGGTACTTGCATTTTATAACCTCGCCAATGGCTGAGGCCTCGCCAAAACTCCAGCCGTAGCGCATTTTGCAAAGAAGGCTCGTTGTGTACATCAGTGGAAATTCGGGCAGACCGAACTGCGATTTTAGTTCGCCCGAGAATTCGTCCCACACGCTTGTATATCCGCAATCCTCAACAAAACGAAGGTCGCTGATGTCGTCGGGCTTTGGGAGCGACGACATCATCATCGTTGTGGCGGCTCCCATAGATACGCCGTGAACAACCATCGTGTCGCTCTTGAAGGCTTTCAGCCATTGCATCACGTCGTGACGGTCGTTCCATCCCATGCCGATGGCCTCGCCGTCGCTCATTCCGCTTGCGTGAAGGTCGGGCATCACCACGTTGTAGCCAAGGTCGCGCTCGTACATTCGTGCCAGAAAGAAGTATTTTATGGCTTGGTCGCGCCATCCGTGAATAACGAGTGCCGTCCTATTACCGCCTCTGTTTACGAAGTAGGCGTGATGCCGTTCGCCCGTCGGCATAGTCATGAACGTGTCGCGTAGCGCGTCGATGCGCTTCAGACTGTCAATCCACTCGGCTGTCTCGGGATATCTCTCGAACAGTTCGCGATAGCACGAATCGGAGTTGTGGCGCGTTTTGTCGGGGCTTAGCGAGTAGCTGAGCATATAAAAGCTTCCGCCCGTTATTGCGGCGAGCAGCACAATAATGATTACGGAAGATGTAAGTAGGATGTTCTTTTTCGTTATGTGCATTTCTGATGCTTTTTGATTTGTTAAATCAGTTCGCCTTTGCCTTGACGTATAACCTCGTTGCTGCCGTCAACGCAATAGACTATGGTACTTGGCTCTGTTCCGCCGTCGCCGCCGTCAACAACCAAATCAACGGCATGACCGAGACGCTCGTCAATCAACTCAGGATTGGTAAGATACTCAATCTCATCGTCGCTGTCGTAAGGGATTGTTGTCTTCATTATCGGGTCTTCCATAATGCCGAAAATTTCTCTCATCACAGGATGGTTTGGCAGATGTACTCCCATCTCCTTGCGGTTCTTGAAAATCTTTGGAAGTTTGTTGCTTGCTGGCAGAATGAAGGTGAAAGGTCCCGGCAGATTGCGCTTCATCAGTTTGAAGGCATCATTGTTCATCTTGGCATATTCGCTCACTTGGCTCATGTCCTTGAAGATGATTGACAGACTTTTCTTCTTTAGGTCGATGTTCTTTATTTTGCAGATACGTTCAATGGCACGTTCTTTCAGAGCGTTGCAGCAGATGGCATACATCGTGTCGGTTGGCAGAATAGCCACACCGCCATCGTTCAGAAGATTCACAATCTCCTGAATATCCTCTACCGAGTTATTCTTAGAATAAAGTTTCTTAATCATATATTTTCCCCCCAATTATGAATTATCAATTTTGAATTATGAATTCTGAATTTAGAAAAAGAATTTTCAACTTTCAAGTTTCAATTCCCCAATTGTCAATTGTTAATTTTGAATTTTGAATAATGAATTGTCAATTCTTTTTCCTCAACTCGTTTGCAATAGCCCACTGAATCTGTGCCGCTTCTTCGTTTCCGAGTTCGTTGAGCGCGTTGCCGAACAGTTGGTGAGCGTTGGCATGCTTTGGCTTTATGCTCACACATTTGTCAAAATCAGCCACGGCAAGCTCGTAGCGTTCAAGCTGCATGTTCAGTTTCCCGCGGTTGTAGAGAGCCATGAACGATATTGGCGACAGCTCCACAGCCTTGTTCAGCTCTTGTTCTGCCTCGGCGGTGTTGCCCGTATTCATCAGCGTTATGCCCTTGCGGACGAGCGCATCGATGCAGTTCGGATTCAGTTTCAGAGCCTTGTTGTAGTTCTTTATTGCAGCCTTGGCATTGTGCGCCTGCGTTATGCAGTCGTTGCCAAGCTGAACATATTCGAGCGCATATTTGTTAAGATGCTGGTTGCGCTGCGAGAGTTCCTCGCGAAGCCTTTTGTTCTCAGCCTTCAACGAATTTATTGTATTTAGTTTGCGCCTGATGAATCGGATTGAGTTTGGCTTCTCGATGTCGTAGCGCGTGTGTATAGCCTTGTAGAACTTGCTCAGACACAGTTCGAAATCGCCTTTGTTGAATGCCTCTACCGTTTCTTTGTACAGGACATCGGCCTGAGCCTGCTTCAGCGCGCGCTGCATGGCTTGCGTGTTGTTAAAGTTCTGTGCAAAAGTCAGAATCTCGGGGCGGACGAAGATGTCGCGACGTTGAATCTCGGTTTTCAGTTGGATGCCTTCGAGCGATGTGCATCGGCTCAGTGCAACGTATGCCTGTCCGCCAGCAAAGACGCCTCCGCTGAAGTCTATCACCACGCGCGAGAATGTGAGTCCCTGACTCTTGTGGATTGTTATTGCCCACGCCAATTTTATCGGGAATTGGCTGAACGTGCCGAGTTCTTCCTCCTCTATCTTCTTTTCGGTTTCGTTGTATGTGTATCGCACGTTGCTCCATTTGTCTTTCGTAACCCAGAAGCAATCGCCTTGTTCGGTTTCAATGAAAAGCGCGTCGTTGTCTATGTCAATATCGCGTACTATGCCGAGCGTTCCGTTTACCCATCGCTTTTCAAAATCGTTTTTGATGAATAGAACCTGTGCGCCTTTCTTTATCGTTAGTTCCTTGAGCGTTGGCAGACTGCTTTCGGGAAATTCGCCGCAGATTTCGCCCTTGAAGGTGTACGGCTCTTCGTCTATGGCATCGAGTTTGCTCTGGTTTATGTAGTCAACGCTGTCGCGGCGTGTGCAGAGCGTTACAAACAGTTTGCCCGACTGGTCGAAGCCTTCGTTCTCGCGGATATGCTCGGTATATCGTGTGTTCAGCAGCTGAAGGTCGTGCTCGGTTGTCCGGTTGGTGCGTATGTTGTTCAGCACCGACACGAAAGCAGAGTCGTTCTGGCGGTAGACCTTCGTGAGCTCGATGCTTACAAGCTCCATCGACTTGAAAACCTCGGCATTGAAGAAGTATGGAGTAGGGTAGTACGGGCGAAGCATCTCGCGCTCGTCGTTCTTCAGCACAGGTTCAAGTTGGAACACGTCGCCAACAAAGAGCATCTGCTTTCCGGCAAATGGCGTTCGCATGTTTCGGCAATAGATGCGCAGAACCTTGTCTATGAAGTCGATGATGTCGGCTCGCACCATCGAAATCTCGTCGATGATGATGAGCTCAACCTCCTGAAGCATCTTCACCCTCTCCGAGTTGTACTTCAGAAAATCCTTTATCCGTCGCTGGCTCGAGAATCGTGCATCGTCTGGCACAAGCGGATAGAACGGCAGTTTGAAGAAACTGTGAAGCGTTGAGCCGCCGGCATTGATAGCCGCAATACCAGTAGGTGCCAACACCACGTGTTTCTTCTTGGTGTTGGCACATACATATTTCAGAAAGGTTGATTTACCTGTTCCAGCCTTTCCCGTCAGGAAGACGGAGTTGTGAGTGTATTGAATCAGCTGGAGTGCATTCTGAAACTCAGTGTTGCTTGTATCAATCTTGCTGATTTCCATTTGCGGTTATCAGATGTCGTCGAAATTTATCATTCCGTCGTCTTTCTTTTTCTTCTTTTCCGAAGACTGACTTGCGCTCTTGTCACCGTCCTTTCCGTCAGTCTCGCCCTCGGCTTTCTCGGTTGTGGCAGCCAGAGAGTCGTTCTGAGTGCTGTCGTTGCGCGAAACGTAGCAGCTTGCACAAGTGTAGCTTGAATAGTCAATCTTCTCGCCGTTCAGCAAATCTGGATTTGGCTTCCACTTAAACTGACCTTTGTACTTGCTGAACGCTGGGTCTTTCAGAACCATATCCATGAAGTATCCGAAGATAGGCAGAGCCGTGCGGCTTCCCTGTCCGAGTGCTCCGGTGCGGAAGTGGATGCATCGGTACTCGCCGCCAACCCATGAGCCGCCAATTAGATTAGGCGTTGTGCCCACGAACCAAGCGTCCGAGTGGTTGTTTGATGTTCCGGTCTTTCCGCCGAAGTCGGTGTCGCGGCATACATCGTGAATGTAACTCCACAGTGCGGCAACGGTGCTTCCCGGCTCTTTTATTGCGCTAAACAGAAGAGTCTGGGTAAGATATGCTGCGCGATAGCTCATCACCTGAGTCTGCTCGGTAGGAGCGGTGTAGATTACGTTGCCTTCGCGGTCTTCAATCTTTGTAACGAGAACCGGCTCGTGATACTTGCCGTCGTTCATCGCTGTGGCATAGGCATTTACGAGTTCAAGAAGATTCACGTCTGTTGCGCCAAGGCTGATAGACGGACTTGCAACGATTGGCGACTTTATGCCCATTGCGCGCGCTGTGTTTGCCACGTTCTGATAGCCAACCGAGTCGCCCACCTGAACGGCGATACTGTTGATAGACTGCGCAAACGCGCTCTTGAACGGATATGATGCTCCGGTAAAGTAGCCGTTGGCATTTGTCGGACTCCAATAGCTCATTCTAACTTGCTTGTTAGAGTCTTTGCAGAAAATCATCTTTCCCTTGTTCGGGTCTTTCTCTGGAACGTATCTTCCAACATTTTTGTCCTGCATCTTAGAGCATGGAGTATAGCCCTGCATCATGGCTGTTGCATATACAAACAGCTTGAATGTTGAGCCAGCTTGACGCATGGATGTTACCTTGTCGTAGTTCCATGCCTTGTAGTTGATGTCGCCAACCCACGCCTTCACCTCGCCAGTCTTTGGCTCCATTGCCACGAAACTGCAATGCATGTAGTGAAGCATGTGCTTTATAGAATCGACGGTGCTGATGGTTGTATCAACAATCTCGTCTTTCTTGAAGTCGTAGATTTTTGTCTTGTGAGGCTGGTTCATCCAATATTCTATTGAATCTTCCTTTGCCTCGCAGTTCTTGAATCTGTCGGCAAGAACCTGATAGCGGACCGTTTCCTTCATTCTCTTTGGAATGAAGTTCTCAATTACATGATGACTCTCGTCCTGCCAAGGATCTTGTCCCTGCCAGTGAGCCTTGAAATTGCGCTGGATGTCCTTCATTTTCTTGCGCGCAGCCGAGTCGGCATACGCCTGAAGACGTGTGTCGAGGGTGGTGTAAATCTTCAGTCCGTCGGTGTAGAGATTATATCCTGTTGAGTCGCACCAGTGCTTCAGGTGCTTCTCTACGGCATCGCGGAAGTAAGGAGCCTTGCCGGTGTAAACCTCGTTCTTCTTGTCTATGATGGTTGTTTTGATGTCGCGAGTGCTGTACTCGTTGTACTGCTCCATCGACAGTTTTCCGTTCTCAACCATATTCATCAAAACCACGTTGCGTCGAGCCATCGCATTCTTAGGATTTGTGCGAGGGTTGTAGGTGGTCGTTGCCTTCAGAAGTCCTACGAGGATTGCGCTCTGGTCGGGCGTAAGTTTGTCGGGTGTTGTGCCGAAGTAACTCTTTGCCGCCGTCTTTATTCCGTAGGTATTGTTTCCAAAGTCAACGGTGTTGAAGTACATCTCAAGAATTGTCTTCTTGTCGTAAATCCATTCAATCTTTGTGGCGGTAATCATCTCCTTGGTCTTCATCACAATCATCTTGACAACTGGAACGTGTCCCAAAAGTCCCTGCGAATAGTTTGTTCTTGCCTTGAACATATTCTTCACAAGCTGCTGTGTGATTGTTGATGCTCCGCGGGCGTTGCCCTTAGCCATATCCTTTGCGGCGGCGAAGATTCCTTGGAAGTCTACTCCGTGATGCTTGTAGAAGCGCACGTCCTCTGTGCAGATGAGCGCGTCTACGATGTTAGGAGAAATCTCTTCGTATGTAACAGGCATACGGTTCTCGTTGAAGTATCGTCCGAGCAGTTTTCCGTCTGCGCTGTAAAGTTCCGATGCTTCGTACAGTTTTGGCTTCTTTAGGTTGCTGTAACTTGGCATGTCGCCAAACAGGTACAGAAAATTAACATCGACGGCAACCAGATAGAGCAAAAACAGGACTATTGTCGAAACAAATCCCACGCCTATCTTCTGATACCAAGGCTGACCCTTGTACAGGTTCTTATACCATCGTCCTATTCCTTTAAACTTTCCCCAACATAGTTTGAGGAAGTCTACAGTTTTTTGTAGCACCTTTTTCATTATTGTATCAATCCTGAATTTTAAATTCGATGCAAAGTTAAATATTATTTTTTGTAATCACCTTAACCGCAGGTTTGTTTTGCAGATATTTTCCTGCCGTATGTGTTATGATTGTCTTATTCTGTCGTTTATACACTCAATCATCTCGTCTATTGTCTGGTGGGTAGGTTCAAGCCACACCACTTCTTCATCGCGGCGATACCATGTTGTCTGCTTGCGCGAGTAGAGGCGCGTGTTCTGCTTAATCTTGTCGATGGCCTCGTCGAGAGTCCACTCGCCGTCGAAGTATTTGAACAGTTCCTTATAGCCCACGGTGTTGAGCGAGTTGTAATACTTGTGCGGATATACTCTGCGTGCTTCTTCTATCAAGCCGTTCTCAATCATCATGTCAACGCGGCGATGAATGCGCTCGTAAAGTTCTTCGCGCTCGCGCCTCAGTCCGAATTTCAAGATGCGGAACGGACGCTCTTTTGCCTTCTTTGTGCGGAAGGAGCTATAAGGCTTGCCCGTCATGTAGCAGATTTCGAGGGCGTGAAGAACGCGCTTGTAGTTGTGCAGATCGACCTCGGCATAGTACTCAGGGTCGAGCAGTTTCAGTTCGGCGGTGAGTCTTTCTAATCCTTCAGATTCGTATCTCTCGAGAATAATCTGTCGGGTTTCTTCATCAACTGTCGGAATGTCGTCGATGCCCTTGCAAACGCTGTCTATGTACATCATCGAGCCGCCTGTAAGGAGCAGAACGTCATGTTCCTTGAAGAGTTGCTCTGTCAGTTTCATCACGTCTTCCTCGTACTTTGCCGCGCTGTAATAGTCGGTTAGTCCGAGGTTTCCAACGAAGTAGTGCTTTGCCTGCTTCAGTTGCTCGGGAGTGGGTGCAGCCGTTCCTATCGGAATGTCGCGGTACATCTGTCGCGAGTCTGCCGATATTATGGGACATTTAAAGCAAGAGGCGAGGGAGAGACTTAGGTCAGTCTTTCCCACGCCAGTTGGTCCTATAAGAACTATAAGTGTCTTTTTAGTTTGCATAAGGGTCTCCATCGCTGAACTCCATGCCTTCGAGGTCAAGTTCATCTTCGTTGAAACCTTCGTCGCCGAAGAAATCCTCGCCAAGTCCCATATCGGCAGCGTTGCCAATGGCTGGGGCTTTAGTCATCAGGTCGTCAAAGTCGAGCATCTGCTGAGGCGCGCTGCCCTTTACCTTGACTATTTCAGGCTTGTCGAGGTCCTTGCTGTATTCAACCTTCGACAGTTCGAGGAAGAGCATTCGCTCTGCCATCGGGTCGAAGATGTAGGCAACCTTCTGATTCTCTTCTTCGAGAAGTTCGTCGAGATGAGTCTCTGCCATGACGTACTTTTCGTCATAGCCGTCGTCGCCCATGTCCTCAAGGGTTACTTCGTGCTCCTTCTCCCAGTTGTCCGAGCAAGTGTAGAAACTTGTCATCTGGTCGTCGGAATACTTGCATGCCTTCAAGATAGTCTTGTGCAGGTCGAGGAACGTTGCTTCTGAGTCAATCTTGATGATTGCGCCGAAATCCTCAACCTCTTCAGAGAAGACGGTGAATGTGTAAACCATATCGCTATTATTTTATCTAATAATACCTCTGGCCGAACTTTCGATGAAGTTGACGATATACTTGATGTCGTCGTTCATCTCTAAATCTGCCTTTATTCTCTCAAGTGCGTCCGACACGTTAAGGTTGCTTGTGTAAATCAGTCGATAAGCGTTGTGGATATTCTCTATGCGCTCATTGCTGAACCCGCGGCGGCGCAGCCCCACAAGGTTAAGTCCGGTATAACTGATAGGCTCTCGTGCTGCTGTGATGAAAGGAGGAATGTCCTTGCTTGAACGAGAGCCGCCCTGAACCATTACATAACTGCCGATGTGGCAGAACTGGTGAACAAGAACGGCTGCGCTGATAACGGCGCAATCGTCAACCACAACCTCGCCGGCAAACTTTGTTGAGTTACCAACGATGCAGTTGCTACCGATAACGCAGTCGTGCGCAACGTGTACGGTCTCCATCAAAAGGTTGTTGCTTCCGACAATTGTCGTGCCCTTTGATGCCGTTCCGCGGTGAATTGTTACATTCTCGCGAATCTTGTTGTTGTCGCCAATCTGAGTGGTTGTCTCCTCTCCCTTGAACTTGAGGTCCTGAGGAACCGCGCTTATCACGGCACCGGGAAAGAAGGTGTTGCCATTTCCTATGCGAGCACCGTAAAGAATGCTCACATTATTCATAATTACGTTGTTGTCGCCTATAACAACATTCTTGTCAATGAAGCAGAAAGGACCGATTTCGCAGTTTTCACCAATCTTTGCTTCAGGATCAATGTATGCCAGTGGACTTATTTTGCTCATTATCTATTATTTATTCTTTATAATCTGTGCGGTGAATGTTGCCTCGCACACAACATTTTCGCCTACGAATGCGTATCCCTTCATCGAAGAGATGCCGTGGCGCAGCGGTGCAAGAAGTGCTACTCTGAATACGAGAGTATCGCCCGGAACAACTTTCTGGCGGAACTTAACCTCATCAATCTTCATGAAGTATGTGCTCCAGCGCTCTGGCTCTTCAACGGTGCTCAGAACGAGCATACCGCCAGCCTGTGCCATTGCCTCAATCTGAAGAACGCCAGGCATTACAGGCTCCTGAGGGAAATGGCCTTGGAAGAATGGTTCGTTACTTGTAACGTTCTTTACTGCAACGATATAGTTTGAGCCAACCTCGATTACCTTGTCTACCAACTGGAATGGATAGCGGTGTGGAAGGCATTCGCGGATGCGGTTTACATCCATGATTGGTGGCTGATTAACATCGTATGCCGGTGCCTGAATGTCGTGCTTTCTGATTTCGCGACGCATCTGGCGTGCAAACTTGTTGTTGATTGTGTGTCCCGGACGTGTGGCGATGATTCTACCGCAGATAGGCTTGCCGATAAGTGCCATGTCGCCGATGATGTCGAGCAACTTGTGGCGTGCAGGCTCATTCTCCCAAACAAGAGGCTTTCTGTTAAGATAGCCAAGTTTCTTTGCGTCGCAATGCTCTGTGCCAATCATGTCGGCAAGTTTGTCGAGTGTATCCTGAGATACTTCTCTCTCGTAGATAACGATAGCGTTGTCGAGGTCGCCGCCCTTAATCAGTCCGGCTGCCAATAGAGGCTCAATCTCGCGAACGAAGACGAAAGTGCGGGCCGCGGCAATCTCCTTGTCGAAATTCTTAGGGTCGTCGAGTGTTGCAAACTGTGATGCAAGCACCTGCGAATCGTAGGAAATCATTGTTGTTATGCTGAAGTTCTCGTCAGGCAGAAGGGTGATGCAAGCACCTGTCTCCTCGTCCTTGAACTCAACTTTCTTGCGGATATAGTAAACGTCCTTAACGGCTGTCTGCTCCTGAATACCGATGCGGTTGATAGCTTCGATATACTGCTCTGCACTACCATCCAGAATCGGGAACTCTGGTCCGTTAACCTGAATAAGACAGTTGTCTATACCTTTTATATAAAGTGCAGCCATTGCGTGCTCAACGGTGCTTACGCGAGCCTCGCCCTTGGCAAGAACTGTTCCGCGCTGTGTGTCTACAACATTTTCTGCTATTGCATCGATAATAGGCTGTCCTTCAAGGTCAATTCGCTGAATCTTGTAGCCAGTATTCTCTGGTGCAGGATTGAATGTGACTGTAAGGCTCAAGCCTGTGTGCAGACCTTTTCCGTAGAGTGAAAAGCTGCCTTTAAGTGTATTCTGCTTTAACATTATACTATTTTGTTATTTGTTCTTTTAACTGTGCAAGTTCCCTTTTCAACTGGTTGAATTCTCTAACCATGTCGGGAAGATTCTTTATTGCTGCGCTCTGGCGTGCAAAACTTCTGAAGTCGGTTGCAGGATAGCCCATAAGGTTCTGTCCCGGTTTCTTCACGTCGCTTGGAATGCCGCTCTGTGCGCCTATGTTGGTATGGTCGGCAATATGTGCGTGACCTGCAATTCCAACCTGACCGCCAAACATACACCATTCGCCAACCTTTGTCGAGCCGGCGATGCCTACCTGTGCGCTCATCACGGTGTTTGCTCCAACCTCAACGTTGTGGGCAATCTGCACCATGTTGTCGAGTTTAACGCCGTGGCGAACGTATGTCGAACCCATTGTTGAACGGTCTACACATGCGTTTGCACCAATCTCAACATCGTCCTCGATGGTTACGATACCAATCTGCGGAATCTTCTCGTAGCCCTCTGGAGTAGGAGCGAATCCAAATCCGTCGGCACCGATTACGCAGCCAGAGTGTAAAACCACTCTGTTGCCGAGTTTGCAGCCATGATATACGGTTGTGTTAGGGTAGAGCGTGCATCCGTCGCCAACCGTAACCTTGTCGCCGATTACAGCGTGAGGATAAATCTGGCATCCGTCGCCCACAACCGAGTTGTCGCCAATAACAGCGTATGCGCCTATGTAGCAGTCTTCGCCCACCTTAGCACTTTCTGAAATTACGGCTGTTGGGTGAATGCCTTTCTTCCTTGGCTTGCTCATTTCGTAGAGAGCAAGAAGTTTTGCTACGCATTCATACGCGTTGTCTACTTTTATAAGGGTTGCTTTTACCGGCTTGTCGAGTGTTACGCTCTTGTTTATAAGAACGATTGACGATTCGGTATCATATATGTAATGAGTATATTTCTCGTTCGAGAGGAATGAGATAGCGCCGGGCTTTCCCTCCTCTATTTTAGCGAATGTATTTACTGTTGCGTTCTCATCACCAACCACGGTGCCCTGAACGAACTCGGCTATCTGTTTAGCTGAAAAATCCATATTGTAACTAATGCTATTTCACATTGATATGCAAATAACGTAAAAAAAAATTAATAAACCGACAAAAACTCAAATTATTTGTTCGAGTTTTCTGTTACAGACCTGCTTTGGCAAGTTCTGCCTCCATCTGCTGCTGAACCTCCTTTGCCTTCTCGGCAGCCACCTTTGCGAAGTTCTCGGTGCTGTCGGCATAGATTATTGCTCGGCTCGAGTTTACAATCAGTCCGCAGGTGCTGTTCATTCCGTACTTGCACACTTCTTCGAGGCTGCCGCCCTGTGCGCCGATGCCCGGAACGAGCAGGAAGTGGTTTGGAGCAACCTTGCGGATGTCCTCGAACATCTTGCCCTGTGTTGCGCCAACAACGTACATCATGTTCTCGTCGTTGCCCCAGTTCTGTGACTGGCGGAGAACTTTCTCGAACAGACGCTCGCCGTTGCTGTCGGCTGTAAGCTGAAAGTCGTGCGAACCCTTGTTGCTTGTAAGCGCAAGCAGGATAACCCACTTGTTAGGATATGTAAGGAACGGGCTCACGCTGTCTTCGCCCATGTATGGTGCAACTGTAACCGAGTCGATGTTCATCTCTTCGAAGAAGGTGCGGGCATACATAGCCGATGTGTTGCCAATGTCGCCGCGCTTTGCGTCGGCAATTATGAAGTGGTTTGGATAGTTCTCGTTGAGATACTTTATTGTCTTCTCGAACGAAATCCAGCCCTTTACGCCCATGCTCTCGTAGAAGGCGAGGTTTGGCTTGTATGCTATACAATAAGGTGCGGTTGCATCTATGATTGCCTTGTTGAATGAGAAGATCGGATCTTCTTCCTTTAGAAGATGCTGCGGTATCTTCTTGATATCTGTATCAAGACCAACGCAAAGGAACGATTTCTTTGCCTTGATGTTCTCGAATAGTTGTTTCTTGTCCATTGTATGTGTGATTATGTTATAGTTCGCTTTCCTTCAGTCTCTCGGCATTCTCTGCCACAATCAGGTGGTCTATGCAGTCCTGAATGTCGCCGTCCATAAATGCGTTGAGGTTGTATATGGTGTATCCTATGCGGTGGTCGGTAATTCGTCCCTGCGGATAGTTGTATGTGCGGATTTTTGCAGAACGGTCGCCTGTTGACACGAGAGTCTTTCGACGGCTTGCAATATCGTCGATATATTTCTGGTGCTCCTTGTCGTAGATGAATGTGCGGAGTCGGGCAAGTGCTCGCTCCTTGTTCTTAGGCTGGTCGCGCGTCTCGGTACACTCGATGAGGATTTCATCAACCTCGCCGGTGTTAGGGTTCTTCCACATGTAGCGCAGACGAACGCCCGATTCTACCTTGTTTACATTCTGGCCGCCTGCACCACTCGAACGGAATGTATCCCACTTTATTTCGCCCTCGTTAATTTCAACATCGAATGGCTGGGCCTCTGGAAGCACGGCAACGGTTGCAGCCGATGTGTGTACGCGTCCCTGAGTCTCGGTTGCCGGAACGCGCTGAACGCGATGCACGCCCGATTCGTATTTCAGAGTGCCGTAAACCTTCTCGCCCGACACGCTGAAGATTATTTCCTTGAAACCGCCGGCAGCACCTTCGCTGAAACTTGATACGGCAACCTTCCAGCCTTTTGTCTCGCAATATTTGCTGTACATGCGGAAGAGATCTCCAGCAAAGAGTGCAGCCTCGTCGCCGCCCGTTCCGCCACGGATTTCCATCATCACGTTTTTGTCGTCTTCAGGGTCGGCAGGCACAAGCAGAAGTTTAATTTCCTCTTCCAAGGCCGGAATTTTTGTTTCAGCCTCGTTGAGCATCTCGCGTGCCATTTCCTTCAGGTCGGCATCCTGCTCGTTTGTTAATATGTTCTTTGCTTCCTTTTGGTTCTCAAGTGCCTGAATATAAGCCTTTCGAGCCTTGAGAATATCTTCAAGATCCTTGTATTCTTTAGTCAGCTTTACGTAGCGTTTCTGATCGCCAATAACGTTAGGGTCGGTAATCAGGGTCGAGACCTCCTCGAATCTGCTCACCAGTCCGTCAAGCTTGTCTAAAATGTTGTTTTCTGCCATAAAGTGTTGATATTTGTGCAAAGATAGTGCTTTTTAACGACTTGACAAAAATATAGTAGCATTTTCGGACTAATCAGCCGTTAGGACTTGCTTTTTTGCTCATTTAGAACATTTTCCTGCTCATTGTGGCACTTTTATCCGAACAGGTAATGCCTTTGGTTAAGAATTATTTTGATGTGAAAAACAAAAAAACTTTCTTTTCATTTTAGTTGGATTTTTTCGGATAAAGAAAAATAGTAAGATGATTATGGATGGAAATTGTAAAAAATCCGTTAAACATTATTGTATGTTTTTATAGAAAAAATGAAATAATGCTGTTTAGAAACAGAAAATATATGTTGGCGAACACAAAATGTGGTGTTTTCGTACACGGAAATAAAAAATGTTTAGCGGAATGCGAAAAATAATAACATTTTTTTGTGTGTTTTTAAATTTATTTATTATGTTTGCAATCGGTATTTCTAAGACATAAAATGTTTGAGTAATACCAAATGTGATTACTAACTAATTTAATGTAAAACTCTTTTTAATTTTTTACCTATGAAGAAAATCTTTACTCTTGTTGCTGCAGCAATGGTTTCTGCAGTTTCTTTTGCTCAAACTTATTCTTGGTCTTCAAGTTCAGATGGTGTGGTTACTGAAGTTGGTGGTAAGGCTGTTACTGAAATGGCAACAGATGAACGTGTTAATTACCCAGTTACGGTGGCAGGTGTTAATTACTACACTATCTGTTTGAATGGAAAAGTGGGAAATATAAATGACGCAGCAGTGGACAATTCTAAAAATACAAGTGCACGAATTGTCATCACCTTGAATAATGCATTGGCTAAGGGTGATAAAATTTCTCTTACAGGTTTCTTGAATAAGAATGAAGAGAAATCAGCATCTGCTGCTATTGTATTTGAGAATGGAACAGAGATTGACTCTGAGGATTTCCCAAATATTGGTCTTGACAATAGTTTGAAACCGGGAACTCAGACTTTTGATGTTCCAGATGCAGAAGTTGGTACAAAGGTCATCAAGTTGTCTCGTAAGTCATCTAGTACTAATGTGTTCTTGACATCAATCACTATTGATTCTGCAACTGGTGTATCTAAGGTCGTTGAAGTTGCTGAAGACGGCGCAACTTACAACCTTCAGGGTGTAAAGGTTGGCTCAGACTACAAGGGCGTAGTTGTTAAGAACGGCAAGAAGTTCGTCAAGTAATTGCGAGTTTTTTAGTAAGATGTTATATTAATACTGAATCCCCGTTGGGCATAGTCTCAGCGGGGATTTCCTATTATAATCTTGCAAATCTTGTCTTGAAATATCCGCGATTCGGCAACGGGTGAGTTGGTGTTTATTATCGAGAAAACATACCATTGACCGTTGTGTGCGTGAATGAATCCGGCAAGGGCCGAAGTACCTACGGTTACCATCGTTCCGGTTTTGCAAAAAAGACGGTTGCGGTATTGCGGTTGGGCGAGTCTTGTCTGCAACGAGCCCATGCGTTCGGGAATGCCGGGAGAGGCGAGAGCCTCGTTCATGAAATAGTTGCGCATCGGCACATTTTTGTAAACGCGTTTCAGAATATCAACCAAGAAACATGCCGACAAGCGGTTGTCGGGCGAGAGTCCGGAGCCGTCGTTTATAACAAAACTATCTAATGCCCTTGTGCTGTCTGGCTCTATGGCAGCCATCTTCTTTCGTCCGAAAGATTTCTCCATCCAAACCTCGGTATAGTGCTTAATGTCGAAGTGCGTGCAACCGTCGGTTATGCGCCCTGTCTTCCAGTCGAGATGATGCATCAGCGCATCGGCCTTTATGTTGCTGCTGTGTATAATCATGGGCGTGATTACATCGCGCAGCAGGTGCGACGAGCGTGCCACAATCTTGTAGTTAGGCTTTGGCGGATTAACCTTTCCGTCGCTCTCGAACGAGATACCCTTGGCGTGGAGCGATGCAATCAAATCCTTCATTATACGCTTTCGTCCTTTCAGGAGAATTGGCACTTTGTGGTATGGAATGTCCCAATATTTGCACGTGGGGTGCGGAACGAGAGTGTCTTCTTTGGCAATATTGAGGTAGATATTTCCGCGGATGTGGCAGATGCCATGCTGACGGAGTTGTGTTGTCAGCGTGTCGAAACTTTCGAGCAGAGGGTCGGCATCGGCGCGAAGCAGAAGATTGCCTACGAGCGTATCGCCCCTCATGTCGCCGCGAATCTGCAACGACGAGTACAGACGGCTGTCCATGCCGAGTGTTTCGAGGGCTGCTACCGCCGTGGCAATCTTTAGGCACGATGCCGGCGGAAGCCTCATGCTGTCGCGATATGAAAATACCGCGCGGTTGGTGCTAAGGTTGAATACCGAGACGGCAATCTCGCCCGTGTCGAGCCTTAGAGGAGAGTGCAGAAAACTGTTTATCTCCTCTTTCAGATTGTTGTCGAAGGCAATCTGTTGTGCCGTGGGCTTAGGTTCTTCGGGCGTTTTCTTAATCGTTTTGGCTGGTGGTGCAGGCGCGCTCTTTGTGCAGGCGTTTCCCGCTTCGTTTATCAAGTATGTAAACAGGTAAAACAAGGCGATGGCTGCCATTGCCAGAAACGGAATGATGATGTACCAGCAGCCTTTCTTCAGTCTTCTTTTTTTCAATTTTCCAAATCGTTTACAATGTTTATTCCCATTTTTTTCATCAGGAAGCATGCATTCATGTTTTGCGCTACTCCCTCGCGTATTTTGTAACTGAATGTCAGTTCGTCGTTGCAGATGTCAGCCTCGAAGCAAAGGTTCGAGATGCTTTCGGGAAAGACCGACTTCAGCCGTGCAAGGGCAAGATCGTGCGTGGCTATGATGCCGTTTGCCTGCATCTGTATCAACTGTTTTACAAACGAGTAACTGCCTTGCTGCTTGTCGTGCGAGTTCGTTCCCCGCAGAATCTCGTCGAGCATTACAAACATGCGTTCGCCGTTGTTCAGCCTGTCGATAATCATCTTCAGACGCTTCAGTTCGGCAAAGAAATAACTTTCGCCGCTTCTGAGCGAGTCGTTGGTGCGCAGGCTTGTGAATAGCGTTGCCGGGTGCAGACGGTTGTTGCCGTCGGTTGTACACATAGGCGCGCCGATGCAGCCAAGCACATAGTTAGTTGCCACCGTGCGCAGATACGTGCTTTTGCCTGCCATGTTCGCTCCCGTAACCACAAGAAAATAAGGCTTCTTGCTAATGTCTATTGAATTTGGCACAGCATTCGGCATAAGCGGATGCACCAGACTTTCTGCTTTTATCAGACTGTCGTCTTCTGCTATGTTGGCAAAGACGTAATCGGGGTTGTTGAACCTGAAGTTTGCCAGCGATGCCAGAGCCTCAACCGCGCCAATCGCTTTGAGCCATGTAGGAATGGATTCGGCATACTCGTGCTTCCATCTTTCCATCGAGACGGCACATCGCAAGTCGCTAAGCGAAAGTCCGTTGAGAACGAGCAGAACCATTATGTTGCTGTTGGAGTCGAGTTTGTGCAACACCTTGTCGAGCGCGCGGATTGACTCCGAAGCCTTGCCGCCGTTGCTGCATACGCTTGCCTGAATATCGCGCAGCAAAGTGCTTTCCCACTCTTGACTCTCTATGAGACTGAGGAGTTTTGAATATGTTGAAAGCGTGCTGAGCGACTTGTTGTAGCCAATCTGAATCTTTCGGATTTTGCCCGACATCATCGTGGCGGCGACGGCTATGACGAAGAAGAGCGAGATGTAGAAATCTGCCTTAATCAAGCCTGTAACGAAAAGTATTGCCATCACGATGTTAAGTCCTATGACGATTTTTGGCAGAAGCCTGAGAATAGGCTTATTGAAAACATCGCCGCTCTTTGCCCATTGGCCGAGCATTTCGAGGTCTTCGATATTGTTCTTGTTGCCTACCGTTGCCGCGGCAGCAAAAGACTGTCGCCACTCAACTTTTTTGCTCAGTTCGTCTACCGCCTTCTGTCGCGCTTCAATCTCGCCTTTGTCTGTAAGCGGATTTTTCAGCCATTCTGCCAGAGTGTTGCTGCCGAGTTGCGTGGCGGTTCGGTTTAGCATCTGAAACAGAGAGCCTGCGCCGAATACATCAATATCGAACGTAAACGGATGACTGCTGTCTGTGTACTGTTTTCCATCGGCAAAAGCCGAGAAATCGCCGCCGAGCGATGCAATCTCATCGTTGTTTATCTTTATCAGAGCCTTACAGATGTCTTCTTTGTACAGAAATCTGTCCTGCCATTTTGAAAGAAGCAGAAAGACTGCTATTCCCACGCATGCCACGGCAAAGATTAAAATGCTGTTGCCGCCCCAAAGTTGGTAGACGGCAAGCGGAGTGAGCACGAAAACGACGAGTTTAGTCAGTCCCAAGCCGTATATTCTGAGCGAGATACGCTTTAAATCGGCTTTCTGTTGTGCGATTATCGACTGATATTTTTCTGCGCTCATACCTCGGCTTCTTGTTGTTTCAGAAAATCCTCGGCTTTTGCCAGAGTGTCGAGTTTTCCGACATCTATGAGATGCAGATTCTCGTTTACGTTGGCATAGATGGCTATGCGGTTGCACACGCTCAGATAGAAGTCGATGATGGCGAACTTGCCCTGCCACTCGTCGAAGAACGGCGCGAGGGCAGGAGTAATGATGTGAATGCCCGAGAAGGCAAACATCTTGCATTTGCTTACGTCAAGATTCTTGTATGGCGATTTTACCTCGCCTGTGCTGATGTTTGTCCAGCCTACAAGACGATTGTCGTTGTCGAAGAGCAGATATCGCGATGTACTTCGGTTGCTAACCATCAGCATTGCGCCCATCTCTTTCAGGCGGCACATTTCGGATGCTTCGGAATAGAATTTCTGCAAATCTACGTTGTGTAGAATGTCCACGTTGTGAATCAGGATAGGCTCGTCGTTGCCGTTGTTGAAGAGCGGCAGAGCCTTCTTTATGCCTCCGCCCGTTTCGAGCAGTTGGTCGCTTTCGTCGCTTATAGCCACATCAACGCCGGTAAATTTGTGCTGTGCCACAAAATCCTTTATCTGCTGGGCAAAGTGATGCACGTTTATCACCACCTTGTCCGCTCCGGCTCGTTGCAGCCGTTCGAGGAGTATTTGCAGAAGGGGCTTGCCGTTTACAGGCACCATAGCCTTTGGCATCGTATCGGTAAGCGGTTTCAGCCGGGTGCCAAGTCCGGCAGCAAAAATCATTACTTTCATAGCCAAGTGTCAATGTTTTGTTCGCGATGGATGATGTGAACCTTAACTCCGTATTTCTGGTGCAGATGCTCGGCAACGTGTTGCGCCGAGTAGACTGAGCGATGTCGTCCGCCCGTGCATCCGAAGCAGCACATCAGATGAGTGAATCCGCGCTTCATGAAACGCTCTGTGTGAGCATCTACGAGTTTGTACACGCTTTCGAGGAAGGTTAGAATCTCGCCGTCGTCCTCAAGAAATTTGATTACCGGCGCATCGAGACCCGTAAGAGGCTTGTAAGGCTCGTAGCGGCCGGGATTGTGAGTGCTGCGGCAGTCAAACACATATCCTCCGCCGTTGCCGCTTTCATCAGTCGGAATACCTTTCTTGTACGAGAAACTGTACACGGTTACTGTAAGTTCGCCCTGTCCGTCGTATTTCGAAACGCTTGCAACCTGCGGTTTGAATTGCGGAAGTTCGGCCATCTCGCCAAGAATCTTGTGCAGATATGCGTATTTCTGTCCGCAGATGGCAAGTTGCGCCTTCAGGTTCTCTATTGCCGGCGGAATGCTCTCTACAAAATGTTTCTTGCGCTCAAAATATCCGCGGAAGCCGTATGCGCCAAGCACCTGAAGGATGCGGAACAGCACGTACAGGTTCAGTTTTTCGGTAAACTGCTGCTTGTCAATCTTTGCGTATCTCGATGCGCTATCCAGATACACGTCAATCAGTTCGTTGCGAAGTTCTTGCGGATATTTAGCCGATGCCTGCCACAGAAAGGAAGCTACATCGTACTGAATCGCGCCCTTTCGTCCGCCCTGAAAATCGATGAAGAATGGATTCCCGTCCTTGTCGAGCATCACGTTGCGAGCCTGAAAGTCGCGGTAGAGGAACGTGTTGCTGTCCTCGCCGATGAGATCTGTTGCCATCTGGCAGAAGTCGTGCTCCAACTTCAGTTCGTTGAAGTCGATGCCCGTAGCCTTCAGAAAGCAGTATTTAAAATAGTTCAGGTCGAACATAATGCCTGTGCGGTCGAACTCTGGCTGCGGATAGCACTTGCCGAAGTCCAGCCCTTCTGCGCCCTTAAACTGCATGTCGGGTAGCAGACTGATGGTGCGTCTGAGTAGTTCTTTTTCTTCTGCCGAATACTCACCTCCGGCGTTGCGTCCGCCCTCTATTGCTTTGAACAGCGATGTGTCGCCAAGGTCCTGCTGAATGTAGAATCGCGAGTCGTTGCTCTGTGCCAGCACCTTTGGCGTTGGCAGACCTTTTTTGGCAAAATGCTTGGCAAGGTAGATGAATGTCTTGTTCTCTTCTATCGAAGTGCCCTCAACGCCAATGCAGGTATTGTTGTCGGCATCAGAGATTCTGTAATATTTTCGGTTGCTGCCGGCAGCCGGCAGCAGTTGTATGCTTGTAGGCTCGCAGCCTTTCCAAGATTCGTATAATTGTTTTAAATGTTCCATTCTGCAAATTTACGAAAAAATTGAGAGAATGTCGGCTATTTCACCCTATGTTGTTTGTGGGGGAGAAGAAAAATCCCGCGCCTTAGGCAAAAGTTGGTGCGGGAGTTTTGTACCGAAAAAGCCGAGCAACTTGTGTGCCCGGCTTTCTGAATACTTTATTTCTTATCGTTGACTTTCTTGAAAGTGACTATGTATTTATCTTTAACAGCGCCTTCTATCTCTGCGCCTTTTTCAAAATATCTGGAATGTTCGGATGTGGCTGTTAGAAAATCACCGTTGATAGAATAATCAAACTTTTCTCCCATCAACGTTTTGTCAGATCTAACTTGCTCAAATGGGTCAGTTTCTATTAGATTGTCGATTATTAGATAGTTTTCCGAGAAGGTGATATTGTATAGACGACTAATATCAACCTCAAATTTCGGGTCACCATGTCCGCCATTCATATCAAGCCAACGGTCGTCTTGTAATGTTCTGTCTTTGAAAGTCCATATATGGTAGTAACTGTTATTTACTATTGTGCTTTCGTCGACTACATTGCCGTCTTTGTCATAGCTAATTTCTCGTGCATCATAAATTTTCCATGAACCGATGATTTCGGAAGGGACGAAATTCTTGTCGTCTTTGTCGTCGCAAGAAACAAAGAATGATGTGCAAACTGCTGCAATAATACAAAACAAGAATGCGAATGGTTTGTTTTTCTTCATTTTCTGTTTTATTAGTTAATTATAAGGTTAATTGGCGTTTAACCTGATTGTTTTTTATATTTTGTGCTGCAATAATACATTAAAAAAATGACTTTTCAAAGTGAAAATATTAAAAAATAAACACTACTGATTTTTTTGCAAAGCGTTGTTTTTATAGTGTCTAAAAGTGCAACTGTGTAAATTGATGAGGCTGATGTTTCTTCGGGTTTCCTTCGGGATGCGTTCGGGATTCTTACAGAATTCATGTATCGAAAAAGCCGGGCAATTTGCGTGCCCGGCTTTCTGAATTAAATCTTTATTTCTTTTAGTTTACTTTCTTGTAAGTATCAATGAGTTTTTCTTTAACTGCGCCTTTAAACGTTTCCTTATCATCTTCATCAACATCAACATTTGAGACTGTAATAGTAAGAAAATCTCCGTTGATAGAGTAATTTATAGTATTTTCTGCATAATCCTTATCTTTACAAATTATACTGTTTTCTGTGTAGGTTACATTATATGTTTTTGTTTCATCGATTGTAAATTTCTTTAAATCATCGATTGCACATTTATACAAATCCATTCTCCAAGTGGTCTCTGAGAATGTATATGCCCAATAGTATTCAATATGCTCTTTAAAATCATAAGTCTCATCAGAGAGCACTTTGCCGTCTTTATCGTAGATAATTTCTCGTCGTCCATAAAGTTCCCATGAGCCATAGATTGCAGAAGGGTCGAATTTCTTGTCGTCGTCATCGTCGCCGCACGAAGCCAAGAAAGATGTGCATACCAATGCCGCAAAGCAACACAAGAATGCGAAAAGTTTGTTTTTCTTCATTTTTCTGTTTTTGTAATTATTAGTTGTTAAAAAGTTGATTAGCGTTTAACACGATTTGTTTTGCATTTTGCATGGCAAAATTATGTTTTTAAAACCGTTTTTGCAAAAAATATGTTAATAAACATTAAAATGTAATATAAGGGCTTGCTTGTTGTGCTTTTTTGTTTAGTACCGTAATAATTTTCAAGGTATCTTCAGAGAACTGGAAAAATCCCACATCGCTATTGACTACGATGTGGGATTTTGCAGAATGTTAGTCTTCCTTGAAGAACGAATCGCCAATCTCGCTTACCGAATCGTCCATAACGCGCTGAACGTATCGTTCGCGGCATCTGTTCTCGTGTTCGAACATCATTTTTGTGCCTGCTGCGCTTTGTACGAATGCCATGTGCGAGTCTATCGAGAACGAGCCAGCCATCGACTTAACATCAAGATTGTCCGTGCCGATGAGTGTGAATGTCCAGTTTTGCTTCTTAAGTTTCTCAATCAAATTCCTGACCATCTTTAGAGTCCATTCTTTTGAGCTGTTCTCCTCGCCGTCGGTAATGATGGTTACAAGCACGTTGTCGCCGTCGGATACCTGCGCATTCACCTTCGAGATTCCCTTTCCAATGGCATCGTACAGAGGCGTTGCGCCGCACGGGTCGTAAGATTTCCACCCGATTTTGTGAACCTTGCTTGCCGGAGTTCCGTCGTAGTGCCATTTGGTGTGCTCGCTGCCAAAGGTCATGAGCGTTACCAGCTGCTCCGTGTCGCTGTATTTCTTCTGAAGGTTCTGTATCGTCTTCAGCGTCTCGTTCATTCCCGTGAAAGCCTGCTCGCGAATTACCGACATAGAGCCGCTCTCGTCAACAATAATAAGATTGAACACCTTCTTTGCTCTTTTTTCATTCTGATTTTTCATATCCGTAAATGTTTGATAAAAGTTAATAATTCTGTTCTTTTATCTATTAGAAGAAGATATTCGGGAAAAATTAAGTACGAAAGCAAATTTTTTGTAATTTCGCTAAAAATATTTTAAATCAATGTTGTCAGAAACGCAGATTATCGATGGCTTCCGCCGAGGAGATTCCGACATTATCCGTCAATATTTCTACGGATATTGCCGCGTTGGATATTGCATCTTCGACAAACGCTATCAGCTTAGCCAGAAAGAGAATCTCGACTTTATGTCGCTGGCTCATCAGTATGCCATCTATCTTATGGAACGCAACTGGAAGCCGCTCGAAGAACATTCGCCCGGCGTTAGTCTGCGCACATGGCTCATAAACGGATTCCGCTACGTTGTGCTCGATGCGCTTAAATGGCATGCCAAGGAGTACGGAAGCATCTCGTTCGAGGATTACATGCTGTCGTTCGACGTGAGCGGAAGCCTCCGCCTTCAGTTTAACCGAATGATTGAGGATGTGTGCAACCATGCCACCCTCAGCCGTCAAGACCGCCTCATCATCGACATGCTATTGCTGCGCGGATTCAAGGCTAACGAGATTGCCGAGCAGATGGGTGTAACGCCGTCGGCAATATCGCAGAGATTCAAGTCGCTGAAAGAGCGTGTAATAGCCCCGTATTTCAAGAAGAATTTCGACATGGATTTAGATATGCCAGAAGTCATCGACGAGTACGAATTTGTGGGCGATCATCTGGATATGTGCGAGGCTGTGATAGAAGTCGGCATTTTGCCACCACAACAAAACTTTATAGATATGGACAAGAAACGAACAACGCCTTGGAAGATTACAAGGCTCGAGCCAAACGAGATTTTCGTTTTTGGCAGCAATCTGAAGGGAATGCACGGCGGTGGCGCAGCTTACGTTGCCGTTACAAAGTTTGGAGCGATAATGGGGCAGGGCGTGGGACTGCAAGGTCAGTGCTATGCCATTCCAACGATGCAGGGCGGAGTAGAGACCATCCGTCCGTATGTTGATGAGTTTATCGAGTTTGCCAAGCAGCATCCGCAGTTAATATTCCTCGTAACGCGCATAGGCTGCGGCATAGCCGGCTTTACCGACGAGCAGATTTCGCCTCTGTTCAAGTCGGCTCACGATGTTGATAACATCGTCCTGCCAGAAGGCTGGTAAATGAGATTTTAGGTCTTATATGTTTAGGATATTTCTTATTATCCACCAGCCAAAATATATAACGACATAGCATCTTAGAGTATAGTGGTGGTAGACAAATTTATTCAGTTTGTCAAAAACATGATGATAGTTATACCATGTCGAGATAATCGCCATTATGGCGTATGGAATAAAGAGGATAAATAAGTAATTGTAACTCAGTGCTTTTTGGAATTCTCCATGCATTAGGGCATGTAATGCCCGCTGAAATCCACATGCTGGGCATTGCGTATTTGTGAGCAAACGCCAAGGGCATTGAATTGGAAAATGATTGCATAAAGGGTTGACAAGATAATACAATATGAATATTCCAATAATTATTAGTGGAAATACATACGGCATTATCTTGTCAATTTTGCTCATGATATTTTATAATGAAGCGAATGCTGCAGCAAATCTAATTATGTTTAAAATGATAACAATGACTCCGCCAATTGCACTATACATAGCCCAATTTTTAGCTTTGTCTGCTGCTGCCTGTGCTTCATCATAATTTCCTGCTGTATACAAACCGTTAACTTTTGATGCGTAAACGATAGATACAATTCCTAAAGGAAGACAACAGAACACTGTGCTAAGAATAGCCCACAACATGTTGTTGTCTGGTTTTACTTGATTTTCCATTTTTTCTTTTGGGTTTAATTGTTAATATAAAAAATACGATTGAAAAGTTATTTTGCCTAATTGTCGTTTGGATTGTTCTTTATTTTATATTATTGCAGCTAAGATTCCTACAATAATATAGATAACAACTATAATTGCTGCTGGGATAGCGCCCCATAATGCGTATTTCTTTGCATCCTCGGCTGCTTTGTATGCGCCTTCGTAATCCCCAGTTCTATATAGTGAGTCTACTTTTGCCGCGTTAATGATAGATACAATTCCTAAAGGAAGGCAGCAAAAAAGAGTGCAAAGAATTGCCCATATCATGTGGTTGTCTGGTGCTGTACGTTTTTCCATTGTTTTTTATTTTAATAATTACTAACAAATATGCTAAGAATATTTAAAGCGACTATAACTGGGAGCATAATAAAACCCACTACAGCTCCATATATAGCAAATTTCTTGGCTTTCTGTGATGCCTCGTATGCTCCTACATATTCTCCGGCATTATACAGAGTATTTACTTTCGATGCGTAAACAATAGATACAATTCCTAAAGGAGTACAACAAAGTATAGTGCAGAGAATTGCCCATACCATATAGTTGTCTGGTGCTGCTTGTTTTTCCATTTTTAATAGTTCTAAATATTGTGGTTTGCAAATTTACAAAAAAATAATAGGAAATAGAATATTGTAATGCCGAAAATGTTCATAATTTATTGTTAGATATTAAAAAAACATAGGAGCATTTCGGTTTTGAAATGCTCCTAACTATGGCAACATACCTTTTTGTGTGGTATGTACTGATTATTCAATATTTTTGCGTATTCGGGTAAGGTACTGCTGCAAAGCCTTCTCGTCCTTCTTGCCGATTATGTCGATAAGGTCGGTGAGTTGCTTGCGAATGTTCTCAACCTGTCCCACGGTGTGCGGATTCCACAGAATTTCGCGCAGCAGAGTGTCGTCCTCACTCAGAACACCGCGCGCAATCTTCAGATGTCGTTTGAAGGTTGTTCCCGGAGCATCGAGGTGCTTCATTACGCCCGCAAAGACAAACGTGCTTACAAACGGAATACTCAGCGAGTAAGCCATCGTCTCGTCGTGCTCTTGGAACGTGTAGTCGCAGATGTTAAGCCCCAGTTTGCTGTACAAATCCTTAAAGAAGATGCGTCCCATGTAGTCGCCCTCGCTTATAATTATGGCGTTTTCCTTGCTAAGGTTGCCAAGGTTTGCAAAGGTTGGACCGAACATCGGGTGAGTGCTCACATATCGCATTCCCGTACTCTCGTAAAAGTCCTTGAATCCTGTCTTTACTGACGAAATGTCACTAATGATACAATCCTGTGAAAGATGGGGGATTACCTGCTTAAACACCTCGAGAGTATACTTCAGCGTAACAGCGTTGATAACCAGTTCGGGCTTGAACGCGTCAATCTCGTCGAGCTGAGTGAAACGCTGAGTGTTGTAGACAAAACGCAGACGCTTAGGGTCAACCTCATACACGGCTGTCTCGTGGTCGAAGCTGAGAAGGTCTACAAAGAACGAGCCCATCTTTCCGGCTCCTAAGACTAATATACGCATAATTGATACTTACTTGTTTATAATGTCGAGTTGTTGACGTACTGATTCCTCGTGAATAGCCTCGAAAATCTTCTTTACGCATTCCGAGTCTATGCCGCACAGAGCCCCCTGAGCACCGCGCTTCTCCAGAATCTCTGAATATCTGTCGGTCTGCACCACCTGAATCTCGTGCTCCTTCTTGTATATGCCGATTTCGCGGCTCACGCGCATACGCTTAGCCAAAAGTTCGATGAGGTCGTTGTCGCACTCGTCAATCTGCTTGCGGAGTTCTGTAAGGCTCTCGGTCGATGCTGTTTCCTTGCGGATAACGAGAAGGTTGAGGATATAGTCGAGAATATCCGGAGTAACCTGCTGCTTGGCATCGCTCCATGCCGAGTCTGGATTGCAATGCGACTCAACGATGAGGCCGTCCATGCCAAGGTCCATAGCCTGCTGGCAGAGCGGTGCGATGAGTTCGCGCTTTCCACCGATGTGGCTTGGGTCGCAGATGATTGGAATGTTTGGAATACGGCGGCGCAACTCTATCGGAATGTGCCACATTGGAGTGTTGCGGTAAATCTTCTTGTCGTATGACGAGAATCCGCGGTGAATTGCGCCGATGCGCTTAACGCCTGCTCCGTTGATGCGCTCAAGAGCACCAATCCACAGTTCGAGGTCTGGGTTTACCGGGTTCTTTACGAGCACAGGAACGTCAACGCCTCTTAGTGAGTCGGCAAGTTCCTGAACGGCGAACGGGTTGGCTGTTGTGCGTGCGCCAATCCACAGCACGTCTATGCCGGCCTTCAGGGCTGCCTCAACGTGCTTTGCCGTTGCAACCTCGGTTCCTACGAGCATTCCGGTTTCCTGCTTAACTCTCTGCATCCATGGCAGACCTTCTTCGCCGATGCCCTCGAAGCCTCCCGGTTTTGTGCGTGGCTTCCAAATTCCGGCACGGAATATCTTTATGCCTCTCTTTGCAAGTTGAGTGGCTGTGTTCATTACCTGTTCTTCTGTCTCTGCGCTGCAAGGACCTGCAATTACAAGAGGTCGCTTGTCTTCACCCGGCAGACCGAGTGCTTCCAATTGAAGTTCCATATCTTAGTTGTTTTTATATTGTCAAAATACTTTCTTTATTCTCTCTAATGCCTCGGCAATCTTCTCGTCCTTTGCACAGAGCGATATGCGGATGTATCGCTTTCCGTTTGTGCCGAAGATGAATCCCGGAGTGATGAACACTCTTGCCTCGTGAAGCACTTTCTCTGTCAGCTCCTCAACATCGCCGTAACTGTCGGGAATTCGTCCCCAGAGGAACATTCCCACCTGATTCTTGTCGTACTTGCAGCCAAGTGCGTCCATAATCTGCTCGGCAAGATTGCGGCGACGGCGGTAGTTAACAAAGTTGCTCTCGTGATGCCACTCGTCGGTATTGTCGTAAGCCTTTGCTGCCGCAAGTTGAAGTGGACGGAACGTACCTGAGTCGATGTTGCTCTTAACCTTCAGAATCCACTCTACAAACTGGGCGTTTGTTGCCAACATTCCAACGCGCCAGCCCGGCATGTTGTGGCTCTTGCTCATCGAGTTGAACTCTATGCAGCAGTCTTTCGCTCCCGGAACCTGCAAGAGGCTTATCGGTCTCTGCTCGTTGCAGATAAAACTGTAAGGGTTGTCGTTTACGATGAGTATGTTGTGGCGTTTTGCAAAGTCAACCAACTTCTCGTAAGTGGCATACTGAGCCTGCGCGCCTGTCGGCATGTTTGGATAGTTGGTCCACATAATCTTCACCTTGCTCAAATCCATCTGCTCCAGTTCGTCGAAGTCGGGCTGCCAGTCGTTCTCAGGGCTTAGATTGTAGTTTACGATGTCGCTTCCCAAAATGCGGTTGAGCGATGTGTAAGTAGGATAGCCCGGATTTGGCACGAGTACTTGGTCGCCCACGTTTACGAATGCCAGAGTAACGTGAAGAATTCCTTCCTTGCTTCCGATAAGCGGTTGAATCTCGGTCTTTGGGTCGAGGTCTACGTTGTACCATCTTTTGTAGAATCGTGCCATTGCCTCGCGGAGTTCTGGAATTCCGACGGTTGGCTGATAGCCGTGAACATCTGGACGCTGCGCATACTCGCAAAGCGTGTCGATAGTCTGTTTTGACGGCGGCATGTCAGGGCTTCCTATGGCAAGGCTGATGATGTCCTTTCCTTCGGCATTCATTCGTGCCACCTCTTTGCCCTTTCGGCTGAAATAGTACTCGCTAACCTGACTGATGCGGTCGGCTGGCTTGATATTATAGCTTAGATTTGAATTCTTCATATTCGCCAAGAATTTTAAGTGCTTTGGTTAGTGGGGTGATAGCGTCTATTGCCTGATGATAGCGCACATAGTCTGAATACGCAACATCTACATAGAACAGATATTCCCACTCTCGACCAATAATCGGTAATGACTGGATTTTTGTTAAGTTAATATTGTAGAATGAAAAAATTGACAGAACCTGCGACAGACTGCCCTCTGTGTGAGGAAGCGAGAACACAATCATGCTCTTGTTTGTGCGGTGAGCGTTGCGATACTCGTCGGCCTTCCAAGGGTCTACGCATACAAGAAAGCGCGTAAAGTTGTGCTTGTTGTCTTCGATGCCCTCTTCCAAAACCTTCATTCCGTAGAGTGGGGCAGCGTACTTTGAGCAGATGGCGGCGTGGCCCTGCATGTGCTTGCGGCTTATCTTCTCGGCACTTCCGGCGGTATCGCTGCCTTCAACAACCTTAAAGTCGGGATGCTTGCTCAGAAATCCGCGGCATTGCATAAGTGCAACGGGGTGAGAGTTCACTTCCGTGATGTCGTCCCAGTCGTCTTCGGGAAGGCAGAGAAGGCTGTGCTCGATGTGCAACTTATGCTCGCCAACAACCGTTGTGCCACTCTCGCGAAGCAACTCGTAGTTGTGCAGCAGACTGCCTGCAATGGTGTTTTCGATGGCTACGATTCCTACGACATTGCTGTCTGCCTTCATGTTCTCGAATACTTCCTCGAAGGTATCGCAGCATATCAGTTCAATGTCTTCGCCTTTGAAGTACTGATGTGCCGTGATGTCGTGGAACGAACCGACTATTCCTTGTATTGCAACTTTCTTCATATCTCTAAAATAAAAAATCCCGCTTGTTTGTCAAGCGGGATTCTGTAAAATCTTATTTCGTTGGAACATACACAACTTCCCGCTTCACTCCGTCGCCAAAGTAAAGGTAAAAGAAAAAGTAAAAAAATGTGTATGCCAAATTGTTCATCTGTTTAAGTTTGTTGTTAAAAGTGATGCAAAAGTAATCTTTTTATTCATAAAAACCATATAAAATATATGAATTTTTATGTTTTGGATGTATTTACATACAATTTGTAAGGTAATCTGCACCAAAATCTGCACCAAAGCAGGCTATTTATCCCGCATTAGTGGCAACTTGGCAGTTTCTGCTTGAATGTTCCCTCAATCTCCTTCACTATTTCGGGGTCGAGTTCCATCGCTTTTCTTAGGTCTTCGGCTGCTCCAGCCTTGTCGCCGGCGTTCATCTTTATTGCTCCGCGAAGTTTGTAGGCGCGTCCGTTTTCAGGCGATGCGGATATCGCAAAGTCGATGTCTTGCTTGGCATCTTCAATCATGTTCATGCCCAGAAGAATCTCGGCGCGCTCCAGTCGGGCGGCGATGTCGTTCTCGTTCTTTGCAATAATTTGTGTCAGTTCGCTTATCTTTAGCAGATTTGTATCCATAATTAAAAATGTTTTTTATTGTTTGTAGTTGGTTGATACCAACATTCCATCTTTCATTTTTACTTCTTCGGCGGCAAGCAGATGGTTTAGCATCTGCCGCATCTTGTCGGTCGGGGCTTTGAAGGCCGTGAGTTCGGTCATGCTGTGCATCTTTCCGTCGCTCACGAGGTTCACGGCAAACTGTCTGAATCTTTCGTAGTCGTCTTCCTTCAGACTATGCGAGCGTTTCTTTACGCATACATCGCACTTTCCACATTCGTGCTCGTTCTTCTCTCCAAAGTAGAGTAGGAGCATACGGCTTCGGCAACTTGTCTCGCTCTCGCAGTAGTCAACCATTGCGTTTATGCGTTCTTCGTAAGCCTCTTTCCGTTTTTCGTAAACGCTTTGCGGAATCTTCATTCTTTCCGTTTCGGTGCGGTTGGCTGTGTATGAAAGCAGCGGTGTGTGCTTGCGCGGAATGTAATGTATTATGCCCTGAAGGCTGAGTGCGGCGAGGATGTGATAGACCTCGTCGGAGGTGTAGCCGATGGAGTGGGCGATGAGGCTCTCGTCGATGTTAACATAGTCGGCAAACAGTCCGCCGTAACATCTAAGCAGACTTTGCGTCACGGCTGATGTCCTTTCGTCCTGCTCTTTTATGCGGTACAGTTCGTCGCGCCTGATTATGAACATCACTCTCGACGCATATTCCTGTTCCTCTACGTATTCAATGTATCCGGCGCGAGTAAGTATTTTTAGCGCGTTGTGGCACGGCACGGGGAAGAGTTTGTTTATTGCGCAGAATTTTCCGAAGTCGAAGTTGAACGTCGTGCCCATTCCCGAATCAATCCCGACCTGAAAGAAATACGCAATCTTGTCGTACACCTTATATATGTATTCCTTATCGGGAAACGTGTCGGGGATTCTTTTCTTCAGTTTCGCCTTGTCTGTTTTGCCGTAAAGCAGAACGGCGTAGGCTTTCTTGCCGTCTCGTCCGGCGCGTCCTGCCTCCTGAAAGTAAGCCTCGGGCGAGTCGGGAAGGTCGAGATGAATCACTATGCGCACATCGGGCTTGTCAATTCCCATTCCGAAGGCGTTTGTGGCAACCATTACCCTCGACTCGTTGTTCTGCCATTTGTGCTGACGGGCGTCCTTCTCGCTGTTCATCAGTCCGGCATGATAGTTTTCGGCTGTTATGCCGTTATCGTTCAGAAGTTTTGCTGTCTCGCCCGTGCCTTTGCGGTTTCGGGTGTAGACTATCGCGCTTCCGGCAACGCTGTTCAATATGTGAATTAGTTCGCTTTCCTTGTCCTCGGTCTTGCGCACGATGTAAGCCAGATTGTTTCGCTCGAAACTCATCTTGAATACGTTGCGCTCCCTGAATTTAAGCTGATTCTGAATGTCCTCGACAACCTGCGGAGTGGCGGTTGCTGTAAGGGCAAGAACCGGCGCGTCGGGAATGATGTCCCTTATTTCGGCAATCTTCAGGTACGACGGTCTGAAATCATAGCCCCATTGCGAGATGCAATGCGACTCGTCTACGGCGATGAAGCTGACTTTTATTCGCTTTATCTTCGAGAGGAAAATCTGCGTAGAGAGTCGTTCGGGCGAGATGTACAGAAACTTGAAACTGCCAAGGATGCAGTTCTCCAGCGCAATTACAATCTCCCTCTGCGTCATGCCCGAGTAGATGGCTGTGGCTTGAATTCCGCGCTTCTTCAGATTCTCCACTTGGTCTTTCATAAGCGCGATGAGCGGAGTGATTACGAGGCACACGCCGTCTTGCGCAAGGGCAGGCACTTGAAACGTGATACTCTTTCCGCCGCCGGTTGGCATAAGTCCGAGAGTATCTTTGCCAGAGGCAATGCTGTCGATTATGCTTCGCTGAATACCCCTGAAATCGTCGTATCCCCAGTATTTTCTGAGGATATCCCTAAACCTGTCCATTGATGTCTGATTGTTCTCTGGCGGATGCCGGGCGGATGTCTTCAATCTGAAGCTGTATTTCGCCGCGCTTGTGAGAATTTTCTTCTATGGTGTAGCAGATGTCGAACGACTGCTTAGTCTTAATGTATCTGGCTTGCGAACTTTGTCCGAAGGCTATTCCGTTCATCACGTTGTTCGATTTGTTGTCTACGAGTTCGAGTTTTATGTGTTCCTGTTCCCTGCCCACAACCTTGCTCGTTCCGTAGTCGTAAACCTGCTGGGTGCAGAATACCGGTTTTGTGTTGTCTGGGCCGTAAGGCTGAAAACGCTTCAAATCGTTGTGGAACTTGTTCGTTATGTCCTTGAAGTTGATTGTTGCGTCAATCTTCAGCGTAGGTTTTGTCTGCTCGTCGGTAATGTGCTCCGTAACGTATGCCTCGAACCGCGACGAGAATTCCTTTATGTTCTCAGCCTTCATCGACAAGCCGGCGGCGTATGTGTGTCCGCCGAAGTTTTCAAGAAGATCGCGGCAACTTTCAATCGCGCTGTAAACGTCGAATCCCGAAACCGAGCGAGCCGAGCCTATCGCCATGTCGCCCTCGTATGTCAGTACTACTGCCGGGCGGAAGTATATTTCGGTAAGCCTTGAAGCCACTATTCCGATGATGCCCTTGTGCCAGTCTTCGTTGTAGATTACGATAGAGCGTTTCTCCTTCAGGTAATCGGTATTCTTGACAATTTCGTTGGCCTGTTCGGTCATCGCTTTGTCAAGGTCCTTTCGCTGCTCGTTATATTCGTTTATGTGATTTGCCTTGTCGAGGGCCGCGGCATAGTCTTTCTCAACCAGAAGGTCTACGGCTTCCTTGCCGTTCTGTATTCGTCCCGAGGCATTTATTCTTGGGCCGACCTTGAAGATTATGTCGCTAATCGTGACGTCTTTTTCAGACAATCCGCACACATTCAGA
Source organism: Bacteroidales bacterium KHT7 (assembly GCA_900102385.1). Classification (GTDB taxonomy): domain Bacteria; phylum Bacteroidota; class Bacteroidia; order Bacteroidales; family Bacteroidaceae; genus Ga6A1. The sequence continues at coordinate 25,122 of FNBQ01000019.1, read as the reverse complement.
ATTGCTTGCATACCGATGCTCGGATTTGCGTTTATCTGGCGCAGACCGTGATAGGCAAGTATTCTGTTTTCTCCCATAATAGGAACGATATCCGAGGCAATGCTTACTGCACAAAGGTCGAGGAGCGGTATGAGCTGCGAGAACTCTATTCCGTTGCTAATCGAGAATGCCTGCATAAGTTTGAAGCCCACACCGCATCCCGACAGATGCTCGTATGGGTACGTATTGTCCTTACGCTTGGCGTTCAGGATTGCCACCGCCGGAGGCAGTTCGTCATCTGGAACGTGGTGGTCACAGATGATGAAATCGATGCCTCTTTCCTTGGCATATGTAATTTCCTCGATTGCTTTTATGCCGCAATCAAGAATGATAATCAGCTTCACATCTGTTTCGGCTGCGTAGTCAACTCCCTTTTTCGACAATCCGTATCCCTCTTCGTATCTGTCGGGAATGTAATAGTCTATGTTAGAGTAGAACTGTTGCAGGAAACGGTAAACAAGAGCTACTGCCGTAACGCCGTCCACATCGTAGTCGCCGTAAATCATTATGCGTTCCTTGCGTCCCATGGCTTCGTTCAGCCTGTCAACTGCCACGTCCATGTCGTTCATCAGGAACGGGTCGTGAAGTTCGTTGAGTTGCGGGTGAAAGAACTTCTTTGCTTCGGTTGCCGAGTTGATTCCGCGGTTTACGAGTAGCTGTGCTAATACCGGACTTATGTTTATGTCCTTAGCGAGTTTGTTTGCCTCTTCTATGTCATTATGTGTTGGAGTCTGATATTCCCATTTGTATATCATTTAAGTTTTGTTTTTTTTACTTTGCCCCAAAGATAAGAAAAAAAATAAAACAAAGCCACCTTTCTGCAATAAAATTGCAAAGAGGTGGCTTCTGAAAAAAAGTGTGAAATATCTTACTTCAGACCAAGTTTTTTAGCGATATCCTTAGGAATTGCATTCTTGTTTACAAGGAAATCCATAGTCTTGTACTTTACGAAAGTCTTTGATACATACCAGATTCCGTTGTACTTTCCGTGCTTTCCCCATGAGTTCTTAACCATGTAGTATTCCTTGCCGTTCTGGTCTTTTGCGATACCGTAAATCTGCATACCGTGGTCGTCGGTTGTCTCCCAGTTGTCGTATGCTTCCTGACGCATTTCCTGAGTAACCTCGATTTCTGGGAGTGGACGAGAGGTAAGCTCCTTGCGCTTTGCCTGCTTGTCCATGCCTGTCCAGCGTGCTGCGTCTGTGCCTGTAAGGTCTGCGCCGCGCTTAACATCTGGGCAAACGCCGATACCGTCTCTTGTAAATCCGTCTTCGCTTACGTCAGTTCCCCATGCGATTGTGTAGCCAAGTTTCAGGGCATTGTCGATGATTGCCATCATGTCGTCCATCGGAACGTTGTATGATGCGTCCCAACGCCAGTTGTCCTCAACCTCAACAACAAACTTCTCGTAGAATGGGTGATGAGTGTATGAAGTTATTGACACATAGTCATCCATGTTCAGACCGAGGCTCTTTGCGAAGCTCTGTGGAGTGTACTTCTTGCCTTTGTAAGTGAACTCTTCAGGACATTCGCCCATATATGTGTCGTAGATGCCGCGGAAAGCCTTCTTCCATAGTGGAGTAAGTTTCTTCTGCTTGCCCTTAGCAATAGCCTGAACAACTGCTGATGCGATGTTTGTAACCTCGCCGTTGTTTGGAAGTGAGTCGCCCTGAAGTGTTCCCATGCCCGGCATTGCCTCCTGAGGGATGATTCCGTAGTGCTTCCAGCAGTAAGCCACATCGTATGCGCTACCGCCCTGTGCAAATGAAACGTCGCCGTGAGTGCGGACTGCCTTCTCGGCACGGTCTTCCATTGTCTTGTGAACAACGAATGCCTCGCTCAAGTCCCATTCGCCCTTGCCAGCCTTCAAAAGTTCTGACTCGAAGAAACTAAGGGTTGAGTAGCACCAGCAAGTACCGCTCTGATTCTGGTTCTTGATAGATGTAATTGGAATTTCCTTAACCGTTGTGAATTTGAAACCAGTAGTGTCTTTTTTTGCTTCGTCTTGTGCGTGTGCGCTTGTTCCTGCAATCAACATTGCAAGAGTTGCGCCAGTGAGTAATTTGTTCATATAATTTAATTACGTTATTAATTATTGATCATGAATGATTCTACCTCTTCTGATGTGAGCGGAATACGCTCGTTGCCAATAATCTGGCATCCGCTGTCGGTTATTATGATATCGTCTTCGAGACGAATACCTCCGAAGTCCTTGTACTGTTCAACCTTGTCGTAGTTGATGAAATCGGTGTGCAGACCTTTTGCTCTGAACTGGTCGATGAGCGCAGGAATGAAGTAGCAGCCCGGCTCGTCGGTTACGACAAAGCCCTTCTGAAGTCGTCTGCCAAGGCGCAGACAGTTTGTTCCGAATTGAGTGCTTGGCTGAACCTCATCGTCAAATCCTACGTATTTCTGTCCCAGTCCTTCCATGTCGTGAACGTCCATACCCATCATGTGTCCCAGTCCGTGAGGCATGAAGAGAGCGTGTGCTCCAGCTGCCACGGCATCGTCGATGTTGCCTTTCATCAGACCGAGGTCTTTCAGGCCGCCGGCAAGAATCTTGCAGACTTCAAGATGAACGTCGAGCCATTTTATTCCCGGCTTTGCGATTGCCAAGGCGTGGTCGTGACATTTTACAACAATATCGTAGATTTCCTTCTGTCTTGTTGAAAATTTTCCGCCAACAGGGCAGGTTCGGGTGTTGTCCGAGCAATAGTTAGAATGAGTCTCGCCACCAGCATCGACAAGCATCAGCCTTCCGCTTTCGAGTGTGTTTAGATGGCTGTGGTTGTGCATTATCTCGCCGTGCTGGGTAAGAATTGTCTCGAAGCTCACGTCGCATCCGTTAGCCATGGCAATGCCTTCGAGTAGACCGGCAATGTGCTGTTCCTCGACTCCCGGCTTGCAGCTTGAAATGGCTGTAGTGTGCATCAGATAGCCTATGTGTGCTGCCTTTTCGAGTTCGGCAATTTCCTCGGGTTGCTTTACAGAGCGCATCTTAACTACCGCTTTTATCAACTCAACCGAATGTTGAGCCTTTGCATCTGCCACGCTTATTCCAAGCCACTCGGCAATCTGCAAAGCCTGCTCGGCTCTGTAGACCGGAAGGTAGTGGATTGCGCGACCGCTCTTCTGTGCCGAGTCGATGAGGCTTGCCATCTGCTTTATCGAACCGCTTCTTGTGATTCCAACCTGCATGGCAAGAGCCGCAACGTTATCAACCGGACCGTACCAGATAAGGTCGTCGATGTCGATATCGTTTCCGAAGAGATATTCCTTGTCGTTGTCTATGTCTATAACGCCAACAAGTCCGTCTCTCTGCTGTCCGAAGTAGTAGAGAAATGAGCTGTCCTGACGGTATTTGAATGTATTGTCGGGATAGTTTCTCGATGCTTCAAGATTTCCTAAGATAAGAATTATGCCGTTTCCGACTTCTTTTTTTAGAGTCTCGCGGCGTTTAATGTAGATATCTTTATTGAACATGTTTACGTATTTAACTCAACCCTTGTTATACATGCGCAAAAATAGACAAAATTTGCAATATACCAACATCTTGCTGAATAAAATATGAATTTTTATTACCGAATGTATCGCAAATCCTAATATTTTCTGAATTTTAGTTCTTTTTCTCCCACTTCGAGAACCATCTGTTTCGATGTCAGACTTTTGATGTTGAGCGTTGCCTCGCCCAACTCGTTTGCGCCGAGAAGTGAGTTTAAGAACCAACTGCATTTAAGAGCATGTGTCTGATTTTCGTCTCCTAATTCGTTTGCCTCTGAAAATGGCGTGTCAATGTCGTTTAGGGCAGAGTAGGCGTTGTATATCCGCAGAGTGTTGCCGTTGTGCTCAAATCGGGCATAGATGTTATAGTCGGCATATCTGATGTTCAGCAAGTCGAGCTGAACGCTTAGATATGGCTTCCCGTTTTCTGTTATGTCGCTGTAATTCAGGCATTGCCACATTCCGTCGAGGTCGCCGTTCTTGTCAAACTTGTCGCACGAAGTCAGCGACAGAAGTATAGTGATTAGCAGAGTTGCTACGTTCTTCAATCTTTTCATTGTTCAGAATTTTACTTTTTTATTAAACCGCTTTTTCTTATTGTAAGCATAACGCCCGTGTTGTTGCCAAGTTCTTTCCCGTGGTCTGATGCAAACGAGATAGTGCCGCTCCAGCCCTCGAGGCTTTCAGACTTTATGTTCAGTTCTGCCAAGACGGCATTGTTGTATGTCGGATTGTCGTAAGGCAATGAATATGTTCCGAGGTTCATTGTGTGGCTGAACAGAACACGGTAGTGAAGCCAGCCGAACGGGTTGCCGTTTATTCCGATGTGGTGAGCCTTTATTCGGTTGCTCATGAAATACAGATTATCATTGGTTTTGTACGCAGGCGATGTAATAAGTCCGTTGCCCATGCACATACCGTTGTGTTGCCAGCCAATGTAGTTGCCGTGGTTGTAGTAGTTATCCTGACCGCTAATCTGGTCGGGAATGTTGGCGGTGTGGTCGTGATAGATAGGACCGCTCTGGTGAGTCATGTTAAGGAACTCGTAAACGATGTTCGAAACGAATCTGTTCTCAGGCAGAGTTGCCTGAAATCCGTACAGACCGTCCTTCCATCCGTACTGAACGAACATCTGCGAGTGGTCTTCGAAGTAATGGTCGTAATATGCCTTCACGCCCCAGCCGTTGCCGTTGTATTTAAGCGACAAAAGCCATGCTCCCAGTTGGTTTCCGGCAGCGTTGGCATACGTTCCGTCGGTCTGGTCGCTTCCGCCGGGAATGAAGGCATTCCAGTAATCCTTCAGTTTCTCGCCGTACTTTATAGTCTTGTAGTTTGTCGATGTGTTGTCTTCCGAGCGGCCAACCACGTTGTAAGCCGTTCCACCAAACTGACAGGCCATTTCAAGTCCGCCCTCAAAGGTGAGTGGGGCAGACTCGTTTCCGATGCGTAGATAGCCGGCTTTGCTGTGATACAGAACGTTCTTTGTGTATCTTCCGTACGGAATGCCGTTCTCGTCCTTGGCTACATTGTCTTTCTGCCATTCATTGTCGTTGAACATTCCGTAGGCAACGTGACCTTTTATGGCAACCATTTCCTTCGTTCCGGGAATATTTAAATATTCAGGAATCTCAATTCGCATTTGCGGAACTGGTCTTGCATTTGTTCCGAGACATAGCGAGCCGCTGCTCAGTTCCTTGTCCTTGAATTCCGATTTGCGTTCCTTGATGCCAAGTCCGAGTCTTATCTTTTTGTACTGAGCATCTGCGAAGGCCTGCTGAAGAATCATAGTAGAAGAATGGTTTGCGGCAACAGCAATGTCGAGTCCGTAGCCTATCTTCCAGTCCGAACCGTTGTCTACCGATTCTGTCGGACGTATTAGACTTGCCCTCAGATAACCGCTGTTAAGTTTAGTTGATGACAATCCGTATCTGTTGTTTACGAACCACGATGGTGCGGCGTCGCCCGAACATGTTGCTCCTGAAAGTTCTACGTTATATTTTGCGCTATCCGAAAGTATGGTCCAGTCTTGTGCCTTTGCACCTCCGAGCAAGGCAAACAAGCAAACGATTGATGTTGATAGTCTTAAATCCATCTGTTTTTTCTGAATGTTTTTATAAAGAAAAAGGGCGACCCGAAGATAGAAGTCGCCCTTTGTTTAATATTTGCATTTGTTATTTTGCGTAACTTACCGAACGAGTCTCTCTGATTACAGTAATCTTAACCTGTCCCGGATAAGTCATCTCGTTCTGAATCTTTGTTGCAATCTCGCCGCTGAGTTTCTCGGTCTGAACATCGTCAATCTTGTCAGCACCGACAATTACTCTCAGTTCGCGACCAGCCTGAATAGCGTAAGTCTTTGTAACGCCCGGATAACTCATTGCAAGTTGCTCAAGGTCGTTCAGACGCTTGATGTAAGCCTCTACGATTTCGCGGCGTGCGCCCGGACGGGCACCACTGATGGCATCGCAAACCTGAACGATAGGAGCGAGGAGTGAAGTCATCTCCATCTCATCGTGGTGTGCTCCGATTGCGTTGCAGATATCTGGTTTCTCCTTGAACTTCTCGGCAAGCTTAGCTCCGTATAGTGCGTGTGGCAATTCTGGCTCCTCATCAGGCACCTTTCCGATATCGTGAAGCAATCCTGCGCGCTTAGCCTTCTTAGGGTTCAGACCAAGTTCAGATGCCATTACGGCACAGAGGTTCGCTGTTTCGCGAGCGTGCTGCAAAAGGTTCTGACCGTAGCTTGAACGATATTTCATCTTACCGATTATGCGGATAAGTTCAGGGTGCAATCCGTGAATACCAAGGTCGATAGTTGTGCGCTTACCAGTCTCGATGATTTCCTCCTCGACCTGCTTCTTGACCTTTGCAACCACCTCTTCGATGCGTGCTGGGTGAATACGGCCGTCGGTTACCAACTGATGAAGTGCAAGACGTGCAATCTCGCGTCTTACTGGGTCGAAGGCTGAAAGAACGATAGCTTCTGGAGTATCGTCAACAACGATTTCTACGCCTGTTGCGGCCTCGAGTGCTCTGATGTTACGTCCTTCGCGGCCGATGATTCGACCCTTAACCTCGTCTGAGTCGATATGGAAGACAGTAACGCTGTTCTCGATGGCTGTTTCGGTTGCAACGCGCTGAATGCTCTGGATGACAATTCGCTTAGCCTCGCGGTTAGCAGTCATCTTAGCATCGTCCATTATGTCGTTGATGTAGCTGCTTGCCTGTGTCTTAGCCTCCTCTTTGAGCGATTCGATAAGATGCTCTTTAGCCTCTTCTGCGCTCAGTCCGCTAAGAAGTTCAAGTTTTTCAATCTCTTGCTTCTGAAGTTTCTCCAGTTCGTCTTTCTTGCGGTCGAGTACTGCCTGCTGGTTTTCAAGGTTTTCCTTAAACTGCTCGTTTTCGTTTTTCTTGCGTGCCAGTTCTTCCTGACGCTGGTTTAGGCTGATTTCCTTCTGCTTCAGCTTGTTTTCTATCTGCTGGATTTTCTGGTTGCGCTGTGCAACTTCTTTTTCCAAGTCAGCCTTTTTGTTCAGGAATTTCTCCTTCACTTCAAGCAGTTTGTTCTTTTTTATCACTTCGGCGTCGGCCTCTGCCTTTTTCATCATCTGCTTGTATTTTGATGTGATGATGTAGCGGAATATGCCGAATCCAATTACCACACCCACAACGAGTGCTATGATTCCAATTAATAAACCGTTCATTATAATCTGTAATGTGTTATATATAAATAATAGCGCACTGCTAATGTTTTGCAACAAATTAGTAGTGCGCGAATTTCCTATTGTATTATAGTCTTCTTGTTTAGCAGATTATCAAGGTCTTTGTTCAGTTCTTGTAGTCTGCCCAAAACTGGCTGCACGTTTTCCTGGTTCTGTGCGTTGAGTACATTTATTGCGAAATTCAGCAGTACCATGCAATACAGTTCGTTTGTCGAATGGTTCTTGAATCTGGCTCTGTACAGTTCCAGTTTATTGTTAATTAGGTTGACAGCGTTCAGATAGAGTTCTTTCTGCGACTCGTTTATCAGCATTGGGAACCTTATGTTGTCAATCTTAAGATCTATATTTATTTTATCTTCATTCATCTCGAAAACGGCTAAACATCTATTAATGAAATGCATCTGTCGATTTCGCGCACGAGCTTAGTGATTCTTTTCTGAGCGTCTTCCATCTCAGAATCGCTTATTTGAATCATCTTAGCCACCTTAAGGCTTTCGTAATCAGACGCAAGTTGCTCGTTTTTTTCTTTGAGTTGCTGTATTGTCTGATCTTTAGATTTAAGGGTGTCGTTTAAACGGTCGTTCTCAGCCTTCAGAGCCTGATATTCCATCATCAGTTGTCTGACACGGCTTTCGAAATCCGCAACGAACTTTCTGTCATCTTCAGTCATGCCGATACCTTAATTGTACGCAAAATTAACACATCAGTTTGACAAATGCAAATAATTTACCGAAAAATTCTTTTCTATCTAAAACTTTTATGTGTTAATCCTCACTTGTCTTTCTTGGTTCTTTTTTAGCGAGAGTAACAACATTGTACACGAATTCCGTCATCCACTCCTCGCTGTAACCCAGTGTGGCTCTGCTTTTTCTGATGCTTGCGCATGTGCGCATAACCTCGAGGTCAGACCAGTCGTTTTTGTTCAGGATGTCGTGTATAGTCTTAGCTGTCATGTTGCGCAGAAGTTTTTTGAACATTCCTGGCATTCTGAATTTCCATTGCATCAGGTTGCCCATCAGCATCATGAGGTCTTGGTTGAAGCCTTGGAAAATGTAGAAATACTTCTGGATGTCGTTCATGTTCTTGCAGTTCTTCTTTATGCTGTTGTCAATTTCCTTGAAGAAGTCGTCGTTGATGCCGTACATCTGCGACATCATCTTCTGGCATGCCTTCTTCTCGGCAATTCCCAGCTTGTTGTTTACTGTCTGAATCTGCAAGGTGCGCTTGAAGGTTGCCATGTCGGGCACGAACTTCAGGTTTGTAATGCCCAGATTAGCAGCCATTGCGCTTTGGTAGTACACTCTAATAAGCGTCATGAAATCCTCCATGCCGCCTACGTTGCCTTCTTGGCTATTGGTATTGCTTTTGTTGAATATTTTTGAAAAAAATCCCATGTTATTTTACTGCTCTTGTATCTAAACTTACTTTTAGAAATGCAAAAGTAATTCATTTATTCCGAAAAAACGATTTTTTTTCGTATGTTTTTAAATGATAAAAATAAATTGTTAAATGAGGTGCTGATATTTCTTTTTTTAATACCTTTGCAATTGGTTAGGCTAATATAGGCAAATCTATGAAACAAACGTTACAGACTTCTTACTTGATAAAGGGATTGGTGATTTGTGTTGATGCGCTGCTTATGCTCGGATTCACAATGGTTGTGTATTATTTTATGACAGGCTTGATTCCGTTTACGGCATATCTGCACTATAAAATGTACATGTTGCTCTCCCTGCTGGCTTTTATTTTTTCCGACTTTATTTTTCCGCCGCTGTTGCAGATGCGTAAGGTTAAGCCCGAAAAAATCGTGGTAAACCTTATCTATTTCATCATTGTTTACATGATGCTGCTCATCGCCATGCTGTCGTTTGTCGATGTAAACATGCTGTCGCTGAAGTTCGTCCTCGTTACTTCGTCGATAATATGGCTGCTGCTGGTGGTTTGGCGTCTGTCGTGCCGTGTGCTGGTTAAGAAAATACGTACGCTCGGACGAAATTCGCGCACAATCATCTTTGTGGGCGCAAGTCAGAATATGGTCGATTTGTACAGAGAGATTCTTAACGACCCATCAACAGGATACAAGGTGCTTGGATATATCGACAACGGCAAGAACGACAATCTCGGGTCGCTCCCTTATCTTGGTGATATGTCGGTTTTGTACGATTACCTGACTGAGAATCATACAAACATCGATATGCTGTTCTATGCCAGCACCTCGTCGGACGTTGATAATGCGCGCAAGTTGATAAACTTCTGCGACAATCACATTATCCGATTCTATCAGGTGCCAAACCTTTACAGTTATTTCCGCCGTGAACTTAAACTGGAACTTATGGGCGACATACCGGTACTGTATGTGCGCGAGGAGCCTCTGCTCAATCCGTTCAACCGCTTTATTAAGCGTTCGTTCGATATTGTTGCGGCTTGTCTGTTTCTGTTCACGATATTCCCATTCGTATATATAATAGTAGGTACAATCATCAAGATTACCTCTCCCGGACCGATTTTCTTCAAGCAGAAGAGAAACGGACTCGACGGAAAGGAGTTCTTCTGCTATAAGTTCAGAAGCATGAAGGTGAACAACGATGCCGACAAGGTTCAGGCTACGAAGAACGACCCTCGAAAGTATCCGTTCGGAAACTTTATGCGCCGCACGAATATCGACGAACTTCCGCAGTTTATCAACGTGCTCAACGGAACTATGTCTATCGTTGGTCCGCGTCCGCACATGGTTAAGCATACCGAGGAGTACGGCGCGCTTATCGACAAGTATATGGTTCGCCACTTGGCAAAGCCGGGAATCACAGGATGGGCTCAGGTTAAGGGCTGCCGAGGCGAGACAAAGGAACTCTACCAGATGGAAGAGAGAATAGAAAAGGACATCTGGTATGTAGAGAACTGGAGTTTCCTGCTCGATTTGAGAATCATCTTTATGACGGCTTTCAACATGTTCTTTACTAAAGAAGAAAACGCATATTAAAAGCCTGTGGCTTAGGCTTTATTAAAGATACAGACTCTCCGCGTGCTTGTTGCTGCGGAGAGTTTTTTGTTTGGGTAAAATGCAAAAAAAAGAGGGCTCTCACGAGCCCCCTCTTCCCCATATGTTTTTTAATCAGGTAAATTTTAAGGTAAAAAGATTGAGTTTTGGATAACGTTGCAAATATAAGTTCTTATTTTATAATTTCCAATTTTTAAATTAAAAAAAGATTATATTTTTTGTGTATTATAACATTTTTTAACAATTCGGAGTGTAATAAATAACAAGCGACAATTCACAATTGACAATGGACAGTTGACAATGGGGGAGTTGAGAGTTGAAAATTGGAAATGGGGTAATTAACAATTCATAATTGCCGAGGACTTATAACGAACAATTTCGTCAGAATTTGTTCGTACGTCCAAGGTACGTCCAAGGTATATGATGAGTTGCCTGAGAATTCCCAAGTAAGCTGCCAGTCGTTTGTAAAATCTCGAACGAATCCCGAATGCATCCCGAAGGGGAATTGTCGATTCGGGAGCCGATTCATAAAAAATGAACATTTTGTTCTTTTTTTTGATGGAAATGAGCTGTCTACTTGCTTGTATTGGCAAGAAAAACATTATATTCGCAGAAAGTTTTAATCAATACCGATAGACATGACTTTAAATTCAATATCCGAAAATGCCAATCTGTTTGGGACGGCTGAAACAACTGTGCGTAACTGCTGTATTTCTGCAAGAAACAGAGCTGTTTCTTGCTGGTGATTGTTGTTGGAAATGCTTGTTGTCTTTTAAGGAGGAATGAATATGTTGCCGCTTTGTAAATTTTATAGATATTTAATTTATAGATTGTATCACTTTCGAGAAGATACGCCTGTAGTTAACACTGTTTTAATTTTGGGCTATATTCATTTTTCCCTGATTCTATTAATATTGTTTATTGTTCATACATTTACTCCATTCGATGTATGGCCAGATTGGCATGCTTATAATATGCGTCTTATCGCAATTGTATTTTTGGGGTTACATTTTCCCCTTTTTTACAATAAGAAAAAGTGGAAAGCTATAAATAATGAGTTTAAAGGCGAATCTCCAAGGCATAGGAAAATAGGTACAATTATAGTTCTCGTTTATTTGTTAGGGACTACATTTTTGCTTTTCACATTGCCAGTATTGTATGATATATATCGAGATTCTTTAAAATGAAATGACTCGTTTGAAAAAATGAAACACATAATATTAATAATATTCTTCGCCATCATCAGTATGGTGGCGAAGGCACAGCCAAGCGTTAATAGCGAGGCTAATGTCAGTGAAGAGGGAGTGAGGGCAGATACACGCCCCAACATGGATTTCGCAAATGTGGAGTATTACATACAATTTTTGGGAGTACATGTCGATTCGATTCCTCAGATTTCAGACTATAAAAAACAGATGCGTATAGAAGAAGACGATGAGGGCGCGGGCGTGATGCGGAAGTCTTTGTGCTTTTGTAATGGCAACGAAACTCTGCTTGCAATGGAAACAAACTGGCTTGATACAACCCGTGTGGACAGAATAACCATTTGCTCTGATAAGATAAATGGGATAAAGTATATGTCGGTCAGACAATGGGAGAAGTAAAGCGCTCTGGGCACTATTCCGTTGTTCCTTGTCAAGATGGAGTGCTGCTTTTAAGGTCAGAATCTAACAAAAATGTCGTCTTGAATGTTGATATTTCAAAAGAGCCTCTCTACACACCGCTGTGGTGTGGTGAGTGTAGTGTGAAGGACATACCAGACTCGTTACGCATTGAGAATATAATATTGTCTGTGGACGATAAACAATAAATCTCAGTTCTGCCGAATTTCTGCGCTCGACCTTTGTTCGCTTGCTGCCGAAGGGACGCAAGAATTCGGCAGCATCATAAAACCGCGAGTGGAAATGACTTTTTTTCAGCGGTGGAAATTACAAATTCCCGATTTTTTCCTCTGCCGAATTCGGAAATTCGGCAGGACGGTGGGTTGATATTTGTTGTGGTTGGAATTGTTTACTTGATATAAATAAAGATTAACATATGTTGCCATTATGTAAATTTTATAGATATTTGATATATAAGTTGTATCATTTTAGCGATGATACACCAGTATTCAATGTCATTATGACCTTGATGTTGGTACATTTTTATCAGTTATTAACAATAATAATGCTAATAGAGTCCTCTAAATTATATGATTTTAAATTAAATTTGGTTGATGGTTACAGACCTTTTGTTATTTTTATTTCTTTTTCAATACTTCATTTTTTATTGTTTTATAACAAAAAGAGATGGAAGGCTATTGAGGATGAATTCAAAAATGAATCGCCAAGGCATAAAAAGATTGGAACAATTATAGTTATTTCCTATGTAATAGGTTCGGCTGGCTTGTTTTTTGCATCTCTGTTTATGTTGCCATCGCCTAATTTATAATTGACATATTAACGACATTTCATGCAATAAGCCCAAAACGGTCATTAGAAAAAAAAGTAGCAAAATGTAAGTTGGTTTAATTATCCAGAGTCAATTATTAGCACTTTTTGCTTATATTTTTTAGGCTCCGAATACTTATCTGAACATTATGTAAGGCAAAATTTCTAATGACCGATTTGGGATAAACAGTAGTAATGATTTTCTGTCTCGCAAAATAAAGTAACAGAGCGGAAAAACAAAGGATAGCACCTTTCGTTTTTCCGCTCTTGTTTTTATTGTAAACCGAAGTCTTTTATCAATCCAGATGATTCCAGCCTTGGGCTTTCAGTTCGAACTCGTTGCCGTCGCGTGTGATGAGTGCGCAGCCCAGTTCGGGCTTGGTTATGTAGCCAATAACCTTAATGCCCTCCATGTTCTGCACCTTCTCGTTGTCGGCAATAGGAACGGTGAACAGTAGTTCGTAGTCCTCGCCGCCGTTTAGGGCACAAGTCGTAACGTTCATGTTCAGTTCTTCAGCCATGCACGCCGTCTGGTAGTCGAGCGGGATGCGCTCTTCGTAGATGCGTGCTCCAACGTTGCTCTGCTTGCAGATGTGCATAATCTCGGACGACAGACCGTCGGAGATGTCCATCATAGATGTTGGAAGGATGTTGGCATCGGCAAGCATACGAATGATGTCGCCGCGTGCCTCGGGCTTCAGCTGGCGTTCGAGCAGATATTCCTTTCCTGAGAAATCAGGCTGAGCCTCTTCGAGAGAGGTGATGCCCTTCTGCTTGTTCTCTTTCAGCTGGCTTTCGAACACCTGTTTCTCGCGTTCAAGAAGCTGCAAGCCCATGTAAGCTGCTCCGAGGTTGCCCGACACGCATATAAGGTCGGTTTCCTTTGCTCCGTTGCGGTAAACAGCCTTGCCCTTCTCTACATCGCCTATGCAGGTTATGCTGATAGCCAAGCCTGTGAGCGACGATGTGGTGTCGCCGCCTACGATGTCGACATGATGTTCGGCGCAGGCAATCTTCAAGCCCTCGTAGAAGTCCTCCATGTCCTCGATGCAGAAGCGTTTGCTTAGTGCTATGCTCACCACAAGCTGGCGCGGAGTGCCGTTCATAGCGTATATGTCGCTTATGTTTACTATTGCGCTCTTATAGCCCAGATGCTTTAGCGGAACATAGGTGAGGTCGAAGTGGACGCCTTCCATCAGAAGGTCGGAAGTTACGAGAACCTCTCTGCCCTGTGGAAACTCGAGCACGGCGCAGTCGTCGCCCACGCCATACTTGCTCGATTCGTTCTCGAGCTTGATGTTCTCGGTAAGATGCTTAATCAGACCGAATTCGCCTAAAGTTGAAATTTCTGTTCTGTTGGTTTCTTGCATATCAAAAATTATGATCTACGAATAAGTTCACGCATGATAGCCGTCATTCGTGGCTGTGCTGCGTTGGCTGCTGCCGTAACTTCCTCGTGTGTTACCTCCATTGAGTCGCCGTCGGTGTAAACGTCGGTGATAACGCTCATTCCGAAGACCTTCATGCCGCAATGTACGGCTACGATAACCTCAGGAACGGTGCTCATGCCCACGGCATCGGCTCCGAACGAGCGGAACATACGGTATTCAGCCGGAGTTTCGTAAGTAGGACCTTGTGTTGCAAGGTAAACGCCCTGCTTAATCTCGATGCCCTGCTCCTTTGCTATCTCGATAGCCATGTTCTGAAGTTCCTTTGTGTAGGCTGTACCCATTGCCGGGAAGCGTGGACCGTATTCGATGTTCTTTCCGCGCAGAGGATGCTCAGGCAGCATGTTGATGTGGTCGGTAATCATCATAAGGTCGCCAACCTTCATGCCCTTCTGCATACCGCCTGCTGCGTTGCTTACGAAGAGAGTCTTGATGCCCAGTTCGCGCATTATTCTGACAGGGAATGTAACAGCCTTCATGTCATATCCCTCGTAGAAGTGGAATCGTCCCTGCATGGCAAGGATATCCTTTCCGCCGAGTTTTCCGAAGATAAGCTTGCCGGCATGTCCCTCGACTGTTGATACAGGGAAGTTAGGGATGTCGGTGTATGCTATTTCGTACACGTCTGTAATCTCTTCTGTGAGTCTGCCAAGTCCTGAGCCAAGAATGATGGCTGTTTCAGGATTTGTTCGCATCTTTCCCTTTATGAAGGATGCTGTTTCTTGAATTTTTTCGTACATGTCCAATTATATTATCGTTAAACAATTCTTCTTTGTCGAGCATGAATTCCACCTCGACAGGCAGCATGTAAAGGTTGTCTGCCACATCCTGCGGAATATCCTTTATGCTCATGAGCCGAACCGTGTCCTTCTCGGTTGTTACGATGAAGGCGTCGTTGTTCTTGTTTATCTCGCAGAACTTGTTTCTTATCGCCTCGATGTCCTTCTTGTTGAAGTAGTGATGGTCGGGGAACTCAAGAATGCTTATGTTCTTGCTGTATTGCCCCAAGTCGCTAAGCATCTGTTTTGGCGATGCGATGCCAGTTACGAGCAGAATCGGTCTGTTGCCGATGCTGTCGAGCGACACCTCCTCGGCGTGCTTGAAGATAGGTCGCATCTTGCTGTACTTCAGACAGGTAAAGAACAACTGCTGATAAGGGCGCAGGTTCATCGTCTTTGTCAGCACCCTGAAATCCATCGGCTTGATGTCGGTAGGGCACTTGGTGATGATGACGATGTTGGCGCGTTCCTTTGCCGATTCGGGCTCGCGCAGACGACCGGCAGGCAGAAGAGCGTCTTCGGTTATCAGCCTGTGATAGTCGACGAGCAGTATGTTGATGCCCGGAGTAACATATCGGTGCTGGTAGGCATCGTCGAGCAGTACGACCTCCGTGTCGGCTGTTGCCTTGTCCTCGCACAGGCGGTGGATTCCGCGTCGGCGGTTGGCATCAACGGCAACGTATATGTCTCTGAACTTCTGTCTTATCTGGAAAGGCTCGTCGCCAATCTGCTCCATAGGAGTATGCAGGTCGGCGAGTTTGTAGCCCCTTGTCTTGCGCTTGTATCCTCGGCTCAGCACCGCCACTTTGTATTTCTTTTCGAGAAGTCTGATGAGGTACTCTATATGCGGAGTCTTGCCCGTTCCGCCCACGGTTATGTTTCCAACTGATATTACCGGCACGTCGAAAGACTCGTGCGGCATAATTCCGTAGTCGAAGAGGACGTTACGGATGCTTACTCCAAAGCCGTAGAGCCATGACAACGGTCTGAGTATGTCGTGTATCTTTATATAGTTACCCTCCATCGTTGTTCTGTTAAAGGTTTAGGTTAAGTCTGTACGGAATACGTGCCTGAATCTGGTTAGCCTTGGTGTACTTCTGTGCTTCCTTCACAATGTCGTACATGTTGCCAAAAGTCTCGCGCAGTTTTGTGTCGGCATACGAGTCGGTCTTGTCCTCGAGCAGACTGTCGAAGAATGATGGCGGAGTAGGGTAGCTAACGGTTGTGTATTCCTTAACCTTTCCTCGCTTGGCAGCAATCTCGATAGCCTTCTGAAGACCGCCGAGTTCATCAACGATGCCAATCTTCTTGCCGTCTACGCCTGTCCATACGCGACCCTGCGCAATCTCGTGAATCTGCTCCTTTGTCTTCTTTCTGCCGTTAGCGCATCGGGTAAGGAAGAGGTCGTATCCACGGTTGATGTAGTTTTGCAGAAGTCCGAGTTCATCCTCGTTGAACTTTCTTGCGCCCGTGCCCATGTCGGCATATTTGTTAGTCTTTTCGCTGTCGAAGTGGATGCCGAGTTTGTTGTTTGCAAGTTCCTCGTAGTTTAGAAGAACTCCGAAGATACCGATAGAGCCTGTTATTGTGGTAGGCTCGGCAACGATATAGTCGGCTCCGCAACTTATGTAATATCCGCCCGATGCTGCATAGTCGCCCATAGATACTACAACTGGCTTCTTCTCCTTTAGCAGCATAACGTGATGCCATATCTGCTCAGATGCGTATGCGCTTCCGCCCGGAGAGTTTACTCTTAGCACAACCGCCTTCACATCCTCGTTCTTGGCAAGTTTGTCAAGGTCGTCGCACACCTTTCTGCCAACAATCTCGCTTTCGCCCGTGTTGTTGCTTATGTCGGATATTTCTCCGCAGGCATAGTAAACGGCTACGATGTTACCGCTCTTGTCCTTTGGAATGTTGCTGTTCACTTCAGAATATTCGGCAAGCGATATTGTATTGTAGTCATCGTCCTTGCCAAGTTTCATCTGCTTTTTGATTGATTCCTTGACACCCTCGCTGTATGCAATCTTGTCAACCATCTTGTTTTTCTTGAAGCCCTCGGCTCCCATGAATACCATACCTCTGTCGGCATATACATCGAGCGAGTCTGCGCTTATCTTTCGGTTTGCAGCCACATCGTTCTTAATCTGCTTCCAGATGCTTGTGAGATAGGCGTTAACCTGTTCGCGGTTGGCATCGCTCATGTGAGTCTCAGAGAACATTTCGGTAGCACTCTTGTACTTTCCGACCTTTACAATCTGAACGCCCACGCCAATCTTCTCGAAGAAATCCTTCAGATAGTATGGAGTTGATGCCATACCAATCCAGTTTATCTCGCCCGAAGGGTTCAGTATAATCTCGTTTGATGTTGATGCCAGATAGTAGCATCCTTGAGTGTACACATCGCCGTAACTGATGATGAACTTGCCCTTCTTTCTGAAATCCTTCAGGGCATTGTGAATAGCCTGAAGCGATGCCGGAGCGGCAGATAGCGCGCCAGCCTCGATGTAGATTCCCTTTATGTTGTCGTCGTCCTTAGCCTTTTCGATGGCTGACAATACATTTTCGAGGCTCAGCGACTTGTCTGCCGATGATAACTTGGCATACAAGGCTTGAAGAGAGCCTTCGTTTGATCTTTCTTGAAGGATACCGTCCATTTTGAGCACAAGAACGCTGTTGTCCTTTACGTTCACGGTAGACTGTGATGCCATTGCACCCAAAAAGACGAAGAATAAGATAAATCCCAGAACCGACATTATAGCAAGTCCTGTGATGGTAGCCAAAACGTACTTTACAAATTGTTTCATTTTAATTTTATAGTTAAGAATTGACAAAAATAGTTAATCATTCTTAAAATTGCAAGAATTTTGTTTTTTTTCTTGCCTTGCAGTTGCTTAGTGGAGTGCGCCTTACACTTCGTGCCTTTTCCCGATGGCAGAAAAATATCACGGGCGAGTGCTGTCGCGTAGCGGAAAAAACTTATATTTGTATCCCGAAAATATATAACTCATGGAAAACGGACTCACAGTATATCGAGCCTCGGCAGGCGCCGGCAAAACTTTCACGCTGGCGGTAGAGTACATCTCGCTACTTATCGAGGATCCAGGCGCATATCGCTCAATTCTGGCTGTAACCTTCACAAACAAGGCTACCGCCGAGATGAAAGACAGAATCTTGCAACAACTTTACGGAGTGGGACATTCGCTTGCCTCATCAGAAAGTTATTTCAGGAAACTGAAGGAAAAGACAGGGCTTGACGATGAGGTTATAAGGCGGAACGCACGTTTTGCCCTCGCCAACATTCTGCACGACTATTCGCACTTCCGCGTTGAGACAATCGACTCGTTCTTCCAGTCGGTGCTGAAGAATCTGGCGCGCGAACTCGACTTGTCGCCGAATCTGAAGGTAGACCTCGGACAAGACGAGGTGCGCGACCGCGCCGTAGACCAACTTCTTGAACGGCTCACCCCAACATCGATGGAACTGAAATGGATTATCGAGTTCATCGAGAAGAATATGGACGAGAACCGGAACTGGAACATTACCAAGCAGTTGAAATCGTTTGCCAGCAACATCTTCGACGAGGATTACATAGAGCGTGGAGCAGAACTGCGCAGAATGATGGCAGAGAATCCGAAACTGATAAACGAGTATCGCGAGGCTCTGCAAAACATGAAGAGAGCCTATTCAAAGGCTCTGAACGAATGTGCCGACCGCTTCTTCGCCTTGGCAGAGAGTTATGGACTCACGGTTGATAACTTCTCGCGCAAGAGCAGCGGCGTTGCCGGATATTTTCAGAAGATAAAGCGCGACTGCTTTGTTGACATCTGCAACAGCTATGTGCAGAAAGCACTCGAAGAACCGGCAACCATGTTTGCCAAGACCGAGATAAAGAAAAATCCTGGGCTTCAGTCGCTTGCCGAAAACGAGTTTGGTCCGCTTCTTGCCGAGACTGAGACGCGCCGCATCGAAGGCGAGAAAGACTATCAGACGGCACTTCTGTCTGAAGAAAAACTGTTCAGCCTGCGACTTCTCAACAAGGTCGACGATTACGTTCATCAGATAAATACCGACGAGAACCGCTTCCTTCTGTCCGAAACGCCGAACCTTCTGCGCAGCGTCGTTCAGCAAGACGATGCCTCGTTTGTGTTCGAGAAGATGGGAGCCATGCTTCAGCACATAATGATTGACGAGTTTCAGGACACATCGCGTATGCAATGGACAAACTTCTACAACCTGCTTATGGAATGTCTGGCGCAGGGCAAGAACAGTCTGATTGTGGGCGATGAGAAGCAGAGCATCTACCGATGGCGAAACGGCGACTGGCGAATTTTGCAGAACCTGAACCGCGAGATAAAATACTACGGCGTGAACCAACGCTCGCTAAGCGAGAACTACCGAAGCAGCGGAAGGATTGTAGATTTCAACAACAATCTTTTCGTGGCTCTTGCCAAGTTGCTGAATGCCGATTTCAAGGAAGAGTTTGGCGAGGAGAGCGAGCAGCTTGCTCAGGCTTACTCGCCCGAAAACGTTACGCAGAAAATAACGAAGAAGACCGACGAGGGATTCGTATCGCTGAACTTCCTTTGCAAGACCGACGAAAACTCGAGCGAATCCCGAATGCTTGCCGATATGAAGAGCAAGGTTGAGGAACTCACCGCAAAGGGCGTAAACCTATCGGACATTACAATTCTGGTAAGAAAAAACAAGTACGTTCCGACGATAGCAAAATATTTTGCCGAGAATATGCCCGATGTGCCAATCGTGTCGGACGAGGCATTTCAGTTGCAGGCATCAGTTGCGGTGGGCATCATCGTAAACGCGTTGCAGGGTATAGCCAAGCCCGACGACAATCTGTCGCTGGCATTTTTGGCATACAACTATCAGAAGCATGTGCGCAAGAACGAGATGCCGTTCGAGGCGTTCTGCCGCCACGGCGTGGTAGACATGCAATATCTTCCGAAGGATTATGCCGACGGAAGAGACACGCTGGCTATGATGCCGCTCTACGAGCTGGTTGAAAATCTGTATCAGGTTTTCGAACTCGAGAAGATTGACGAGCAGGAAGGCTACATCCTGTCATTCCTTGACAAGGTGCGCGACTATCTTCAGGACAGTTCGTCGGACATCACGCTGTTCCTCGAATATTGGAACGAAAAACTGTGTACCTCAGCCGTTCCGTCGGGAAAGATTAACGGAATCAGAATAATGTCCATTCACAAGTCGAAGGGATTGCAGTTCCACACGGTTCTCATTCCTTATTGCGAGTGGGAGATGATTACAAGCGGAACGAGAGCCAAACTGCTGTGGTGCAGCACCGACGATGAGCCTTTCGGCAGATTGCCGCTCGTACCGGTATCGTACTCGAAGAGCATGAAAAACTCATCGTACACCGAGAGTTATAAGCA
Source organism: Bacteroidales bacterium KHT7 (assembly GCA_900102385.1). Taxonomy (GTDB): domain Bacteria; phylum Bacteroidota; class Bacteroidia; order Bacteroidales; family Bacteroidaceae; genus Ga6A1. Next base: position 4,798 of record FNBQ01000019.1, on the reverse strand, counting down.
AGAAACCCTGCTCGAATATGTCGATGCGCTTAACGAACTCTACGTTGCCTTTACGCGTCCAAAATGCAACCTGATTGTGTGGGGAAACCGCGAGGCTAAGGGCGAGAATGTGGCTTCTCTTCTGATTAGGCATCTCAACCCGGAGGCATCGGAAGAAAAGAAAGAAAAAGAAGACGTGTTCTTCACAATCGGAAGCATCGTACTGTCGCCAGCCGAGAAGCAGGGCGGAGAGGAGGACGAGAATCCGCTGTCGCCGCAGCCGTCTGAAGTAGGTTTGAAGATGGAAATCTTCAGAAATCCGATAGATTTCCGCCAGTCAAACAAATCGGTAGAGTTTGTGAACGACATAGACGAAGAGTCAGCCAAGCAAGACGAATACATTCGCGAAGGAAGCCTTCTGCACTACATTATGGAGAATATCGAGACGGCCGACGACGTTTCGGCTCTGCTTGCACAGATGCAGACCGAAGGCATCATAGCGAGCGACAAGGAGCGCAACCGCATGGAATCGGTAATTGGCAAGGTTATGCAGAATCCCGATGTGCAAGGCTGGTTCGACGGAAGCTGGACACTCTACAAAGAATGTACAATTCTGACTAAGGATGCCGACGGACTGGCACGGCAGAATCGCCCCGACCGCGTAATGATGAAAGACGACGAGGTGGTTGTGGTCGATTTCAAGTTCGCAAGCCAGAAGCATCAGAACGAGCACGAAGAGCAGGTACGGCTATATCGCAGCCTGCTTGAGAGAATGGGCAAGAAAAATGTTAAATGTTACCTTTGGTATGGCTATACCAACAAGGTTGTAAAAGTTGACTGATATGACTCCTTTCCTGAAAATCGTAGCAGAGGATATCTACAATAAATACGGAAACGACATGGCACGCGTTGCCGTAGTTTTCCCTAACAAACGCGCCGGACTGTTCTTCAACGAATATCTGGTAAACATAGCCGACGGACCTGTGTGGGCACCTAAATACATCGCCATAAGCGATTTGTTCAGAGACAATTCAAGCCTCGTCGTGCCCGACAAAATCGAACTCGTATGCATACTTTACAAAGTGTATTGCGATGTGGTGAAAGCCGAAAATCCGCAGGCCGAAATCGAATCGCTCGACCAGTTCTATCCTTGGGGCGAGATTCTGATAAACGATTTCGAAGATGTTGACAAGAACATGGCTCAGGCAGATGCCTTGTTTGCCAACGCAAAGGATTTGCGCGACTACGACGACTACGACTTCATCACGCCCGAGCAGGAAGAGGCGATAGCGCATTTCTTCCAGAATTTCTCTCTGGAACGCAAAACCGCGCTGAAAGAGAAGTTCATGCAACTTTGGAGCATTCTCGACAAGATTTATCACAGGTACAACGACGAACTCAGGCAGATGAACTATGCCTACGAGGGCGCGATGTATCGCGAGGTGGCCGAGAATCTCGATGTCGAAAACTTCAAGTACGACAAGTACGTCTTCGTCGGCTTCAACGTGCTCGACAAGGTTGAGCATACCGTCTTCTCGAAACTTCTGAAAGCCGAAAAAGCCTTTTTCTACTGGGATTACGACACATACTACGTCAAGTCGGCCGGAAAGATGAACAACGAAGCCGGAACGTTCCTCGCCAAGAATCTTCAGGATTTTCCGAACGAACTGAAGGACGGCGGAATATACAACAATCTTCAGAAGAAGGAGAACCGACGGGTTGAGGTCATTTCGGCATCTACCGAGACGGCTCAGGCTCGCTTCCTGCCCGAATGGCTCCGCCGCGAAGTGAAGGCTGGCGACCGCGAGAGCGAGACCGCCGTTGTGCTCTGCAACGAGTGTCTGCTCGAGTCCGTTCTTCATTCTTTGCCCGACGACACGATAAAGAACGTTAATGTCACGATGGGATTCCCGTTCTCCGAAACGCCTGTCTACAACTTCATTACGCAACTTGTACAACTCCAACTTAACGGATATTCGCGTAGCGACGGCTTCTATCGCTACGATTATGTGGGCGAGCTGCTACGCCATCCTTATTCGGTAATGCTGTCGGAAAATGCGCGTAAGTTAGAGAAGAACCTCGAACGCAACAATCGCTTTATGCCTTATCCGTCTGAACTCCAGATTAATGGCGACGATTATCTGACGAGCGTTTTTGAGCCTCAGAACGGCAACAAGAATCTGCTTGTATATCTGCGCACGATGATTGAGAAAGTTGCGCTTCACTACCGCAAAAACGGCGGCAACAACACGAAAGATGCTTTTGCACAACTCTATGCCGAGTCGCTTTTTCAGGGCTACACGATGTTGAACCGCTTCATCACGCTGTTCGATAATGGCGAACTCGACATAATGCCCGTAACGCTCTTCAAACTGCTCGACCAGGTTATGCGAACCTCGTCTATTCCGTTCCACGGCGAGCCTGCCATTGGACTTCAGGTTATGGGCGTTCTTGAAACCCGAAACCTCGACTTCCGCAACCTCGTAATGCTTTCGGTAAACGAAGGCAAACTGCCAAAGTCGGTAAATCAGGCTTCGTTCATTCCGTACTCTTTGCGAAGTTATTTCGGGCTTACAACCATCGAGCGAAAGGTGGCTGTCTATGCCTACTATTTCTACCGTCTGATGCAGCGAAGCGAGCACATCACGCTGATGTACAATTCGTCGACCGACGGGATGAACATCGGCGAGCCGAGCCGTTTCATCTTGCAGTATGCCGTAGAAACAGGCATTCCGGTTGAGCATAAAACGCTTCAGGCTGATGTGAATATGCAGGAGACGAAGGAGATATCTGTAAAGAAATCTGACGAGATAATGCATCTCCTTGTTCAGAGATACGATGTCCGCTCGGATTACAATAAGAAGAAGCAACGGAAATTCCTCTTCTCGCCGTCGGCAATAAATGTCTACATAAACTGCCGTCTGGAGTTCTATTTCAAATATGTTGTGGGACTTCGTGAGCGCGATGAGGTAACAACCGAGATTGACGCTCCAACGTTCGGAACAATATTCCATGCGGTGGCGGAACATATCTACGGCGAGATAAGCCAGAGAAAGGATGTCGTAGAGGAATCGGATTTGAGGCGTTATCTCGACCATCCCCTGCTAATTCCCGATGCGGTTGACAAGGCTTTCAGAAAAGAATTCTTCAAACTGAAAGACGATGACGACAGCAAGATTGAATACAACGGCGTTCAACTTATAAACCGCGAGGTGATAATAAAATATGTAAGGCGACTGCTTGAGCACGACATCAAGCTTACGCCTTTCAGAATCAGAGGTCAGGAGTTTGAAGTGGGCGGAGAAATTCAGATTAAGACTGTAAACGGAAATGTCCACAGCAGTCTTGGCGGAATTGTAGACCGTATGGACGAGATTGCGCATCCTTTGCAGCCCGGCAAGACTCTGATAAGGATTGTAGATTACAAAACCGGCGGCGGAAATGAACAGAAAACCACGTCTGTCGAGAATATTTTCGTGGGTAAGAAAGACCGTCCTTATTACTTCTTGCAGACATTCTTGTATTGCAACTTCGTGAAGGACAGCAAGGAACACAATCCAAACGGATTCCCTGTTGCTCCGGCGTTGCTCTACATTCAGAGAGCCGGCGGCGACTACGACGAGATTCTGAAGATGGACAAAGAACCGATTTACGACATCTCTGCCTATTCCGAAGAGTTTTCCGACCGCCTGAATTCGGTTTTGGAAGAGATTTTCGACCAGAACGTACCGTTCTCTCAGACCGACAACGAAGACCATTGCAAAAACTGCGATTTCAAGATGCTTTGTAATAGATGATAGAAAAATGCGCTGCATAATTTGTTGTATATGCGGCGCATTTTTTGTTTTTATAAAAAAAACTGTACTTTTGCAACGGAAAAACAAAAAAGTACAATAATGAAGAAAATCATCTTATCAGTTTTAGCATTGGGCATTTGTTCATTCACATTTGCTCAGAAGAAAAAAGTTCAGTTTGAAGTTGGAATCAACTATCCGCTTGGCTTTGGCGAAGATGCCAACAAAGAAAATCGCGTCGGAATATACTTTAATGGCACTCGCAATTTTTCGGAAAGTCCGTTGAGCGTTAAACTCAGACTGAGTTACGAAAGTTATACGGTTGTGATGAATCAGTATGCCAATTCGCCATTCAACGGAAGGTCATTGTCGCTCATACCGTCGTTGAACTACAATTTCCCGATGTCTGAAAAGTCATCGTTCTATGCCGGCTTGGGTGCAGGAATCTCTGCCGACAACATGGATGCGGGCGTTTTTAATGAAGGATGTGAAACCCATTTTGTCGTTGCTCCGCAAATTGGTGCTGAGTTTTTCAGACATCTCAACCTTTCGGCGCAGTACAATATCACGCAAAAGGATTTTTGCAGATTGATGTTCAGCGTTGGCTATGTTTTTTGACAGATAGAAAAATGAGGGTGTGTCAAAATAGGCACATCCTCTTATTTGTTTTTTTTACAGGCACGGCGTGGAAAGATTCTTTCTATGCCGCTTTTTTGATGTAAAATCTGTCACAAGCACCCACGAAGCCGCATTTTGCGTTATATAGTCGGTATATTGGTCTAAAAACAGCCTTTGAGAGACCGTTCTGTGCCTGTTTTCTCATCACGGCAGCCATTTTCTTGATGTCAAAGGCAATGGCGAAGAAGGCAAAGTCCATGGTGACCTTGCCCTTGCCGAAGTGACGGAAGCGCTTGTACTGCATGTTGTATTTCATCTGTCCGAAGACGGCTTCCGGTTCTATCGGACGCTTTGACCTGTGCATCAGTCCTCTCTCTGATGTCAGACGCTCCCTTGCCTTGCGCTTG
>FNBQ01000001.1 GCA_900102385.1 Bacteroidales bacterium KHT7 | reverse complement strand
CTTGCTACTATCTTGCTACCTACTTCCTTCTGGCTTCCTTGAACATACCCTTAATGTTGCTTCATCGTACCTTGGACGTACCTTGGACGTACCTTCCCACTATTTTGTATTTACTAAAAGGATATTTCTTATTGTAATTATCCTGTATGAGTCCTTAACTGCTTTGAGGATTCTCAAAATTCTCTCTAAAGCACAAAAAAAGGCTTCGCTATCCGAAAAAAATAGCGAAGCCCTATATCTGTAAAAAACTGATGTCTTACTTGCTCTCCTTGCTGTCTTTGAACAGAAGTGCGAACAAAACGCTTACGGCAAGTGCGTATGCAGCAAAGATGAACCATACGGTAGACCATTCGCCAACCTGATAGTTGCCCTCGTTTGTTGTGTAACTATTAACAACCAACTGCGCGGCAATCATTCCAAGACCTGCGCCCAGACCGTTTGTCATGAGCATGAACAAGCCCTGAGCACTTGAACGGATGTCGTGAGCCGTCTCGCGGTCGACGAACAACGAACCGCTGATGTTGAAGAAGTCGAACGCCACGCCGTAGACAATCATAGAGATGATGAGTAATCCAACGCCCGACATAGAAGGATTTCCGACGGCAAAGAAGCCGAAGCGGCAAACCCATGCAAGCATGGCAATGAGCATGATAGTCTTGATGCCGTAACGCTTCATGAAGAACGGTATGAGCAGGATGCAGAACGTCTCGCTCATCTGCGAAAGCGAGATAAGCAGGTTGGCATGTTCAACAAAGTAGCATCCGGCATAGTTGGCGTCGGCTGCAAAACTCTGAATGAACGGCGATGCGTATCCGTTGGTAATCTGCAGGCAAACGCCCAGCAGCATAGAGAAGATGAAGAACATAGCCATGCGTGGCTGCTTGAACAGGAAGAAAGCATCCAGTCCGAGAGCCTCCTTCAGACTCTTGTTCTCGCCGGCAGGCTTTGTTGGGCACTTAGGCATGGTAAGCGAGTAGACCGCCATCAGCAATCCCCAAGCCGCGCTTATGAAAAACTGCCAGTATGATGTTGCAAGGTGAGTGAAATCGACAATCCACATGGAAACGATGAAGCCGATGGTTCCAAAGATTCGGATGCTCGGAAACTCGGCAACCGTGTCGAGCCCCGACTTTTCGAGCGCGTTGTACGAAACAGAGTTGCTCAGGGCGAGGGTAGGCATGTAGAATGCAATTCCAACCGTATAGACAGGGAAGAGTTGCCCGAAGGTTACGTTCTCGCCGTAGGTCATGCCCAGATAGCCAACCGTGAGCATGCACAACGTAGACACAAGGTGGCAGAAACTAAGCATCTTCTGTGCCTGAACCCATCTGTCGGCAGCAATACCGATGATAGCCGGCATAAATATTGATACAAAACCTTGTGCCGAGTAAAACCAGCCTATGTTTGCGCCGATTCCGACACTTGCCAGATAACCTCCCATTGATGTGAGGTACGCTCCCCAGATTGCAAACTGGAGAAAACTCAGGATAATAAGTCTTATTTTCATGTTATAATTACGTTTCGATTCGGTGTAATAAGACGCAAAGTTATAAAAATATGTTTGTAGACGAAATATAAATACATTTTTTATTCTAAATAAATGTGTCAAAACGATTATTTTTATAATTTTGCCGATATAATATAATCGTAAGAATGAAGAAAGTATTTCTAATCTGTACACTTGTTGTGTTGCAGTTGGTGTTGCCAATTAGTGCTTTGGCGCAGAACTCGGGAAAAAAGTATGCCGTATATTGCGTGGCATTCTATAATCAGGAGAACTTGTTCGATACAATCCACGACGCTCATAAAAATGACTATGAGTTCTTGCCAAACGGAGGCTATCATTGGACAGGACTGAAGTACAAGAACAAACTGAAGAATATGGCTACGGTAATTGCCGACTTCAAGGACAAAATGGCTCCGGCAGGTCCTGCCTTCATCGGATTGTCTGAGGTTGAGAACCGCCGTGTGCTCGAGGATTTGCGCAATCAGGAGCAACTGAAGCCTTTCGGCTATGAAATAATACACGAAGAAGGAGAGGACAAGCGCGGCGTTGACTGTGCAGCCTTCTACAACCCACAACTGTTCAAGTACAAGAGCCACAAACTTGTTCCTTTTATATACGAGGATGGCGACACCGTTCACCGTACCCGCGGATTCTTGGTGTGCCGTGGCGAGATTGCCGGCGAGGACGTTGCCGTAATCGTGAACCACTGGCCTTCGAGAGGCGCGAAGAGCGACCGCCGCGAGATAGCAGGCCGTCAGGTAAAGCGTATAAAAGACTCGCTCCTTGCCGAGAATCCTGATGTGAAAGTGATTATTATGGGTGACCTCAACGACGACCCTATGAACGTAAGCATAAAAGAGGCTATGGGTGCAAAGCGCAAGCCTGAGCATTGCAAGACTGCTGCCGACCTGTACAATCCTTGGTGGGACATTCTGGCGGGCGGAAACGGAACGCTAAAGTTCCGCGACCAATGGAACTTGTTCGACCAGATTATCTTTACCGGAAACCTTTTGGGCACAGACCGCTCAACCCTCAAGTTCTACAAGGCCGAAATCTTCAGTCGCGACTATCTCTTTGAGCACGAGGGCAAGTTCAAGGGATATCCAAAGCGTACTCACGGAAGCGGCATCTGGCTGAATGGATACAGCGACCATCTACCAACCCGCATCTTCTTGATAAAGGAGGTTAAGTAACACACACAATATCGTATTATCAGAATCTGGTACGCTAATCTAATAGTCGGAGTTTTTCAAGTAAGACACACGTTGTTAGATTGGCGTATCTGTTTTGGGTAGGTGAATATTACAAAGAATTTGTAAATTAATAACTAATACAGTAATAAAAATGAACAAAAAGATGGTATTGGTGGCAATGCTGTTTGGTTCGGCAACACTCGTCCTTGCGCAGCAGACGAAAGATACCGACTCACTTGGCATCTACCGCATCGACAATGCTTCGTTCATCTTCTCCGAGGACCAACTCAGCGATGATGACGACGCGGCAAAGTCCATCTCGCTTGTTACAGGAACCAAAGACTTGTACTTGCAGAATGTTGGCTATCTGTTCAGCCCTATGCGATTTAAGTATAGAGCCTACGACAGCCAGTATTCCGACAACTACTTCAATGGCGTGAAACTGAACAACGTAGAGAGCGGACGATTCAGTTTCTCGGGAATGACAGGCGGCCTGAACGATGCCACACGCAACAGCGAGGGCTCGGCGTTCCTCGACGTGAACAACTACGGCTTCCTGAGTTTCGGAGGCGGTACTAACGTAAACCTTCGTGCCGGACAGTATGCGGCTGGACACAAGTTCGGCCTTGCCGCTACAAACAGAAACTACATTCTGCGCGGCAACTACACATACGCTTCGGGCGTGAAGAGCGACGGATGGGCGTATATGTTCTCGGCTGCATACCGATGGGCAAACGAGGGTGCGATAGAAGGCACGTTCTACAACTCGTTCAGTTATATGTTCGGTGTTGAGAAGTACATCAACGACAAGCACCACGTCTCGTTCAACACATGGGGCGCGCCAACCGAGCGCGGACAGCAGGGAGCATCAACCGAAGAGGCTTACTGGCTTGCCAACAGCCATTACTACAACCCTTACTGGGGATATTACAACGGCAAGAAACGCAACTCTCGTGTCGTTACCGAGTATTCTCCATCGGCTCTGCTCACTTGGGACTATTATATAAGCAACAAGACAAAGCTCGTTACAACCGCAGCATTCAGCTATGTGCAGTATGCAAGTACGGCGGTTAGTTACAACAACGCATACAATCCTCGTCCCGACTACTACAAGAACATGCCAAGCAGCGTGTTCAACGTGTACGACCGCGAGAACTTCAACAACGGTACATTCCTCGGCGACAATCCGGGAATCCTTGAGCAGTATAATCTGCTATACGACCGCTGGACTGGTGCAAAGGCCGACCGTCAGATGAACTGGGACATGATGTATGCCCAGAATCAGGCTAACAACGGAGTAGGCAAGAGCGCACTCTACTATCTCGAAAAACGTCATAACGACCAGTTGGCCTTCAACCTTTCATCTGTAATCGACGGAACTCTGAAGAACAACTTCGGACGCTACGCCTTGGGCGCCCATCTTTCGCACACCCACGGTATGCATTACAAGACGCTTGCCGACCTTCTGGGTGCCGACCGACTTATTGATGTTGACAGTTACTCATTGTCTAAGTACGCAAGCGACTCGAAAGAGATTCAGAACGATGCCGACCGCCCTAACCGCGTGGTTAGAGAGGGCAGCCGATTTGGCTACGACTACGACATCAACGTAACAAAGGCTCGCGGCTGGGGACAGTATTCGTTCGTTGTTGGCGACTTCAGCGCGTTGTTTGGCGGAAACATCGAGGGCACATGGATTGAACGCTTCGGAAAAATGCGCAACGGCCGTGCTCTCGAATACTCAAAGGGAAGCAGCGGCACAGCCGATTTCCTTAGCGGCGGCGGAAAGGCACGCTTTGCTTATAAGATTCCGACAGGAACAGTCTATGCCGGAGGAAGCGTCGAGAGCCGTGCTCCGCTTGCATACAACGCCTTTGTTGCTCCACGCGTTCAGAACAACTTCGTGAACAACCTGCGTACCGAACTCGACTACAGCGCAGAAGCCGGATATATGTTCAGCATCGGAGCATTCAGCGGTAAGGTTAGCGGCTACTATACTGAGATGAGAAATCTTACTCAGCAGATTTCGTTCTACAACGATGATGCCGGCTATCTTACATACCTCAGCATGACTGGCCTGAAGAAGCAGTTCTACGGCGTTGAGGCTGCCATCGACGTTAAACTGATGAGCAATCTTACCCTTAAACTGTTGGGAACAGTAAGCGAGGCTAAGTATGCCAACAACCCAGAGGCAAGTCTGGCATACGAAGGCTCAGACGGTGAGACATACGCTAACCTGAACACTTGGAAGAATCCTGTAACTGGCGAGAGCCAGCAGATGCGCGTGTTCATGGACGGACTTCATGTCGGAAGCACTCCGCTCACCGCTCTCAGCGTAGGACTCGACTACAACATCAAGGGCTGGTACTTGAGTGCTAACCTCAACTACTACGACCGCGTTTATATCGATGCTTCTGTCTACAACCGCATCGGTAGCGTAATGGATAACATCGGCTATCAGACTGTAAAGATGAGCGATTTGAATGCATCTACATCTGTAAACACAAATACTGGTCAGCTTACCGATGCCTTCGACGTGGCAAAGAAGGAGGGACAGAACGTATATGATGCCGAGACAGGCGAGCTTCTGGCAAGCTATACCGATGCCCAGACTAAGTGCAAGGGCGGATTCATGCTCGATGCCTCTGTAGGCCATCAGTTCCGTTTGCCTCACGGAAAGCGTCTTAGCGTAAACTTGCAGGTAAACAATCTGCTGAACAACACTAACCTGAAGACCGGCGGATACGAGCAGAACCGTGCAAACAAGAGCACATTCGTGTTCTCGAAGAACCCATACTGCTGGTATGCAAATTCGTTGAACGCATTTCTTAACCTTGGTCTTCGTTTTTAATCTTTTTTGAGTATGAAGAAATATTTTATAATATTGCTTGCAGGTTTGCTCAGTACGGCTTGTATGAACGATTTCGAAGATGAGCCAGTTTCTGTCGACAAGTTTACGGCAGAAAACGTGGGCACTCCGAACACCACCATCAGCAAGGTGCGCAGCAAGTACAGCAGCATAATATCCAACTCGGGTCATACCCCGATTAACGAGGACTTGGTTATCGAGGGCATCGTTACAAGTAGCGACATCACCGGAAATCTCTATCAGGTAATGGTTATTCAGGAGATGAACGAGGACGGAACAGTTAATGTTGACGTTCCGGGTATCAACATCGGAATAAAGGGTGTCAGCAACCTCTACACCATCTTCCCGGTGGGACAGGTTGTCCGCATCAGCCTGAAAGGTCTTTACATCGGCGGATATGGCCAATGCCCAAAGATTGGCGAGCCATACATCACCGCCAGCGCAACACCTACCCAGCGCATCGGACCAATGTGTCTGCCGTCAATGACAAAGCACATTCAGAAGGTGGGCAAGGCTGATGCCAAAAACGTAAAGGCTCGCGAACTTACAGCCGACGATGTGAAGAATGGCGACCTTTCAAAACTTTCGCCAATGCTCGTTAGTCTGAAAACCGTTAAGATTAAGGAGGCTGACGGATTCACGATGTATGCGCACAAGGAAAGCGCAACAACATATTCGGTCGAGAACAATATCCTGTTCAGCGACAAGAGTACAAAGATTCTGCTCTATACAAGTTCGAGTGCTACATTTGCCAACAATCTGCTGCCCGAAGGATGGCTCAATATGCAGGGAATCCTTTCGCGCTACAACAGCAGTTGGCAGTTCCAGCTTATTTCTGAAGACGATATAGAGAAAATAAAATAACATTAAACTGAAGATTTATGAAACTTTATTCAAAAATACTTACAATGGTTGGCTTGGCTGCTACTGTTGCTTCGTGCAGCGATGTTCCAGCACCATACGAGTTGAACTTCGACCCAACCGCTGCTTATACGATGCCTTACAAAAACGCTTCGTTGCAGAATAACTTCAATACCATTACGGTAAATGGTATTGCGTGGTCGCTGGGCTCAACATACGCAAAGGCTTCGGGCTACAATGCCGACGACAAGTCGTACACAGCAACCGAGGCTTGGCTTGTTTCTCCTGCCATTAACACAACTACAACCGAGAATGCCGCTTATCTTAGCGTAGACTATGTTGTACGCTACGGTTCAAAAGAGGAGGCTGACTTGAAGGCTAATCACAGAATTCTTGCAAGTACCGACTATGCTGGCGATGTGACCAAGGCTACTTGGACAGACCTCGGCTTTACTCCGGAGCAGTCAAACGACTGGGATTTCAAGACAAAGGAGATTGCCCTTCCTGAAGGTTTGGTAAACAAGGAGAGAGTTGTCTTCGCATTCGTTTACAAGAGCGGCGACAAGCAGGCTGAATGTTCAACTTGGGAGCTCGAGAACTTCCTTGTAAAGGCAGGTGTTCCTGTTGCCGACGAGCCAACTCCAACGCCAGACCCAACTCCAACAGTTGAGCCAACCGGCGAGGGTACACTTGCAAGCCCTTACAACGTGGCTAAGGCTCTTGCAATAATCAAGGCTGGCACTTATACTACAGACGAGGTTTATGTTTCTGGTATCATCTCTCAGATTGATGATATTGATACAGGCAACTACGGAAACTCAACTTACTATATCTCTGATGATGGCAAGACTCCAACTCAGCTCGAGGTATTCCGTGGTTACAGCGTTAACGGCGAGAAGTTTAAGGCTGATGACGAGATTAAGGTTGGCGACAAGGTAGTAGTTCTTGGTAAGCTTACTCTCTACAAAGAGACTCCTGAGTTCGCTCAGGGCAGCAAGATTGTTTCTCTGAACGGAAACGGCGGAACAGTTGAGCCTACTCCAGAGCCAACACCAGACCCTGTAGGCGAGAATCTGCTTTCAAACGGCGGTTTCGAAACTTGGGCTGACGGACTTCCAACAGGCTGGAAGAGCGCATCAACAGCAAGCAACGCAACTCTGTCTCAGAGCACAACAGCTAAGTCGGGCAGTTACTCAGTCTTGGTAGAGGGTGCAACAGCAAACAAGCGTCTTGCATCTGCCGAGATGACTCTTGCTGCAGGAACATATAAGTTCTCTGTATTCTATAAGTCGGCTGAGGCTGGCGTTAATGGTTCTATCCAGCTTGGCTATGCAACTGTAGATGCAGAGAACAAGGTAAATTACGTTTACTCAAACAACTATGTAGATTCTTCTGACGAGTGGAAGGAGCAGACAAATACCTTCACTCTCGAAGCCGAGACAAAGATCTGCCTTGTTGTCATGAACTCAAAGAAGCCAGGTAAGAGCGTTCTTATCGACGATGCAAGCCTCTACGCTGTTCAGGCAGCATCTGCAAAGAAAAGATAATCTCAAAAACAGAAAAGATAAGTTATGAAAGCTAAATATCTGCTCCTCCCGCTCGCATTCCTTGCTGTGGCGATGGTGTCGTGTGGAGATGATGACGATGTGAGGAAGACGAGCATCGAGAAGTCAGATGTTAATGTAAATGCCAACAAGAGTGCCGACCCTTCTGCCCGCAGATGGGAGATTCCGGCACTCAACAATGGCAACGACTACATAACTCATTACACGGGCGACGGCGAGCTGAACTACGCTCTTGAGTGGAACAAGTCTGCCAACCATTCGCAGTGGGTGGCATATCGCTACGACAACTATCTCAACAAGCAGAAAGTTGGTCGTTCAGACGAGTGGGGCGCAGACCCTTACTACAACAGCCAGCCGCAGTATCAGATTGATATTCAGACTTTCAAGGGATACAACCGCGGTCATCTTGTGGGCTCGGCAGAGCGACTCTACTCGCGCGAGGCAAACGTACAGACATTCTACATGACCAATATGTCGCCAATGAACGGCAACTTCAACAGCGAATATTGGGGCGAGATTGAAGACCGCGTTCGCGACTGGGGACGCAGTTGTAGCGCCGGCGACACGCTCTATGTGGTTAAGGGCGGCACTATCGACGACCGCATCAACGGCTCGGTATCGCTTCGCACCACAAACGGAAGCCGCATCGACATGGTTGTGCCAAAGTATTACTACATAGCGGTTTTGTCGCTATCGGCAGACGGTACGGCAAAGGCTATCGGCTTCTGGATGGAGCACAAGGACTATGCCAACACAAGCAGTTCGTTTCTGAAGGAGTTGCGTCGCGGTTCGGCATGTTCTGTCGACGAACTCGAGGAGCGTACAGGCATCGATTTCTTCTGCAACGTTCCCGACTGGATTGAGAATTTTGTGGAAAAGGCATATACATTGAGCGATTGGAACGGAATGTAATACGTACAAAAAGGCGTTGGATTCGAAAAAAAATCCAACGCTTTTTTGTTTGATTTGTATATATGTAATATCTTTGTAGCGAATAAAGATACTATAAAAGTAACGTAAACAAATTAAGGTAAAAATGAAAAGATTTCTGTCGTTTTTTGGCGTAATGCTTTTTTGCGTTGTAAGTGCGGTGGCACAGGTTACAACTTCGGGCATTACCGGAAAAGTTACAACTGAAGGAGAGGCTGTTATTGGCGCAACCATTCAGGCTGTACACGTTCCTTCTGGAACACATTACGGTACGACAACCAACCTGAACGGTCGTTTCGACATTCAGGGTATGCGTGCCGGTGGTCCATACAAGGTTGAAATTTCGTATGTTGGTTACGAAACCAAGGTGTACAACGAACTCTACTTGCAGTTGGGAGAGGCTTTGACTCTGAAGGTCAACCTGAAGGAAGACTCTAAGGAACTTAACGAGATTGTTGTTGTTGGTCGTTCTGGACTCGATGCTAACAAGACTGGTGCTGCAATGAGCATCAACGCAAAGCAGATTCAGAACATGCCTTCTATCAGCCACAGTATTGCCGACATCACACGTCTAAATCCTCAGATTAACGTGAGCCAGAGCGGTGCCATGACTTTTGCTGGTGCAAGCAACCGCTACAACAGTTTCCAGGTTGACGGTGCAATGAATAACGATGTGTTCGGTCTTACATCAAACGGTCAGAACGGTGGTCAGGCAGGTTCTCAGCCTATCTCACTCGAGACTATCGACCAGATTCAGGTTAATGTTGCTCCGTTCGATGTTCGTCAGTCTGGTTTCACCGGAGGTTCTATCAACGCTATCACCAAGTCGGGTACAAACGAATTCCACGGCTCTCTCTACGGCGACTGGAATAATCAGAACCTCATCGGCAGCAAGTACAAGATGATGAACGGCAAGAACAGCGAGAAGTACGAGGAACAGCAAGAGTATCATTTCGGTGCTACTATCGGCGGTCCTATCATTAAGGACAAATTGTTCTTCTTCGCTAACTTCGAGAAGGCTAACAAGACTTATCCTAATAAGTACGGATACCGTTCAAGCGCATCTAAACTTACTCCATCTGGAACAAACGGAAAAGACGGATGGGCTGTTGTTGATGAGATAATGAGTTTCATTACAGCAAGCGCAAAGCAGCAGGGTGTCAACTACACTCCATCGCTTGCAAATCCTGATATCTATCAGAAGTCAACAAAGGCTGGCTTGAAACTCGACTGGAACATCAACGAGAAGCACAAGTTTATGCTTAGCTGGCGTTTGAACGATGCAAAGCAGCTTAACGGCGGTAGCAGCGCATCTACATTCAAGGCTGCCGACCAGCAGTACGATTTCGTTTCAAACACAAATACGTTTACTGCCGAGTTGCAGAGCCGCTTTAGCCAGAGCGTAGCAAATGAGTTCCGTGCATCATACGTTCGTGTTCGCGACCACCGCGACCCAATTGCTGCAGCCCCAATGATTCAGATTTCGGGTGTAGGAAACGGTACTTTCGCAACTGGTACAGAGTATTCATCAGCAGCAAACGCGCTCGATCAGGATACTTACACATTTACCGATAACCTTACACTTTACAAGGGAAATCACACATTCACCTTCGGTACTCACAACGAGTTCTACAATTTCAAGAACCTGTTTATTCAGAATTACTACGGATGCTACTACTTCAACAATCCTGAGGATTTCTACGGATTTGCTAACGGCGATTACACAAAGTTGAAGCAGTACTACTATACTTGTGCAAACGAGGCTGTAACTGGCGACCCTCGCTGGGCTGCTGAGTTTGGTGCAGGTCAGCTTGGTTTCTATGTTCAGGACAAGTGGGATGTAACAGACAACTTCCAGTTAACTTACGGCTTGCGTGCCGACATTCCATTGTGTTTCGATACTCCAACAGAGAACCCGACATTTAACAACTATGCAAAGTCAATGTACGATAAGTACGGCGAAATTGCAGCAAACTACAGCAACTTGGCTGCTCAGGCTTATAACGCAGGCGACATCGAGGCTGCAAACGCATACGACCGCAAGTGGTACGAGACTGATCAGGTTAGACAGCGTTGGGACTGCAAGACAAACCAGAAGATGAGCAGCGCACCAATGTGGAGCCCTCGTGTTGGTTTCCGTTGGAAACTTGACGATGCAAGCAAGTATGTTATTCGTGGTGGTGCTGGTATCTTCACCGGCCGTATTCCATTTGTATGGTTGAGCAATAATATTTCAAATACTGGTATTCAGCTTAACAGTTACAGCACAAATGCTGGTGTTAATGGCATGACTCTTATCTGGAATCCAAATGCACAGAAGCCAAACACAGAGGTTTTGAAGGCATCAGGTTCACAGCTTATCAATGTATTCGACAAGAACTTCCGTTTCTCACAGAATGCACGTTTCAGCCTCGGTTTCGACTTCCGTGCTGCCGGCATCGACTGGACATTCGACGGAATCTACTCAAAGACTCTTAACGATGTTGTTTACCGCAACCTTGCATACGATTTGGACGGCAAGACAGTGGCTGAGACTTATCCTTCATTGTCATTCGACAATCGTCCGATGTTTGCTCGTCAGACTACAAAGGCTCTTGCTGGTGCAGAGGCTTCTAATATTACAAACATCTATCATCTTGGCAATACCTCACAGGGTTATTCATATAGCTTGTCTTTGAAGGCAGCAAAGAGTTTTGCATTCGGTCTTGACTTGAGCGCATCTTATACTTATACTCAGTCTAAGTCTGTAAACAGCGGAACAAACTCTGTTGCTCAGTCTAACTTCCGTTACAACTATACTCACGGAAATTCAAACGAGCCTGAACTTGGCTATAGCGCATACAACATTCCTCACAAGATTGTAATCTCTGCATTCTATACAAAGGAATATGCAAAGCACTTTAGTACAACTGTTGGTCTTATCTACACAGGCTCAACTGGTGCTCCATACTCTGTTTACTACTATGGCGACCTCAACGGCGATGGTGCTGACGGTAACGACTTGATGTTCATCCCAACAGATGCTCAGATTGACCAGATGAGCTTCAAGGCAGGAAGCGGCTACACAGAGGAGCAGCAGAGAGCAAACATGAAGCAGTGGCTTGCAAGCGACGACTATTTGAGCAAGCACCGTGGCGAGTACTTCGAGCGTTATGCTGCAAACGATCCGTTCGAGCATCACTTCGACTTCCACTTTGCTCAGGGCTTCAAGTTCAACACAGGCAAGTATGTTCACAAGTTCGAACTTACATTCGATGTGCTTAACATCGGTAACATGTTCAACAAGGAGTGGGGACGCTATTCTTCAGCAGCAGGTAGTGCTTCATACTACAGCCCTGTAACTTATGCTAAGAACGGTCAGTTCCAGTTCTTGCACGACGGCGACTACAACATGCATTCATATTCTGACTACTACTCTCGTTGGAGAGGTCAGATTGGTTTGAAGTATACATTCTAATCAAGAATACATATATGCTAATACAAAGGCTACTTCGCATAGAGGTAGCCTTTTTGCGTTTTGTAGTAATTTTTGTTTTATTAGACTTTATTGTTGGGATATTTGATTTTTTGGTGTAGTTTTTCCATTTTTTATGGTTATCTTTGCACTCGCTTTGTGATAGCTATTTTCCGATGAATATTTTGAAAGTGATACTTCTTGCCTGCTCTTTCCTTGTAAGTGCAGGGGTAAATGCTCAACAAATGGTTGGGCTTTCAAGCGTACCGCGAAAACTGAACTACCTTCCCGACGGAGAAAGCTTTGTAAGCATAAACGGTAAAAACCGATACACGCGTCCTTTGTATGGCTCGCACGACTCATGGCGACTTGAGACTTCAGATTTCCCGGTTTTTGCAATATATTCTAAAAACGTGCAGCGAAACATTCAGTTCTATCTGCGCAAGCATAGCGGCGGAGTGGTGTATCTTGACTCGGTTGACTACTGCGAGTCGCGTTTCACTCCAGGAAAGCGTTCGTATCATCTGAAGGACAGAAACTGGAACGGCGGAACAATCGACATAAATGTAATTGCTAATTACAAGTCGGAAGAAGCTGTAATGAAGATTGAGTTCAAGAACATTCCATCGGATATCCTTCTGTATGCCTACGTTCGCGAGATTCGAGGAAAGGAATTGCAGCACAACGGCGATTTGGGCGGAGAGAAGCCCGATGTCTTCGAACCCGACTTGAAATCGCCTCCAATCCAGCATCAGCAAATATATCTGCAAAGCGGAAAAGTATATCTTCTTCTTCGCAACTATCAGATTGTAGTTCCGCGCGACAACGAGGCTGTCTTGGCTTATGAAAAAGCCGAGGAGGAACGGCACAAACTTGTTTCGCAGTTCGAGATAAAGACTCCCGATGTGTTCATAAACAATCTTGGCGGCGTGCTGATGGCGGCAGGCGAGGCTTTGTGGACAGGCTCGGTTTGGCGACACACGCCGATGGACTGGTGTATTCAGCACCCAGGAATGAGAACGGCTTATGTTGGCGATATGCTTGGATGGCACGAGCGTTCAAGAATTCATTACAGCAACTACGCATCGAGTCAGGTGGTAGATGTAAAACAGAAACTTTTCCATCCAACGCAAGACCCCGAAAGAGGCATGAGTTCGAGCCGAATGGAGTGGGGATTGCCAATTTATAGCAACGGATACATTTGTAGCGTTCCGCGCCGAAGAGACGACATGCGAATATACAACAACAACGAGTCGTTTATCGATGGTCTCATCTCGCATATCAGATGGACGGGCGACAAGGAAATGGCGAAAAAAATGTGGCCTGTAATAGAAAGCCATCTGAAATGGGAAAAAAGCAATTTCGACCCCGATTTCGACGGCTTGTACGATTCGTACGCAACGATGAATTCCAGTCCCGGAATTTATTACAATGGAGGAGCAGTTACATACTCGTCGGCTAACAACTACAAGGCTTTCCTTTTTGCTTCGGAACTTGCAAAGATGCTCGGAAAGGATGGTACGGCATACCGTCAGGAGGCTGAACTGATAAAGCGTGCAATGCACAACCGTCTCTGGGTTTCAGATTGCGGACATTGGGCAGAGTACGAAGACTTGATGGGGCACCGAATGTTGCACAAAAGTGCAGGATTGTGGAGCATATATCAGCCTATCGACTGCGGACTGAATACAACATTCCAGTCTTATCAGTCAACACGATATATCGATTCTGAAATTCCGCACATTCCTGTACAATCGGTTGGCAACACTCCGATGGACGCCGAGGTGAATCGCGGAGATTATGCCGATGTGTCGACAACAAATTGGATGCCTTACGCGTGGAGCGTAAACAACGTGATGACAGCCGAAAGCATGAATGCTGCGCTGGCTTATTTCCAGTCGGGCAGAGCAAACGAGGGCTTCAAACTCTTCAAGTCGGCAATCATAGATATTATGTATCTTGGCAGATGTCCGGGAAACGTTGGTTACATCAGTTATCTCGACCAGGCGCGCGGCGAGTTTGCGCGCGATTATGGCGATGCTGTGGCAACAACGGCTCGCACGGTAGTCGAGGGCTTATATGGAATTGCGCCTGATGCGCTGAAAAGATGTCTGTATATGAAGCCGCAGATTCCAACCGACTGGCAGTTTGCAAGCCTCAAGACTCCCGATATCACGTTCGACTATCGCCGCGACGGAAGCGTGGAACGATACTCAATAATGCACAACATAATGGCTGTCGATACCGTAGAGTGGCGTCTGCCGCTGAAGTATTCGGCTGTCGAGATAAAGGTGAACGGAAAGGTTCAGAAAGACTGCTATGTTGACCCAAACAGCGTTCAGAAGCCTTACATGGTCTTCAAGGTTGTTCTGAAACCCGGAAAGAAATGTAATGTTGAACTCAGAGGACAGGAAGGCGAGGAACTCTTTGCCAATATGCTTTCGCTCGGATTGCAAGGCCCTGGCTCATTTGCAACTCTCAAGAATCCTTCGGAACTGCATGTCGATTGGCTCAGATGCTACGACCCGGAACAGATTTTCGGCGGTTCTGAACGATTGACTCGAAGTTCCTTTAAGGGCGAGATTGAGCAGAATGTTCCCGAAGGTCATCACACGTTCTTCATTCAGGCTCAGCAAGGATATCAAAACTGGTGGATTCCGGTTGATGTCGAAGTCCGACAGAAGGTAACGCGAATGGTCAAGCCCGAGGCTTTCGACGAGATGAACGTCGCAACTCTCGAACCTGTTGATATGTCTGGCTGCTTCAACGCTAATGTTACAGATATTTTCAAGAACAAGTATCTTAAACCGCGTCCGCCATACACAACGCTTCAGATTCCGATAAGTGGTTTGGGCGACTGGCGACATCCTGACAGAAAATTCGACGTAGACGACAGCGGATTGCGCGCGATGTCGAAAAACGGATTGTTCGTAACCGATAAAGGCTGGAAGTGGCTCACGCCATCAAGCGGAAAGAATATTCTGTACACAACGCTCTTCGACAATTATCCTGATAAGGGACGAGTGCAGCTCTCAGGCTTTGCCGAACACGCCTATCTGATGATGGCAGGAAGTACCAATCCAATGCAGAGCCGCATCGAAAACGGAGTCGTAACCGTTGTTTACAAAGATGGCTCAAAGCAGAGAATGTATCTGGTAAATCCTACAAACTGGCCTTCAATCGACCAGGCTTATTTCGAAGACGGAAAAGCGTTCGACCGAAATGCCCCAACACTCTATCGCCTTTGCCTGAAGACTGGCTATGTAACAAATCATCTGGCGCGAGACATCAACTCAACGGTCTTGCTCGTAGAGGGCGGCGCGGCGGTTTTGCTCGATATGCCTCTCGACATGTCAAAAGAACTCGATTATCTCGAAGTCGAGACTCTTGCAAACGATGTCGTAATCGGTCTGATGGGTGTTACTCTACAGAGATAAAGAAAAATCTCCACAAATGCGAATTGCTTTTGTGGAGATTTTTCTTTCTTATTTTCTCTTTGTATAGAGGTCTTTAATTTCCTTAACCATCTTTCCGATGTCATCCTTGCCGATTGGCTTCCATTCGCCGCCCATGTTTTCCGAACGGTGAATTACGTTGTCGTTGTCGGCATGGAAGAAATTGTGAATGTACATGTATCTGTCCTTAGACATATCGATGGTAATTTGAATGTTGCCTTTCTGGAACTTGCATGTGTATTCTGTGAAGTTCTTGTAGAAAGGCGTTGTGCTGTACCATTGAGTGTTTACTACGAGAAACAGACCGTCGGTCTTTTCCCATTGCAGGTCGTCGTTGATGAAGTACACGCTTTTCTTTGCTTCTGTTTCGACCGTGAATTGCGGAAATCTGTAGTGGTCTCCGATAATTCCTTCTATTTGCTTGTGGATGGTTCCGACTCTCTTCTGTGTTGTCTGTCCAAACACGTTGAGGCTGCCCATCAAAAGTAATGCTAATATAAAGACTTTCATGTTCATAGCGCGTGGATTTTCTATATTATGTAATACTGCAAAGATAGTCTTTTTTAATTTTATGGCAATATTTTTATATGCTTTTATTGCGTTGTCGTCTATAATTGTTGCAGTTTGGTGCCGTAATATGCTTCAGTTTCGGCAAAAAACAGATTTGATATCTATGTTTACCGAATGAAATGTGTTTGTGTTCTGAAGAGTTGGATTTTCGTCTGCCTTTTTCATCCAGAACAAAACCATCTCAGGCTGTGTTATGGTGTGGCTGTCTTCGAAAATGCACTTTTCGGGCTTGATTTCTTCCCATTTGCGTGATGTATGGCGAAGGGTTCGCATATTGTCGAGCTTGATGCTTTCGTCGATGTCGCCGTATAGATTGTCTCTATTCATGAACATCTCTGCCATGCAGTCGGCTTGCAACTCAAAACGTTCTTCGAGAAGCGATTTTCTTTCCTCGTCCATTTTCATGCCCAGCTCTTTTATGTAACTGCTTATTCCAAGAATGTTTTGGACGTGATGGCTTACGCAATGTGCCACAAGATAGGTGGTGATGAAATCTTGCCTTATGCCGCTTTGCTTGTGCAGAAATTCAAGATATGCCATGTCGAAATAAATTGTACTGTCGGCTGCTGAGTAGAATATTCCTGTATGTGTTTCGCCTTTGGCAGATTTACGACATTCAACTTCTCCTTTATATATAATAAGGTTTGGCTCGCGATATTTAGGAAAACTATCAGAAAGCACGTACAACCAGAAATCGGTTGTACGTGCAATATTGTCTTTTATAAACCTTACGGTCTTATCCTCTTCTTTTGTCGTCTCGAATCTTATTCTTTCTGTCGATTCGGTGTTCTGCTTGTCCCATTGGCTTTTGGCAAGGAAGCAGCCGCCAATGATGATTGCCGCAGTCAAAAAGTAGTAATACTTTCTTTTCATTTGTTCATGTCTTTGTCGGTGGTCGATGCGTACATACCTATGTATGCACCCGTAAATCCGCCTGCAACTTTAGTGCTCAGAACGGTTGCATCCTGCTCGCTGAATTTCATTTCTATCTTGTTTTCAGCCTTTGCTTCCTGAAAGAAATAACTGAACTGCATCTTGTCGCCAACTTGCTTTACCTTCAGCACAAGTTCCGACAGTTTCTTCTTGTTCGGAATCAGTTGCTCTTCCGAAAAAGTCTTGTCTTTGTTTCGACCGCTCAGTCTGATAACCATTTTGCCCTTGCTGTTTACTGTCTTTCCTAGAGTATAGAAGTGCTCGTCGTTGTAGAAGCAAGCCATTCCTGCAAATTCGCCTTCTTTCAGAGGCAGATAGTCGAGGTGTACGGTGGCTGTGTATTCTTTGCTGATTACGCGCTCGCCAATGAACGACGGATTTCCATAACTGTCGAGCGTAACAGGGCGCGGCGTTATTGTCAGTTTTCCTCCGCCAACCTGATACCATTTGTTCGTCGGGTCTTGCGGAGTTCTGATGAAATTCCACTGGTTTGAAAGCTTGTTTGCCATGAAATCGTCGCAGTTGCCAGTCAAGTCGCGGTTCTCTGGACGCAGCATACTTTTCTTCAGTTTCATCGGAACACTTTCGCCCTCCTTCAGGATTATCGGCTGCTCGTCGTTCCAAGTCACAGGCAGCAAGAATGTCTCTCTGCCAGTATTGTAGAAATCGTCTTTATACGGACGGCATCCAAGGAAAACAGAAAACCAGTTTCCGTTTATGTCCTGAACAAGGTCGGCATGACCGGTGCAAGTAACGGCATCCTTTCTTCCTGCTTGCAGATTCCTTTGGGTTAGTATCGGGTTGATAGGACATTGCTTGTAAGGTCCCATCACGCTGTCTGCCGAGAAGATTACTTCCGAGTGAGCCTCTGCTGTTCCGCCTTCTGCCGCCATAAGGTAGTATTTGTTGTTTACTCTGTAAAGATGCGGACCTTCTATCCAAATCGGCTTTTTCTCCGGATTCGTTCCCTTGTCGATGATTACTTTGCTCGTTCCCTTCACAATCTTGCCTGTCTTTACATCAAACTCGTGAATCCAGATGGCGCGGTGTCCGTCGTATTCGGCAGGGTAGGACGGAGCATCGTTATTCACAATGTACGCCTTTCCGTCAATGTCGAAGAAGAACGAAGGGTCTATGCCGCCTACTTCAGGAAGCGGAATAGGGTCGCTCCAATGATTACTCTTCGGGTTCGTGGTCTTTACATAGAAGTTTCCGCCCATGTCTACGGTTGTGTATATAACGTAGAACGTGTTGTTCTGCTCGTTAAACTGAATATCCGGAGCATATACGGCGCGCGACATTCTCACATCCTTAATGTCGAGTTGCGACTTTCTGTTCAGTACATATCCTAGCTGTTTCCAGTTAACGAGGTCGGTGCTGTGCCAGATTGGAATTCCTGGATAATATGCAAACGATGAGTTTACGAGATAGAAATCTTCGCCTTTTCTGCATACGCTCGGGTCTGGATAGAATCCTCTGATAACCGGATTCAGATATTCCTCGTTCGGGTCGTACTCTGTTGTTTTGTCATCATTATGGTAGAAAAAGTTTGAAAAAACGGCTTTTTCTTGCGAAAAGCAATGGCCATAGGCAAGAAGTAGTGAACAAAATGCTGCAACTCTTATGAATTTCATGATTTTTATATATTTATTATGATGAAAAATCCCTAAATACTTGGTAAATATTATATAAGGTATTCAGAAATCGCATATAAAATATTTTACTGCAAATATATACTTTTCCAAGAGATAAATTTGTATTTAAAAAAGGTTTTTTATATTTTTGTCCCCAAAAGCATGTTCTATGCTCGTAAAAATTATGAGCTGTAGTTCTTAAAATTAATATTTCGGTATGAAATACACCATGATGTTAAAGCCTTTTGGGCTATTGTTTTTACTCTGCATGTTGCCTTTGTGGGCAGCTGCGCAGACTATTACAGTGCGTGGTACCGTTAAGGATAATGCCGGTGAAGCTATTATTGGTGCTAACGTTGTACAGACAGGTACAACAAATGGTACTATCACTGACTTCAACGGTAATTATACTCTGAAGGTACCAGCTAACGCCAGTTTGAAAATTTCGTTCGTGGGATATGAGCCTCGACTCGTATCAGTTGCCGGTCGTCATAATATCAACGTTGTGTTGCGTGATGACTCTAAGGTGTTGAACGAAGTCGTAGTCGTTGGTTACGGACAGATGAAACGAAGCGACCTTACCGGTTCCGTTGTGTCTGTGTCTAACGAGGCAATTAAGAAATCTGTGGCAACATCTATCGATCAGGTCCTTCAGGGTAGAGCTGCTGGTGTGCAAGTACAGATGAACAGTGGTTCGCCGGGTGCAGGTTCAGCAATCCGTATCCGAGGAATCAACTCTCTGAATGCAACCTGCCAGCCAATCTTTGTTATTGATGGTGTCGTTGTTGATGGCTCAACCGAAGGTGTTAATGATAACCCTCTGTCTACCATCAACCCAAGCGATATTGTCTCTATGGACGTGTTGAAGGATGCTTCAGCAACAGCCATCTATGGATCACGTGCAGCAAATGGTGTAATTCTTATCTCTACTCGCCGTGGTACAAAGGGTGATGCACACATCACTTACGATGGCTATGGCGGTGTTCAGCAGATGCCTAAGAAATTGGAACTGCTTAACTTGCAGGAGTATGCCGCTCACCAGAATACTTTGGCTAAGTTGGGACTTACAAGTTATGATGACAACTTTGTAAGCGCAAAGGATCTTGGCGAGGGTACAAACTGGCAGGATGCTTTGTTCCAGAATGCACTTATAACTTCGCATAATATCGGTGCTACCGGTGGTACTGAGCGTTCTAACTTTGCGCTTGGTGCAGGTTTCCTTGATCAGGACGGTATTGCACGCGGTTCTGCATTTACACGTTTCTCTCTTCGTTCAAATGTAGACTGTTTGGTTAAGGACTGGGCTAAGGTTGGTATGAACTTCGCAGTAAGTGATGCTCGCCAGAAGGTTGGTTGCGATAATGATGTAATCCTTACTTCTTTGCGCCAGACTCCAAATGTATCAATCTTTAAGGCTGATGGAACTTACGATGGTCCTCATACATCATTGAGTAACAAGGATGTACAGAGCAACCCTATCGGTTTGGCAAGTCTTACTGAAAACAAGAAGAAGGTTGCCGACTTGAGAGGTGATGTATACGTCGACCTTTCTCTTGTAAAGGATCGTCTTTCATTCAAGACTGAGTTCTCATTCGACTATTCTGTAGCAAGTACTTACTACTATCTTCCTTCTTACGAGTTTGGTACGGTTACAAACGACCAGCGTACCTCAACACGTTCTAAGGCTACTTCTGAGTACTATTGCTGGAGAAACGTAGGAACTTACCAGAACCTTATTGATAAGGTACACTCAATAAATATCATGGTTGGTCATGAGATGAGTAATACCAATTACGAGTACTTGGGCGGTACACGAAGCGGATTCCTTTCAAATATTGCGCACGACCTCGATGCTGGTAATGCTACAACCGCTTTGAATAGTAACCATTCATACGACAACTCTATCCTTTCATTCTTCGGACGTGCGTTCTATTCTTACGACGACCGTTACTTGATTACTGCAACAATCCGTGAGGATGGATCTTCACAGTTCGCAAAGGGTCACCAGTGGGGTATGTTCCCTTCAGGTGCGTTTGGATGGAAGGTTTCTAACGAGAAGTTCATGAAGGATTTCAAGTTTATCAACAGCTTGAAACTTCGTCTTGGTTATGGTGCTGTAGGTAACCAGAATGTTGAGCAGTGGGCTTTCGCTTCAACAATGAAGGCTATTACTAACAACTGGGGTGGTGGTTTGAACTACATGAACATGGGTAACGAAGACCTTACTTGGGAGACAACTTATGCTGCCAATGCCGGTTTCGACTTGAACATGTTCAAGAACCGAGTAGAACTTGTATTTGATGTTTATTATAAGAAGACAAAGAACTTGTTGCTCGAGTTGGCATTGCCAGCCTACATGGGTACAACGGGTAGTGGTTCTATGGAAGCTCCTTGGGCAAATGTAGGTTCCCTTATAAATAAGGGTATTGAGGCAACTATCAATACCATCAACTACGATAAGAAGGGCTTTTCTTGGAAGAGTAACATCGTATTCTCTATGAACAAGAATGAGGTTAGTGAGTTGAATATCCAGAGTGGTGTTGTAGACCGTACAATGACAGACCCTAACGGTGTATCAACAGTTGTAACTCGAACTGTTGTTGGACAGCCTATCGGTCAGTTCTATGGATATAAGGTTATCGGTCGTTTCAATAGCATGACTGACTTCTATTATAAGGATGCCTCTGGCAAGGTTAAGGAAGTTCCACGTCCAGAAGGAACTGCAATCAGCGAGAATAGTGTATGGTTGGGCGATTACATCTTCGAGGATGTTAATGGTGATGGCGTTATCAACGCAAACGACCAGACATTCATTGGCGACCCTAACCCATTGTTTACATTCGGATTTGGAAATACGTTTGCATATAAGAACTGGGATTTCACAATCTATTTGAATGGCTCTTATGGAAACGATGTACTTAACTATGTACGTCGTTGGAGCGAGGAACCTTCTCAGACAACCAACTTGTTCAAGTCTGCTCTTGACTATCCTGTAGTTAAGGGTACTGGTAATGAAGCAACAATTTCTGGCGGTGATGCGCACATGTATCGTTTGAGTGCAACAAATGCCAATACAAACAATCGTATGAGTAACAGATATATCGAAGACGGCTCTTATATCCGTATTCAGAATATATCATTCGGTTATACTTTCCCTCGTAAGATTACCCGTAAGTTCAGTGCCGAGGCAGCCCGAGTTTACGTCAATCTTCAGAATGTTTACACATTCACAAAGTATAAGGGATATGATCCTGAGGTAGGTTGCTACGGTTCAGATGCCTTGTTGCAGGGAGTTGATTACGGTCGTTATCCATCGGCTCGTATATTCACTGCAGGTCTAAGTCTAACATTCTAAAAGTTTGATTGTATGAAATTTAAGTATATACCTGTATTTGTCGCATTGTTTGCAGTTTCGTTTGCAAGCTGCGATTTCCTCGAGAAAGAGCCTTCAGATCGTTTGGTCGATGAAGAGTTCTACAAGGACGAGGCGGACTTGGCTGCGCTTACCGGAGGTTTGTATAATACGGCTTGGTTCGATTTTAACAGACATTTCTATCATTCTGTCGGAGATGGTTTTGCAAATAACTTGTGGGGACCATACGACAAGTATCTTGCTCCGTTCAACAACATTTCTGATATTTCAAGTAGTGGTGCTGTTGACGAAGGATGGAACTCATTGTACAATGTCGTTAATCAGGCAAGTATGATGGTTAAGAAGATAAATGAGTATTCTGCAAGCAGTATTCCTGATGAAGTTAAGAATCGATATATTGGTGAGGCTAGGTTCATGCGTGGCTTGGCTTATTGGTATCTTGCATCATGCTGGGGCGATGTGCCTATTATCGAGGATAATGCTTCGATAATCATGACTCCTTTGGTTCCGAAGATTAAGCAGGAAGATGTGTTCAAGTACGCTATTGCTGATATGGAGTATGCAGCATGTACTTTGCCAAGAACTCAGAATAATGCAGGTCGTGTAACCCGTTATTCGGCTCTTGGAATGTTGTCACGCTTTTTCTTGGTATATTCAGGATATAAGGCTGCTCATGACGAGCAAGATCCTGCAACATACAACCAGAAGTACCGTGATGCTACTTATTTGAATTATGCAAAGATGTGTGCTTTTGCAGTAATCAAGATTAGTGGTTTGTCGCTTCAGCAAAACTATAAGGATTTGTTTACAACGGATAATAACAACAACAGCGAGAGTTTGTTTGCCTTGCAGTGGGTTCCGGGCGTATATGCTTATGGAACATCAAATACTCATCAGAACTGGTTGGGCTATTCTACCGCTATTGTTGCTGGTCAGGTTGCCGAGGGTAGCGATATTTACGCTTCGGCTGATATGATAAAGTCATACTCAAATGATGACCTTCGTTTGCATTCAACATGGTTTAACTATAAGGATTCATATTCTGAAATCTGCAAGATATACGGAGGTTTGACTTTCGACAGAACTCAGAACCTGAGCGATATGATATATCGCGCAAATGCAAAGAAGGGTATCGTTGGTTCTTACGAGGATAATGGTGTAAGTTACGAGAACAACTCTGGTCTCAATACTTATATGCTTCGTTTGGCTGAAGTTTATTTGAATTATGCTGAAGCATCTCTTGCTAATACAACAGATGTTCTTACAAGTAGAACAGATAATGGTATTCATGATACCAAGATTAAGAAGACGCCTCTTGACTTCTTTAACGAAGTTTACTCTCGCGCCCATAATGGTGAGAAGTTGACATCTGTAGATATGACCACCTTGCTGAGAGAGCGTAGACTTGAGTTCGCTTTGGAGGGAAGATATTGGTACGATTTGCTTGCATGGTCATACTACGATCGCTCAAATACAATCAATTACATCTTGGGTGATCAGAATCGTACATATCAGTACTACTATCGTACACAGGAGATGAGATATGAGATTGATAAGACAAAGACTATCGGTGTTGTTGGTGTTACATCTGATAATTTCAACTTCCTCTTGCCTTATCCTGAGTCTGAGGTGACTCAGAATCCATACTTGAGCGGTGATGCGGTATCGTATTCAGAAATCAAGGCATTGGAAAAAGAAATCGCTTCTTATGAGTCTGTGCTGATGTCTGCTTATCAGAGTACTGTTGTAGGTGAAAGTGGTAACTAAATGAAGTTTAATATTATAAACATTATAGCAATGAAATCAAAGTTTTTCTTGATAGCATTGTCTGCGTCAATTATACTTACATCTTGTAACGAAGATTTGTTTAAGTATGAGAACGGAGATTCTACTATAAGTATCAGCCAGATACATTATTTACATGCTTCTGCAGACGGTACTACGGATCAGGCTACTACTTATGCACGCTTAGGAGAGACAATACGCCTTTCTGGTACAGGCTTTATAGGTGTAAAGCATGTGTACATAAATGGCTATGATACATATTTTAATTTACAGTATCTTACAAACAACTCTATGCTTGTTACAATTGACGAGAATACTCCAATTGAACAGGTAAATGACGAGGTAACTAACAAGGATAGAATTATTCTTGTGAAGGAAAATTCAGCCATAAAAGCATCAAAAACTTTGCAGATTCGTAGAGCTGCTCCGGTTGTGTATGATATCTCAAACAGTATGCCGCAACCAAACGAGTGGATTACTATTTATGGTGAAAATTTGCAAAATGTGTCGTATGTGCAATTCCCAGGTGCAGATATAAGTGCAGTATATGAAGGAGGAGAAGATCTGATAAGCGATGATGAGGAGGGTAAGTATGTAAAGGTAAAAGTGCCTGCTAATTTTGATACACGTACTGCCGAGAATAACAAGCATCAGGGTGCTATAATTATAAATGCAGAAACTAAAGGTAACGGTACATGCGAAACGCCTGCATATTTCAACTACCGCAAGGGTTTGTTGGAGGATTTTGAAGAAGGTTCTACTGCATTCAATAACTCAAAGTATGATGCTTCGGAGTGTACTTTGATTGATGAAGCATGTGGTAATGAGGATGGCACGAACGATGGTCATTATTATAAGATGAATTCTAATTCTACTTATATCAGTGATACTACTGCGTCTCGTAGAAATATCTATATTTTCGAGAAGTTTGAGGGTTTCAAGAATTTGCCAAGCGATTTGGATGAAAAGTATTCAACAGATGTTGCATTGCAGTTTAATGTAATGTGTCCACAAGATTGGAATTCAGGAAATATTGATGTTGTATTCGATATTAACTCTGGTAACTACAAGATGACTTATGCACCTTGGGTATCTGGTAAGACAGATGATTACAGTAAGGGATTCGCAAAGGGAACTTGGTTTACGGTTACTATGCCATTTAGTGGTATTACAGAATTCCAAGGTAAGACATTCGGTCAAATCCGTGAGATTTTGGCTTCTATAGAAAGTCCTGTTTGGGGAATCTATTTCGAAAATGTGGATCAGACAAATGTGTTAAATGGTGTTTCTGTTGAGTTTAAGGCAAAGATGACGACTATAACACCTTGTATTGACAATATTCGTGTTGTTCCTTTGACTGTTGTTAATCAGTATGGACGTGGTAACGAATATAGCTATTAGAGGAGGGCATATTATGAATAAGTATTTAAAAGTTAGTTTCGTTTCTGCTATCGTGGCATTTGCGTTGCAGTCATGCTACGATGAGAAGATGGAGTGGTATAATCCATACACCCCTATCTCTAAAAGTGAAATTCCTCAGTTAATAGAAACGCAGATAAGTAATTGCGCTCCATTGAAAAGTTATGCGGCTAATTTGTCGTCTGACTTCCATTTGGGTGTGTCTGTCTTGGGCTCTTCGTATGTTGAGAATTCAAAATATGCTAGCACTGTAAATGATAATTTCAACTCTATTCAGCCAAGCACAGAGTTTGCGTTGTGTAATGTTGTTACCGATATAAATGGAACTTACAACTATGACATGCCAGACGCATTGTATAATGCTGCAATAAATAATGGCTTAAGCGTTTTTGGTCATAGTTTGATATCTAACCAGTTCCAGAATGTGGAATACCTTCAGAATGCCATTGCTGATAAAGTTAGTCCAAGTGAGGAGACAAACTACATCAATGTAGGTAATGAACGTGAATATGATTTCTCATACAGTTTTAATTTGGAAGATTACCAAATATATAATGGGGAACATAATAATGAAGGTTGGTCTTTCTCATCTAGTGTAGATGATGCCTATTTTAATGTCGGTGTTCAGTCTTTGGAAATCACCGATGGTGACGATTGTGTGAAATCAACAGGCAAAGCCTGTCTTTGGGCTTCAACAGAAGGCTGGGAACAGGGTGATGCTACAGATGTTGCACAGGTTGTCAGCGATTATATACCAGTTCCTGCAGGTTCAAAACTGAATTTTTCTTTCTATGTGAAAGGAAATTCGTTGGTTGGTCAGACAGCAAAGATGCGAGTTAGAATTCTTGGTGTAGAAAAGGGGCTTAATGGACTGGTTCCTGCATCTGGTGGTATTAATTCGTATTCTTCTGACATCAAATTGACTAATGAATGGACTCAGATTTCCTTCCGTAACCTTCAAACAAATGGTGTGGTTTCAGATCATTCTTCTCCAGTTGCAGCGGTTCGTATTGTGTTTGATATAACAGATGCGCCAAATAGTTATGTTTATTTCGATAACTTAGTTTTGGGACTTACAGAAGGTTCGGGTGGTACTGTTGAGGGTACGAACTATATTGCAAATTCGTATTTTGATGGTAACGAAAAGACATATAATTGGTCTTTTGTAGAAAATCGTGAGTCTGTTGCCAGAATTGAACTTGGAAAGTCTCTCAACGGAACAGATAATTCGAAGTCTGGCGGTAATTGCTTGAAGGTTGTTAATACAGCAAGCTATAACAGCGCAGGAGATGTTACTGTTAATGGTATGTTTGCTGATGGTAAGACTCTTGTTTTGGGACAGAGGTATCGTCTGACATTCTATGCGCGTGCAGATGCCAATAATGCGATAGTAGAATTCAGTACATCAAATAGGTCGGCAGACAAGAACCCAGCAAGTGCTCAGGCACCTGCAGAAGGTAAGCAGAGCTATGTACTCTCAACAACTTGGGAGAAACAGGTTTGGGAGTTTACGGCATTGTCTTCGGACATTGGGTCTATGAACTTCAAGTTTGCCAAGACGGCAACGACATTCTATCTTGACGATGTTACTCTGACGCCAATAACAACTTCGTCTAATGCCAAGTCTACTCGTATTCCAAACTATGTAAGTTCTTATGACGATGCGATGAAGGCTGCTATACTTTCAGGCATAATGAAGACTCATATTGAGAATATGATGGAGAGGTATGACAAGATTGAGGGATGGGATGTAGTTCAGCATATAACTACAGATAATCCTACTTCTACATCATACTATCTTGACTCTAAGGGCCTGTCTGTTGGTAATGGCGAATTCTATTGGGGCGATTATATGAAGGACGATTTCATCTATAATGCCTTTACTTATGCGAGAGATTTCCTGAAAGCAAAGAATAGAAATGCAAAGTTGTTTGTTTCGGAAGGAAACTTGGTTCATAATGAAAGAAAATTTAATCGTCTTGAGACATTAATAAGAGGTTTGCAGGCTTATAAGGGACAGAATTTGATTGACGGCTTGAGCCTTGAGTTGCATCTTGTTTGTTCAACAGAGATTCATACTCAGGCAGAGTTGCTGAATCAGGTAACAGAGTTGTTTAAGAGCCTTAATAGTACATATTGTTCAAATTCAGGTTCTGACGATCCGTTCTTGATTAGAATTGGTGAGCTTGATGTTCAGATTGAATCTGATTATTTGCCATCTGTGGCACAGCTTGCTGCACAGGCTGAGATGTATGAGCACGTTATAAACTGTTATCGTACAATCATCAACCAGAGAAACCAGTACGGTGTATATATGTGGATGCTTAGCGACTCGGATGTAGAGCAGGGAGGCAAGTCTTATAACCGACACAGAAGTCTGTTCGACGAAAACTTTAATAAAAAGCATGCTTATCTGGGCGTATGCAAGGGCTTTGACGAGACAGCAGGAACTACCGCATCATATTAAAAAAAGAATAAATAGAATCTCAAGTAACTTAAGAGGGGTGTTGTATAGCATCCCTCTTTTTGTTTTTAAGGGTGGTTATTGTATTTTTTACAATAAGTTTTGAAAAAATGTTTAAATATTTAGTTGATATTACAAATATTTTGTTACTTTTGTGGCTGATGTATAACCATAAAAAACATTTGTTTTCATAAAAAATACATTAAGTATTGTGGGGCTTTGATTTGTAAGGCGGTAACCTTTAATGCAAAAAATAAAATAATAAATATAATCGAGGCAAGTTGAATGTCTTTTCGGCTTGTTTCTTAACAATTTTTCTTTATACAAAATGGCAAACAACGAAAAAAAAGGCTTTTACAAGCTCTCATGGGCACAGCGCATCGGCTTTGGCTCGGGTGACTTGGCTCAGAATCTTATCTTTCAAGTAACATGTACTTACCTAACATTCTTCTTTACCGATATCTATGGACTTGATGCGGCTGCTGTTGCATTGATGTTTACTGTAGGTAACGTTCTGAACGTGATATGGGATCCGATTGTTGGTGCAATTATTGACAAGAGCAATCCTAAGTTCGGTAAATATCGCTCATATTTGCTTTATGTAGGTGTGCCTTTGTCAATATCTGCTATCCTCTGTTTCTATGATGGATTCAGACCTTCTATTGTCTATGCGTATATCACATATATCGCAATGACTTTGCTCTATACATTTATCAACGTGCCTTATGGCGCTTTGAACTCATCACTCACTCGCGATACAGATGAGATTACCATCCTCACATCTGTTCGTATGTTCATGGCTAACGTAGGAGGTTTGGCTGTAAACTCTGGTCTCCCTCTCGTTATTGGTCTTTTTGCTGTAGCTTCAGGTGATGAGCTGCCAAAGGACTCTCATGCGTGGTTCATCACAATGTCTCTCTATGCTATTGTAGGTATGGCACTCCTTATCTTCTGTTTCACGCAGTGTAAGGAACGTGTCGTTATGGACTCAAAGTCGAGTGAGAATGTAAAGATAAGCGACCTATGGATGGAGTTCAAGGATAATGGTCCGCTCCGTGTCATTGCATTCTTCTTCATCACGGCATTTGCAATGATGTCAATTGGAAATGCTGCTGGAGCATACTTTATTAACAGTAATATGCACGGTACTGCAACGGAACTTTCAATATTCATGGCTCTCGGTTCACTTCCTTCATTCATTTTCATGCCACTTGTACCAGCAATTAAGAAAGCTATAGGAAAGAAAAACATGTTTTATGCATTCCTTGGTTGTGCTATTGTTGGTATGGCTATGATTTATGTAATTGCTAAGATGGATCAGCCAAGTATGACGTGGATCTATTTCGCACAGTTTATCAAGTCAACTGGTGTAATTGTTGCTACTGGTTATATGTGGGCTCTTGTTCCAGAGGTTATCTCTTACGGAGAATGGAAGAGTGGAAAGCGTATTGCTGGTATCGTAAATGCTCTTACTGGTATCTTTTTCAAGGCTGGTATGACTCTTGGTGGTATTGTTGCTCCTGCAGTTCTTGCATATGTGGCGTACAACAAGGATAGTGTTCAGCAGACTCCAGAGGCAGAGGAAGGAATTCTTTGGCTTGTTTGCGTAATCCCTGCAATTCTTCTTGCTTTTGCTATGTTTATCATTTCTCGTTATCAGTTGACAGATGAGAAAATTGACGAGATAAATAATGCAATTGAAGAAAGACATAAAGCGTAATAACAGTAAAAAATATATTAATATGAAGACAGCAAAGTATCTTTGGCCAAAAGACTATATGGCTGACCCATCCGTTCATGTTTGGAACGGCAGAGTATATATATATCCATCTCACGACTGGGATGCTGGCGTTGGTGACGACGATTCTGGCGCAGAGTATGAGATGAAAGACTATCATGTGTTCTCTACTGATGACCTCGAGGCTGTATGCCGTGGCGAGAAGGAACTCGTGGATCATGGTTGTATTCTCGACTTGAAAGACATTCCTTGGGCAAGTCACCAGCTTTGGGACAATGATGTTCAGGAGAAGAACGGCAAGTATTTCATGTATTTCCCTGCAAAGGATAAGACTGAAATCTTCCGCACAGGTATTGCTGTGGCAGATAAGCCAGAAGGTCCGTTCATTCCTTTGAAAGATCCTATGCATGGTTCATACTCAATTGACTATGCTGTGTTCAAGGATGAGGATGGAAAGTACTACTTCTACTTCGGTGGTATCTGGGGCGGTCAGCTTCAGTGGTATAAGGACAATAAGATTGCATTTAACGAGTCGGGCGTTGCTGCTCCACCTCCTGGAGATTCTGAGCCTATCGTACCTGCAAAGAAGTCAGAGACTGATGCATTGCCATCGCGAGTAGCCCTTCTTGCTGACGATATGCTTGGTTTTGCAGAAGCGCCAAAGCCAGTCGTTATCCTCGGTGAGGACGGCAAGCCTTTGAAGGCAGACGATCCGCATCGTTTCTTCGAGGCTTCGTGGATGCACAAGTACAAGGGAAAGTATTATTTCTCTTACTCAACAGGTGATACTCACATGATTTGCTATGCAATCGGCGACAATCCTTACGGACCATTCACTTACAAGGGAGTAGTTCTTACTCCGGTAAAGGCTGGCTGGACAACTCACCATTCAATAATAGAGTTCAAGGGCAAGTGGTATCTTTTCCATCACGACTCTGC
Source organism: Bacteroidales bacterium KHT7 (assembly GCA_900102385.1). Classification (GTDB taxonomy): domain Bacteria; phylum Bacteroidota; class Bacteroidia; order Bacteroidales; family Bacteroidaceae; genus Ga6A1. The sequence goes on along the minus strand of FNBQ01000001.1, from coordinate 208,372 downwards.
TCCTTCGGGTGGCGTGAACAGCCTTCGCTCACTAAAAGTCGTTGAACTTGAATACAACGAGGATGGTACGATAAAGACTATTCAAGGATAAGCAGAATTGCATTAAAAATATGAGAAAAGCCTTTTTTACATTAGCATTTTTATTCTCCGTTCTCTGTGCAAAAGCAGAGGACGGACATTCTCTTTGGTTGCGCTATAATCAGGATGTGCGCCATGTAGACATAACGGTGAACCGCGACAGCAGAACCATAAATATTGCCGTCGGGGAGTTGCAGAAAGGCTGGAAGGGAATGCCTGTAAGTCTTGTTGTTGCAAAACCTAACAAGAAGCAGAAGAGCAAGAACGGTAAGGTTCAGCAACTTTCGCCCGATGCCTTCACAATCGAGACGGTGAACAAGGCAAAACAAGAGAAGCACATCAAGATAAGTTCGCAGACCGATGCGGGCATTTTGTATGGTGTGTTCCATCTCTTGCGATTGCAGCAGACAGGTAAGTTGCCAGCCGATATGTCGTGGTTCAAGGTGTCAGAATCGCCTGTTTATCAGCACAGAATTCTTAATCATTGGGATAATCTCGACGGAACGGTTGAACGCGGATATGCCGGACATTCAATCTTCTGGCACGACAATGAGGCTGAGCCAACCTTTACCGACGATGATGCAAAACTCTGGCAGGAATACGGAAAGGCAAACGCATCCGTGGGAATCAACGGAACGGTTGTGAACAATGTGAACGCATCACCCAAGATGCTGAGCAAGCCGTACATAGACCATGTATGCAAGATTGCCGAAGTATTGCGACCTTATGGCATGAAGGTTTATATATCAATAAACTTTTCGTCGCCAAAAGAACTCGGAGGTCTGCCTACATCCGACCCTCTGAATGCTGATGTAAAAAAATGGTGGAAGAAAAAGGCTGATGAAATCTACAAACTGATTCCTGATTTCGGCGGATTCCTTGTGAAGGCTAATTCCGAAGGACTGCCCGGTCCGCAGGATTTTGGTCGTACACATGCCGACGGAGCGAACATGCTTGCCGATGTGCTCAAGCCTCACGGCGGAATCGTGATGTGGCGCGCATTCGTCTATAAATCAGACGACAGCGACAGAGCAAAGCAGGCTTATCAGGAGTTTATGCCACTCGACGGACAGTTCCGCGACAACGTTATCATTCAGATAAAGAACGGTCCAATCGACTTTCAGCCGCGCGAGCCGTTCAGTCCGCTTTTCGGCGCTCTGAAGAAGACTCAGACTATGATTGAGTTCCAGATTACTCAGGAGTATCTTGGACACAGTTTTCAGTTGTGCTATCTTGCGCCGATGTGGCAGGAATGTCTGATGAGTGACACTTATCAGAAAGGTGAGGGAACAACCATAGCCAGAGTAACCGACGGCAAGACATATCCGCAGAAATACACAGCCATTGCCGGCGTTGCAAATGTAGGACGCGACACAAACTGGTGCGGACACATATTTGCGCAGAGCAATTGGTATGCTTTTGGCCGACTGGCTTGGAACTGCAATCTCGATAGCAAGGACATTGCCGAGGAGTGGATTGCACAGACATTCACTACCGACAAGGAATTTGTTCAGAAGGTTGAATCGATAATGATGGACAGTCGCGAAGCCGTGGTTAACTACATGATGCCGCTCGGCTTACACCATCTGTTTGCGTGGACGCATCACTACGGACCTGAGCCTTGGTGCGAGATTCCGGGAGCGAGAGCCGACTGGCTGCCAAGTTACTATCACAAGGCGTCTGAAGATGGTATCGGATTCGACCGCAGCAGCAAGGGCACAAATGCCGTGAGCCAGTATCACGAACCGCTCAGCACTCAGTTTGATAATGTAAGCACATGCCCAGACGAGTATCTGTTGTGGTTCCACCATCTGCCTTGGGATTACAAGATGCAGAACGGCGAGACTTTGTGGAGCGCGCTTTGCCACAAGTACGACAAGGGCGTTAAGCAGGTGAGAAACTATCAGGTTGTTTGGGATGGACTTGAAAAATATGTCGATGCCGACAGATTCAAGCATGTGCAGAGCAAACTGCGTCGTCAGGCGCACGATGCCGTTTGGTGGCGCGATGCCTGTCTGCTTTATTTCCAGCAGTACAGCAAGATGCCTTTGCCAAGCGATGTTGAACGTCCGGTTAAGGACCTCGACGAATACAAGCAGATAAAGTTCAGATGGTCGCATCATAACTGATGTAAAAGCAAGATATTTCTTTTGAGAAGTAAAAAAAAAGCGGTATGTTTGTACCGCTTTTTTTGATTTTAACGTAAAATACATAATGTTCAACGATTCAATCTTCGATGCGCAGAACATCGAACTTCTAAGGAAAAAGATTTCACAGGCTAACAATGTTGTCATTTGTGTGCATGTTTCGCCCGATGGCGATGCCGTAGGTTCGGCAACCGGACTGGCTGCATATCTGCGCCAGATAGGGAAGAACGTAACCATTATCTTCCCAAATCAGATGCCGGATTTTCTGAAGGTCGTACCTTCATCGTACGACCATCTTCGTTATGACAGAAGTCCCGAAGCGTCAGACCTGATGATAAAGGCTGCCGACCTCATCTTCTGCCTCGACTTCAACAGTAAGAGCCGAATTACAGATATGGGCGATAAAATTGCCGAGGCAAAGGTATACAAGATAATGATTGACCATCATCTTGACCCCGACGATTTGTGCGACTTGGTTTTTTCATATCCCGAGATGAGTTCGACTTGCGAACTGGTTTTCCGCATTCTCTGGACTATGGGCGAGTACGAAAAACTCTCTTTTGATACATGCAAGTCACTCTACATCGGCATGATGACCGACACTGGCGAGTTGAGTTACAATAGCAACCGAAGCGAGGTGTTTACAACCATCGCTATGCTCATAGAGAAAGGTATCGACCGCGACGAGGTTCATAACGAACTTTTTATGAACGGAACAGAATCGCGCTACCGAATGCAGGGGCACATGCTGAAAGACAATCTCACGCTTTATCCCGAATTTGGAGCAGCCCTTCAGACTCTTACGAAAGAAGAATTCAAGGAATACGGTTGCATAAAGGGCGATACCGAGGGCAATGTGAACATTCCGTTGTCTATTAAAGGCATAAATTTCTCGGTCTTTCTGCGCGAGGATACAGAGAAGGAGAACACCATCAGAGTGTCGCTCCGCTCACTTGGCGACATCAAGTGCAACGAGATTTCTGCTGCATGCTTTAACGGCGGAGGACACGCCAGAGCATCGGGCGGCGAACTTCATTGTTCGATGGAAGAGGCTGTTGAAGTTTTCAACAAGGCACTCATCAAGTTCGAGGACATGCTGAAGGCAAAATAACCGCCTTTTCCTGTCTCAAAAACGAGATTCTGAAAATCCCGACGATACGATGGCTTTTTGTGCTATCGCACTTTTTCGGGCTGTGCGCGTTAATTAGCGTTGCAGAATTTTGTCTTTTTCGATGAGTTTATTATTTTTGCAACGATTTTATTCAAAAATAATGCGAAAAAAAAGTTTTTTATACCTAATCCTACTATTTGGAAATTTAATGTTCACGGCATGTAACGATGTTGTGAGCTATGCCGACTTAAAGGAAAAAGAAAAGGATGCGATAAATTCCTTTCTTGTGTCGAACAATTTTGTCGAAGGACCTATAAACGTTATCAGTCAGGCTGAGTTTATAGCCAAGGATTCGACAACTGATGTCAGCAAAAACGAGTTTGTGCTTCTCGGAAGTACTGGTGTCTACATGCAAATTGTACGAAAGGGAGAGGGCGCTAAGATGCAGAGCGGCGATTCGAAAACCGTTCTTGCACGTTTTCTGGAGTATAACATCCAGTCGGGAGATACAATTCTGACAAACCGTTTCAGCGCATCAAACGTAGACAAGTTTACCGTTTCTCTTTCGGGAACAACGTTTACAGGCTCGTTCATATCTGGATATATGTACAGCTATTATTCATCGTCGTACGGAACGTCTGTTCCAACGGCGTGGATGATTCCGCTGAGCTATATAAACCTTGGAAGAAATACCGCCGACTTGGCGGAAGTTCGCCTTATAGTACCTCACGATCAGGGCACGCAGGCTGCATCGCAGAGTGTGTACCCTACATATTATGAAATATCTTACGAAGCAGGATTATGACACTAATCAAATCAATTTCGGGCATCCGCGGAACAATTGGCGGTGCCGCAGGAGAAGGATTGAACCCTCTTGACATTGTAAAGTTTACTTCGGCGTATGCAACCCTTATACGCAAGACAAGCAAGGTTCAGTCGGGAAAAATCGTAGTAGGCCGAGATGCTCGTATCTCTGGCGAGATGGTAAAGAACGTTGTTTGCGGAACTCTCATGGGAATGGGATTCGATGTTGTTAACATCGGTCTTGCAACAACACCAACCACCGAATTGGCTGTAACAATGCTTGGCGCCGACGGCGGCATCATTCTTACGGCAAGTCACAACCCACGTCAGTGGAATGCCCTCAAACTCCTCAACGAGCATGGCGAGTTCCTTAACAAGCAGGAAGGCGAGGAAGTTCTTCGCATTGCCGAAGCAGAGGATTTTGCATTTGCCGATGTTGACCATCTTGGCAAATATACTGAGGACAACACCATGGACCAGAAGCACATCGACAGCGTTCTCGCTCTTAAACTTGTTGATGTCGAAGCCATCAGAAAGGCAAACTTCAAGGTTGCGATAGATACAGTAAACAGCGTTGGAGGAATCATTCTTCCAAAACTTCTGAAGCAGTTAGGCGTCGAGACCGTTACTGGGCTTTATACCGAGGCAACAGGAGATTTTCAGCATAACCCAGAGCCGTTGGAGAAGAACCTTTCGGACATCATGAATCTGATGAAGAAGGGCGAGCACGATGTTGCATTCGTTGTTGACCCTGATGTTGACAGACTTGCATTCATCTGCGAAGACGGAACAATGTACGGCGAGGAGTACACTCTCGTAACCGTGGCAGACTACGTTCTTCAGCACACTCCGGGAAATACTGTCAGCAACCTTAGTTCAACACGCGCTTTGAGAGACGTTACACGCAAGTATGGCTGCGAATATAACGCTGCTGCCGTTGGCGAGGTTAACGTAACAACAAAGATGAAGGAGACAAACGCTGTTATCGGCGGAGAGGGAAATGGCGGAGTTATCTATCCAGAAAGCCATTACGGACGCGATGCCCTTGTTGGAATCGCCTTGTTCCTCAGCCACTTGGCACACAAGAAGATGAAGGTGAGCGAACTTCGTGCAACCTATCCTCCATATTTCATTGCCAAGAACCGTATCGACCTTACTCCAGACACCGATGTAGACGCTATTCTCGAGAAGGTGAAGAACCTTTACAAAGACGAGGAGGTGAACGACATCGACGGCGTTAAGATTGACTTTGCCGACAAGTGGGTTCACTTGCGCAAGAGCAATACCGAGCCGATTATCCGTGTCTATTCAGAGGCTTCGACAATGGAGGCTGCCGACGAACTGGGTAAGAAGATTATGGATATAGTTTATTCAATGACAAAATAATAATGATTTTTAGACTTAAACCTTTTTTCGGAGCATTTCTGATGCTCTGTGCTGTTGCTTTTACAAGTTGTCATGATGAGGAGGGATGGGATTGCCCTTACAAGATAACGGTAACCATGCCTGTGTATGAAAATGCAGCATCTAACGATCCGACAATCCTTTCGGGCACTTTGAGTGGCGGAGAACAGGTGTGTGTGCTCGACCTTACAACGTCCATTAACCGCTCAATCCTTACGAACGACGGAAACGGCGAGTTTTCGGGCAGATTGTACGGTGGTTACGAAAACGACCGCATGGCTTTGTTCTATCCTGCATCGGCGGTGAATGCTTATACAAGCGACACGCTTACGCAGACTCTCAGCGCAATGGAACAACTTGGAACGGCTAAGGACTTGCACAAATATATGTATGCGTGGGCAAAAGATACGCTCAACGTAACATATACCGAGCAGACGGCTTATTCGGCTCGCAAACTCGGTGCAATTACCGGAGTGGTTAAATGGATGTTCACAACCGACGGTGTTACGCCGATAAAGGACATCGTAAGCGTTGTTGCATCATCAGAAATCGGAACGATGTACTCAAAAAGAGTGTTCCGCATGAGCACAGGTGGCTTTTCAAGTTCAACCGAAGGAAGTGTTTCGATGACAAATGCCGATGGAGTTACGGGAACAATCTACATGTCGATGTTCCCAGCCACATTTGTTCAACTTCACTTTACTGTGATGACAAAGAATGGCGACAGATACGAGGCTATTCAGCCTGAAGTAACGACCTACGAGGCAGGAAAGGTTTATGATACTGAAGTCTTCACTTGTCAGCCTATAGCCAAGGCAAAGGTGGGCGACTACTATTACAGCGACGGCTCAACAAGTTCTGTTCTGAATGCCGACCGTACTTGTGTGGGCATCGTATATGCGCTTACAAACGCAAATGGCGAGATTGATCAGAATCTTACAGAGTCTTCATCGGGCTGTGTGGTTGCCATAAAGGATTTGAACAATTCAACCCTTTACCGTTGGAGTGCGAAGGTTGAGAACACATCAATCGCCGACTATACAACAGTAGACGGAACAAAGAATACGGCGTTCCTTCCATTCTACAAAGGTCTGGCAGGTGTTTATTATTCAACAGAGAACAAACTCGAAATTTCAGACGCAAGCAACATCGCGTTGTGGTCAAAGCAGGGCTGTATCTCTGATTTTGCGGGCGACGACCATGCGCAGTATTTCACAAGCAGTACATATTATGCTGCTGGATACAATAGCCGTAACGGCGGACTTGCTTCACTCAACTGGTATCTGCCAAGTATGGGCGAGTTGCTGATGGTTTATCTTCAGGAGAAGAACGGAGTCATCAGCCATGCCAAGCAGTCGCCATACATCAATCTGAGCGACCAGTCATATTGGTCGTCATCAGAATACGACGACAGTCATGCGTGGGCATTCTCTTACACAAGCGCGAACATTTTTGCTTGCTACAAGACCAGCACACACAACGTGCGTCCAGTTCTGAAATTCTAAGAAAAAAGTGTAATTTTTGCCACTTTAATGGCTGGAATTTATATTCACATACCGTTCTGTCAGCGTCGTTGCATCTATTGCGATTTTTATTCAACGACCGATGCTGACAGGACGGTTTCTTATGTCCGTGCGCTAAGGAAGGAACTCCTTCTTCGGAAGGATTATCTGCACGGCGAACATGTAGAGACTATCTATTTTGGCGGTGGAACGCCGTCGCAACTTTCTGTTTCTCTGTTGTCTGAAATTCTCGACTGCATTTATTCTGATTTTGAAGTCAGCAAGAATGCCGAGATTACGATAGAATGTAATCCAGATGATTTGAGCGAAGAATATGTTGGCGGATTGCGCTGTCTTGCGTTCAATCGCGTGAGCATGGGTGTTCAAAGTTTCAGCGATGAGCATCTTTCGCGACTTCGCCGCCGGCATACAGCCGCGCAGGCTGTCGAGGCTGTCAGACGTTTGCAGAAATCAGGAATCGCAAACATCAGCATCGACTTGATTTACGGACTTCCGGGCGAGACGCTTCAGGAATGGAAGAAAGATTTGGACGCGGCTTTCTCGCTCGATGTGCCGCATCTTTCGGCTTATCATTTGATGTACGAGGAAGGAACGCCGCTCTATAAACTTTATCAGCAACACAAGGTTAGCGAGGTGGCTGAGGATTTGAGCGTGGCGATGTTCGAAACGCTTATTGATAAGAGTGCGGCGGCCGGCTACGAGCATTACGAGATAAGCAATTTCTGCTATCCCGATATGTTTTCGCGTCACAACAGCAGTTATTGGCATGGTGTGCCTTATTTGGGCTGCGGAGCGTCGGCACACAGTTTCGACGGACGGTCGCGCCAGTGGAATGTGGCTTCGCTCTATGGCTATATTGACGGCGTAGAGTCTGGCACGCTGAATTGTGAGGTCGAGGAACTCGATTTGTACATGCGATACAACGATTTTGTGATGACGGCTTTGCGCACGAGCATTGGCGTGCCGCTTGCCCAGATGCGTTTGCAGTTCGGTGCAGAACTTTCGGACTATTGCATGAAGATGGCTCGAACATCGCTCTCAAACGGTTTGCTTGAGATTGCCGAACGAGACGACGACAGTTATCTGAAACTGACTCGGAAAGGCATTTTTGTGAGCGATGATGTTATGAGCGACCTCATGTGGGTGTAAAAAAGAAGTGTGATGACGTTTCCCGTCACCACACATCGCATTGTTTTCTTTCTGAATCTTCAGCCGGTTGCTCATCTATTTTCTCTCCGTTAACCTTGCAGTTTACGAATTTGCAATCCTTTGTCTTGAAAAGATAATGGGTGTGTCCTGCCTTTTCAACCTCAAAATTCTCGACTTTGATATTTCTTATCGGCTCGGCATCATTGCCGTCGTAGTAGATGGCGTATGCGTCGGCTTTTCCGGCTTTTACGTTGCTAAAGCTGAAGTCTGAATACCGCGCTGGAAAGTTGCCGCCTCGATAGCCGAAATAGTTCGTCTCGAATCGTAGAACGGCTCCGGCTGCCGATTTTATACTGATTGAGTCGACGAATATGTTCTCGATGAATCCGCCGCGGTCGAGGTTCGATTTAAAGAGAAGAGCGTTCTTTACGTTGCCAATTTCGATGTTGCTCATGAAAACGTTTCTTACGCCGCCCGACATCTCCGAGCCGATGCACAATCCGTTACATTCGCTGTAGAATTTGCAGTTTCTGATTACAATCATTTCTGATGGTCGGGCAACGCGGCGGCCGTCGGCATCGCGCCCCGATTTTATTGCGATGGCATCGTCGCCTGTGCGGAACGTGCAGTTTTCTACCAGAACGCGTTTGCTCGATTCCGGGTCGCATCCGTCGTTATTTGGAAAGTGCGAGTCGATGGTTACATTCCTTACCGTAACATCCTCGCAATAAAGCGGATGGATGCACCAAAACGGACTGTTCCTCAGCGTGATGCCGTCAATCAGAATCCGCGAGCACGAATTGAGCTCGATGGCGCACGGACGCAGATGCGTATTCTTTCCGAAGACTCGCTTTTCTACCGGCACAAGGTCGTCGCCCATCTGCCTTAGGCGGTCAACATCTTTTTTTTCGGGCGTCTCGCCGTGCGTTCCGTGAATGTTCTCCTTGAAATCTTTCGTATCCATAGGCATTCCCCAGCGCGCCATCTCGCCTCCGTTGGCATCTATAGTGGCGTTCCCTTCGCCGGTTATGGCGATATTCTTCTGATTGTAAGCCCTAATCATCGACGAACGGTTGTAGACTTCCGTGCCTTCCCATCGCGAGAGCACGACAGGCAGGTAGTCATCGGCCTTTGGGCTGAAAACGATTTTTGCGCCGTCTTTCAGATGAAGTCTCACACCCGTTTTCAGCTCGATGTTTCCTTTTATATTGTATGTTCCTTGCTGAACTACGATTGTTCCGCCGCCGCTTTTACTGCAATCGTCAATCATTTTTTGCAGAACTTTTCTCGAAGCGTTCTGCGGCAGATTGATGGTTTTGTCGGCAATTTTCGGAGTGCTGATGCTCGCGGCGATGAGTTCTTGCTGACGCTTGCCTGAAACGTCCTTCAGATGCACGCGTTCGGCATTGAGCGTTGGCGAAACCTTGCAGATTGTTCCATCGGAATTGTAACTTAGTTTGTCGTAGCATACCGAGCGGCGCACTCCGCAATGAAAGCCGTCGTGCAAATATTTGCTGATGTCGGCGGTGTGATAGAACAGATAATCCTCGCCCTTGTAGTTTACGATTGAATGATGATTCGTTCCGCTGTTCACAGGGTCGAGAATCACGCCCTGATAGGTGTACGGACCGAGCGGCGACTTGCTAGTGCAGTAGGCAATCTGCGGCTCATGACCGTGAAATGGTCCGTCGGAATACGACATGTAATAGATTCCGTTTCGCTTGTGAACCCACACCGCTTCGAAGAAATCCTTAACGCCCTCGATTATGTGAACCTTTCCGTCGTACGAAATCATGTCGTCGTTTAGTTTGATGCAGCAAACGGTATTCTGTCCCATAAAAAGATATGCCTGACCGTCGTCATCTACAAACACGCATGGGTCTATGAAATCTCTGTCGCACACAACTCCCGGAGAATCTATTGAAATGAGCGGATGCCCGAGCGGGTCGCGGAATGGTCCGTCGGGACGGTCTGAAACCGCCACGCCGATGTGTTTCTTGTCGGTGGGGTAGTACAGATAGTATTTTCCGTTTCGGCAGATGCAGTCGGGAGCCCAAGCCGCTTCTTTTGCCCATTTCGTCTGCTTCGTTGGATTGAAAATCACGCCGTGGTCTGTCCACGTTTTCATATCTGTTGTGCTGAATGTGTGATAATCTTCCATCGAGAACGAAAGCGCGTCGTCCTTGTCGTGGCTCGGATAAACCCACAGAGTGTCGCCGAAAACTCTTGCCGAAGGGTCGGCGCTGTACATGCTGTTTATTATCGGATTCTGATTCTGTGCCGCGGCATTTGCAGTTGTCATGGCAAATGCCGACAGAAGAAGTGCTGATTTCAGTTTCATTTTTGTCATTAGGGTTATAAAAAAGTAATGAATGCAAAAATAAACATTTCTTGTCTAAGCCTTTGGTCTTGCTGCTGAAAAATGTTAAGTTTGCACAGCAAAAAACAAAAATAATATGAACGAAACTATTAAGAACATCGTCACACGCCGAAGTGTGAAAAAGTATCAAGACAAGGCTGTCCCGACAGAACTTGTCGAGGAGATTGTAAAAGCCGGAACATTCGCTCCTTCGGGAATGAACAAGCAGTCTGCCATCATCATTGCCGTTACCAACAAGGAGATGCGCGACCGCCTGAGCCGCATAAATCTCGACATCGTTACGGGCAGAGGATTGAAGACCTCTTCGGGTCATTCCGACCCCTTCTATGGTGCGCCGGTGGTTCTCGTTGTTCTTGCAAAGAAAGAGATTGGAACCCGTGTTTACGATGGCTCTCTGGTAATGGAAAACATGATGATTGCCGCTCACAGCCTTGGTCTGGGCTCATGTTGGATTCATCGTGCCAAAGAAACCTTTGAGACCGAGGAGGGCAAGCAGATTCTTCGTGAACTCGGGATTCCCGACGAGTACGAGGGCATTGGCAACTGCATTGTAGGCTATGCCGCCGACGATGCGCTGAAGCCTCAGGTTGCACGAAAGGACGATTATATTAAATGGGTAAAGTGATTAGCTTTACCCATTTTTTTATCAATAGTTCTCAATCAACGCTTTTCGTTTCTGTCTTTTCAGATTCTGGCGGTGTTGAATTTTCTTGCCCCAAAGTTCATGGGAAACAAGGCCTAATAAGGCTCCGACATTGACACCCTGTTGTATCTGTTGCATCATCTTTATGTCATGTTTCGGCTTCGAAAAATCGAACTTTCGGTTCATGCTGTTTGAGTGTCCGTAGATGACGACCTCGTCCAGCGCGTAGGAGTTGGAAAGCAGGAAAATCGTGTCGTTTCTTATATTGTCTTTGTAAACAACGCGTTTCTCGTAGGCGGGATGGGTGAGCGTTATGCTCTTGAAACTGTTGCGAAGTGAGAATGTGCCATCCCAGATGCTCTTCGTCTTTTGCTTGTCGTCAGTGTAGACAATAATGTCGCGTAACGGCACGCCAGTTTCTACGTTTACGACGATGAAATGTCGCAGAGAGTCGGCCTCGTTGATACGGCACGAATCGGCAGGCGCTTGTGCTTTTATGTTTTGCATCGTAAGCAGACCTGCGGTCATTAAAAATGTAAGTTTACAAATCATTAGTTAGAGGTTTAAGTTATAAAATTATGTAGTCTTATGATTTCAGATTGTTTTGGGCATACAGATAGACTGATGTTTTTGTGAAGTTTGGGTAAAGCCTTTCAACCTTACCCAAACTGTTTTTCTGTTATTTTGAATAATTCTTCAATTTGTTGCGATAGTATTCGGCAAGGTCGCTCCATTTGTAATAAGGATAGGTGTCGGTCTTTGCTGGCAGACTGACCTCAACCTCGTTCAGGAGAGCCTTTACCAAGATGTCGCCGTTGCCTTTCTTTGGACGGAAGAACACAAGTTGCACGTTTGATGCCATCGGATAAATCTTGTAGTTGCGCCAGTGCTCGTCAAGTTTGTCAAGGTCGTCGAAAGTTTTTCCGTAGTCGCCAAGTTCGAGAAGGGTTACGAGCGGCATTAAGCAGACTTCGTGGCCGAATCGCATTGTTGCGCCGTTGAACGAGCGGTTGTTCACAATCGTGTCGCAGGTTTCGATGATGTTTTCGAGCAGATTGTATTGATGATACGGGCCTTCGAATTTGTTGTACTTTGAGTTTCCGTAGCGCAGATAGTAACTGATGTTCTTTACTCGCCAAAGATTGTAGCACTCGTCGGTAGTGAAGAGGTCGAGCAGCGAGTAGTTTACATCATGGCTCTGCATGTTTCCTGCAACGTCGAAGAAATTCTGCATCAGGCTATGCGAGTTGATATTGTCGGAAATGTATTTCTTGTCGTTGAACAGTTGTGACACAAATCTCTCAGGATCAACCCATTTCTGACGGTATGTCTCCGGAATACCGTATGTGTCTTTAAGTGCTTCCGAAATCTTTGGAGTGATGCTCTGGTTAAGGTATCGCTGGAATTTCTGGCTCGCATCGTTGTGTATTCTGATGTTAGGGTTGAATGCTGCAAGTTCCTCGCACTCGGCAACCATGCTCAGCATACATCTGATAACAACCGTAGAGCGTGCATCGACCTGTGCGTTGCCTCTAAAGACCTCGGGAAAGTTCTGTGTCATACGCTTTCCGATGCCGTGATGCTGGCGTTCGCCAACGGGAGTGAGGTCGCCAAGTCGCTTCTCGGTTGTCTTGTAGAACTCTTTGAGGATGTCCAGTACCTCCTCGCCCTTTGGCGTAAGTTTGCCGTATTTTTTTGCTGCACTCAGTTTCTCTATCAAACCAGAGTACTGACTGTCGTTGATGAGCCATCGTGAGCCGTGGCGCGCGTAGGTGCTGATGTAAAACGGTTCGTAGCCCTTTGGCGCAGGCGTAAGTTTTTGACTTGGTGCCTGATACGCAACGTAGTTGCTTGCGCAGAGAAGTCTGTTTGATGTTATCTCAGCCAATGCCGACTCCTGTGCGCTTGCGCTGATTGTAAGTGCTGTGAGTATTACAGAAGATAAAAATTTTCTCATTGATTATTGTTGTTTGGTTAAAAGATATTCGGCAAATACCCTTGCAGCGCTTTCGACTTTTTGCGCGCAGGGACGTTTCTTGTAGTATTCGGCATTGCGCTGGTCGGGAATGTAGGTATTCTTAACCACGGGGCAGCCGTTAAGGCCTAACAGCTCGGCGCAAATCACCGAGCCGTTACGCTGTTTAAAAACTTCAAGCAGATCTTGTACGACCTTGTAGCAGGCTGCTTTTCCTTCGCGGTCACTGCCTTCGGTCTGTCCGCAGTCAAGTCCCACGAGCGTTACAATTCCCGACACGGCTCCGCACATCATTCTCATGCGTCCCACGCCGCCGCCAAATCCTGCTCCAATTTTTTTTGCCGTTGTGCTGTCAATGCCGTAGATGTCGGCAAAGGCGCAAATAACGCTTTGGCAGCAGCCGTATCCTTGCATAAAGGTTTCTACGGCAAGTTGTACTCTTTCGTCTGCTTCTTGTTTAGTCATATCTTCTTATTGATTTTTATTTTCTGCCGTGTCCTGCTGAAACTTCAACTGGCTTTACCACAGGCTTTGGAGTAGGACGATAGTTGTCCTTTCTGTGATTTCTGTCGAGGCGGAACTGGCCGGTATATTTTTTCAGAGTCCATCTCTGATTGCTGTTTCCGTTGTACTGATACAAGTGGATGCGTGTTCCTCTTGATGCGTAGCTCTGCGGAACGTCGAGAACGTATCTGCTGTCTTGTGCGCTCTCAATCACCACGCTTCCGTCGGGATACTGAATGAATCTCCACTTCTGCGCATTCGATGCGTTAGGAATGTAGAACTGTATTCTTCCGCCGTTGATAGCCTTTCCGGTGTTGAGGTCGAGGGCGAGACCCTTGTTAGCATCGTCGTAGATGTAGTAATAGTCGCCCACGCGCTTGATGTAGAGTGGTTCTTCACGGTCGTCAAGGCCGATTCTGTTTCCGCTGATTCCAGCACGCATAGAGATGTAGTATGAATTGTTGCAGTTTGTTGAAAGAAGGTAGTATCCGTCGCTTGGATAGATAACCGTTCCTCTTTGATGATGTTTCTGCTGGTGATGGTGAGGCGGATTGGCATGCTGCTGATGATGCTTCTGCTTCTCATATCCATGCACTTTCTGAATGTTTGTCTCGGCGTTAGCCACTAATGTCATACCGCAAAGCAGTAGGGCGAATAAATTTTTTGCACTCATAGTCTTTAAATGTTTTAAATTGGTTATTTTGCAAAAATATTAAAAAAATGCGCTTCTGCAAGCGTCAGACATAATAAAAGTTGTCAAAATGCTTTTGCGTTTTGGCAGATTATTTCAGGAGTGTTATTGACATGATAAAAAAAACATATCAAAATACTCTTTGGCATAAAATTTGATAAGTTCAGATTAAATGTATAAAATTTTTTCTGATTATGAATAATAATGAAGTTCCGGTTTTGCTGCTAACCGGATATCTGGGAAGCGGCAAAACTACTCTTTTGAACCGTATTCTTTCGAACAAAAAAGGTATAAAATTCGCGGTTATTGTAAACGATATAGGCGAGGTTAACATCGATGCCGACCTTATACAGAAGGGCGGAGTGGTTGGTTCTACCGACGACAGTCTTGTGCCTCTTCAGAATGGCTGTATCTGCTGTACGCTGAAGATGGATTTGGTTCAGCAGCTGCACGACATCGTTGCTCAGGGGCGTTTCGACTACATCGTCATAGAGGCAAGTGGAATCTGCGAGCCTGCGCCAATTGCCCAAACAATCTGCTCAATTCCGCGCATGGACCCTAAGTATAGCGAGGGCGGAATTCCTAAACTCGACAGCATCGTTACGGTTGTAGATGCCCTGCGCATGAAGGACGAGTTCGGAAGTGGAAGCAGTCTTTTGGCTACATCGATAGGCGAGGAGGATATCGAAAATCTTGTAATTCAGCAGATTGAGTTCTGTAATATCGTTTTGTTGAACAAGGCTGCCGAGGTTGCTCCTGCCGACTTGCAGAGAGTCAAGGAAGTGGTTCACGCTCTTCAGCCAAAGGCTCAGATAATTGAGACGAACTATGGCGATGTTGATTTTGACAAGATTCTGAATACCAATATGTTCAACTTCAATGAGGTGGCAACATCGGCTGCGTGGATGACCGAGATTGAGAAGCCTATGGACGAAGAGGCTATGGAGCACGAGTTGGAAGAAGAACATCATCATCACCACCATCATCACGACCACGAGCATGATGAGGAGCATCATCACCACGACGATGAGCACGAACATCACCATCATCACGATGACGACGACGATGATGACGAGGTTTGCGAGAAGTGCGGACATCATCACCACCATCACGACCATTGTAATTGCCACGAGGGCGGCGAGGTTGAGGAATACGGCATCGGAACGTTTGTGTATCTGCGTCGTAAGCCTATGGATATGGTTAAGTTCGACAATTTTGTGGCTAAAAAGTGGCCTAAGAACATTATCCGTGCAAAGGGAATTTGCTATTTCCAGACCGAATATGATGTCTGCTACTTGTTTGAGCAGGCTGGAAAGCAGGTTTCTATGCAGAATTGTGGCCAATGGTACGCCACAATGCCGAAGGACGAGTTGGAAGACTTTATGGCTAAGAATCCGGGATTGCAGCGCGACTGGGACGAGAAGTACGGCGACCGTATGCAGAAGATAGTCTTCATTGGTCAGCATCTCGACAAGGAAGAGATTGTAAAGGCTCTTGACGAGTGCTTGATTTTGGATTGATAGATATTTTCTGAAAAAGAAAAAAGGAGAAATGCCAGAAATGGTGTTTCTCCTTTTTTTGTTTATAAAAAAATCTTGAGCAGAAATTGCTTGACATTGTTTTACAAACCATGCCGAATTTGTAAATCCCATCTCTGAAAACAAGTTTTTTGTATTGTACGGAACAAATAGCAAATATAGCTTTCGTTCATCAGTAATAAAGTCAGAGCGGTAGGTGCTGCTCAATATTCTTTAATCCATTTGTAGGAAATGCTGTCAAGTAAGGCTACTCTATATTTCCAGCATTTCAATTCGGATTCTTTCTTGTTCCCTTTGGGTTCTATATACCATTCAGAATTCCAAATAAAAGATTCGAGGATATTCCAATAGTTTTCCACGGTGAAATCCGATTTACTGATATTGAAACTTTCTGCAATTTTTTTCTTATTATATTTATTTATACAAACGAATAAATCAGGACGTTTTATTGCTAATAAACGAGAAATACTAGCTAATGGATTTTTTCTCCCAAGAATATTTATAAAACACTTCGTGTAGGCATCATATTGTTTTTTTGTAACATCACCGGAAGATGGTATTAAATCTATTGCATGGAGCAATTTGCTGGATGGGTCATTTAGGTGATGTCTGTATTTAAATTCTGAAATTGTTCCGAAAAATGCCCAGTTAGGTTCGCTTTCGTAATTGCTTTTTAACAATCCTGCAAATCCCTTACGTTCTCTTTCATTCATGTTCCGAAATAGTGCGTTGTCCTTAAAGCACTTTTGTGCTCTATCTAAAAGTTCAAACCTAGCTTGCAAACGATGGTCTTGTTGTACCCAAAAATAGAACTCATTCCAATTTAACAACTCTAATTTAGATACAATATTATTGCCCTTGAATATTGTTGTCTTTTTTAGATTTTGGAATTGATTTTTATAATTTTGCTTATATACTTGCAATTTCTTTTGGTCAAACGACTCAGCATTTTTCCACCATTCAAATATTGAATCCTTTATTTGTTCGAACAACGTAAGATCGCCATCTTCGCTACTTAACAGAATGTTTGCCTCGCAATTATCACCAAAACCAGATGTTGTGAAATTTGAACTTCCGACAATTGCCGACCAATCCTTTTTAGAATTGTAAAATAAGTATACTTTAGGGTGAAATGTTCCATCTGATTGCATTACAAATCTAACGCCTTTCTTGTCCATGAAACATTCTATAAATGATGGGTCTGTTTGATAAAAATGAAGTCCCACAATGAGTTTTTCAATCTTGTATGCATTTTCTTCCAATATTTTGGCAAGTTTAAATTTATCAATATTACCAGCCCAAGCTACAGCCCACATATAGTGGTTGTACTTTTCACATAAAAGACTAAACTCTTTTTTCAGCGTCTTTGAGTTGACAATATACTGCATGATTTTTGAAAAATGAGATTATTGTAAAAATGTTATTTCTTTGCTTTGTAAAGAACGGTGTTGCACTTTTCGTGGCGGAAAAGATTGCGTGCCTGTTCTCTTATGCCGTCGGCTGTAACAGCCAAGTAGTTTGGCACTTCGCGGTTAAAATGCTCAACATCGCCAAGCGAGGCCGCGAAGGCTATGTTTGTGGCAAGCGACAGATAGTTCTCGTTCTCGATTATGTGCATTGATTCGAATTTGTTTTTGACCTTTTGCAACTCGTAGTCGCCTACAAGTTCGGTCTTCAGTCTGTCGAATTCGCCCCAAATCTCGGTCTCGGCAGTCTCGAAGGTTGTGCCCTTGTTTAGTCTGCCCATCACGGTAAGAAATCCCGGGTCGACCGTGTCCATGAGGTAGCAGTCAACCTGCGAGAAAATCTGCTTCTCCTGCACAAGATTCTTTATCATTCGAGCCGACTGACCGGTTGTCAGAATGTCGGTTATGCTGTCGAGTGTTGGATATTCGGCATCTGTAACGCTGCAAATAGGAATACCGATGGTAATCATATCGAACGGCACGTCGCGCTCAACCTCCAATCGTCGTTCCTCGGTTTGCTGAGGCTCGCACGGTGGCTGAGTGGTGTCGACGGCACGGCTCGGGATTGGGCCGAACCATTTCTCGGTAAGCCGTCGTGCCTCGTCGAAGCTTATGTTGCCCGTTATTGCCAAAACGGCATTGTTTGGCGCATAGAATCGGAAAAAGAAATCCTTGACATCGTCGAGCGTAGCGTTGGCAATATGCTCAAGTTTTAGTCCGATGGTAGGCCAGCGGTACGAATGTCTTTTGTAGATGAGCGAGCGCAGCAGGTGTCCCACATCGCCGTAAGGCTGGTTTATGTTGCGCTGCTTGAACTCCTCCATAACCACGTTGCGCTGAACCTCGAGGCTCTTTGGCGTGAAGGCGAGGCTTAACATTCTGTCGGATTCGAGCCAGAAAGCCGTCTCGGCATTGTTTCGCGGAACGGTTATGTAGAAGTTTGTGCGGTCGGTGTTTGTCCACGCGTTGTTTTCGCCTCCGGCATTTTCGATGTGCGTGTCGAAATTCGGAATGTTTACCGAGCCGCCAAACATCAGATGCTCAAACAGATGGGCAAAGCCTGTGTGGTCGGGACTCTCGTTTCGCGAGCCCACTTTGTACATCGTGTTCAGAGCCACCATCTGTGTGCTCTTGTCTTCGAAGTGAATCATTTCGAGACCATTGTCGAGCGTATGTCTGTTAATCTTAATCACTTGTTGCTTGGTTTGTTAACTGTCACTTTTATAATCTTGATGTCCTCCAAAGGACGTTTTGCCGGGTCGGTCTTTACATACTGAATGGCATCGACCACGTCCATGCCTTCAAGAACCTCGCCGAAGACCGTGTACTGGCTGTCGAGGAACGGACATCCGCCCACGTTTACATAAGTGTCTATGATGTTCTGCGGAAAGCGGATGAAAGGATGCTTTGCAACCTCCATTTGAGCGTTGTCTTCAATCTGCTCGTAGATGTTCTGAACTTCTTCCTTCTTGCCCTCCTTGCGCAGTTGGAAAATCTCTTTCATTCTTTCCTTCTTGCCCTTTTCTATCAACTTCATCTTCTTGTCCAAGTCCATGTTTATTTCGTACTCGCGAAGTTGTTCGGGCTTGTACTTCTTTCCGGTAACGATATACCACTGGGTGCCGCTCGATTCCTTCTTTGCGTTTACGCTGTCGGCCTGACGGGCAGCAGCCAACGCTCCGCGCTTGTGGAAATACTGTGGAAAGCGGAATTCTGCCGGAATGGTAGGGCAGTCGGGATCTTCGCCGCCCAGAAGTTCGTGCGGCTTTGCGTTTTTAGAGTCAGGGTCGCCCGTCTGAATCATAAAGTCGCCGATGACGCGGTGAAACAGAACTCCGTCGTAAGTTCCGTTGGAACAGAGTTTTATGAAATTGTTGCGGTGAAGCGGAGTTTCGTCGTACAACGCAACCTTGATATTTCCCTTCGATGTCTCGATAAGTACAGTTGTCAGATTTTCTTCCATAGGATTCTTTTTGTTGCCGCAACTGCCTGCTGCAAGGCATGCAATAATTACGGCAAGTGATATAAATATTTTTTTCATTTTACAATTCTTTTTTCGGTTTGCGAAAATATAAAAATAATTTAAAAAGTGCGGCAGAAGTGGCGGCTATTTCCTAAAAAAATGTTTTCTTTGCATTTATACATTTATAAATGAAAATAATCTATGAATAAATATATAAAATGGAGTGCAATAATATTGGCAAGTCCGTTTGTATTATTCCTTATAGTTACCTTGCTGCTATATCTTCCTCCCGTTCAGAATCTGGTGGTTGGCATAGCCTCTGACTACGCAAGCGAGGCCACCGGAATGAAAATCTCGATTGGTCGGGTTAATCTCGGGTTTCCTCTTGATTTGAAGGTCAAGCGCGTTGATATTGTTGAGAATACCGATACGCTTTTCAAGGTCGATGATATGCGAATAGACGTGCAGCTTCTGCCTTTGTTCAAAAACAAGGTTGAGATTGATGCCGTTGAGATAAAAGGCGTAAAACTTAACACCAAGGAGATGGTTGAGGCTGCCCGGGTTAAGGGACACATCGACTATCTGTACATGAACAGCCACGGCATTGAACTCGAACCCGAAACGGCTGTCATTACTCAGGCAAACATGAAAGATGCCTATCTCGATGTGTGCATAAACGATACTCTGCCCGAAGATACCGCTACTTCAGAGCCAACATACTGGAAGGTGATGCTCGAGAAAGTTAAGGTAGAGAACGTTAGGATGAGGCTCACGATGGTGAGCGACTCTCTCTTCGAGGTGACAGCCAATCTGGCCGATGCCAATATGACCGACGGCATCCTGAATCTGAAAGACACTCTCTACACTATAAACAAAGTAACGCTTGCCGATGGAGGATTGACATACAAAAGTGCTGCCGGCGAGCCTAAGCGAGGTTTCGATCCCGAGCATATTCAGTTAGACAAGATAAACCTTCAGGTCGATTCGATAGAATACAATCCGCGCCGCACGGCTCTGAATGTTTCGCGATGCTCGTTCAGCGAACGTTCGGGACTCAAGATGGACTCGCTGATGTGCAAGTTCTGGATGGATTCGACATCAATACATCTGCCCGAGGCTATGTTCCGCACGCCCGATTCGTACGGCGATGCCATCGTCGACTTCGACCTGAATTCGTTCGAGAAGGGTTCGGGAGGCAGAATGTACGCGCGCTTCAGGGCAAGCCTCGGAAAGCAGGATGTCATAACATTGGCAGGCGAGAATCTGCCTGAAAACGTGGCGCGGCATTATCCCAACGTGCCGTTCAACCTTCGTGCAAATGTTGACGGAAATGCCGATGCAATGGACATCACGGGCATCTATGCCAACATGAAAGGCTGCTTGGAGGCAAAGGGAAAGTCTCACATCAGAAATGTGATGGAGCCTGAAAAAATGTATGCCGATGCCGAGATGACGGCGACGACCGGAAATCTGAAATGGATTTCAGCCATTATGCCCGACGTGATGGGCGACTACAATCTGCCCGACGGCATGACGCTCGATGCCCATGCCACCGCCGATATGGCTACAGAATCGTATAATGCCAAGGGAGTGTTTACCGAGGGCGGCGGAAGAGCCACCTTCGATGCACTTTATAACGGCAAGAGCGAATCGTACACAGCAAACCTCGACATAAAGGACATAAACGTTCATCACTTCATGCCAAAAGAGGCGATGTACACCTTCTCGGGCAACGTTGAGGCTCGCGGAAAGGGCACAGACGTTTATTCGGCTGCCACTCATGCCGAGGCAAAGGCGCATATCAGTAAGTTGCACTACGACAAATATCATCTCGACAAGATTAATTTCAACGCAACATACGCCAACAATCATTACAAGGTTTCGGCCGATACCGACAACAAACTTATCGCCATGAAAGCCAATGCCGAGGGCGATTTGAAAAAGGATTTCGTATCGGCAGATATGGACGTTGATTTGCGAAAAGTCGATTTTCTTGCAATGGATGTTGTCGAAGACCCTCTCGATGCCGGAATGAAACTGAAAGCCAGTGCTTCTACCGACATGAAGGACATGTATCAACTTCAGGCTTCGGTAAACGATATGTACATCAATACCGAAAAAACATCGTACTATCCGCAAGATTTCATTTTAAATGCCTACGCCGATGCCGACACAACTTATGCTTCGGCTTCTTCGGGCGACATGAAACTCGGAATGCACGTCAGCGGCGGATTGATGGCGCTTTCAGACCAATGTATGAAACTCGGCGAGATTATCAGCGACCAGCTCGAAAAGAAGCGTATCGACCAAAACGAACTTCGCCGCGCAATGCCTCTGATGGACTTGAAACTCGAGATGGGTAACAATAATCCGGTTTCGAACCTGCTTGCTATCAACGGCTACAGTTTCGGCGATTTCAGAATAAGAATGAATACTTCGCCCGAAAAGGGTTTGAACGGCAAGATGCACATCTACTCGATAGATGCCGACAGTATGCAGATTGATACTGTTCGCCTTGTGGTTTCGCAAGACACAACGAGCATCAAGTTCCGCGGACTTGTCGAAAACGGTCCGAAGAACAAACAGTTCGTCTTCAAGGCGAAGCTCGATGGCGAGATGGTAGAGAACGGAGCGAAAGCCCTCGTCGCGCTCTACGACGACAAAGACAAACTCGCCATAAAACTCGGTGCGCAGGTTGGGGTAGTAGAGAACGGCTATCTTATAAACTTCTATCCGTCGCATCCGACGCTCGGCTATCGCGAGTTTAAACTGAACGACGATAACTTCATCCTCATTTCAGGCGAAAGATATCATGTCGATGCCAAAGTCGAACTCCTTGCCGATGACGGAACCGGTCTGAAACTCTATTCAACGCCCGACAGCGAATATTGGCAAGATTTGACGCTCGATGTCAGTCATTTGCAACTTGGCGACATCACCTCGTCAATTCCGTATTGCCCTTATGTAACTGGCGATTTCAACGGCTCGTTCCACGCAATGGTCAACAGCGAGACCGATTTCTCTGTGGCAAGCGATATCGACGTTCATAATATGACATACGAAGAATGTCCTATCGGAAACATCGGTGCCGAATTCGTTTATCTGCCAAAAGGCGAGGACGGACATTATGTTGACGGCAGAATGATGAAGGACGGCGTTGAGGTTGCCACAGTCAAGGGAACTTACTACAACACTGAGGCTGGCGACCTTGATTTGACGGCCCGTTTCTACAAGTTCCCGCTCAGTATCGTAAATGGATTCATTCCAGACCACATGTGCGCGTTCGATGGCACATGCGGCGGCTCGCTCGATATAACCGGAAACCTGAATCGCCCGATTGTAAACGGCTCTGTCGAACTGAACAAGGCAACCTTGTCATCGGCATTGTACGGTTTCAACTTCAAGTTCGACGATACACCGGTGAAAATCGAGAACAGCGTTATGAAGTTCGAAGACTTCAATGTATATTCGTTCGACAAGAATCCGTTTAAGATTAACGGTGACATCAACTTTGTGCGTACCGACAAGATTCGCGTAAACATGCGAATGGGAGCACGAAACTTCACTCTCGTAAGTGCCAAGCGAAACATCAATTCGATGGTCTACGGCAAGGTGGTTGTCGATTTCTTCTGCTCTGTCAAAGGCGTTATAAACGACCTCGTTGTCCGCGGATATCTCAATGTTCAGGGAAATACCGATGTAACATACGTTCTTCGCGACACGCCTCTCACCGTCGAAGACCGACTTGCCGACTTGGTTGTGTTCGAGGATTTCAGCGACACAAGTTCGGGCAAGAAGATTATCGAGGAAGATGCCACAATCTTTGGTATGGACATGCTTCTGAACATCCAGATGGAGCAAGGCGCGCAGATTAAGTGCGACATTAGTGCCGACCGCCAGAGTTACATCAATCTCGAAGGCGGCGGAAACCTCGTGTTCCAGTACACTCCGCAAGGACAGATGATACTTACAGGACGCTACACGCTGAACAACGGCGAGATGAAATATGCTCTGCCTGTAATTCCGCTCAAGACGTTCACAATCCAGAACGGCAGTTACATTGAGTGGACGGGTGATGTGTTCAATCCAACCCTTTACTTCATGGCAACCGAGCGAGTAAAGGCGACGGTTACCGATGGCGAGACACCTCGTTCGGTTGCCTTCGATGTGGGTGTTAAGGTTACAAATACCCTCGAAAACATGGGACTCGAGTTTACTCTTGCCGCTCCCGAAGATAATGCCGTTCAGAACGAACTCAATGCCATGACAAGTGCGCAGCGCGGAAAACTGGCTGTATCAATGCTTGCAACCGGACTCTATCTTGCCGAGGGCAACAACAGCAACTTCTCTATGAGCAATGCGATGAACAGTTTCTTGCAGAGTGAGATAAACAACATTGCCGGCAACGCCTTGCAGACAATGGATATCAGCCTCGGAATGGAAGACCACACCGGAGCCGACGGACAGATGCACACCGACTATTCGTTCCGTTTTGCAAAGCGATTCTGGAATAACCGCGTGAGTATCGTGATCGGCGGAAAAATCTCGTCGGACAACAATACCGATGCTGGACAGTCGTTCATAGACGATGTGGCTATCGAGTATCGTCTCGACAATTCGGGCACGCGAGTCGTCCGCCTGTTCCACGACCAAGTTTACGACAATATGCTCGAAGGACAGTTGACAGAGAATGGCGCGGGTCTTGTGCTCCGCAAGAAGATGGATAAGTTCAGCGAACTGTTCATCTTCAAGAACACAAAGAAGAACGCTCCGATGCCTCAGCGTCAGCAGCCAAACGGCTCTCAGCAGATGCGGCGAAACGAGCCTTCAGCCTCTGAAGAGCCGAAGCCAGCTGCAATAAAGAAGGAAGAGGAACAGAATGAAGCCGAGAAAAAATAAATGACAATGAAGAAATATTATATATATATAATAATGGTAATGATTGGTTTCACGGCATGTTCGGAGACAAAGAATATTGCCGAGAATGAAACCCTCTATACCGGAATCCGAAAGATTAAGTATGAGGACAAGGGAACAGGTCCGCACTACGACGAGATGATGATAGAACTTGATGCCGCCCTGGCATACGCTCCAAACGGCTCGCTGATGGGAAGTTCGTCGTTGCGCTCGCCACTGCGCATCGGTCTGTGGACATACAATGCGTGGGTAAATCATCAGAACACATTGTTCGGAAAATGGATGTTCAACGCTTTCGCCACATCGCCAACTTACATCTCGAATGTCGTTCCGAAGACGCGTGCGCTCGTTGCCACAAACACTCTTCACAACTGGGGATATTTTCGCGGAAAGGTTGACTACGACATCATTAAGACGAGCGAGCGGAAGGCAAAAATCGATTATATCGTGAGATTCGGACCGCTCTATTGTCTCGACTCAATAGAATATCGTCCGTTCCCAAATACGGCCGACAGTCTGATAAAGGCAACCGAAAAGGAGCGCGTGCTACAGAAGGGTGAGGCTTTCAGCGTTTTGAGTCTCGACGAGGAACGCACGCGAATAGCAACGCTTCTGCGCAACAACGGATATTACTATTTCCGTCCCGACTACATCGCTTATCGTGCCGACACGGTTATGAAAAAAGATTCGGTGCAGATGAAAATCGAGCCGATTCCGTTCCTTCCGCAGAACGCCCAGCATCCGTGGTATATTGGGAACGTGAAAATCAATCTGAAAAAAAATGCCCGCGATGTGCTTTCTGACAGTCTGAAGTCGCGCCGAAGCGGAACAATCGTAAAATTCTCGGGAAAGAAATCGCCTTTGCGAATGGGCGTTCTCAACCGCAACCTTAATATAAAGAAAGGTGAGTTGTATTCAGAAGAGAAGCAGAACGCGGCGATGCAGCACATCAACGGACTCGGCATTTTCAGTTCGCTCGAGTTCAAGTGCGAGCCAACCGACACGCTCGAATCGTGCGACACTATGAATCTCGTTGTTAATGCCACGATGGATAAGCTCCTCGACGGCGACCTCAACCTGAATGTTGTTCAGAAGAGCAACGGACAGGTTGGTCCGGGATTCGAACTCGGAGTAACCAAGCGAAATGTATTCAGAGGAGGCGAGCGGCTTTCGTTCAGGGTTAACGGCTCGTACGAATGGCAGACTCAGGATGTTGACGGACAAGGAGCCGACCGCATCAATTCGTACGAGTTTGGTGGGAAAATACAACTCGACTATCCGCGACTTATGGTTCCGGGATTCAGAAGATACATGCGCCGTCATTTCACTTATCCGGGAACGACAAGTTACGAGATTCACGCAAATATGCTGAATCGTGCAGGCTTCTTCAAGATGCTGTCGTTCGGTGGCGGCGTAAAATTCAGTTTTACGCAGAGCAGAACGCGAAAGCATACTTTCACACCGTTCAGCCTTGTGTTTAACCGCCTCGTCTCAACAACCGAGCAGTTCGATGCCATCACAGCCGCCAATCCGGCTTTGGCAATGAGCATGAAAGACCAACTCATTCCTGAGATGAGTTATACTTACACATACGACGATGCGTGCAAGACTCACCGCAGCAAGCATTTCTATTGGGAAAACACCATTGCTGAGGCTGGAAATATTATCTCGACAGTTCGTCTGTGCAAGGGCGATTCGTATTCTCGACAGGGCAAGACGCTTTTCAATAATCCTTATGCCCAGTATATTAAGATTACGAGCGATGCCCGCCGCACATGGAATCTGAACGACAAAGACAAGTTTGTATTCCGACTCTACGGTGGAATTATCTACGCCTACGGAAACAGTTCCGAAGCACCATATAGTCAGCAATTCTACACCGGAGGAGCCAACAGCCTCCGCGGATTCACGGTTCGTACTCTCGGACCGGGAAGTTTCCATCCGGCAACGCGAAACAAGTATTCGTACATCGACCAGACTGGCGACATCAAACTTGAGATGAATCTCGAATGGCGTCCAAACATCGTCGGAAGTCTTTACGGCGCTCTGTTCTTCGATGCCGGAAACATTTGGTCTATCCGCAGCGACTCCGAGCGTCCCGGCTCAAAGTTCAGCGGAAGCAACCTTCTCGACCAGATTGCAACCGATGCCGGCTTCGGTCTCCGCTACGATATGGAGTTTCTTGTCATCCGCCTCGATCTTGGTTTCGGCCTTCATGCACCGTATGATACAGGCAAGAGCGGCTACTTCAACATTCGTAAACTAAAGGATATGACTAACTTCCACTTCGCCATAGGTTATCCGTTCTAACAGCGTATAACCTATGCAAGGAAAGTTTTTTTACGGTTATATGTTAAGATTTCGTTGGAAAATTTTGCAGAATAGTTTTTTTTACATATCTTTGCACCCGCAAAACAGCAAGGTGCCATAGCTCAGTTGGTAGAGCAAAGGACTGAAAATCCTTGTGTCCCCGGTTCGATTCCTGGTGGCACCACTTTGAAAGGCTAAAGAATCTAATTCTTTAGCCTTTTTTTTGCATATTACAGATTTTACTGTATTTTTGCATAAACTGAAAATCCTAGGAGGGATGTTTTTGCTTTTTTTGAATGATGTGTCGCTTTAAATAAGTACATGAATAAGGCGTTTTCCCTCACATATATTTATGATAAACTTGTTGACTCCATTGTAGCAATACTGTGGTGACCCTATTTTATTGCCTGTGTTTAGGAGTTGCATGTGGGCATTACGTTCTTATTATAATTATAAGAAAATTGTAGGAATTTTTAGATTGAGGAAAATAATATCTAAATTTTTGCGATTATCTATACTCGTTTGATAAAGAAATTGGAGAAAACGCATAGCAAATAAATATTTCGTTTTCTAGTATACAAATAGAACGCTGTTTATATATAATTTGTTTTATGATTATTTAGCAATATTTGTTTTTGTGAAAATATTAGGGTAGGTTTAGGTGTTGAATTGTTTGTTAGGGTAAAATGCTATGGTTATATTCTTGAGATTTATAGTTGTTCTTATGGGATTATCAATGTTCTTTATATCCCGTGAAAGAAAAATAGCATTGTTGCTTATTTACTCTATAAATTTAACATTAGTTGATCTTTTTGATAAACCAGGCGTTTTTTTTTTAGTCGTTTTTTTTGTATTGTCAGAAATTCCCAATAAGGCGTTGGATTTAAAAAAAATCAGGGAGTCTTTTATTGGAAATATATTTTATATATTTTGTTTATCCGCCATATTGGCTATTATTTTCAGTCCACATCTTCATACTGTAAAAAGTGCATATAATTTTGTTTTATCAGATTTGTTATTAAGAAAGTTTGCATTAATATACGCTTTTGTTGTTATAAAAAATGAGAAACATTTAAGATCTTTGATTCGATTTTCTATTATACCGGTGTTTATATTAACATTGATTGGAGCGATTAATATGGTAGATCATGAATCTCTTTTTGTAACAAAGATGACAAGTCATATGAATTCTTTTCGTATTCTTTCTGGTGATCATTTTACAGATTCTGGTCGATTTAGAGTTCAGGCAATGTTTAACAATCCTTTTGATTATGGATATATATGTTGCATGCTTTTGTACCTTTATTTATATGCTTATTTGAGAAAATTGCTAAAATCTTATTTATTTTTTATTTTATTATTATGTTGCTTGTTTGGAGTCATCATGTGTGGTGCAAGAACTGTATTCTTTTGCACATTTATAGGTGTGATCATTTTCTTTCATTTGACGTATAAGTTTAATAAGAGAATTTTTTTTAGAATTGCTATATTCCTATTGATTTGTGTTGTTGCATATGAATCAAACTCAGTAGTAAGAGAGCGATTTAATCAGTTGATGTTTTTGTTTAGTGATGTCCAAGGTGATGAATATGCAGGAAGTTCCGTAGATATGCGTTCTGTACAATTTGCGGCTGTTATGAAACATATTAATAACAGTATGTTGTTTGGACGTGGTGTCCATTTTTTCGGAATTGATTTGGGCTGGTCAACTGGAAATGCTGTAGACGAAGACTTAGCAGGACTGGAAAGTGTTCTATATTCTTATTTGTTGGAACGAGGTTTTGTTGGCTATATTTTATATTTAGTTGTATGGATACAGATTCTGTTATATTTAATAAATGCTAGGAAAATTGATTTATTCTTGGCAAATTTAGGTATAACAATTTGTTTGGTCTATATTTTGTTTGCAAATATGACTGGAGAAATGTTAAGTGTATATCCTACATCTCTTATATTAGGATGTATTCTTGGAATTTTATATGAGAAAAAAAAAATGCATGAAAACTGATATCCTTTTTTCTGTAGTTGTTCCAACATATAAATCATTCTTTCTAAAAGAATGTATTGATAGTATACTCCTTCAGAGTTATACTAATTTTGAGTTAATAATAGTTAATGATGCGTCACCTGAAAATATCGATGAAATAGTTTCTTCTTACTCAGATGAAAGAATTAAATATTATGTAAACGAAAAAAATTGTGGTGCTGTTGATGTTGTTGATAATTGGAATAAATGTTTAGAATATAGTTCTGGTAACTATATAATATGTATGGGAGATGATGATAAATTACTTCCTAATTGTTTGTCTGAGTATGCAGAGTTGATAAGAAAACATCCTAATTTAGGAGTTTATCATGCATGGACTGAGATAATAGATGAAAAATCAGCTTTTTATGAATTGCAATCCCCTAGGCCAGAATGGGAAAGTTGTATGTCGTTGTTATGGAATAGGTGGAATTGGAGAAATAGACAATATATAGGAGATTTTTGTTTTTCTGTTCCTGTGTTAAAAGAAATTGGTGGTTTCATCAAGTTTCCGCTTGCTTGGGCATCTGATGATATAACAGCTGTAAAATGTGCACAGTTTGGTGGTGTTGCAAATACTCAAACTTTATGTTTTCAGTATAGGCAGAATCGTTATACAATAAGTTCTGTTGGCAAAACTGATTGCAAATTAGAGGCCGTGAATCTAGAAAAAAAATGGTATGTATCTTTTCTAAAGGATTATGGTAAATATATAGAAGATAGTGTGCCAGATAATTTTTTTGATACTGAAAAAAAAATATTAAAGTTGGTACAAGGAGGACTTGAACAACGTTTTTTGTATAAGCAGAAAATGGAGTTGATAAAAGATATGACAGTATGTTTATGGAATGTCTTTTTTTGGGCAAGAAACTTTGAAAAATATAACATTACAAAAAAAACATTGTTAGTATCATTTTTCTATGCCATAATAAAGAGAGTTACAAAATAAAATATTCTTCTTATTATTATGAAAATAGCGTATATAAGTAGCATCGGATTTGCAGATTGTGATTTCCCATTGATTAGGAAAATGCAGAAAAGTTCCGTTGATGTTACATATTATATATTGTGTAATTGTTGGGGATTAAAAGGTACTTTATTCAATATAAAAAAACAATTTCATAGAGACGGAATATTTGATTCATCTGTGTATTGTGAGTTGTTTGAACCCTATAAAAATTTTATTGATTTAACAAAAGTTAAAGTTATAAATAGAACACATTCTTCTGCATTCCATCCTTCAACAATATTTTTGTTATCAAGCTTGTTAAGAGAGTTGGTGAAAAATAAATACGATGTCATTCATATAACGTATCCATTAGATAAAACAGAATGTTTGTTGTATTTCTTACATAAGAAAATGGTACTTACACTACATGACCCGTTTCCTCATTCAAATAATTTAAAGAATAAGCATATGTTAAGAATGAGAAAGCTTGCATTTAGTTTAGTTCCTAAAATACTACTTCTAAACGATAGCAGTCTGGAGCAATTTTGTAATAATAATAATTATCCAAGGAAACAGGTTTTTGTATCTAAATTGGGTAGTTATGATTGCATAACTATGTTAGAACCTGCAAAATCTCCAATTGACTCTCCTTATATTCTATTTTTTGGTGGAATAGCTCCTTATAAAGGCGTAGAATATTTAATTCTGGCTTTTAATAAAATAAGTGATATGTTTCCAAATGTTAAATTAGTAATTGCTGGAGGTGGAAGCATTTACTTTGATAAAGAGCTTTATGAACATAACAGAAATATTATTATTATAAATAGATATATTGATATTTGCGAATTAGCAGGATTGCTAAAGGGGTGCTTGTTTTCTGTTTGTCCTTATAAAGATGCAACGCAGAGTGGAGTTGTACAAACTGCATTTACAATGGGTGTTCCTTTGATTGTTACAAATGTTGGGGCACTTCCGCATTCGGTGATTGACAAAAAAACGGGAATTGTTGTTGAACCATGTGATGTTGAATCTCTTTCAGAAGCGCTGGCATATATGTTGCATAATCCACAAGATGTAAAAATGATGAAAGATAATATAAAATCAATTTGGAAACCGCAAGTGGATTGGGCATCAATTGTTGATGAGTATGTAAAATGTTATAAGGCAAAAGTATAGTTATAGTACATAAGTAAGATTTTATATATACGCTAAATAATATGAGGTATGTAATAACTGGTGGTTCTTCTTTTATAGGAGTTGCATTGACACATCTTTTGATAGAACATGGTCATGAGGTGTATATCGTATGCCGAAGAACCTCCAAAACGAATAATTGTATTCCGGAATCGGATCTAGTAAAGATTGTACTATACGAGGATCTTTCAGATGTCAGTTCTGTGTTGCAACATATCAGTTCTGCCGATGTTTTCATACATCTTGCGTGGAGCGGAACAAGTCATGAAGGGCGTCACGATAAAGTTCTTCAAGATAATAATATAAAATACTCGTTGGAGGCTGTTGATGTGGCTCATAAAATGGGTTGTAAGTTGTTCCTTCATGCGGGTTCGCAGGCGGAATATGGTTATATAAATCATCCATTCGATGAAAATTCTGAGTGTCATCCGGAAAATGAATATGGACGGGCAAAATTGGAATTTGGAAACATTGCAAGTAGGCGATGTGAAGATCTGGAAATGAAATTCATACACCTTAGAATCGTAAGTATTTATGGTGATACTGATCATTTGTGGACACTTGTTATGAGTAGTATTAGAAAAATGCTTAATAATGAGGATGTACAGTTGTCTTCTTGTGAGCAGAAGTGGAATTTTGTATACATAAAAGATGCTGTGAAACAAATGTTCTTATTGTGTGAGCATGCTTTAAATACAAGAGATTTTGGGTCTGAGACTTATTTGATTGGTTCAAAAGATACACGAGTATTGAAGGATTATGTTTATGAAATGTATAAGTTGACAGAGTCTAAGAGTAAACTGATATTTGGTGGGTATACTCCTGCAAATGTTGTTTCTCTGGAACCAATTATGGATAAGACTGAATCTGCAACAGGTGGATTTATTTCAGATTATACATTTGAGCAAGTGGTAAAGATTATAATTAATAACTATAAAAATCGTGTCTATGAAGAAAGTAAGTAATTTTATATTTGAGCATTTGGTAAAGAAACATGGAATTGAACATTGTTTCTTTATACCTGGAGGTGGTGCCATGCATTTGAACGATGCTCTTGGTCACACCGAAGGACTTGAATATGTATGTAATCATCATGAGCAGGCATGTGCAATAGCACAGGAAGGATATTATCGTGCAAGTGGGAAAATGTGTGTTACAAACGTGACAACAGGTCCTGGCGGAACAAATGCACTTACTGGAGTTCTTGGACAATGGCTTGACTCAATACCTGCATTTTATATCTCGGGACAGATTAAGGCAAGTACACATATGTCTTGTTGTCCTGAGTTAAAGTTGAGACAACTTGGCGACCAAGAGTCTGATGTTATAGCACTTGTAAAGCCTATAACGAAATATGCAGTAACAATATTTGACCCAATGATGGTTAAGTATGAGATAGACAAGGCGATGTATATTGCTCAGAATGGACGTCCTGGTCCTGTTTGGATTGATGTTCCTCTTAATGTTCAGGGAGCAATAGTTGATGAAACTCAGATGAAAGAGTTTGACCCTTCAGAGATTGAGGATACTGTAGATCATGAGCTTGTAGATCAGCAAATATTACAGTTGGTTGAGAAAATAAAAAGTGCTAAGGCTCCTGTTATTTATGTTGGTAACGGAGTTCGTTTGGCAAAACGTGTTGAGAAATTTATTAAGATTGCTGAGAGTTTACAGATTCCTGTAGTAACGTCAATCAGTGGAAGTGATATTATTTGGTATGATCATCCTTTGTGTTATGGTAAGCCTGGTATTTGTGGCGATCGTATTGGTAATATAATGGTACAAAATTCAGACTTGCTAATAATTCTTGGAACACGACTTGGTATTCGTCAAGTAGGCTATGCATACGAGAAGTTTGCAACAAAGGCATATAAGGTTATGATAGATGCTGATGCAGACGAGATGAAAAAACCAACTTTGAAGATTGATCTTCAGATAAATGCAAATATCTCCGAGTTCTTGGACAAGTTTGAAGTGGCAATAAAGAATTTCAAAACACCAGGTTTTGAAAAGTTCAGAATTTGGGGACGCGAAATAGAAAAGAAGATCCCATCAGTTCTCGATGATAATCCATCTGAACCAGGATACATAAATTCTTATAAGTTTGCGGATAAATTGTTTAAGCATCTTCAAAGTGGAGATTGTGTTGTTACTGCCAACGGTACAGCTTATACTTCAACATTCCAGATAATGCAAGTACCTAAGGGAGTAAGAGTCTTTGCAAATCAGGGATGTGCATCTATGGGATATGATCTTCCAGCAGCTATTGGTGCAGCTGTAAGCAAGGGCTATACTGGTCGTACTGTGTGTATTTCTGGTGATGGTAGTATTCAGATGAATATTCAAGAACTTCAGACCATTCTAAACTACAATCTTCCTATTAAGATATTTATGTTTGAGAATGATGGATATTTGGCAATGAAGACGACTCAGAAATCGTTCTTCGAGGGACGATATACAGGTACAGATTCAAAGAGTGGTATTATTTGTCCTGATATGATAAAGATTGCTAAGGCTTATGGATATCCTACATTTGACATCTGTGACGAGGAAGTTCTTGACGAGACAATAGAAAAAGTATTAACAATGGACGGACCGGTATTCTGTCAGATTCACATGCCACCATTCCAAACATTGTTCCCGAAGGCTGCATCTTTCTTGGATAATAGTACTGGTCAGATGACATCTGCTCCTCTTGAAAAAATGGCTCCTTTCATGAGTGATGAGTTGCAGGCTGAGTGTGTTTTTAAGGATTGATTCTGTATGAAAGTAGTATTATTGGCTGGAGGTTTTGGTTCACGCATTAGCGAAGAAAGTCAGTTTAAACCAAAACCAATGATTGAGATTGGCGGAATGCCAATACTTTGGCATATTATGAAGGAGTATGCATATTATGGACATAACGAATTTATAATCTGTGCAGGGTATAAACAGGAGTATATAAAGGAATGGTTTTCAAACTATTTTTTATATAATTCTGATGTTAGTTTCGATTTTAGAGAAGGGAAAAACAAGATGACTGTAAACCACAGTCATCTCGAACCTTGGAAAGTTACGGTGGTTGATACAGGTTACAACACAATGACTGGAGGACGTATTAAACGAATTCAGGAATACGTTGGTAACGAGGCTTTCTTGATGACTTATGGTGATGGCGTTTGTGATGTTGATATGAATAAATTGGTTGAGTTTCATAGGTCTCATGGAAAAATAGCAACTTTAACAGCTGTAAAGCAGGCTCAAGATAAAGGTGTTCTTGATATTTCAGAAAATAATTCTGTACGTTCTTTTAGGGAAAAGAGTTCTGTGGATGGTGCTCCTATAAATGCTGGTTATATGGTATTGGAGCCGGCAATTTTTAATATGATAGAAGGAGATGAAACTATCTTTGAAAAAGGTCCGTTGACAAAACTTGCATCTGAAGGTCAGTTAATGTCATACATTCATGAGGGCTTCTGGCAGTGCATGGATAATGTACGTGAGAAAGCGATGTTAGAGAAACTTCTTGCAGATGGAACAGCACCTTGGAAGAAATGGGAACGTGCTGTCCCGAATTTTAACAGATAGGAAATGGTAGACGTATTCGATGATTTTTATAGAAACAAGCGTGTCTTGATAACAGGACATACAGGTTTTAAGGGAAGTTGGCTTGCTATTTGGCTTAATGAGTTGGGAGCGGAAGTTGTTGGTGTTTCACTCGACCCAAATTCAGAACGTGATAATTTTGTATTGTCAAATATAGGGAAAAAAATAAAGGCAGATATTAGAGCCGATATTCGTGATGGAAAGCGAATGAAGGAGATTTTCGAAGAGTATCAGCCCGAAATAGTTTTCCATCTAGCAGCCCAGCCATTAGTTCGACTTTCATATAGTATTCCTGCAGAAACATATGAAACAAATGTTATGGGAACAATACAGGTTATGGAAGCCATAAGAAACACAAGATCTGTAAAAGTTGCTGTAATGATAACTACAGATAAGTGTTATGATAATAATGAGCAAGGACAAGGCTTTGTCGAGACCGATCCGTTTGGAGGATATGATCCATATTCTTCTTCAAAAGGTGCTTGTGAGATTGCTATTCAAAGTTGGAGAAGATCTTTCTTCAATCCTGCAGATTATGGGAAGAAGCATACTGTAAGTATTGCTTCCGTTCGTGCAGGAAACGTAATTGGAGGTGGTGATTGGGCTTTAGATCGTATCATTCCTGATTGTATACGTGCGCTTGAAGCGGATAAAGTTATAGATATACGTTCTCCGAAAGCAATAAGACCGTGGGAGCATGTTCTTGAGCCATTATCTGGTTATATGTTGTTGGCTTCTAAAATGTGGAATGAACCAACTACTTATTGTGAAGGATGGAATTTCGGTCCTGAGGCAGATTGCGTTTCTACCGTGTGGGAAGTTGCGTCAGAAATAGTAAAAAATTATGGGCGAGGAGAGTTGAAGGATTCTTCAGATCCTAATTCTGTACATGAAGCTAATTTTTTGATGTTGAACATAAACAAAGTCAAAACACGTTTAGGATGGCATCCAAGAATGAATATTCATCAGTGCGTTGATTTGGTTGTTGATTGGTATAAAAAGTACCGCACAGAAGATGTTTACGATTTATGTGTTGAGGAAATCGAAAGGTTTTTATCAGTAAGATAAAAAATACTATTGTGTGAGTTCAATCTTTTCATTATGTATTCTTTATCTAGAAGAATGTTTAAATGCATATTTGTGAATTTTTATAAAAAATCGTTATGAGTAATCCCATATTAACTATTGGTATACCAACATATAAAAGACCTGAACAAATACAACGTACGGTAAGAATTCTGTTGCCGCAGTTGACAGATGAGACTATATTGGTGGTATATGATAATTGTAGTCCTGTTCCTGTGTCGTCTTTATTTTCCGAAGAAGAAAAGCGACTTTTTACGATAAAGCTAAATAGGACAAATATTGGTGGAGATGCAAATATAGTAGGTGTTTTGTATAATTGTGATACAAAGTGGTGTTGGACTTTGGGGGATGATGATTTACTAAGGGAAGATGCTGTTGATGTGGTTCTTGCTCATATAAAGAAAAATCCTGATTTCTCTTTTTTCAAGTTTAATTCTCCATTGGGGAAAGAAACGCATGGATTGGTGGATGTTGCCAAATTATGTAAACAAAGAAGTTCATATTCTGTACATAGTAGATTGACATTTATGTCAACAAGTATTTATAATATGGAGAAGATGCGCGACTATCTTTTTTATTATTATAGATATATGTCAACGATGAACGGACAAAATATCTTTTTGTTTAAATATTTAGAGGCAAATGAGGATGCTGTATGCCTATTTACAGAAACTTCTATTGTTGAAGATTCTGACAATGCTCCAACTTGGAGTTATGAAGATCTTATTGTGGGTTGCCCTTTATTGTTTCACGCATTTAAGGAGAAAAGAAAGTTATTTGATAGAACTGTATTTGTGGGAACAACATTCGGCTATTTTCATGGAATATTCTTTTCAAATATGAAACTCTTACAAAGAGTGAAATGGTTTTTCTTTGTGATAAGAAATTATGGATTGATTAATACTATACGCTATCATGGTGGTTTATTGACCATGTATATTATATCCATGTTTATTCCTCGCGGAATAATGAATAGAATAAAAGAATATAGACGAGAAGTAATGAAGTCTCATGTTATGAACATAGACTATACTGTTAAGAACAAACTTTGTACAGGATGTGGTGTCTGTGAAGACGTGTGTCCTAAGTCTGCCATAGCAATAAGGCGAATAGATGGGGAACACAGACCTGCCGTTTCTGAGGATTTGTGTTTGGGAGAAAAGTGTGGTAAATGTTTGAAAGTATGTCCCGGTATTGGAATAAACTTAAAGCAAAAGGCAAGTATTTTTTTTACTGATGAATCGGTAAAAGAAGACAAGTATATTGGGCGATATGTTGGGTTACATACAGGATATAGTTTAGATGAAGAAGTCCGCTATCATTCGGCAAGTGGAGGCTTGGTGACACAGTTTCTTATTTATCTGCTGGAAAACAAGATAATTGATGGCGCAGTTGTAACAGGGTATAAAGAAGATAAGATTACTCCATATTCTTATATTGCAAAAACTCGTGATGATGTTATAAAAGCACGAAGTTCAAAATATTGCCCTGTGGCTCTTAATGTAGTTGGAAACGATATCGTTAGGGACGAAGGAAAAAAATTTGTTATTGTTGGTGTTCCATGCCATATTCAGGGATTTAGAAAGCGCGCTTCTATCGATCGTAGGTTCAACGAGAAGATAATCGGATATTTTGCCCTTTATTGTTCCTCTGGAAGAAGTTTCAATGCTCAAGATTATATTTTTAAACATTATCATGTAAAGAAGGAGGATATTCGCTATTTCCAATTCCGCGACAATGGATGTTTGGGCTCTTTAACTATCGAGTTAAATGGAATTTCTAAACTGAAAAATTTAAGAGTTCCATATGTAAAGTATTACGGACCACTATTGCGGAGTTTCTTCAAACCTCATCGTTGTCTTACTTGTATTGATCATTATGGAGAATTAGCTGACATATGTTTTGGAGATATACATATAAAACCATATTCTGACGATATGATAGGAATAAGTTCTTGGATTGTTAGAAGTGAATATTGGGAGAATTTACTCAAAAAAGCCTCAGAAGACGGTTTTATACACATGGATGACTTGAATGCTCATACCTTGAACGAAAGTCAGAAAGTAATGTTGTATCCGAAGAAGAGAAAAGCTGCTGCAGTAGCAAGGATGGACAAATTGATAGGACGACAAACTCCTATTTATGACAAACAGCTAGAAAATCCAACATTAAAAGATTATATTTCAGAAATAATTTGTCATGCTCAGAGATTCATAGGCAGCCATAAGTCTTTATGGTGGATTATTGAAGCAATAAATAAGGGAAAATAATACAATATGATAGGATTGTGTGTAAAATACGAAAATGCTAATTATGGTAGCAAATTGCAAGCCTTAGCTACTATACGAATGACAGAAAGTCTAGGACATGAGTGTAGGGTTATTCATTATGGGAAGGCTGGTTTGTGGTTTAAAATTAAATCTCTTCCTAAGATATTTAATTCAAGTTTTCGTCAGGATAAAATAGAAAACTGGAGCCGTAATAGAATTAATAAGAAACATCCGCAATGGGCTTCTTCTCTGAAACTACGTAGTGAAATATTTAAGAGTTATGACAAAAAATATTTCGATAAGTACGAAGTCTACGGGGCATCATATAAGGATATACAAAATATTGCAAAAAAATTTGATGCTGTTGTATCATGTAGTGATCAGTTGTGGTCTCCATCTGGATATGGTACAAATTTTTATAATTTGATGTTTGTTCCAGATAATGTTCGTAAGGTTTCTTTCGCGTCAAGTTTTGGTGTAGACAAAATTCCCGGCTATCAGAAAAAAGGAACGGCAAAGTATATAAATAGAATTGAATATGTCAGTTGTCGAGAGAATCGTGGCGCAGAGATTGTTAAGGAACTGACAAACAGAGATGTGCCTGTCTTGATGGACCCTGTCTTCGGCTTTGATAAGGAACAGTGGGAAAAACTTGTTCCTGTTGAAAAAGTATACGATGAGCCATATATTTTTTGCTATTTCTTAGGAGCAAATAGTAAACATAGAGAGGCTGTAAAGAAGTTTGCCGAAAAGAAGAATCTGAAGATTGTATTCTTGAAATTTTTGGATCAATATGTTGAGTGTGATGAGAAATTCGGTGATATCACTCCATTTGATGTAGATCCAAATAAGTTTCTGAATATAATTCGTGGAGCTGAGTATGTGATAACTGATTCTTTCCATGGATGCGCGTTTAGTATAATCTCTCAAAAACAGTTTGTTATTTTAAATCGTTATTCCGCAACTTCTGGTGCGTCAAAAAATTCACGAATTGATACAGTCTGTGGTAATCTTGGTCTTGAAAGAAGACGCGTGAATGCAGATTCCGACATAGCTTCTATTATCGATGAACAGATTGCATGGCTCGTAGTAAATGAGAAATTGGATGTGTATCGAAATAGAATGTGGAATTATCTAAAAGAGGCATTGGATATGAGCTGATATCGATGAAACAAAATATCATCTATATGAAAAGTGGCTTAAACAATATAGCCATATAACAGTAAGAAAAATCAGCTGTAGACTTACTTGATAAAATGGGGATAAATAATTTAGGAATAGTTTTAGATCCTGTTCTCTTGTTGTCAAAAGAAGAGTGGAATGAATTCATTGGGGTGGATTGTGATGAGAAGGCTTATAACGATAATCTGTTAGTGTACTATTTACATAACAATCCTGATTTCAGAAAGTATGTAAAGGATTTTTCTAATAATAAGCATGTCAAGTATGCAACAATGTCTCCAACTTGGCATCATTTAATTCATGGCGGTGATAAAATTTTTGCTCCGGAAGTGAAAGATTTTATCAGAACGATAAAACATTGCAGATACATGGTCACAGATTCTTTTCATGGTACGGTGTTTGCTCTATTGTTCAATAAGAAATTTGCTGTTATCATGCCAAACGATGGTACTGGAACCAGAATAAAAAGTATACTTGAGTTAACAAACTTGGAAAGTCGTATTATTACAGATTTGAATGATTTTTCTGTTGTTGAGCGTGAGATTGATTATGGACCAGTAAATGAGATAATAGGAAAGGAACGTGAACGTTCAATAAAAATGCTGGATATGATGATAAAAAATTAAAATAAGGGATTTTTGTTTGTTAGAACATGAAAATTTTACAGATAGATGCCTACCATCATATATTAGGCGGAGCTGAGAAAGTGATGTTCAATACGGCTGAACTTTTAAAAGAGCACGGACATGAAGTCATTTTTTTCTCACTCAAATGGAACGAAAATTTTGAATCTGAATATTCTTCATATTTTGCCTCATCAAGAGAGTCAAGAAAAGGTTTGTCAAAACCGTTGAAAAATGTAACTTCGTATTTTTATCATACTGAGGCAGCAAAAAAAATTGAGCAGTTGATTGAAGCAGAACATCCAGATG
The DNA here is from genome assembly GCA_900102385.1 of Bacteroidales bacterium KHT7. Classification (GTDB taxonomy): domain Bacteria; phylum Bacteroidota; class Bacteroidia; order Bacteroidales; family Bacteroidaceae; genus Ga6A1. Next base: position 168,545 of record FNBQ01000001.1, on the reverse strand, counting down.
TTGCTCAGATTCATCTTATGTGGGGTAATGTGTCTCCTTCTGTATTAGATGTCTTGAAAAAGCATAAAATCCCAACCATAATGACAGTTCATGACTACAGAATGGTTTGTCCTGCATATATTTTCAAGAATGGCAAAGGTAAAGTCTGTGAGCTGTGTGATGGACATAAGTTTTGGAAATGTATAACAAATAAGTGTTGTAAGGATAGTTATTTGTTAAGCATTATGATGACAGCTGAGATTTATTTTCGTAATAAAGTTCTTCATGCTCCTGAGAAAATAGATGGTTTTCTGTTTGTCAGTAATTTTGCAAAGAAGAAGCATGAACCGTATATGTCTTTTTTGAAAAATAGAAAGACTGTTGTATTGTATAATTTCTCAGATGCAATAGATGTTGAGGCAAATACGTCCTTAGAAGAAAAATATTTCCTGTATTTCGGAAGACTGTCAAAGGAAAAAGGTGTAAACACCCTTCTGAACGCGGTTAAAGACTTAAAAGACATAAACTTAAAAATAGTAGGAACTGGTTCCGAAGAAGATGATTTGAAGCGTTTCGTTTCTGAAAATAACATCCGAAATGTGAAATTCTTGGGCTATAAGAGCGGTGACGAATTAAAGAACCTAGTAAAGAATGCCTATTTTATAATTGTTCCTTCGGAGTGGTATGAAAACAATCCTATGACAATAATTGAGGCTTACTCCGCTTCAACGCCAGTCATTGGCGCAAGAATCGGGGGAATTCCTGAGATTATAGCAGAAGGCGAGACTGGTTTTAGTTTTAGGTGTGGTGATATTTCTGATTTAAAAGACGTCATATCAAGAGCCAGTTCTTTGAGCAATAACAATTATATACAGATGCGTAGGCAGGCACTAAGTTTTGCCCAAAAACATTTTGATAGGGAAAACTATTATAATAGATTGATTAATTTTTATAGGGAACTCTTATAATAAAAACTCATTGATATAATGAAAACAATTGCAATTACTGGAGCATCGGGCTTTATTGGTCAGCATTTGCTCAGACATTATTTAGTAGAAGGAGCACGTGTTCTTGCTATTGTTCCACATCCAGAGAAGATTGAACAGTATAGAAGTTTTGAGAATCTGGAAATTATAAAGACCGGATTTGAGGATTTCGATAAAATATCAACAATGACAGATGTAAAGGATATTGATATTTTTTACTATCTGGCATGGGGCGGATATGGAAAGGCTACGAATGATTATGTGGTTCAGTCTCAGAATATAAAGCCTCTTTGCGACGCTGTTAATGAAGCCGGAAAAATGGGATGTAAGAAATTTTTGTTTTCGACTTCATTCTCTGAATATATGATAAGTGAGAGTGCAACTCTTAGTCATAATGCCGGAGCACATTGTAATGTCTATGGTGCAGCAAAGCAGGCGGCGCGTGTGTTGGCTCATGCTACGGCGGCTCAGAGAGGTATTCCTTTCTTAAGTGTTGCTTTTGCCAACACATTTGGAGAAGGCGATTATTCTCGTCGTTCAACAAACTTGTTTGTGCATAAATTGCTGAAAGGTGAATCTCTTGATTTGACAGAGGGTATTCACCTTTATGACTGGAATTATATTGAAGACACTCTTTCGGCTTTGGTTTTGGCTGGCGAAAAAGGCTTGTCTGATTCTGTATATTATATTGGCAATAAAATGCGTTTGCCATTGAAGGATATTGTTGCAAGGGTACGTGATATTATATGTCCTGAGGCAGAGATTCGTTTGGGGACATATCATGAAGATTTTCATGTTGATTATACAAGTGTTGATGTGACAAAACTCTACAGAGATACCGGATATCAGCCAAAATGGAACTTTGACGATGCTGTTAAAAAAACTGCAGAGTGGGTTGCAACTTTGGATTGGGATTAATGTTATCTTAAAATACTATTATTATGACAAAAAAGAAAATTTATATTGCAGGTTGTGGTGGAATGTTAGGCGAGGCTTTTTATCAGCAGTTTAAGGACGATTATGATATCAAGTGTACCGATAAGGATGTTAATTCCAGTTGGTTATCATTCCTTGACTTCCGTGATTTCGAGGCTTATAAGAAGGATGTAATGGATTTCAATCCTGATTATCTGTTCCATCTAGGAGCCTATACCGATTTGGAATGGTGCGAAAATAATGCAGATGAAACATATCTTACAAATACCCTTTGTGTGGAGAATGCTGTGTATATTGCCAACGAGTTGGATATTCCCCTTTTGTACATAAGCACTGCCGGAATTTTCGATGGAAAGAAGCAGTTATACGATGATTGGGATATGCCAAATCCACTAGGTGCTTACGCTCGTTCAAAATATATGGGAGAGCGTTTTGTTGTGGAGAATGCTAAGCGTTATCTCGTCTGTCGTGCAGGTTGGATGATGGGAGCCGGCCCTTCAAAAGATAAAAAGTTTATCCAGAAACTGATGAAGCAGTTGAAGGATGGAAAAAAGGAACTTTTCATTGTAAACGATAAAGATGGAACTCCAACATACACACAAGATTTCGCAAAAACTGTTAAGAACCTGATTCAGAAAGAGTATTGGGGATTGTATAATTGTGTGTGCGGTGGACAGACAAGCAGACTGGAGGTCGCTCAAGAACTTCTGAAAAGCTTAGGACTTGAAAACGAAATCAAGATAAACGTTGTAAGTTCTGAGTATTTCGCAAAGGATTATTTTGCTCCTCGTCCTGCGTGCGAACGTCTATGGACGCGCAAACTCAATCTACGCGGTGTAAGTGCAATGAGAGATTGGAAAGTTTCGCTAAAGGAGTACATTGATAATTATTATAAAGGATATTTAAACTAGTTTTATTCTAGAAATAGTAAAAAAGAAGCTTAAAACCACACAGTTCTATAATGAAAGACAAGAAAGAAATGCGTATTGCAGCTTTTGGAGGTTTTCGTGATATTCCTCCAAGGGCAGGTGGCGCTGGTAGTGACAAATTTGCAGTAGAATTATATCCTCGTATAGTTAAGAGAGGATATAAGTTGCTGGCATATACGCGTATATATCCAAATGAAACGCGTGAAGATAAAAATTTGGAACACGAAGGAGTATGCCTGAAACCATTTAAGACTGTAAGTAAGGCCGGTTTTGATAGTCTTTTGCATTCGTGCAAATGTACGTGGGATGTGATTGTACACGATACGGCAGATGTTGTACATCTTCATAGTGGAGCAAATAGTTTGTGGGCACTGTTCTTAAGACTTGCAGGAAAGAAAGTTGTCGTGAGTCAGTTTGCTATGGATTGGAAGCGTGACAAATGGCCGTGGTATGGAAAACTCTATTATTTGTTTTCTAATTTCCTAACGGCTCATATTCCAAATGCTGTAGTCTTTGACAATATTTATACAAAGGAATATTACGAGAAAAAGTATAATAAAACGTATGATTTTATTCCGTATGGAAGCGAAGTCCCTGAACCATCAGACAATACAGAAATTCTAGACAAACTTTCGTTAAAGAAAGGCGAGTATTTCTTGTTTGTCGGACGTTTCATCCCTGATAAAGGACTTCATTTATTGAAAGAGGCCTTCGAAGGATTGAAGACTGACAAAAAGTTGGTGATGATTGGTGGCTCTCCAAATCCAAATGAATATGAGAGCAAGATTAAGACAACGGCTGATTCAAGAATTATCTGTCCGGGGTATGTGTATGGAGAGGATACAAATATTCTTATGAAGAATGCGTACGCATATTGTCAACCGTCGTTGATCGAAGGTCTTTCTCCTGTTATCCTAACGGTAATGGGGCTAGGAACTCCACTAATTTGTAGTGATATTCGCGAAAACACTTTTATTACAAAAGAAAATGCTATCACTTTTGAAAGTGGAAATGCAATGTCACTTCGTGATGCACTCCAAAAAGCCTTGGATAATCCTGAACTTCTGAAGACAAATGCGTGTGCTGGCCAAAAGGATATTAAGAAACGCTTTAATTGGGAGAATATAACAGATCAGTACATACAAATAATGAAGCGAATAAGTGGAGACTGACAATAAAACCTATTATGAGGAGATTGATATTGTAAAAGGATTTGCAATCTTTCTGGCCGTATTAGGACATTCATTTCCTGATGCAGAAAAGGGTTGGTATATAATTGGGCAAGACTCTTTTGCGCATTTTGTAATGGAATGGATATATTCTTTTCATATGCCTGTATTTTTTATGTTTGCAGGTTTCTTATTTATTCCAAGGACTGGTAGATTCGATATAAAAACAAATCTCCTTAAGAGATTCAAGAGACTGATGGTTCCATATCTTTTCTTTTCTTTAATTTATATATTGGGAAAGACTATAGGAAGTTCGGTTGCAAATCATCCTCTTTCTCCAAATTATTTTGTTGATATGCTTTTTGGAAAAAGCCCAGCCGGTGGATGTTGGTTTCTTTGGGTATTGTTTGTAATGGCAGTAGTTTGTGTTCTTGCAAAAAAACTTGGAACATATTGGTTGTTTGTAATGTCCATTCTGATGTATATACTTTATTATATAGATAAGAGTTGGATGATTGGAAAAATAGATCTTGTTTTTTATGACTTTATCTGGTTTGCTCTTGGTGGTGTCTTGGCAAAACATTATGTTCCAACGAAAAAAATATTAGACAGAGCGTATATTGGCATTTTTACTACTTACATGCTTGCAGTTTTGTAATCGTTTTTGGTTGACAAACGTGTTGGGAGTTTTGAGTGGGATTATTATGCTGTATTGTTTTAGTACCAGAATTGCAGAACAGAAAAAGGGCCTTTTTAGATCAGTGATGAAAGGATTAGGAAAATACTGCATGGATATTTATATTATCTCTATGTTGGTAGTAATTCCTTTAAGGATTCTTTACACAAATTTTCTTTTGTATGTTTATATTCCTTATTATGTTTGGGTTGGAGTGGTTACATTTTTGGGTTGCGTAATTCCGATTCTGGTTTCAAAACATTTTGTTAGGAAGAGAAAGTGGCTGAACTTGTTAGTTTTAGGAGGATAGAAATAAGATGAGAAATAGTGTTGAAAAATGTAAAGCTAAAATACTATTATAAAATAAAAAAAGCGTATATTGCGCCTCGTTATAAGTAATCAATAAATTTGGAGATAAATTTTAATATATGATAAAAGCAGCAATTATAGGATTAGGCAAGATGGGAATGAGTCATGCTGCAATCCTTGGTGGACTACCAAACGTTGATTTGGTAGCCGCGTGTGATATGGATAGTCTGTTGCAGAGTGCTTTCAAAAAGTTGACTAAGATACAGATGTACACAGACTATAAAAAGATGATTGATGAGCAGAAACCTGATTGTGTATATGTGGTAACTCCAACAAAACTGCATTATGACATGGTAATGTATGCGATGGAGAAAGGATGTCATGTCTTCTGTGAAAAACCTTTTGCTTTGACTGTTGAACAAGGCGAAAAAATGGTACAGATGGCAAAAGCCAAAGGCTTGGTAAATCAAGTTGGCTATCATAATAGATATATTGGTACATTTAATGAGATGAAGCGTCTTTTGGCAGAGGGCGTTATCGGAAAGCCATTCCATTTTATGGGAGAGGCATATGGTCCTGTTGTCCTAAAATCAAAAGGTGGAACATGGCGTAGCGATAAGAAAAATGGTGGCGGTTGCATCGAGGATTATGCCGCTCATGTGCTTAATCTGATTAACTATATCTGCGGTAGCAATATCGTTGATTGTAGAGGTACACAGATGCCATCTATTTTCTCTTCGGAGGTTGATGACGCTGTGTATGGTTCTCTTTATCTTGAAAACGGCTTGAAAGGACAGATTAGCGTAAACTGGAGTGATGATACTGTTCGAAAGATGACTACAAGTCTTAAGATTCAGGGCGATAAAGGAAAACTCGAGGCTGATGCTACAACTCTGAAGATATATGTCAAAGAAGACAGACCTGAATATGGTTTGAAGCAGGGATGGAATTTCAAATATATTACAGACTGTACTCCTATGGTTGACTTTAATTTGCGTGGAGAAGAGTATACCGCAGAAAATGCAGCATTTATTCATGGCATAGAGACTGGTGAAGTAGATACAAGAAACTCTTTTGAGGCAGCTTTGCAGACTGATTACATTATTGCAAAGATGGAGAAAGATGCTGAACTTATGTAAATATTAAAACAAGAATCGTTATGACTATGGATAAAGTTATATTGGGTGATAACCAGTTTTTTGCCGTAAACCATCTTTCTGACGAGAGAAGCCGTGCTCAGGCTATACGTTTCAAGGAAGATAAGGCAATAATTGATGTTCTGGACAATGCAAGAGCATGCGGAATAAATACTTTCATGTGTACAACACACGACAGAATATATAACATCTGTAACTATATGCGCGAACATAAGGAAGAATATAAAGATTTCAAGTTTCATCCTTGTATGCCTTATGCTCACAAGTATGCAAATGCTGTTACGGAACTTGGTATCTTAGGTACGCTTAAAGCATATATCCCAGGTAATATTTTGGCTGTAACAGGTAAGGCTGGTCTTGCGTTTATGCGTAAGGATTTCCCTTCATTGATGGAACTTCTTATAGATGCAGAGATGAAGATGTTCGACGGATTAAATACTCCTGTTATCTTTTTGCAGAATGTTATTGTCGACCTTCTCCTTGGTTTGGGAATGGACGATATTTTTGTGGCTTATGCAAAATATATAAAGAAAAAGTATAATGCAGAGCCTGGTTTCATAACAATGAATATGCCTCGTATGGTTGATTTGTGTGAGCGTTTGGGCATTGAGAATCCGATAATCTGTTCATCTATAAATAAAATAGGTTTCAGAATGTCTGGAAGCATTGAGGAATATGAGGAGTATCTAAACTCTGACAGAAAATTCCGTCCGATGGCAATGCAGTGCTTGGCTGCTGGTGCATTGAAGCCTGATGAGGCTATGGAATATGTAACGCGTTTTCCAAAGATAGAAAGTGTGTTGTTTGGAGCGTCAAGCCGTGCGCATATACAACAAACTAAGGACTTGATAATTGAAGGCTTTGCCCGTCACCAAAGATAAATTCGCTCTATCATCTCTTTATTTGTATGTGAGTTGAGTTTTCTGTGATAGTCTGAATTTATTTTGATTGTAATACAATGAACAAGCATAGATTGGCAATCGTTGTGCCATGCTACAAGGAAGAGTTGGTGCTTCACGAAACCACCTCGCGTCTTACACAAGTGCTGGACGATTTGGTTAGGGATGATTTGATTGCAACAAACAGTTACATTCTTTATGTAAACGACGGCAGTACCGACAATACTTGGAACATTATCAGCGAACTGCACGAGGCTAACAAGTATGTTAATGGCGTAAATCTGGCAGGAAACGTGGGACATCAGAATGCCCTCGTTGCCGGACTGTCGAGTGCCGTTGAAAACTGCGACATGGCAATCTCTATCGATGCCGACCTTCAGGACGATGTGAATGCCATTCGCGAGATGGTAGTTAAATACTACGAGGGCTGCGACATCGTTTACGGTGTGCGTCAGAGCCGTCAGACCGATACTTGGTTCAAGCGCACTACCGCATTGGGCTTCTACTCGCTTATGAAGTCGATGGGTGTGAAATCGGTCTACAACCATGCCGATTACCGTCTGATGAGCCAGAGAGCACTCCGACAGCTTCTGCGTTACAGAGAGCGCAATCTGTTCCTCCGCGGAATGGTGCCGACCATCGGTTACAAAACCGACTGCGTTTATTACGACAGGGCCGAACGCTTTGCCGGCGAGAGCAAGTATCCGCTCAAGAAGATGATAAGTTTCGCCTTCGACGGTATCACCAGTTTCTCGGTTAAGCCGGTTCACATGGTGCTTTACTTCGGAATTGTGTTCTTGATTGTGTCATTCTCCATCTTCTGTTTCGTAATGTACTCGCTGTTCAGAGGCAACGCCGTTCCGGGATGGACATCTCTGATGCTTTCAGTATGGTTCTGCTCGGGCTGTATTCTCCTCGGACTGGGAGTTGTGGGTGAGTATGTAGGCAAGATTTATGTCGAGGTGAAGGACCGTCCTCGCTTTAACATAGAGCGTGTGCTGATGCACGAAGAGTAATACTTTTACAACATAATTGAATGATTTTGGACGCCAAGGTTTCATCGCCTTGGCGTTTTTTTGTGTGTTTTGTTTGATTATTTGAATGAATTTCATATATTTGTGAAACATTAATCATAAAAAACTCAGAATTATGGGAAAGGTTTCAGTTTTGGACACATGGTGGGTATCGCTCACTGTAGGTCAGAAAGAGCGCATTGCATCTAAGGCAAACAAGAAAGCTACGCTATATCCCGAATGTACAAAGTGGTGGATGAAGCAGGAGAGTGACAGAAAACAGACAATCCACGACCATTGCGTAGATGTTCACGGATATTTGCTGCCGGAATGGACCGACAGGGTAGATGCAACGATGAGTTACTAATTTTTTTGTTTAATTTAACCCAAATCGGTTATTAGGATGACCATTTTCGTGGTTGCTTTCATAATCACCTGATAACAAATGCTTTACAAATTGAATTTTCTAATGACCGCCATTGAAAAAACGACCTCATAAGTAGCTTATTTACAAGATTTTACAACCCATACCACGGATTTTTGTACTTCTAACGACCGATTTGGGTTTAATAGAAACCAAAAAGGCTTCACTTATCAAAAGTGAAGCCTTTTTGCGGTGCGTACGGGACTCGAACCCGTGACCCCATGCGTGACAGGCATGTATTCTAACCAGCTGAACTAACGCACCTGAAATCTAATATTTTAAAGGTAAGTTAACTTATGTGGAACCTCTGTTCCCAAAAGCGATGCAAAGATACAAATAAAATTTGAATATGCAAATTTTTTGCCGATGAAAATGCACCTGTCTGAAGCTTATTTTCTTGCTGAAAAGCCCTTAAAATGGGCAATCTTGCTAAAAATCAAAAGATTAAATCGTTTGTATGCTCATGATAAAAAATGCAGTTTTCCGTCATTATGAATCGTTTTTTCAGAATGACGCAGAAAGCGTCATTGCCCAGTAACCGCGTTTCAGTAGCCTCTGTGTGCTGAAAAGATACGAATATCGTTGAAATTAAAATCTAATAGTTATCCGTAAAGTACCTAAAATTGATAATCCGTTTTTGGGGGTAAAGTAAGAATGTTACCCCAAATTCGAGTAATCCCTTATCGCAGAATTCGTAAGAAGAACGAAAAATCCCTTGCAGGGCAACGCACATACTGTTGCTTCTGCAAGGGATTTTGTCCTAAAGCAAACTTTCAAGTTTCAATTTTCTTGTCAATTAAACGGTTTCAACTTTCAACTCTCAAGTTTCAACTTAAAAATTTACTTAGTAAACCAATACACGCCCTTTTCTGCCTTTTCGCCAAACGCGTATTCACCTTTTATATTGCCTGAGATTTTCTTCATCTTTCCCGTGCTGTCTATTTGGTAGAGCGTGAATTTTCCGGCAGGGAGCGAAACCTTTGCCGTTGCGCTACTTAGGTAGACGAGTGCGGCATTGTCGCCCTTCATAACTTTGATGTCATCGTTTGCTGCTTCGGGTTTCATGCTGGCAACCGATGCAAGGAACTTCTTTCGGAAGGCATCGTCAACCTTGATATTTGCGCACGAGCCGCCAGCCATCAGCACAGCCCATCCGTTCTTGTCGAAGTTCTGAGCCGAGTATGTAACCGCCTTCTCCGGGTACTTCTGCTTGTATTCGCTCACAGCCTTGAACACCTCGTTAAATCCTGTTGAGCCCGGCTTGAACTTGCGCTGCCATTGGCGCGGCGACAGATTCTTTCCGCTCTCTATTGCCCACAGGCCTTTGGTGTTGTAATGCCAGTATTTTATGTCGATGATGTCGACCACCGATGCTCTCGAAGGGTCGGAGAGGATTGCGTCCTGAACATCTTTCGTAACCGAGAGGGCAACCTTCACTCTGCCGTTCTCAGCCTCCCATTCCTTTATGCAGTCAATCCAGAACTGCACGAAGTGTAGCGGACCTGTAAACTCCTCGCTGATAAGATGAACGACGTTTTCCTTGCCCTTGAACTGGTCGAGTTGCTGGCGGATGTATTGTCTGTGCAGTTCTGCCATCTTCGGGTTGTTGATGTCGTAGAAGAACGTTGCCACGAATATTCGCTTGTCGCCGGTGAATGGCACAGGCTCAGGAAATACCGAGCCGTTGATGTTGTTTACCGGACGCCAAGGACTGTCAACCCAGTGCGCTCCGGCTTCGAGAATGTTATGCTGGAAATAGTGGTGGAAGTACAGCAGACCGTCGAACTTGTCGGCAAATTCGTTGAGGCGTGCAAAGTACCATTTATTCGGCTTTGTGAGGTCGTATTTTGTCATTCCGTCCCAAGCCGTCTCCTTGCCCGAACGTGCCAGAGGCTGCTCGTAGAACGGTGCCCACACATCGGCATCGCGGCGTTTTACTCGCAGATGGTCGTCGCGGCGACGGTCGGTCCACAATCCGTAGTTCTGTGCAAATATGCAGAAGTTGTTTTTGTCCATGTAGTTAACAACCGAGTCTATGCGGTCGGTCAGGCCTGTGCCTTCGCGGTCGGGAACGAAACGGGTTACGGCTGGGGCAGAGTAGAAGCCCTTTACGAACGACGGACGGATGTTTCCGCGCCACCACGGAGTGCTGTACAGATTTCCGGCTATTGCGCTGCCGTCTTTCGTAATCTGTCCGTTGGCGATGGCTATGTTATGGTGTGTTGCCTCATTCTTCTTTGCTGGTGTGCTGATGACCTTCGCCTTGCCCTGAGCCAGCAAATCGCTGTTGAATACGGCCGAGTCAATCCACGCCTCGAGCGTTACGCGCGGAACGGTTCGGGCTTCCTCGGCAAGAATCTGAGCGTCTTCAACGGCAGGATTGCTGCTTGCGTTGGTGTTTCGCATGTATATGCGGCATTTCTCGGCATTCTTTGCGTTTGTCCTGTCCTCAAGTTGCTGTGCGAACAGACTTCGTGGCTTGCCGAAGTTGCCTCCGCCATACCAGTCGCCGTCGCCGCTCTCTTTCGACCAGTTGTAGTAGCAATGGTTGGTGTTGGCGGCATCAGGCGAGTAGCAGAAAATCTCGCCTGCGGTACATTGCCACAGCATACTGTTGGCAGTGTTCCAGCCTGCGCCGTTCTTGCTCTGTCCGAGGTTGCAGAACTTTATGTCGTTTCCTATGATGTCTACGATGTCGAAGAGCAGACCGCAAGCCCATGCCTCAACGGGGCCGCTGTAGCCGTGGGCATTCATCGCCTCGCATTGTACGAAGGCATTAGGACCGGCGGCGCACCATCCGGCAGAGAAGTCGTGTATTCCTTCTTCCGAGTAGCATCTCTGGAACAAGTTCATCTGACCGAGAGTGTAGAATGTCTGACGACGCGCGCCTGCCACTTCGCTCTTTGGCTCGTAACTCTTGCAGTCCTCAACGGTAGTCATGCTTGCTCCGCGCTGAAGTATAACCGCGCTTCCGGCAAAGTGACGGAAGTTTACCATTCGCACCCAACAGTTTTCGGCATTGTCTACCGAGATGCCTGTCCAGCAATGATTCTCGTCGAAGTCGCTCTCGTAATCCGATTCGAGGGTTAGGTTCTCCACTCCACATTCACCTATTATATTATAAACGGGCATTCGCGCCACTATGGTGTTGGCAAGGCTCTTGTTTAGAGTCATTGTAAGCGGAACGTCTATCGTAATCTCGTTGCCCTTTACGGCAGTTACGCGTCGTGTCCACTGAACGTCGGTATCGCCCTTGTGCCAGCCAAGAGTGCTGTTGGTTGGCGAGAACCCTGCGCAGCCCAGCGAGTTTATCCATTCGTTGGTGCTCTGCCATGTAAGGCTTATGCGGTCGCCAACCTTGTAGTTCGTTGCGTTGGCAAGACGTATTGTCTTGTCGTTAACATATACAAAGTCCTGCGCCACGGTTGTGCTGTCGGTATATTTCACATCGCCCTTGTCTTCGATGAGCAGGAGCGACATCCTGTCTACGCCTTTCTTTCGTATTATGGTCTTGTCTCTGCCCATTCCGCGCAGAACCACGCCGCTGTTGGCAATGTGCAGACGCTGTGAAATCTCGAAAGTCCCTTCGCCCAGCAGAACAGCTCCGCGATGTCCGTTCTTGTCGGCTGGCAGTTTGCCCACATAGTCGATGGCAGCCTGAATAGCCTCGGCATCGTTCACCACAGCCTTTACCGGAACATCGGGTATGCTGGTGTCAGACTGGCGGTATCCGCAGAAAGAATAGTCGACATAGCGGTATGTGTCGTATTCCATCTTGCCGTTCTCCAATTTGATGTGGGGCTTCTTTGGTGCTGGCTTTTGGGCAAAAGCCATTCCGCAGACGCTGCAAAGCATAAGTGAGAATATTATTGCTTTTTTGTTCATTTGTAGAATTTTTTGATTTTACCTATTTGTATTTGTAATGTTTAGTGTGCAGAAAGAGTTGAATTATTTAAAACATGGTCTGCCCGACGCATATTTTTAATTTTTTAAACTTGTTTTAACTTTTTAGCGTACAAATATATCTATTTTTTCACTACCTTTGATGCACTTTTTAGAAAAAAGTTAATGTAATACTTATAAAAATATTATTTAAATGAAACCTACTTTATTTCTGTTAGCTGCAGGAATGGGAAGCCGTTACGGCGGTCTGAAGCAGCTCGATGGTCTGGGTCCTAACGGCGAGACTATCATGGATTATTCAATTTATGATGCTATCCGTGGCGGATTCGGTAAGTTGGTGTTCGTTATCCGCAAGGATTTCGAGCAGGACTTCCGCGAGAAGATTATAAGCAAGTATCAGGACAAACTTCCTGTTGAACTTGTATTCCAGAGCATTGACGACCTTCCAGAGGGCTTTACTTGTCCTGAGGGCAGAACAAAGCCTTGGGGAACAAACCACGCTGTGCTCATGGGCAAGGACGTTATCAAAGAGCCTTTTGCCGTTATCAACTGCGACGACTTCTACGGCCGTGATACATTTGCCGTTATGGGCAAGTTCCTGAGCGAACTTCCTGAGGGCGCAACAAACCAGTACTCAATGGTTGGCTTCCGCGTTGGCAACACTCTTTCAGAGAGCGGAACTGTGAGCCGTGGCATCTGCTCAACAAATGCCGAGGGACATCTTACAACCGTTGTTGAGCGCACTAAGATTCAGCGCATCGACGGCGTTGTTAAGTATCTCGACGATGACAACACAACTTGGGTTGCCGTTGACGACAACACTCCTGTTTCTATGAACGTATGGGGCTTCACTCCTGATTACTTCAAGTACAGTCAGGACTTCTTCGTTGAGTTCCTGAAAGACCCTAAGAACATGGAGAATCTGAAGGCTGAGTTCTTCATTCCTCTCATGGTAAACAAGTTGATTAACGAGGGTACTGCAACAGTTAAGGTTCTCGACACTACATCAAAGTGGTTCGGCGTAACTTATCCTGAGGACCGTCCTGAGACAGTAGCCAAGATTAAGGCTCTTGTTGAGAGTGGCGAATATCCAGAGAAGCTGTTCTAAAGATAGAATATTTAGAAAGGCGTGTCGCAATGTGGCACGCCTTTTTTTTATGCTCTGCTGTATAGTTGTCGTTGAAACTCGATGTACTGGTTGCGTATCTGCGATACGTCCATATCGAGGTTGGCTTTGGCGTCGGCAATTGAGCCGTATTTCATATTGATGAACTTGCCAAGATTGTCGGACGTGAATTCGTGGTAACTGTTGCGCAGATACTGGGCGATAAGGAAGTCGATGAATTCTTTTTGAGCTTTAGTCTGCTGCTTGTAATAGTCTTGTCGCACGAGTTCAACGCGTTTTTCGCGTTCTATAGGCGTGGTTTCGTAGGCAAGATATTCGAGCACATCGAGCAGGTCGCAATCCTCGCGTCCCATCACAAACTGCATCTTCTGAAGTTTCTCTTCGTGAAAGCCTTCTTGTTCCAGTTGGTTGAGCAGGGCGCGACGTGTGTCGGGATGCTCCCATTGTTTTCGCAAATCCTCCGGTCCGTTGAAGAACGACGGCAATTTGCCGAAAAGTTTCTGTATAAATTCTTCTATCGAAATAAGTTCGTCGCCATACTGGAATTTCTCCGTCCATTTTGTTTTTAGTCCGAATGTGCGCTGTGCCGACAGGCGGACGATGATTTTCTTTTGGGGCTTGCTGCCGCCGTCGCAGGTGCAAGGCAGATGACCGCACACAGGGCATGGCTTATGGGTGTCGCTTGCTTCTGGTAGTCCTTCTGGCTCATCCTTGGGATATGGCTTCGGTTTTTTGTTGCAGGTGCAGGGATAATTGCCACAGACAGGACAGAATGGGTCGCCGTCCCACTCGGCATCTTGAAAATTGCGACTTGCGCCCACAAAGTCGTAAATAGTGAAGTAGTATTTATCGTCGAAAAGGCGTGTGCCGCGACCGATAATCTGCTTGAACTCCACCATGTTGTTTACAGGACGCATCAGCGCAATGTTGCGCACGTTGCGAGCATCCACGCCAGTAGATAGTTTCTGCGATGTGGTTAGAATGGTCGGCAACTTGTGCTCGTTGTCTTGAAAGAGTCTCAGAGCCTCTTCGCCATCCGCGCCATCGTCGGCAGTCACGCGCTCACAGTAGTTCGGCGCAGGGTTCTTTTTGTGCTGGTTTATCATGTCGCGAATGATGTGCGCATGAAGCTGTGTGGCACAGAACACAATCGTCTTTTCGTCTGGATTTATCTGCGCAAGGAGTTCCTTTACTCGGTATTCGTCGCGCTGGCGAATCTCTATTTTGCCATTATAGAAATCGCTTTCGGTATAGGTCTTTTCGATATCTATTTCGCCTTCAACCTCGTCGTCGGGGTTGTAAGTGTACTCGTCGATGTTGCTTTCAGAAATGCGCACGCGGAATGGCGTGAGATAGCCGTCGGCGATGCCTTGTTTGAGCGAATAGGAATACACCGGCTCGCCAAAATAGCGGTATGTGTTGGCGTTGTCCTGACGGCGCGGCGTGGCGGTCATTCCGAGTTGATAGGCGGGCGAAAAATAATCCATAAGTTCGCGCCATTGGCTTTCGTCATTTGCACCTCCACGGTGGCACTCGTCTATTATGATGAAATCGAAGAAATCCGCTGGATATTGTTTATAGTAAGGCTCGCCACTCTCGTCGGCACACATGAAGGTTTGGAAGATGGTGAAATAGAGATGCCGCGCCGTTGGTACTTTGCCATGGTTCTTGCGCAACTCGTCGGGCGTGATGCGCACCATGGCATCGTCGGGAAACTGTTCAAAATCGTTGACGGCTTGGTTGGCAAGTATATTGCGGTCGGCGATGAAAAGTATGCGCGGACGTTGGTCGGCTCCGTGGAGATTCCATTTGGTCTGAAATAGTTTCCAACAAATCTGAAAAGCGGTGTATGTTTTGCCCGTGCCGGTTGCCATAGTTAGCAAAATGCGGTTTTGTCCGTTTGCCACTGCGTTGAGCACGTTGTTGATGGCGTTTACTTGGTAATAACGCGGCTCGCGGCTGCCGCCACGGTTCAGTGGTTCGAGGTTGAAGCGGTCGCGCCACTCGTTATCCTCGGGGAATGTCATCTGCCACAACTCTTGCGGCGATGGGAATTTGTCTATGAACTTCTCGGTAGATGGCACGGAGTAATTGCCGTGCGCATCCTTAACGCCCATATCTATGAAGTAGATTTTGTCGCCGTTGGTAGCGTATGTATAGCGAATCTGCAACATTTCGGCGTACTGCTTGGCTTGCGGCACGCCCACCGAAACATCTGTTTCGTCGGATTTGGCTTCCACGACAGCGAGTTTTATGCCCTTGTATTCCAGAATGTAGTCCACCTTCTTGGGGTGACGTGCCTTCAGTTTTTCCACACGACCGGGCGCAATGAGGTACGCGCGTTGCTCGTTGAGTATCTGACTTTCGGGCACTTGCTCCCAACCCACGGCATAGAGCGCAGGGTCTATCTTCTTTCGGCGTGTTGTTGATTCGTCCATAGTTATTGGCTATTTCCCTTTTTTATTTTCTGCTACAATTTTTTTTTCTAAATCTTCCAGCATTTTCATATCTTCGGCATCGGCTGTTTGCGCCTCCAATTGTTTACGCTTGTTGTTGAAAACATCATATATTTGTTTCACCGTTTTCTCTGCTTCATAGTTTGTAATGCTACCGGTATCTTGCAGTATGTCTTTATCTTGGAATGTCAACAGGTTGTCCACATTCTTGCGCCAATAGTCAAGTGTAAGATCCCGGCGATTCTTTACTCGTTCTTCGGCACTTGTCAGGAAGATGTCTACCAGACGATTCAATGACTCTATTTCATCATCGTGCAGATAGTTCTTTGCAATGATAACGTCGCCTTTGCGCACGATGCTGCCTTTCCATGTGGTGAGTCCCATATTAGGTTGGTTTGCGTCGGCCCTACTGACAATAAGTTCGGCAGCCGTCTTGTGGGCTACGGCATAGAGCAGTTTGTTCTGCGTTTCGGCAAAGAACATCTGTGTTGCCTTGTCGCTCTTGTCGTAGTCGCTGCTTAGTGCAAAGAGGTCTCTTATCTTCTGATAGAAACGTTTTTCCGATGCTCTAATGTCGCGGATGCGCAGCAGCAATTCATCGAAGTAGTCGGGTCTGCCGTCTGGATTCTTCAGGCGCTCGTCATCCATCGTAAAACCTTTTACAAGATATTCCGTCAGATGCTCTGTTGCCCATTGTCTGAACTGCGTGCCACGAATGCCTCGTACCCTATAACCTACAGCTATAATCATTTCGAGAGAGTAGAATACCACGTTGTAATTTTTGCCATCTGCGGCAGTTGTCAAATATTGTTTTACAACTGAATCTTCATTCAATTCATTCTCTTTTAGTATGTTAGCTATGTGGTGACTAATCAATTGCTTCGAGGTGGCAAAAAGTTCTGCCATCTGTTGTTGGTTAAGCCATATATTTCCATCTTTAGCAAAGAGTACAACCGAAGCTCGTCCGTCTGCTGTACGATATATGATTATATTCTGCTGTTCGTCCATAATTATGTTTTTTTTATAATCCGTACAAATATACTAAAAATAATTAGCGAATTATGCAGATTTCAGTATGCTAATTTTGCTGATTTGGCACAAATCTATCCAAACACCTTTTTCAACAACGCCTGTTTCAAGTCGTTGCAGAGCGTTATGGTTTCGGCGTAGTTCGTTTGCAATGCTTTCACATTGGCAGAGAGTGCGTCGAGGCGGTCGGCGATACGTTGCTGCTCCTTACGTGGCGGTATAGGTATAAAAATGTTTTCCCATTTTCCTTTACTTATAATAGCTAACGTAGCTCGAGCACTATTAGCTATTTTTATGGCTTCTTCTTGAAAATCAGGTGATAATAATGCATAATAAATAAAACGAGCATTATAATCACTACAAGGTGTTATTGTGTTAATTTGCTGATTGCAAGTTACTTTTAGTGTTGTAAAGCCTATTTTGCCAATGCTGCCAATACAACACATTAATACAGAGTTTTCATCTATTACTCTGCTACAATTAGCACCAGACTCGCTCAGTTTTACTTCACTATCATATTTTATTTCACCGTTATTGTTGAAATTTAATTCAGCAGGTCTTATGAAAGGTATGTAGTTGCCATAATAATTGGCATTGCTTTTTGAAGGTGTTGAACCAGTTTGTGTTTTACCTACCTCCTTTAACTTCTTCTCCACCCATCCTTCTTTCGGTGTCAACATCTCTTTTAGAGCGGCTTGAAACAAATCTTTGGCGGCTTGAAGTTGCTTTTCGGCATTGGCTTTAAGGGCTTCTATCTTCACAAACTCGGCATCAAGATAGGAAACAATGCGCTGCTGGTCGGGGAGCGGGGGAACGGGAATTTGAAGTTCTGTAAGTTTTTTCCTTGTAATACGTTGTCTTGTCGAACCTGTACACAACGAAGATATTTGGTTGAAATATTTATTTGATTGAGTATACAGGAGAAAATAATCGCTATTGATTATTTTGCTGTTTAATTTTACGATTGAACAATCTACCGCTGTAATGTTGCGCGTATCCAAATACGGCACAATACACGCACGTCCAACAGGGTCTGGCAAACGAGAAATCAAAATGTCGCCTTCAAAAACTTCTTCACAATGTAGACGTGAAAATGTTTCTTCACTTATATAACGTGCTGATTCTGCTTTATTTTTAAATAAACCCACACCGATATTGCCCGTTTGTATTAATCTAAAACCGGATAATGATTGATCTTTTTTTTCAATCCAATCACCATCTTTTATAGATTCACTTATTTCTCCCAACTTCATATATTTCCATCCTTCTTTCATAGCATCTCCTTTATTTCGTTAATCAATCTTGCGGAATCGCTGTTGAGGTCGGCTATGGTGCTGAGAATCTCCTCGGTGGTTCGGTTATCTACAATCTCAGGCTTGTTTGGGTTCTTTACCGAAAGGTCGTAGTCGTTGCCAAGTACAGATGCATCGAGCGTCCAAGAGTTTTCGCTTTCGGCTTTGGTCTGCTGCAACGCCACAAAGTCGGCAAGGTCGGCTTCGTTCAACGGGTTAGTCTTGCCAAGCGTGCGGCTGAGGTTCAGCTGGTAATACCAAATTTTGCGCGTTGGCTCGCCCTTGGTGAAGAAGAGCACCACGGTCTTTACGCCTGCACCGGTGAACACGCCCTGCGGAAGGTCGAGAATGATGTGTAGGTTGCACTCTTCGAGCAGTTTGCGGCGCACGGCTGCGGCATCGCCATTGCTCAGGAAGGTGTTTTTTATAACTATGCCGGCGCGACCGTTCACCTTCAGCATCTTTATAAAATGCTGCATAAACATGTAAGCCGTCTCGCCGGTGCGTATATCGAAGTTTTGCAGCACCTCGGCGCGCTCGCTGCCTCCAAATGGCGGATTGGCAAGGATAACGTCTTTGCGGTCGCGCTGTTGAATGGCGGCAAGGTTCTCGGTGAGCGTATTGCCACGCACGATGTTGGGCGCAGCCACACCGTGGAATATCATGTTCATGGTGGCTATGATGTACGGCAAACCCTTCTTCTCCTTGCCATAGAAGGTCGACTTTTGCAGCATGTCGCTATCTGCCACCGACTTTATCTGTTCCTGCATATAGTTGAACGCCTCGCAGAGGAAGCCAGCCGAGCCGCACGCAGGGTCGTAAACGGTTTCGCCAATGCGCGGATTCACCACCTTAACGATGGTGCGAATGAGCGGACGCGGAGTGTAGTACTCGCCACCGTTGCGACCGGCGTTGCCCATGCGGCGAATCTTATCCTCGTAGAGCACGGTCATCTCGTGCTTGTCGTCGGCACTCTGAAAGTGAAGCGAGTCTATCTTGTTGATAATCTCGCGCATGTTGTAGCCGCTGTTTATCTTGTTGCGCAGTTCGTCGAAAATCTCGCCAATCTTGTATTCAAGCGTATCGGGCGACACGGCGGTATCTTTGAAATGTTTGAGCGAAGGGAAGAGTTTTTGGTTAACAAACTCCACAAGGTCGTCGCCGGTCATTGCGTTGATAACGTCGAGTTCGCCCTTTGCGGTTTTTGGGGCAGCCCAAGCGTTCCAACGGTTGAAGCCGGTGATAATGCGGCGGTATTCCTTGCCGTCGAGGGCGGCTTCGTCTTCGCGCTCCGTTTCGAGGTCGTCGAGATATTTCAGGAACAAGAGCCACGATGTTTGCTCTATGTAGTCCAGTTCGTTGCTGCATCCCGCCTCATTGCGCAGGATGGCATCGATAGCATTGAATGTAGATTCGTATTTCACAATAAGTTATGTCTAAATACGAATGCTATTCAGGGTCTAAAAAACGAAAGCCATGCAGATACCTCTATATACAAAAAAAGAACGTGGGACAATTCCTTATCCAACGTTCGAGGTACCTGGCATGACCCACTAATACAAGATAAGAAATGCCCACGCCATACGCGCAGGCATTTGCTTATTTAGTCTTGTATTAGTTCTTCTACTGCCAGGTTTCCGAACGTTTCAGATTAAATAGCAAACGCTATGATTAAATATTTCTGTATGTTATCTAAATTTTTATGTCTGTTTCGTTAAAAATCATTTTTTTGTGAACCACAAAATTAACCAATTTTTTCAAAAAACGCCGTTTTTTGCCGATTTTTCTCTCGTTTAAATGCCGTTTTAATGTGGTTTGCCGATTTTGCTTTTGTTATAATGTAAGATTGTTTTTACTTTTTCGGAATGTTTTATAAAATAGGTGTTCTGTTTTTGTAATCTTTGCAGCCAGAAATAAAAAACAAATAAAATGGATAAAAGACTTCTAACAATTCAGGATATTTCGTGTGTGGGACAATGTTCGCTCACCGTGGCTCTGCCTGTAATCTCGGCATGTGGAATTGAGACGGCAATATTGCCAAGTTCGGTACTGTCTAACCACACAGCAGGTTTCTCGGCATGGACATTCCGCGACCTTACCGACGAAATGCCAAACATTCTTGACAGATGGAAGAAAGAGAACGTTGATTTCGACGCCTTCTATACAGGCTATGTGTCAAAGGCTCAGATTCCTCACATCCTCGACATTATGAATCAGGTGGCTCGTCCGGGCGCGCTCAGAATAGTAGACCCTGTGATGGGCGACAACGGCAAACTCTATGCCGGCTTCGACGACGATTTCCCAATGGAGATGCGCAAGCTGGTAAACGGCGCGGACATCATTCTGCCAAACATGACCGAGGCTGCCTTGCTTCTTGGCATTCCTTATCTGGCTGGAATCTACACACAGGAGTATATTGAGAAGGTGCTGAAGGACTTGTATGCTCTTGGCGCAAAGAATGTTGTGCTTACAGGCGTAAGTTTTGAGAAGGGCAAACTGGGCGTGGCATGTTACGATGGCTCAAAGTTCGACTATTACTTTACCGAGCATCTTGATGTGGCTATGCACGGAACAGGCGATGTGTATTCATCATCTTTCGCTGGTGCTCTGATGCGCGGCAAGTCAATAATCGAGGCTGCATCCATCGCCGCCGACTTTGTTTGCGAGTCAATCCGCCAGACATTGCCAGATGCTGACCATTGGTATGGCGTTAAGTTCGAGAAGGCTCTGCCTTACCTCATCAACAGATTATCATAATTTTATTAAATACTGCAAGTTGTAAAAGATGCTGCTCCGTTTGTTTGGGTGGCATCGTTTTTTTTATAGCGATCGTAAAAGTATGAGGATGGTAGATTTTGACTTGTTTTTCTTCGATGAAATGCTTTTTTTTATATATTTTTGCACCGTGAAATTTAGAGCAGTAAGTATGGTTGATAAAACACAATTTGAAAGTCGTTTTCTGCGATTTCTTTTTCTAATGGCTTTTACGTTATCTTTTTCTGAAGTACATTCTCAAAAAGCTAAATGCGGCTTTGACTCTTTAGAGGAATGTGTGGGTAATGTAGCAAAACTAAAATTAAGTTTGGTAAGCAATGAGGGGTTTGATGAAATTATGTCTCGTAACATTTTCATAAAGAAGGAAAAAAAGTACAAACCTCTGAAAAAGTTAAAGGACGCTTCGCATAATGACAGGTCGGATGAAATGTATGTGGGAAAAAGGGAGAAAGTTGAGGAATTCTTCGACTTGACGTTAATGTCGGAATTTAAAGGAATAAAAGTTTTTTATGCAAACAAGTCAAAATCTAAACAGTTTTTGCAGTGTGTATGCAATCCGCGTTTTGTTTATGGCGAAGACAGTATTTACATCGCGATAAACGAGGAAACGAAGCCCTTATTGAAATGTATGACCAATAAGTCTTATTTCGTAAATCTATTCAATGAGTTTCAACTTAGTTATGCTTATTATGACATTGAATCCGGCGTCATTCCAAAATATTGTAAAAACGAATCTACTATTTATCGGAAATTCGTTAAGGTTGAATGGAAAATGGAATATAACGAATCGTATAATACTTATGATTTTTACTATCGTTTACCTGAGGTTAAATGGAAAGAGTTCGGAAATCTAAAAAAACAAATTGGAGATTCCAATATCTCTAATCAAAACAACGGTTTTGTTTCCGAGAGGACAGTAAAAGACTATTTGCCTGTATATGAGAATATTTTGAGGAAAGAGGAAAGAAAGCGTAAGCAAGCCATAGCTGATTCAATAACGGATCATACTGTTTTAATGGCTTCTTATTCAGTGTGTGCAGATTCTTTGGTTGCTGATACGTTAGATATGTATACTGAAAATAAAGAACCTGAGGGTATTAACGAAAATAAAAATGACCTTCTTGATAATTTGTGGGATGAAACATTTTATGTATATAAGTGTTTGGGAAACATGTGCTATTGTATAACTTATACAACGGAAAAGGAAGTCGTGCTTGATGAAAAGAATCTTGATTTTAGTGATTTGGAGCTTTATGAGAAAGTTAAGGCAAGGGGCGAAAATGGTGCTAAGGTAAGAATGGAAGTTTGTAAAGCCGAACTCAAAGCCAAGAAAGAATTGGAGCAAGAGGTATTAAAAATGGCTAATGAAAGAATCCTTGAAAAAAAGAAAATGTATAAGCAGATAATGAATAATCAGTTGTTCTTGTTTGAGTATAACTACGGAACTAATGATTGTAATAAAATATGTGCGGAATTTAAATTTTTTAATTGTTTTAAGAAAACAATAAAGTATGTAAAAGTAACATTGCGTCCATATAATAATGTAGGTGATATACAAAGAGATTATTTTGGTCGTACAACAAGTACTGTGACAATGATTGGATATGTTTTTCCTGAAAATTCTGCAAAATGTAATTTTAATGACTTGTTTTATGATTATTATGGTATTATTCACTATCTGAAAATAACGAATGTCACTTTCATTTTTACGGATGGAACTAAAAAGGTTTTTGCGGGATGGGACAATATTTACAAACATTGGGATACTTATGGATTGCATGAAGATTTAGAAAATGACAGTTGGTAAGATTAATAGATTAATTCGAAAATATATCGTTGGAATAATTGTTGATTTATGATAAAGGTTTCAAAAATTCTGTTTTTTCATGTACTTGTTTGTGTGGGACAGATTTGTTTTGCGCAGACAAAGGGATTTAGTTCGTTTGAAGAAGTAACGAATAATAAAGTACAGGTTTGCAACATAAATTCGGTTGCTGAAATTATTGAGAAGAATATATTCCGAAAAGAAGGCGATAGGCTAAAAGGCGTTTCTAAAAAACAATTGAATCTTTCGTCTTGGGGACTCCTTGTAAATACAAAAACAGAGTGTTATAATGGGGAAAAGTATTTTCGGTTTGATGTTGATGGTATGAATGTGACATACTTTATCAAGATTAAGAAGCAAACACTTCAGTTATTAGGGGCTTTTGTAAATAGAACATATTTTGAAGATAAATACAATAGCATTTCTGATGAGTATAAATTTTATGACTTAGACTCTAAAGAATACGAATTGCCAGACACGACAAAGGAAAAAACAATTTATCGTAAGTTTCTTCCTATTACGTGGTTAGGAATGGAATTCTCAGAAAATGCAGTCGAAAAATACCAATTCAAATTTCGAATAGGCAACGGCAAGCCTATAGATGTACTTCCTACAGTCTTGGAAAATCAAATAGACAAGGCGTTTGTTACGGATTTGGATGTAAGGCTTTACAAACGTAAATACAATGAGATATTGGTTAAAGAGGAAGCCGAGAGACAACAAAAAATAAAAGAAGCGAATAAAATTGTTGATAATACGTTGCTGCTTGGCTATATGTCACAGAATCTTACAATCCCGAATATCGATTATGATTCAACTGTAGTGAAAGAGATCGTGATGGAAAAAGATTCTGTAATTGCTGTATATTATTGTAGTGATTCTTACGATGAAGGTTTTGTTGAAGGGTATTATAAAATGCACAGAATACGCATTCCATTGACGTGTATCAATTTTAGCGATAACACACAACTGACAAAGATAACAAAACGTGGTTTCGATGGATTGGAAGACAGACAAAATGTTGCGTGGGATTATACTTGCGACCATACATCTGATGGAGATAGTTTTGCTGGCATGAATACGGCAGTTGCTATAACTGTAAGTAAAGGCTCTAAAGTTCAAGGCGAAAGACGCTCGTCGGGACATGTAAGAGGCATTGCAGGTTCTTACGAAAATGAGTATGTTGGTGCTTCTTCTGAGACTGTTTATATTTGTACTGGACCATATGCCGAAAAATATCATAGTTATCCAAGTTGTAGAGGATTAAACCGTTGTTCTGGAATGGTGGTGGCTCAAAAATATAGTAAAATAAAAAGAATGTATTCACCTTGTAGAATATGTAATTAAAAACAAAATAGATATGAGAAAAATATTATTATTCATTGTGTTTGCGTTGTGTATGATAGACGTAAATGCTCAGACTGTGAAAAATAACGGTCTTACTTACAAACTTGATAGTGATGGAATGACGGCTACAATCACTTCAGGAACATTTGGAGATGTTATGATTCCGGCAACTGTAACTTATAATGACAATAAGTATAATGTTGTAGGGGTTGGCTATAAGGGCTTTTCATATGCGAATGTTACATCTGTTATTGTTTTATCTAAAAAGTTCAAGATGATTGCAGAAGATGCTTTTGAGTATTGTTCTAACATTAAGATGTTTTATGCTCCAACAACTGAAATGATCGGTAAGTATGCCTTTTACAATTGTGTAGGCCTTGATTCTGTTGCGATACAGAATGTAAAAAATCTGGATTGTGCAGCTTTTGGATATTGTAGTAAAGTAAAAAGAATAGAATCAAAGAGTTTAACTACTGTAGGTGATAATGCCTTTGTAGGTTGTTCTTCATTGGTAAGTGTAGATCTTGACAATGTTGTGTCTGTGGGAGGGGATGCTTTTATGTCTTGTACGTCATTGAAGAAGGTTTTTCTTCCAAATGTTAAGACAATTGGATCTGGTACTTTCAGAGATGATAACTCTATTGAATCTATTTACTTAGGTCAAAACTTAGAGCGTTTATATGATTATACATTTTATAATTGCAGTAAGGTTAAGTCTTTTACTTGTTGTGTTGAAATACCTCCAATAACAACATCTACAACATTTGCAGGAATGGATAAGGCTTCGTGCGTTTTGTATGTACCGGAAGAATCTGTAGAGTATTACAAGATGGCTGTGAATTGGAAGGATTTTAAGAATATTAAGCCGATAAAGAACGAGGCAACAGGTATCATGCCTGTTAAAAAAGATATGATTGTTGATGTTTATTCAGTTAGCGGCAGTCTCATCATGAAGAACACAACAATAGAGCAAGCAAAACAACGACTAAAAGGAGTTTACATTGTAAGCAACAAAAAGATAATTTTTTAATCACAAAAGAATCGCAATTTTCGTATGAAGATTGCGATTCTTTTCTATGTCTATTGTTTGCTTCTTAGTTCTGCCGAATTTGCCGCTTGACCTATGGTCACTTAGGTAGCAAACGAACGGAGTTCGAGCGATAAATTCGGCGGGACAATGTGAAATACGCAAGGGGAAATGTCGGCTTAACAGAATATATCAAACATATACCCAACATATACATAACATATACCCAACATATAGCTTACATATAGCTTACATATACCCAACATATAGCTTGGATATACCTTGGACGTACCTACCCGCCATTTTATATTTACAAAATGAATAATCAGTATTGTAATTGTTCTTTATAAGTCCTTAGCAATTATGAATTATCAATTTTGAATTATGAATTGTCTCTGTCCATTGTCAATTCTAAATTGTTTTTCAACTTTCAATTCAAAAAAAATCGCAACCCTCAGATGAAAGTTGCGATTTTTGTTCCTTAGTGGGGTGGAGCTGGAGGGATTCGAACCCTCGTCCAAACAGGGAACTAATATGCTTTCTACATGCTTATTCTGGCCTTCGGTTTTCGTGCGCATGCAAGACCCAGACCACCAACATGCGCCTTATCCTCTAAAATCTCATCGGATGCGCGAGGCCACACCCAACTATCCCCGACTTGACTGCACCACTTAACCAGAATGTTTCGGAGCAAGAGCTTCTGAGTGATGTCTTGTCTCAGCACCTTGTGCCGAGATTAAGCTAACCTACTGTGCTTCGGTTTAAGCAGCAAGAGCGTAGTTATTCTCGCCAGATAAAAGTTTGAAAGCCGAGATTAAAGTGCCGACCAGCGGAGCACTGCATGCTTACATACCACCTCAACCCGCTGTCAAAACCGGTCAACCCCGTGGATTTTGTAAGTAATGAATTGCAAAAGTATAAAAAAATATCGGTGCACCAAACTATTTCAGAAAAAATATGTACCTTTGCAATAATTATGCCTGCGTGTAGTTATTCTATATAATGGCAAGCCTGATTTATAAATGAAACAATATATAAAACTTATAATAATCATTGTTCTGCTAACTATGGGCGCAACACCTGTCGTGGCACAGTCTATGTCCGACGACAAGGTTATTGAGTATATTCTGAAGGAGCAGAACAAAGGTACGTCACAGTCGCAGATTGTAATCCAACTTATGCAGAAAGGCGTAACCATCGAGCAGATTCGTCGCATAAAGGCTAAGTACAACAAGCAGAAAAGCGGCGAGGTGGTGGGCGCAAAGAACATATCGGGCATAGACGACGAAAAGCAGAAGTCGGCATCGCGCCTGCGCAACAAGAAGAAAGACGACAAGGAGAAGAAAGAAGATAACTTCAGAAAGAAAACTTTCGACGACGAAAAGGAAAATGACGAGGAACTGACCGAGAAACAGAAGCGCATAAAACTGAAGGACATGCGCCGCGAGCTCGATTTCATCATGCCCGATTCGCTTGACGAGGATTTCGATTTCCTCTTCGAAAAGAAGAAAAAACATAAGCGCGAGATTTTCGGACGTAACATCTTCAACAACAAGAATCTGTCGTTCGAACCGAATATGAATATTGCCACACCATCTAACTATAAGCTTGGTCCGGGCGACCAAGTGTTCATTGATGTGTGGGGCGCATCGCAAAAGACGATAGAATCGACAATCTCGCCCGACGGCACAATAGTCATCGACGAAATTGGTCCTGTTACGATAGGCGGAATGACGGTGGCTCAGGCAAACGCATACCTGAAGCGCAAAGTCGGCTCAAACTACGTCAACTCGCAAGTCCGTCTTACGGTGGGCGACACGAAGACCATAACCGTAAACATAATGGGCGAGGTGGTTACGCCCGGAACATACACGATTTCGGCTTTTGCATCTGTTTTCCATGCCCTTTATATGGCTGGCGGAGTGAATGAGATTGGTACGATGCGCGACATCAAGGTGTATCGCAACAGCAAACTGGTGAGCACGGTCGATGTGTACGATTATATCCTTAACGGCAAACTGACTGGCAACGTGCGACTTGCCGACAACGATGTGATTGTGGTAGGAGCGTACGACTGTCTTGTAAACGTGGCAGGAAAGGTTAAACGCCCTATGTTCTACGAGATGAAGAAGAACGAGAGCGTGGCAACAGCACTTAAATACGCCGGCGGATTCACAGGCGATGCCTACAAGCAGAGCGTGAGGGTGCTGAGAAAGAACGGGCTTGAATATCAGATATTTAATGTAGAGGAGTTTGAACTCGGTAAGTTCCAGGTATCCGACGAAGATTCGATAACCGTAGACTCGGTGATTCCTCGTTTTGCCAACAAGGTTGAGATAAAAGGAGCGGTATTCCGCCCCGGAATGTATCAGAGCGACGGAAACATAAAGACTGTGAAGGAACTGATTGAACGTGCCGGCGGTCCTAAGGAAGATGCCTTCCTCGACCATGCCGTGATGCATCGCCGCCGTTCGGACATGACTCTCGAGGTGCTCTCTATCGACGTGGCAGGACTTCTGCACGGCAGAGTGCCAGATATCCCGCTGCGAAAGGAAGACGTGCTCTTCATACCAAGCAAGAAGGATATGCAGGGCGAGCAGATTCTCACCATCAAGGGCGAGGTGCGCTATCCCGGCATCTACGAATATGCCGCCAACGAAACGCTCGAGGATTTCATTCTTCAGGCAGGCGGACTGAAAGAGGCGGCATCTACCGTAAAGGTCGATGTGGCGCGCCGAATAAAGAACCAGCAGGCTACAGACTCGGAGGATTTCATGGCGCAGACATTCAGTTTCTCTCTGAAAGAGGGCTTCGTTGTTGAGGGAGAGCCGTCGTTCACCCTCGAACCGTTCGACGAGGTGTATGTGAGAAGAAGTCCGGGCTACTACGAGCAGAAAAACGTGTCGGTAGAAGGCGAGGTTCTCTTTGCTGGAACATACACGCTTGCACGCAAGAGCCAGCGACTGAGCGAGCTTGTGCAGAGTGCCGGCGGACTGACAAAGGAGGCTTACATAAAGGGCGCGCGCCTTGAACGCGAGATGACTGCCGAGGAGAAACTTCGCGTGGAGACGATGATAAAGGCGGCTGCCAAGGAGAACGACAAGGACTCTGTGTCGGTGGCAAAGACGCTCGATGTGGGTACGACTTACTACGTCGGAATAGAACTCGACAAGGCTCTTGCCAATCCGGGAGGGGAGAACGATATTGTGCTGCGCGAGGGCGACAGACTAATCATCCCTACATTCACAAATACCGTAAAGGTTAATGGCGAGGTGATGTTCTCGACAACCGTGGCATACAATAGCAAGCAGAAACTTACGGATTATATAGATCAGGCCGGAGGCTTCAGCCAGAAGGCAAAGAAGAACAGAGTTTATGTAATCAACATGAACGGCATGGTTTATCGCATTAAGGGCAGCGGACGCAAGTACATAAATCCGGGCTGCGAGATAATCGTGCCGCAGAAGATGGCATCGAAGAAGATGACCATCTCTGAGATTCTGACAATAGGAACCTCAACGGCTTCTATTGCCACAATGATAGCGACTATCGCTAATTTGGTGCACTAAATTTAGTGCTTATACAATATACAACTAATATTCGCGTTTAAAGTGTTTGTGTACAAATTTATAGAGATGTTTTATAATGGAGGAAAATAAGAAGAATAACGAGATTGATGTTATTGCATTGGTAATAAAGTTGATGAAAGAGTGGAAAACTCTTGTGCGTTTTATTGTTGCTTTTACAGCAATAGGTCTTGTTGTTGCATTTAATACGCCTAAGATATATACGGCAAAGGTAATACTTGCGCCAGAAATGTCATCAGGTGGTCTTGGGCTGGCAAGTAACCTTGCAGACATGGCTTCGTCATTTGGTATTGATTTGGGCGGCAAGTCGTCGATGGATGCCATTTATCCGGAGATATATCCTGATATATTTTCTTCTACAGATTTCTTGCAGTCATTGTTCGATGTGAAGGTGCGTCTGAAAGATGACAATACGGAGCGTACATACATTGACCATCTGAAGAATGACACTAAATATCCATTTTGGTCATATCCCAAAAAGTGGCTTTCGGAGAAAATGAAGCCAAAGGATAACGCTCCTTCGGGAATGAAAGGGGGCGTAGACCCATTCAGAATTTCATTGCAGGAAATGGAAATATGTCAGGATATGGCAAAGACGTTGATTTGTCATGTTGATAAAAAGACGAGTGAGATAACAATATCAGTTGACGATCAAGACCCTATGGTTGCAGCCATTATGGCAGACACTCTACAGCGTCGTCTTCAAGCATATATAACAGATTATCGTACAAAGAAAGCTCGAACAGATTATGAGTATTACGATAAACTGATGAAAGAGGCTGAATTGAAATATAAAGAAAAGCAGAGCAAGTATGTAGGGTTTAGCGACAGTCACCGTAACTCTGTATTGCAATCGGTAAATGTTCATGAGCAGTCGTTGCAATCAAAGATGTCGAGTGCATATGAAGTGTATGCCACAATGTCAAAGATGCGCGATCAGGCTAAGGCAAAGATTCAGGAACGTACACCTGCGTTTACTATGATTCAGAGTGCAAAGATGCCATATAAGGCAAGTAGCAGATCAAGACTTGCAACATTGTTGATATTCATCTTGTTGGGATGCATAGCCGATGCTGCTTGGATTACTTTTATAAGAAAATATTTTAGAAAGACAAAGAAGGAATAGAAGTACGTGTTAATGACTTTTCAAAAATATGCTGGTTTCTTTAACGGAAACTCAAGAACGGTAGCTGTTAAAAAAAATATACTGATATCTTTGTTGATGAAGGGTGTTAGTATTGCTGTGTCTTTTGCTCTTGTTCCGTTAACAATTGGCTATGTTTCGCCTGAATTGTATGGCGTATGGCTTACATTGTCTTCGATAATGACTGGATTGTCTTTTATGGATATCGGCTTTTCACAAGGCTTAAAAAATAAGCTGACTGAGACTATTGCCAACAATGACTGGGAGAGGGGAAAGCAACTTGTTTCAACAACATATTTTATGATGTTGCTGATATTTGTGCCACTATGTATTATCCTGGAAATATTGTTGCCATACGTGAACTGGTGTAGTATACTTAATATCGCTCCTAAATATGAGGCAGATATAATGTTGGCTATGCAAGTAGTTGTATTGTTGGCTTGTACCCAGATGATTGTTAATGTCTTTTCATCTGTTGTGGCTGCATTTCAAAAGGTGTCTCTTACCGATATTTTCCTGGTTATTGGTAATATCCTGTCTCTGGTAGTTATTGTTATTCTTACAAAGTGTGTCCCTCCGTCTTTGGTAACATTGGCATGTTCTGTAGCAATCATGCCTATAGTGGTTACATGTGTGGCATCCTTTATTTTTTATTTCGGTAAATTTCGTAGTGTTGCTCCAAACATATTTTGTGTTCGCAAATGTCTGGTGGCTGATTTGTTGGGATTGGGATACAAGTTTTTTATTATAAATGTTCAAGTGCTGGTTCTGTATCAAAGTACGAATGTATTGATATCTCACGTGTCATCGCCACTCGAAGTGACTAATTACAATCTTGCGTACCGACTTATGAATTTTACTATGTTGGGTTATACAATCATTACTAATCCACTTTGGCCGGCATATACCGATGCGTATACAAGAGGCGATTACGACTGGATGAAATCTATACGAAAAAAAATGCAGAAGATTTTGCTACTGTCTGTAGGTGCTTCAGTACTAATGGTATTAGCATCAAAGATACTATATCTCATTTGGATTGGTGATAATGTCGACGTTCCTTTTATGATGACGTCCATGGTTGCTGTATATGTATCGGTTTATTGTTGGATGACGCTGAACGGTACATTGATAGTTGGTATGGGAAAATTGTATTTAGAGACCGTAATGGTTGTGATAGGGATGCTTTTACATATTCCAATGTCATTGCTCTTGGGCGGATACATGGGAGCTTATGGTGTGTTGATATCGTTGATTATTATAAACCTTTTTTATGCAGTATTGATGGATATTCAGGTTGGCAAATTGTTGAACAAAACTGCAACAGGTCTTTGGAATAAATAACAGGTATGAAACTGAGTAGTATTTTAAATATCAGAAAAAAAGTCAGGATGTTGCTTTTTAGACGACATTTTGCTGAAATCGGCAAACATACGTTTGTTAATCCGAATTCTCAGCTTGTACCTGAAAATATGTATCTGGATGACTATGTCGTTATACAGGACAATACAAATTTTATCTCTCTAAATGGTAAACTGTATGTTAAAAAATATTCTGTTATTTCATCTGGATGCATTATTGTGCCAAGTCCGCATGTCTTAAAGGTGGGAGTCCCTTTTTATCTCAATGCACAATATCATATCGGAGATGTTAATAAAGACATTGTGATAGAGGAAGATTGTTGGATTGGTGCTGGTGCAATACTGTTGCCGGGTGTTACAATAAGGCGTGGAACAGTAGTCGGAGCTGGTGCTGTTGTTACTAAGGATACTCTGCCATATTCTGTAGTGGCAGGTGTGCCTGCAAAACTGATAGCAACAAAGTTTACTCTACAGCAGGTATTGCAACATGAGAAAATGCTATATCGTGAAGATGAAAGATTTTCAGAATCGAAATTGGAGAATTTGTATTCTTCTGAATATGAAAAAGTTCCATCTATTGGAGATGAGGATATTTCAGAAGAAGACAAGCGTATGCTGAAATCGTCATGTAGGGAATTAGGATTGGAGCAGATTATTCAATAAATGCTATATGGGAATTTTTAGTAACGTATATCAGATGTTTAAACACCTGTTTTACTATATATGTTATAAGCATAGATACATGGAATATCATATGTCTTCAATGGTAATAAAGCCTATGCTTATTACGCCCCAATATATTAAAATGGGTAAAGGTGTACAAATAAGAAACAATGCAAGGATTGAGGGGGTGTTTTGCTACAACGACGTATCATTTACGCCGGTTATTGTTATTGGTGAAAATGTCTCGATAGAGCAGAACTGTCATATAACCTGTGCCGATCGTATTGAGATAGGGCGTGATACAGCCATTGCTGCTAATGTTTCAATTACGGACATTAATCATCCTTACGATGATATTGCAGTTCCGATAGAAAGACAGAATATAACAGTTGAGCCTGTACATATAGGAGAAGGTTGCAAGATTTATAATAATGTTGTAATTTTGCAGGGTGTTAAGATAGGAAAACATGTAACCATAGGCGCAAACTCGGTTGTAACCAAGTCTGTTCCAGATTATTGTGTTGTTGTCGGGGCACCGGCATTTATAGTGAAGAAATATAATTTTGAATCCCATAAGTGGGATAGAACCGATAAACAAGGGAATTTTATAAAAAGGTAAACGATGGATAGAGTATTAATTACTGGTGGTGCTGGTTTCATAGGCTCTAATGTAGCTCTAAAACTTATAGCAAAAGGATATGAAGTAACTGTTCTTGATTCTTTGTCTGAACAGATTCATGGGGTGAATCCTGAAGAGACATCCCCTCTTTATAGAAACGTAAAGGACAAGGTTAATTTCATAAAGGGTGATGTTAATTCAAGAGAGGATTGGATGAAGGCTCTTGAAGGAGTCTCTTATGTTATTCACCTCGCAGCAGAAACAGGTACGGGACAGTCAATGTATGAAATAAAGAAATATGTTGACACTAATATTGGTGGTACTGCGCTTTTGCTCGATATCCTTACCAATACAAAGCATAGTGTAAAACGAGTTGTCGTTGCAGAGTCACGAGCTATTTATGGCGAGGGTAAGTATCGTTGTCTTAAGTGTGGCGATGTTTATCCGCTGGAAAGAAAGGATGAAGATATGCAGAAAGGCGATTTCGAATGTAAGTGCCCGAAGTGTGGTGGACCTGTTGAACTTGTTGCAACAACCGAGGATAGTGCCATTCATCCATCGTCTGTATATGGAATAGCAAAGCAGGTGCAGGGTCAGCTTGTACACTTGGTGTGCAAGAGTATTGGGGTCGAGTCTGTTTCGTTCCGTTACCAGAATGTATATGGCCCTGGACAGTCTTTGAGCAATCCTTATACTGGAATCCTTAGCATATTCTCTACACGTATAAAAAACGGAAACGGTCTGAATATCTTTGAGGACGGTAAGGAAACTCGCGACTTTGTATATATTGATGATATTGTGGATGCAACAATACTTGGTATGGAAGTTCCTGAAGCAAATGGTCATGTGTTTAACATAGGCACAGGTGTTGCAACAGATGTGCTTACTGTAGCTCAGACTCTTTGTGAGAAATATGGAATACAAGTTCCAATAGTTGTTTCTGGCAATTATCGTTTAGGAGATATCCGTCATAACTATGCAGATATTACATTGGCGCGTAATATACTGGGATTTGAGCCTAAATGGGATTTCTCTGCAGGCATTGGTGAGTTCTGTAAGTGGGTTGACGGACAAGCTGTTCAGAAGGATAACTATGATGCAAGTATTGCAGAAATGAAGGCAAAGGGATTATATAAATAACAGATATCATTATAAGATGAAGAATATACTGTTTATAGGCACTCCACATATGGATATATACAAGGATGTTATTGCAGAAATGCAACGACAGGGATATTCTGTGGATTTTATCCCCGAAAAAAAACAACTTGACGACCCTGATAATGTTAGGGGCTATAGGGGAATAAACAGAATTCTGAAGGTACATCCTAAGGCTTTCCGAAAAAAAAATAAACAGTATTGGAAAGAACTCATTTCTGCGGAGGAATATAGTAAAGTATATGATATATTGTTTGTCTTGGACGGTCAGTCTGTGTCTCCATGTGTCTTTGAGATTCTTCGAGAAAGAAATCCTAAGATATATGCTGTAAACTATCTTTTTGATACTGTTAAGTGTGTATATCACTTTGAACGTAATTTTGATAAATTTGATAAGGTCTTAACATTCGATATTGGTGAAAGTAAGCAGTATGGAGTAGGACATCTGCCTATATTTTGGGTTGAGGCTGATTCTGATGTGAATTTGCAGTATAAGGCTTTTGGCTTAGGGCGAATCGACATGAGACGTTATAAGATGTTCAAGTTCTTCAATAATATTGCTTCGCAGTTCAGTTTGCCGTCGTATATAAAGTTGCAGGCCGACAGATATCCGTTTTTCAAGCTAAAATATTTGCTTCGCAAGTTGTTTGGTTGTGTTATTTTGACGCCAGAGGCTTATTATTCAAATTTGTGTAGTCAGATTTCATTGTCACCTTCCGAATTCAGAAAAAAGATAATGGAGTCGGAGGTTGTTATAGATACAGCACCAGATAATCAGGATGGATTGACTGCAAGGTTTATGTGGGCATTGGGAGCAAAGCGTAAGATTATTACAACAAACGAACATGTGCTGAAATATCCTTTCTACTCTCCGCAGCAGATACTTGTTGTGGATGCCGATGATATAGAGAAGAATAGGCATGATGTTATTAGTTTTATGGAATCACCATTGCAAATACCTGCAGACAAACTTGTTGAAATAGATAAGTACAGAATAGACAATTGGTTGGGGGAACTTCTGTCGTAATATGAGTAGGTTGATAATTTAGGAAATATGTTATACCCATTACCATATCTTTTTTTTATAGCAGTCTTGGGCGTATTGGCATTACTTGTGCATCAGAGAAAAGATGACAAACAGTTCTGCCAGTATGTAACTTGGTCTGCAATTGTAATTTATGTCTTGTTCTTCGGACTTAGGGGATTTGTGGCTCATGATTGGATGAACTACTATCCCTCGTTCGAGAATACAGATTGGTATGACATCGCTAATTATCAATTAGGCAAGAGTGATGAGTTTGGGTGGATATTATTTCAGTTGCTTTGTAAGGCTATTTTTGACAATTTCCATTTTATGGTATTTGTCCATAGCATTATATGTATATTCTTATTATATAACTTTATACGAAGATATACAGAAAATATATGCTTGGTTCTTATATTATATTTTGCATTCGATGGCTTTGTTCTGTCATTAAATCTGATGCGAAATGTTTTATCGTTGTTGATATTTTGTAATGCCATTCCTTATCTTATAAATAGAAAGGCTTTGCAATATTACTTGATGTGTATTCTTGCCTTTTGTTTTCATTACTCTTCTGTTGTTTTCTTCCCACTTTATTTCTTTATGCATTTAAAAAACGACAAGTGGGTGTTTGGTGGTATATCCTTATTTTTCGTTGCAGTATATTTCTCAAATATACCAGTATTTCTTACGTTGTTTAAGTTGTCTGGGATAGGAGGGGCATTTGTTGAGAAGAAGGTGGAAGCGTATACAGATTTGAGTTCGCATCTTCATGTCAGTATTGGACTGTTGGAGAGATTGTTAACTCTTGTCTTGTTCTTTTGCTATTATGACAAGCTTTGTGGTATGCGAAAGGAAAATCGTTTGTTCTTAAATGCCTTCTTAGTTTATTTGTTCTCGGCATTCTTGTTTTCTGAGTTTTCAGAGATAAGTAAGCGAATATGCATTCTTTTTGATTTCTGTTATTGGATTCTGTGGATGGATTTGATAAAATGCTTCTATTATAGGAATAACAGAATTTTGTTTATTTCTTTTGTCTCATTATATTGTCTCATAAAGATTGCTGTACCAATGATAAACCAGCCCGTATACCAATACGATAATTTTATGTTTGGTGATATTAAGTCTTACCAGGAAAGACGGTATATATTTGAGAAAACATTTGATGAACAGAATTAAATGAAGTGTTAATATGAAGAAAATATTGTTATTAACATCTGAGAGTCTCAACCTAAAATCGGGAGGAGGACTTGCAAACAAGGCTTTCTTCGATTCTCTTGTGTTGCGTTATCCTGATTCTGTAGATGTTGTTCAGATTGCTCATTCTCTTACAGATGTGGATCATGATAACTTTTATTTTGTTCCGGAAATCAGTAAGGCTGGTCAAGTTCTGTGGCTTTTGCGCGGAAGGTATCACAGATTATATCAGTGGATGCCTTCGTTTCTTGCTAAGCATGGGAAGGAATATTCGTATTGCATAATGAATGCCAGCACTTATGCCGATACTATTGACATGATGTCGGATTACGGTATAAAGACAGCTGTGATACATCATAATTATGAGGTAAGATACCAGATGGACAATCGTTTGCCTTCTACTTTGTTTGGATTTACTCCATATATGGTAGAACGGAACGAACGTCTTGCATTAAATAAGGCGGAATTG
The DNA here is from genome assembly GCA_900102385.1 of Bacteroidales bacterium KHT7. GTDB lineage: Bacteria > Bacteroidota > Bacteroidia > Bacteroidales > Bacteroidaceae > Ga6A1. The sequence goes on along the minus strand of FNBQ01000001.1, from coordinate 132,066 downwards.
AATATGTACCTTACTGAGTATGACAAGGAAACTATTATCTCGAAATATAACATATCATCAAATCTTGACAAACATGTTGTGGTTGGAATGTATGAACCTCGTGTTGTAACAGACTCATTTGATAATAGCGATGATTTGGCTTTGAATGATAAGGTGCTTGCAATATGTGGAAGTCTTTCGGGATTACAAACAGAACAGTCGGTATTTGATGTTTTTGAGAATTATTACAACATTATAGCAGAGCTGTATAGCGGAGATTTCAAACTTATAATTGCAGGCAGAAATCCTTCTGAAAAAATGGTTGCTAAGTGTAATATGCATGAGAATGTTGTTCTGAAGGCAAACCCAGAAAATATGTTTAAAACAATTGATAAGGCAGGCATATTTATTTGCCCGGTAAATTGTGGAAGTGGGTTAAAGCTGCGTATTATGGATGGTTTGAAACTTGGAATGCCTATTTTGACTCATGAGGTATCAGCAAGAGGTTATGAACAGTATCGAAAATTCAAGTGGTTCCAGGTTTATAACGACAAACAGTCTTTTGCTACAGGTTTAAGGAATATTGTATCCTTAATAGAATTAAACGGCAATTTGCGTAATGAGATAAAGACGGAATACAATAATTATTTCTCTTTTGAAAATGGTAATAGAAGGTTCATCAAGTGTATAGAAAGTTTTTGTAAGTAATGCAGGTAATTTTTGATAATATTGTATTTTCGCTTCAACGCTGTGGAGGCATCTCTATGGTGTGGGCAAACCTTGTGTCTCGTGTTCTTGCCAAGATGAATGGTGTTTCGTTTATCGAGTATCAGAATTCAAATGACAATATTTGCCGCCAGAATCTGGATTTGGGCAGTAATGTTGCCTCAGAGAAGATGTTCTGCATTAAGTTTGGACGTTTCTTAAATCCGCACATCTCAGCCAAGGGAAGCGAGAAGTTTATATTTCATTCAAGTTATTACCGCACATGCAGTAACCGAAATGCAATCAATGTTACCACGGTTCATGATTTTGCATACCGTAAATTCGTCAAGAATCCGCTGATTCGCTACATTCAATGCCGTCAGCAGGACGAGGCTATCCGCAAGTCTGATGCCGTTGTGTGTATTTCAGAAAACACGAAGAGAGATTTGCTCCATTATCTGCCAGATGTTAATCCCGAGAAAATCTCGGTTATTTACAACGGCGTTGATAATCGTTTCTCTTATATGCGTAGTGTCGAAAAGAAAGACTATGTGCTTTATGTTGGAAAGCGCGACAGATACAAGAATTTCAATGCTTTGATAGAGCCTCTGGCAAAACTTGGGTATAAACTGAAAATTGTAGGTGTCCCTCTTTCGTCAACAGAAATCCAGTTGCTCGACAAGGCTAGGTTGAAGTACGAATATTGCGGCATCGTTTCTGACACAGAACTGAACAAACTGTATAACGAGGCAATATGCTTGCTTTATACATCGTTGTACGAGGGCTTCGGACTGCCAATTCTCGAGGCTCAGATGGCAGGCTGTCCCGTTATAGCTTTTAATTCTTCTTCTATTCCCGAGGTAATAGGCGACAAAGAACTGTTGCTCGACGATATAACCGTTGATACGTTAAGAATGAAGATGGAATATGTGAAAAATAATAGAGACCAGATTGTCCGTGACGGACTCGAGAATGTAAAGCGTTTCTCGTGGGACAAAATGGCGGATGAATACATGGACTTATACAAAAAATTGCTTAACAGATAATTTTATGAGGATTTCTCTGATAACTTCAACATATAATAGTGTTTCGACACTTAAGTCTACATTCGATTCTGTTCTTTCTCAGACATATTCGGATGTTGAATATCTTGTTGTTGACGGCGGTTCTAAGGACGGAACGCTGGAGTTGATAAAAGAATATGAGCCGAAGTTTGGTGGCAGAATGAAATGGTTGTCAGAGCCAGATAAAGGCTTGTACGATGCTCTGAACAAGGGCATCAGAATGGCAACTGGCGATGTCGTCGGAATCTTGAATAGTGACGATTTCTTTACCACGAACGATGTGTTGGAAACTGTTGCAACAGAACTGAATGGAGTAGACGCTATTTATGGTGATATCCATTTCGTTCATCCCGACAACCTGAACAAATGTGTGCGTTACTATAGTTCGAAGAATTTCCGTCCGTGGGCAGTACGCTTTGGCTATATGCCTGCTCATCCATCGTTCTATGCTCGTCGCGAAGTGTTCGAGAAATACGGATTATACGCCTTGGATTATAAAATCGCCGCCGATTTTGACATGATGGTCCGCTTGTTTGCCAAACATCACATCTCGTCAAAATATGTTAAAAAAGATTTTGTTACCATGCGTACTGGCGGAATGAGTACGAGCAGCATTTCGCACAGATTGTTGCTTACAAAGGAAGATGCTAAAGCCTGCCGCAGATATGGAATATATTCAAATTTCCTTATGTGCTCGGTAAAGTATATTACAAAAGTCTTTGAATTCTTATAGAAAATAAAGGCATGATAACCAACGTTATCATGCCTTCATTTTTTTATCCAACCAAAGATTAAAACTTGTCCATAAAATTATATCTAACACAACAATTATTGTTATGTTTATTACTGACGACATAACGTAGTTTAGTACAATGAAGAACAATACAATTGAGTATATTGTCATAAGTACCTTGTGCTGCGACATGCCTGTGCGTAGCAATTTGTGATGTATATGACTCTTGTCTGCCCCAAACAATGGCTTGTGCTTGCGCAATCTGTAAAGTATAACTCGTGCAACGTCGAACACAGGAATAAGTAGCATGCTATATGAAACTAACAATGCATTCGGACGATATGGAAGTATATTCTCATTGTTCATTGCATACTTTATGGCAAGAAAACTGATGATGTATCCCAATGTCAAACTGCCAGTATCTCCCATGAATGTTTTGGTCTGTTTCTTTTCATCACCAAATATGTTGAAGTACATGAATACCAATATTGCAGTAATTACAGAAACACAGAAAATAGGGTAAATTTCTATGCCATTTGTGGCAAACAGAATTGTGTATCCTGTAAGTGCTATTGCGGCTATCCCCGATGCTAATCCGTCGATGCCATCGATAAGATTCATGGCATTGATTATGAATAAAGTGCAGAATACGGTTATGAAGTATCCGATATAGAACGGAATCTCGTATATGCCAAACAAACCGTAAAGGTTGTTAATGTATACTCCGCTTAGCGGGAAAGCCAATGCAGTTACGAGTTGTACGGCGAACTTGATGTTGGCTCCCAATCCAATCAAATCGTCTAATACTCCGATTATGTATATAATGAATATTCCTGTCAGAAATATAAAAGTCCATTGATTAAGTTCGATGGTGTTGTCAACAAGTGCAGCTCTTGCCATAAGCACGGCAGACATGGCAATAAGAGTTGATGGCAGGAAAAGTATTCCGCCTAAACGTGGCACAAGAATCTTATGCACTTTTCTTGCGTCAGGCACATCGTAAAGTCGTTTTTTGTAGCAAATCTTCAACAATGTAGGCATTGTGAAGAAGTTGAATAAAAACGAAATCAGAAATGCCAATATGTAGTATATCAACGTATAGTTCATAATGTAAAAACTTGTTTTCAAGAATATGGCTCAAAAACTTTGTATTTATTACAATTCCGTATAATGTCTGGCACTGTTGGTTGTAAGTAACTGTTTTGTATACCCCTGTTAAAAGTGCCTCGGCGTATGCTTGTTTTTGCCTTTATTTAAGTGCTGAAATCAAAACGTCTGCTACTGTTGCCAGAACGCTTGCTGCACTTATCAGCAATGATGTATTTTGCATGTTTGTTTCCTTTTTTTGCTTTGTTGGCACAACAATCTCGCAGCCCGGCATTACCTTGCCTTTAGACAGACGGCTTACCTGACCGTTGGCAAAGATGATGTAAGCCTTCTTCTTGTCGCCAGTCTTGCTAACGCCGCCGGCTTGGTTAAGATAGTAGCTGCCTCTCTTGCCCTTTACATAGCTTACGGTGTTAGAGTATAGCACCTCGCCGTTTATTCTCACGGTGTAGTCGTGCTGAGGAATGATAATCTGGTCGCTGTCGCGAAGTACGACATCTTCTGAGCAGCCCGGATTCTTCATCGCCTTGTCGAGGTCGATACCTACGTTGTAGTATTCCTTGATTTTCAGTTTCTTGATATCTGTTGAGTCGAGGCTGAGACTCTGAGTCTTCTCCTTTTCCTGCATCAGCGAGCGGCGCTCAATCTCTACAAGCTGAATCTTACGTTCGCGCTCCTCTGGAGTCATCTTTCTGATGAGGCGCGCGTTTGCACCGGCTGCTGCGGCTGTCAGACCACCGGCACGCTTTATTACGCTGCTCAGACGCTCGTTCTTTCCCGTAAGGGTGTAAGTTCCGGCATACAGAACCTCGCCATTTACGGTAATTCTCTGCTGCTGCTGATATTCAGGCGAGCGGTGGATTGAAACCATATCGCCCGGCTGTAGGGTGAACTTTGAGCCTTCGTTTATTGGCAGACCGTCTTTCAGCGTAAACTGATATACTTTTGCCTGTGTGTTGTAGGTCGAATCTTTCGTGTGTGTGTAAATCAACATTCGCGAAACCTCAACGTTTAGGGTAGTGGCTGTCTCTTTTAATCCGCCAGCCGAAACGATTGCATCCTCGATTGTAAGTCCTTCGGCATAAGGCTGTTCGCCCGGTACGAATACTTCGCCGTAGACGTAAATCATCTTCTTCTTGTTGATTTCCTCTGTAGATGCGATGACGAGCGAGTCCTCGTTCTGAAGAAGTACGTCAGGAGCCGTGTCTTTGGTAATTCCAGCGATGTCGATGGTCATTGCCATGCGGGTGCGGTTCTCCTTCATACGGTACAGAACGCCTCGGTTAATGAAGGCATCTTCGGTAAGACCGCCAGCCTGTTTCAGCAGCGATTTTACTGAGTTTACCTCCTTGCTAAGCTGATATTTTCCAGGGAAGAATACTGCGCCTGAAACAGAAAGCATATTTTTGTATCGCTCGATGGCTGCCTCAACATAGATTGAGTCGCCGTCGTGAGTAGTGAAACTTGCAAAATCCTTCTCGTTCACGCTGTAAACTGTCTGACCCTCGCTGCTCTTGCGCTCAATGTGAATGCTGTTTTTCAGCGCATCGCCCGTGAATCCGCCGGCATATTTGAGGAGAGCCTCAAGACTCTCGTCCTTCTTCATTTCGTAGAACATCGGACGCTTTACATGACCGGTAATCTCAACGAGATTCTCGTAAGGGCCAACGATGATGGCATCGTTATCCTGAAGCATCACGTTCCCTGCCAGTTTTCCGTTTACGAGATAGTCGTAGACATCAATCTTTGAGATAACCTTGCCTTTTCTTGTCACCTTAATCTCGCGGAGCGTACCCGTGTCGGTAACTCCTCCGGCAAGGTAGAGGGCGTTGAAAACTGTAGAAAATGCTGAGAGTGAGTAAGTTCCCGGTGCGGTAACCTCGCCGAGAACGTTTACGGCAATAGTGCGTGTCTGGCCAACCGAGAGTTTTACTTGCGAGCCCTGATAATACTGGCCAACTCGGCTTCTTACTCTTGCCTGAGCCTTTGCAGCCGTGAGTCCGCTTACATATACCGGACCAACGTCCTCGATTGTTATCGAGCCGTCGGGCGAAACCTTGTATGTGTTGCTGCTCTGCGATGCGCCGTAGATGTCAACAGTCACCTCATCGCCTGGACCAAGGACATAGTTTACCGGAGTGGCAATGTTCATGTTTGGCTCAAACGAGAGCGATTTGTTTCTGAAAATATCGTGTCCGTAGATTTTTTTCTCTGGCAGTTCGATGTCGCCGAGGATATCGTCCAAATCCTCGTCGCGTTCTTCGCCGTTGTTCTTTCTTGTTCGATTATCATCTGACGAGAGGTCTTTAAGATTCTTCGACGAAGAGCCTGATTTCTCTTCCTTCTTCATCTTTTCGTACTTCTGCTTTAGGCGTTGCAACTGCTGTGGAGTAACGCCTTTTCTCAAAAGTTCCTTGGCAATTTCTTTCTGATCTGCGCCGCTTTCTACGCGTTTTTTTACGTATTCAACAATCTGTTTGTCAGTCATTCCACTCTGTGCGTTTAGGTTTTGTGATAGTGCAAAGAATAGTGTGAGTGCGATGACTGCGCCTCTGAAAAACTTGTTATGTGTAATCGTCATAATGTAATTGTTTATGAAAAAACGTACAAAGGTATATCTTTTTTGTCTATCGGCAAAATTTATTAGTATTTATTAAGAATAATTAAAGAATACGTCAGTTCGGCATGAATTCAATGATGTTCCTTTTCTTGCAATGGGGTATTAAGAACTTTACAATCCCGATTGTCTTGGGGAGTGTGCACATTCACAAAAAAATAGTGAGCAGGTATGGCTCTTGTAAGAGAAGTATCTTTGTTATTGCATCAATATACGTTTCTCGAACCTACCATCTTGCTACCTCCTTACTATCTCCTTGCTTACCCGAACCTATCCCGTACCTTAGAAGTTGTTTTTAGCGTTTTTTTTCTGCATGATAATTCATGGTTTTGTATGTTTATTACATAATTGCTCATACCTAACTCTCGTAAAGAATGGTTGATTTGGCTTTTTCGTTATGCCATGTAATGATTTTTTGAATTTATGATGTATCTTTGCAAAGATTACATTGATTTTTATAATGGAACTGACAACAAAACTTCATGAAGTTAATCTTGCAGAATATCGGAATCTTATATTGAAACACAAGAAAAGATTCGCAATAAACATAGGCGTGGCTGCGGTTGCGGCAATTGTCGTGGCATTCAGTATTCCGCGGCAGTACAAGGCCGAGGTTAAATTGGCTCCCGAGGTGCAGAACTCATCGCTGGCAGGAAATCTGTCGTCGCTGGCATCGATGGTTGGCGTTAAGATGAACGGAAGCAGCGAAGATGCCATTCAGCCCGAACTTTATCCCGACGTGAAGTCGTCGTCAACCTTTCTTGCCGATTTGTTCGACGTGAAGGTGAGAACCCTCGACGGAAGCATCAATAAGACATACCGAAACTACATTATCGAGGATACAAAGGTGGCTTGGTGGTCTTTGCCTATGAAATTGCTCTCGTCTAGCATGAAGAAAGCCGATTCATCGACATCTGCCGAGATGCAGAAGAAAACCTCAGCCAACATCTACACAAAAGAGGACAACAAGATTATCAAGATAATAAACAAGCGAGTGCAATGTAGCGTAGACAAGAAGACCGACGTCATAACCATCGAGGTTACAGACCAAGACCCGCTTGTGGCTACGCAAATTGCCGATTCTGTGAGAATCAGACTTCAGAAATTCATAACCGACTACCGAACCCAGAAGGCGCGCGAGGAACTTGCCTACGTTACCGAACTTCATGCCAAGGCAAAGGCTGAATATGTTGAATCGCAAAGACGGTATGCGCGCTTCTCCGACCAGAACCACGATTTGGTTTCGAACTATTTCAAGGCAGAGAGCGACAATCTGGAAAACGAGATGCAGATTTGCTTCAACTCGTATCAGCAGGTGTCGGCTCAGTTGCAGTTGGCAAAGGCAAAGGTTATGGAGCGCACTCCGGCTTTCACTATTCTGAAGCCTGCCGTCGTTCCCGAAAGACCTTATTCGCCTAAGCGGCTCGTTATTCTCGTCATGGTAGTTTTCTTGACCTTTATCGGAACATTGTGCTATTATAAGTTTGTATGATTATTGCGCTGGTTGTGACATTCGTTTTGGCATGGGCGTTTCTGTTCTATCTTTACAGAGACGTTTTTTCGCCGTGGAGCGTTACTCTTGGCGTGTGGAGCGTGATTCTGTTCATGTACCTAACGCTTAATCATGAGTTGTATGCCGTGTCAGACCAGTTTGTTATCTGCCTTATTCTGTGGGTTGTAGGACTTGTATCGACATCGTTTCTCACGTTCAGGTTCCTGTCTGTTCGAAAGGTCGTTGTGTGGCAGCCGTGCGAGACGAATATCAACATCCTCACGGCAATTTCGGCATTGCTTGTGCCTTATATGTGCTACAAAACCGTGATGTTCGCGCTTTCTAACGGAAGCGTGGTCGAACTGGTCTACAATATCCGTCAGCAAACCGTCGATGATTCTTACGGATTCAGCCTCGGCCCTGTAAGGTACTTTGTCTTTGTGGTTTATGTCCTTCTGCTTGTTGAACTCGACCGCAAGAAGATAAACCGATGGCGGCTTGCCCTCGTCTTCTTTATGGGACTGATGTTTTTCTTCTGCACAATGGCAAAAGTAATTTTCTTCATGCTTTTTCTGTCTTCGTTCTACATGCTTTACACGCGCCGCAGAATCAGTCTGAAGCCGATAGCCATTGCATCGGTTGCCTTTTTCTTCTTCGGATTTGTGTTGACAAACGTCAGAACCTTTGTTTCCGACAGCGGAGTGGAGGAGGGCATGACTGTTATGGATTTCATCGGAATGTACCTTCTTGCGCCGATTGTGGCTTTTGGCTACGACACGGCAAACTCGGCTATGCTTTGGGGCGAGAATACTTTCAGGGGATATTACGTTATTGCCAATGCCCTTGGATGGACGAGTGTCAAGCCGATGGTTTTTCAGAATTTCGTTCCGTGCCCCGTGCCTATAAACGTCGCCACCGCCATGTCGCCGTATTTCAAGGATTTTGGCTACGTTGGAGTGCTGATTTTCGGCATAATAGTGGGATTTGTAACCGGAGCGACGTACAAACTGGCGCAGAGCGGACAAAACATCATGAAGATGCTCTATGCTTACTTTCTGATAACCCTTGCGTTGCAGTTTTTCGACGAGTTGCTGTTCGTAGGCTTATCGTCGCTGTTCCAGATTATAGCCGTGCTGATTTTCTGTTTCGTAAAAATATCGTTCCGTGAAGATTCTTCCAGTAATAGTGCTGTATAACGCCTTGCTCGGCGAGCAGAAATCGTATCTGTCGTTGTTGCGCGACTGCCGATGGCGTGAGTTTGTGGTTTACGACAACTCGCCCGAATCGTTTGTGCAGAAAATCTCGGACGAACGGGCGGTATATGTGCGCGATTCTTCCAACGGAGGATTGTCGAAAGCCTACAACAAGGCTGCTGAAATTGCCCGAGAGAAAGGCTACGAATGGCTTCTGCTGTTAGACCAAGACACCACTTTCCCAGATGGCGCGACAGACGAATATCTCAGATTGGCAGATGAGGTTTCGGCCCAAACAGTCATCGCCCCAAGGCTTGTTTCCTCCGACGGAAAACGGATTTCGCCATGTCGCCGCGGCTTCTTCGGAAAATCGGTTGCCGGAAATCTGAAATCTGGAATTTATCCGCTTGGCGAAGCGATGCCTGTAAACAGCGGAACGTGCCTCAGAATAAGCGAGATTTACCGATGCGGCGGCTACGATGCGCGCCTTCATCTCGACTTTGTCGATTTCGATTTTATTGGCAGATTCGCCAAGACATTTGCTTCTGCCAAACTGCAACTTATGGATTCCGTTGCCATTCAGAATTTTGCCAACGATACTGCCGATGCCGAAAAAATGCTAATCAGATATAAATCCTTCTTGAACGATGCCCGAACGAATCCCGAATCATTGACGGTTGTGCTGCGCCACACACTTTCGTTGACTCTGCGTACGAAAAAATTATGTTTTATTATAGAATTTTTCAAAATATATTTCTAAATTTGCAGAATGATTTCGGTTTGTATAGCTACGTATAATGGTCAGCAATACATATCCGAGCAGTTATCCTCAATACTGTCGCAACTTGGCGAAAACGACGAGGTAATTGTGTCGGATGATGGATCGGTAGACTCTACATTAGACATTGTAAGAGGGTTTGATGACGATAGAATCCGTGTTGTTGAAGGCCCTTGCAAGGGTGTGGTATGCAATTTTGAAAACGCCTTGAAACATGTTAAGGGCGATTACATTTTCTTTTCAGACCAAGACGATATTTGGACAAGCGACAAGGTTGCCGTATCGCTCGAATATCTGAAAACGTATGCTTGTATCGTTTCCGATGCCTACGTTGTAGATGCCGAATCGAACAAAGTGCTCGATTCTTTTTTCGAATACAACGGAACACGGAAAGGTTTTCTTAAGAATCTTCTGCTGAAAAACGGCTATACGGGCTGCTGCATGGCTTTCCGCCGCGAGTTGCTCGACAAGGCTCTGCCTTTTCCCGAGGGCATTCCGATGCACGATATCTGGATTGGAAATATTGCCGAAATCTTCTACTCGTTCAGTTTCGTGCCCGAGAAACTCATACGCTATCGCCGTCACGGAAGCAACGCAACGATGACATTGCGCCTTACAAGCCGTAATTCGCTACTTAAAAAGATTTTTATCCGCGTAAAAGTTCTGATAGCCTTGCTGAAAATCGTAGTTTTCGGCGCTCGGCGCAAATAATCTTAGTAGTTAAGATTATTTAGCGTTTCCTTGTTCATGGCTTTTCTTTCCTTGTCGAAGAGCCATCCCCATTTGTTGAAGTACTTAATCATGTTCACGATGTGAATTCGCAGCATCTTCAAATCGCGTGTAGATGCGGCGTTGTGAACGTGATAAATGCTCACGTTAGGATAGAATATCGTACGATATTTGCGATGTATTCGGCGTGTGATGTCCACATCTTCCGAGTACATGAAGAATTTCTCGTCGAACAGTCCGATTTCCTGCAATATTTCAAGATTGAAGAACATAAAACAGCCAGAAAGATACGGAATATTCATTATTTTATTGTAGCCTGTAAATTTCAGCTGGAATCTGTTTAGTCTGTTTCTTGTAAGTCGCTTCGGAAGGAATCTCTTTCCGATTAAATCCATCGGAGTTGGCGACAACTTGCAAAGATGCTGCAAACGTCCGTCGGGATAGAATACCTTTGGCATTATCTGACCGACATCAGGGTTGTCGTCGGCATATTTCTCCAGCTCGTCTATAACCTCTGGTCCGAATTTTACATCGGGATTGAGCACAACATGATACTTCGCACCCAACTCAATACTTTTTCTGATGGCAATGTTGTGCGATGTCCCGTAGCCCAGATTGTCGCTCGGAATGTATGTTATGTTCTTGAATTTCTTGCAGTAGTTATCGATGTTCTCGTTGTAGCCAGAGTTGTCGATGATATACAGCCTGCTTATGGATGAGTTGGCTACCGAAGTAAAGACGTCATCCAAATCTTTTTCCTTATGCTTGTATGTAACGATAGAAGCTGTAATCATTAACTTGTCGTTTATTCATCATTTTGCATTAAACCGCAAAACGGCTGCAAAAATAATAAAAGCTCAATAAATAAACGATTGTTTTCGGCTTTTATTTTGTTGAGGCCGTAAAAAAATGATTCTTTCCGACATCTTTTTTCTTGTTGAATAAGAATGCAAAATGCGATGCTTGCACATGGAAATATCAAAAAATATGGTCTTTTTGTTCTCTTTTCGTGTTATTTTGGATATAATATTTAACCTATTTATAAAAAATTAATATCTTTGCACCAAATTTTAGTACTAATTTATTTTTGAGGAATTTTTTTATAATCTCCTACATATTGTCATGAGAATAAAAAGAGAGATTGCTGTTGTTTCTACAAAAGGACATAATTTAATGCGCTTGGCGCTTCTTTTGTGCGTTATGTTTGTCGTAACGGTGCCAGCTTCAGCGCAGTTTACGCTGAAGAAAAAGAAGAAGGAAACTATAGACACTTTGAACGTAAAAGAACGTTTTGCTTTCCGTACTAATGGTATTGAATGGCTTATGCTTGTTCCAAACTTGGCTGTAGAGTTCGATTTGGGCAAGACAAACTATAATCATTACACAATTGGTTTGTCGGGAAGATACAACTGGCATACTAATCCAAAACTGAAATCATACAACGTGTTCAATGTTGCCGAAGGTCGCATCGAGGTGCGAAACTATTGGCATACCCGAACAAAGAACGGCGGATACTCAAACATCTTTGAGTATATGACATCGCGCGAGCGTCATAACCCTCGCTACTGGAGAGCATACTATCTCGGCGGATATGCTGCTGCCGGAACATTCTCGTTCAAGTTTGCCAAGGAAGGCTATCAGGGACGTGAAGCCAACGCAGGCGTTACGTTTGGTGGCATTATCCCGATGTACACATACAAGAAGAGTTTTCTTGACCTCGAACTCGGTGCGAGCATTGGTGCGTTATACTACGATTATGACAAATACCGACTCGACAGGGAGAGTAACTGTTATGTCAGGACATCTTCAAAGAAAGGCTTTCTGATGTATCCTGTAGTAACCGATTTGAGAGTAGCTATGGTTTATCGCTACGGACATTCGGTCAAGAACAAGTACAAGTTCGACCAGGTTAAGCAACTTGCTCGCGTAGAGGCAAAGACAATCTACAACAAACACCGACAGGAACAGCGTGACAGCGTGAATGCCGCTCGCGAAAAGGAAAGAAAGATAAAACTTGCAGCAAAGGCCGAGAAGGCAACAGCCGACTCGATAGCCAAGGCAACTGCCAAGGCAGAAAAGGCTGCAAAGGATTCTTTGGCACGTGAGCAGGCTAAGTCGGCAAAGGCTGAAAAGCAGGCAAACGAAAAGGCAATGCGCGATAAGGCTAATGCCGAAAAACAGTCTAAGAAGTCTGCCAAGACCGAGGCTGTTAAGGAAGAAAAGGCTAAGAAGTCTGAAAAGAAGGAAAAGCCAGTAAAGGAAAAGGCTGAGCCAAAGAAAAAAGCCGAGAAGGAGAAAAAATCTTCTAAAGATAAAGAAAAGGTAGACGAGTATGCCGACAAGATAGCCAAGGCAGAAAAACAAGATGAGGCTGCAAGGAAGAAAGCCGAAAAAGCAGCCAAGAAACAGGCTGAAAAAGACGCTTACGAGCAGAAACAGCTTGAAAAGAAACAGGCTGCCGATGAAGCCAAGGCTGAAAAGAAGTCGAAGAAAAAGAAATAGTTGTAAAAACAGAACATGATGAGCATAATAAATATAAATAGGATAATGGGATATGCGGCAGCACTTGTGTGCCTCACCGCTTGTACCGATGTAGAGTTGTTCGAGGAGGATAACTACAAGGAACTCCACAGAACCGTCATGACGGTTGACTATGATGGAGCAATATGGAGTCCTGCTCCCGATTCAATGTATGTTTTTGCAAGCCGAATAACTCTTCCAACAAGAACATGCTACAGAGTGAATCCTTCTTCGCTCAATGGCAATGTTATTCATGGCGATGTTGCCGAACAGGATGAGATTGAATCGCCATCAAGGGGCTTCTATCTACGCCACAGCCAGTATCATTTCATGAGTTTCAATATCGCAAACGGAGTTGAATCGAACTATAAGGATTTTATTCAAAATCCAAACAAGGACGAGGATATCCGAAAGTTGTACGTTGGCTATCCAAGTTCAGAGATTAAATCGCCTTTCCCAACTTCTTACTATGCAGTTGAGAAGTTTTACGAGGTTGATGAGGATAATCATCACCTTACATTCTCTCCAAGAAAGGTGGGGCAGGACATCACCATCAATCTGTCGATGGTTAAGGCATCGCCCGACTTTACGGTAAAGAGCATCGAAGGCTCGCTTTCAGGAATTCCATCGAAGTTGTATCTTACAACCCGCTATGTCGATGCAAAGAATTGCTATTCTATGAATTTCGATTCTGGAAAATTCAGCGCGGGACTGGCACAGCAGGAGAGCGTCGATACTTGTCGGTTTACGCTGAAATTCAACGCGATAGCCTTGCATGTTACCGAGGAACAGTATCACAACTACGATGTTAGTCCGAATGCACCGGGCGTTCTCAGACTCAACGTCACAACCGTTGATAATGTTGGAAACGAGAGGGTTATGAAGGCTGTAATTGGATTGTATTGCAGCATCACCGAGGCAAATTCTTTGAAACTTGCCGACAATGATGCCGATTACAAGCTAACAGACAATCAGACTCCAGTTGTAAACGTGGTTACTCCGCTTGTTCTGGATTCCGACGAGATTATAGTAGAAAACAAGCCAAATGTTGATATTTGGCAGAGAGATGAGAATTGATTTTGAGAGAGATTCTAATATATATGAGCAGATTTAAAATATACATTGCTTTGATATTCTGTTGTGTGGCGCAGATTGCTGGCGCACAGCAGATTGCAGTCAAGACCGATGTCTTGTTCGACGGACTTGCAACTCCAAACTTGGGCTTGGAACTCGTAACCGGAAACAAGACTACATTAGGCATTTCGGCTATGGGATGTTCTCAGCCTTATGGAAAGGACATTAACTTTCTGGCAGTTCAGCCCGAGTTCAGATATTGGTTCAACGGTCGCCCGATGACTCGCGAGTTCGTGGGTTTAGGTGCAATCGTGGCATCATACAGATTGCAGTGGAAGAATGAGTTCTACCGTGGTTTTGCCGGCGGTATCGGACTTACTTTCGGATATACTTACAATATTTCAAAGCGTTTCAACGTCGAAGGATATTTCGGCTTCGGAGCGGTTGCCTATCGCCATTTCGACCACGAGAGCGAAGTGCCTCTCGAAACATACTACAACGACGGCGACTCGAAAGATTACGGTAATGTAACTGGCTATATGCTTATGCCTACAAAGATTGGTATAGCCATTTCTTATATTCTTAAATAATGTGGAGGACTTTGGTATGAGAAGAATTTACGGAATATGCTTTATTCTTTTTGCAATGCTTTTGATTGCAGCCCCGTCAAAGGCTCAGTATAAGCGCATTACGGGTAGAGTCCTCGAAAAACAGTTTGGTAACAACAAGCCAAAGCCTTTCGAAGAAGAAGTAAGAGTGTTGGGTTACAATACAGTTTCGGCAGCCAAGAAGGATAAGGCGATGATTGACAAGAACAGTACGTTCATGCTCGATGCCGATGCCGAGACCGTTGCCGATGAAAATGGTTACTACTCAATCGATATCGCTCCGACTGGTGCGTTGATTGTAATCGTAGGAACAACAAACGAGTTGCGAGAAATCAAGAAGCGACTTGAGCATAACTTCGTTATAGAAGGCGGTATTGCCCTGAAGAATACTGTCGTAACGGCAAAGGCAAAGGTTGCAACCGTCGATTCTATGGAGGTTATCGATACTGGTTCAACCATCGAGTGCAGTTCAATTCTTACAATTCCTGAAAATATCGGACGCGATTTTGCGCGATGCGTATTCCAGCCGTTCGTAATCGACTGTCAGACAGGCGATACAATCGAGTATCGTCAGCCAAGAGTATACGACGGAAAAGACTATGCCTTGACTCAAGACCGCCGAATGTTCTACGATATGAACAACGATATTCTGAAGCCATACATTCAGAGCGACCCTCTGACATCGGGCTTGTTGCAGATTCGTTGGTCTGATTCTATTAAAAAGCGTAACTTGAAGCACAGTTACACCTGTATGGCAGGTTTGATGGTTGCCGATTATAATAATGTGTATTACAAAGACGAGAAGCAGGTTTCGTCTTGTCTTGCACGTCGTCCGTTTCAGTTCTTGGAGTTTTCAACAGGCTGGTTCGAACTCGACCCTATGCAATACAAGGAGAATCCAAGAGCCGAACTTCGCGATGGTGCGGAAAACATCTCGCTGTCGTTCGTGGTCGGCAAGGCAGAACTCGACCCGAACCCGGAGAATGCCGAGGAACTTGACCGTCTGAACAAGAAACTTCAGGATATCGACCAGAGCGGCGACTATCAGCTTAAGCGAATAGCACTTACTGGTTACGCATCTCCTGATGGTTTGTACGACAAGAACTACAAACTTGCTCAGCAGCGTTCAGAACTTGCTAAGTCTCTTATTTCAAGAAACTTCAAGCGCGAGATATTCATTTATAGCAACAAACCGGTCGTAGTAGGCTGGAACGTTGTGGTAGACTCTCTTAAAGCCAAAGGCTTGACAGAAGAAGCCGAGACCGTTGATGCCATAATCAAGGCAAACAAGATTATTGATAGGCAGACGGCTCAGATTCAGAAACTGAAATTCTATGCAACGGCAATTGCGCCGATACTTCCGAAATTGCGTATCTTCAAGTGCGAGTACGCATATCAGACAACCAGAGCGTTGGAGCCTGAGCAGATTCTCGACAACTATCTGCACAATCCTGATTTTCAGGAGGGCGGAAAGAAGATGTTGTCGCACTACGACTATTGGCATCTGTTCAATATGATAACCGACCCGGTTGAGTCGGAAAAGCTCTACAAGCGTGCCTTCTACGAAAGTAAGAAGAACGAGGCTCGTCCTTGGGTTTATGCTGCTAACAAACTTGTTGTTTCGTACTTGAAGCGCGACACGATGGATTTGGAAGTCCTTCGTCCGTTTGTCGACATCAACGTTCCTCATGTAAATGTTGAGCGAAGAACTTTTGCCGGACACAAGTATTATGTGAATATCGACAGGGTTGTGGCAAACCAGATTACCGAGTATTACAAGGCTGAGCACAACGATACGGCTTACTATCTGGCAAAGATGCTCCCTGATGTTGAGGAGTTCCGCGAGATTCGCAGTTTCTCTATCGTAAAGGG
The DNA here is from genome assembly GCA_900102385.1 of Bacteroidales bacterium KHT7. Taxonomy (GTDB): domain Bacteria; phylum Bacteroidota; class Bacteroidia; order Bacteroidales; family Bacteroidaceae; genus Ga6A1. The sequence continues at coordinate 115,595 of FNBQ01000001.1, read as the reverse complement.
AACGATGTTCAAGAAGAACAAGACTCCAGAACAGAAGGAGGAGTTGGCAAAGGCAATCGAGGTGGTTCAGAACTCATCGCCAATAAACAAGGCGGTTATCCAGATTGCACAGAACAGAAACAAGGAGGCGGCAGAGACTGTTGCTTCGCTTAATGATGAAGATCCAAGAAAGTGGTATATGAAGGCGGTACTTGATTCGCGCGACATGGACTTTGTTGCTGGAGCAACAGATCTTGACCATTGCTTCCAACTCGACAAGAAGTACATTGTGATTATGGAAAACGATGGCGACATATCCGACGATGTTAAGGAGATGTGGCAGGATATGTATGGTAGCGCGATGAGCGAGTAGTAACAGAAAAGAGATTGTTAGAATGATGAAATCTATAGTAAAGATACTTATAATAGGTGTTTCTATAATAACTCCGTTGGCAGGTTTTGCACAGGAGAAGCGCGATACGATTTCGGGCTTCAACGCCATGGATTATCTGCTTCAGAATAGATTCAGAAACACCGGATACCCATTTAAGAACAAATCGATTCTCGATCATACTTACGTGCAGGTGGGTGTCGGCGCAAGCTATATCATGCCGGTAGAGAACATTCGCTACGGCATGATAAAGAATGTGCATTTTGCTTTGGGTAAGGACTTCTCTCCATACAACTCTTTTCGAATTGGAGTTGACTACGGAGCCGGACACCGTTCGCTGACACATCAGGAACTCAGACTGCTCACCGGAACCCTTGATTATGTATTCAATCTTACGTCATACATCTACGGATATAATCCGATGCGTAGTTTCGAGATTATGCCTTCGTTCGGAGTTGGCTACACTCGTTCTTCGTATCTCGGATATACCGACAAGGCTTACGATATTCATGTTGCGTCTCAGTTGAGGTTTGCTGCCGGAAAGGATGCGTTTATCAGCATAGAGCCGCGCGTAACTCTGATTACCGACCAGATGGACCATTCGGGAACGGTTAACTGGCATGGAATTGACATGATTGCCGGCGGACTCGTTAATTATACTTACTACTTCAAACCTTTGATTGACGACAAGACGAAGATGAAGAATGTTGATTTCAGTCACAATTACTTCGTCGGAACATCGATGGGTATGCAGATTCAGAACATCTCGGGAATGAATCTGCTCGAGACATCGGGTGCAACCTACGGATTGTCGTTCGGTAAGTTGTATGAGAATGGTCTCGGTTTCAGATTCTCTACAGATTTTGCAACGAACAATTATCGCCAGTTCGATTACAACAACTATAAGATTCGTACAACAGAGCATTATATCGACCTTCGTGCCGAGGTATTGGTTAATCCGGTAGCCTTCTTCGTTAAGAAATCTTCAGAGAAACTCTTTGGTACGAACGTTGCGCTTGGTGCTGCGTTCGGTCGTATGCACAAGTACGACTACGATGGAAAGTCAAGTTTCAATTACTTTGGCTATACAACAGGCTTGCAGGGGTGGGTTAGAATGCAGAAGGGACTGAAACTCTTTGTAGAGCCTCGTGCCATGTTCGTTGTAGACTATTACACGCCTAACGAGATTTCTACGAGATTCGAAAAGAAGACAAATGTATTGTACGATTTCGACTTGGGTCTGAACATGGAGTATGGTTCGAAGGAAACCCGTAACGAGAACCGAAAGAACAGTTTCGACAAACGAGGATTTGTTCAACTTGGCGCAGGAATCGGCAACTATTTCTGGAACAAGAATTACAATGCCGGAAGTAGCGACCTTGATGCAAATCTGAGTTTTGCATACGGATATCGTTTTTCTCAACTTCACGGATTTAAGGCTGTGTTGAGTGCCAACCGCTTGGCATTCAATCAGAAATTACCAGAGTCGATTTGGAAACGCGACGGATATTATGCTTCGCTGTCTGTAAACTATATGTTCAACATGCTGAATGCCCTTCAGCTTTATGAACCGAACCGCAAATTTGATGTCGATGTCTACGGAGGTCCGGTTGTGGCATACATTGGATACGACAGAATAAAGAGACTTTATGCTGAGGATAAGTATGGCAAAGGTTTGCATAATACAAAGGACGAGAGATTTGCCTTTGGCGGTCAGATAGGCTTGCAGTTGAAGTATGCCCTTTCCGACCAGTTCGGACTCTTCGTTGCTCCTGAGGCGATGCTTATTGCCAAGAACAGCGACAATACAATTTTCTCTCAGAACGTAAACAATATCTTCCGGGTAAATGCCGGTGTAGACTATTCTTTTGCCGATGGCGAGGAATTCCTCGAAGGATTGTTCCCATCTGCTCGCAACGAGGAAACAGGATTGTTCTCTAAGTTCTTCTTGGAGTACGGAATGGGTGCTTCGGTAATCGACGGAGTAGCATTGGGCAAAAAGGAATCATTAGGTCCAGTCTATCATTTTGCACTCGGAAAGTGGTTCTCGCCAGCCGTTGCCATGAGATTGAAAGGTAAGACTTTATGGAACAATGTTAGTATGGAGGACGATTTGAAGGCTTGTAATGGACGTGCGGTAGGAGGAGTTGATTTTATGTTCAATCCGCTTGGCACATCGTCTGACTATAAGTTCGATTCGCCTGCTGGCTTAAATATCTTTGCTGGAGTTGATGGCGGCTTTGTTTTGGGCAGAGGTGGCTTGCGCCAGCCGTTTGTTGGAGCTAATGCTGGTCTTCAGGGCTGGGTAAGATTGCAGAGAGGCATCTCTTTGTTTGTCGAACCTTCGCTCGAAAGATATACATACAAATATAAGAGTCTGAGGACGTATGTCAATTTGTTTAATGCCATTGCTGGTATCCGAATGGATTATCAGAAATCATCTGAGCGTGCTTCTGAAGGTCGCGGTGGGTCTATCGACCAAAAATATGCGTTCGGACAGTTCGAAGGCGGACTTGGCTATCGCTTGGCGTTGCAGCATACAAAATGCGATTACAACAGACTTAATGCCGATTGGGGAATGTCATTGGGTTATAGATTCTCTAATTTGTCAGCCATTCGTGCTTCGTTCAATGTCTTATCATACAATCGTACACATAGTGCGACGTATAATACAGAGCCTTCTTTGAAGAAACCGAGAAGAGCAAATTCGTTGTACAACGAACGCTCGCTGTATCTCTATCTTGATTACATGTTTAACATGAATACATTCATGCGAGGATATGCAAACGATGATAAGTTCGATGTGTTTGCCTATGCAGGTCCTGGCTTGCAGATTCCAATGAAGCAGTCTTTCGATTTAGAATGTGCAGGTAATGATAATCTTGATCTTAGCAAAGTAACTGTTCTTGATGCGTTTGAGGATAATATGTCAATTGGTTTTAGAACTGGATTCTTGTTCAACTGGCGATTGACTCCAAGGATGGGCTTATATTATTCTCCAGAACTCAGAGTGCATCATCGTAGTGGTGCGGAAAATTCAAGAATTTACACAAAAGGTCTTGATGTTATGCTGCTTAGCAAGGTCGGCGTTTCTTATCGCTTTGGAAACAACGATAATCAGTTGTATACAAATAGTTTCTTGCAGCATCAGAGCGAGATGTCAAACTTCTTGGCACCAGCCTTCTTCGAATGTTCAACAGGATTGCAGAGTTATAATGATGGCGAAGGCTTGAAGGGAAAGGAAAGTACAGGACAACGATACACTGTATCTGTTGGAAAATGGATTGCACCTTTCTTTGGACTGAAGGCTTCTGGAAATGTAGCAACAGCAAAGTGGAACAAGGTAGACCTAGTTGATAATGGAAAGAATACGGTAGGTGCTTTGACTGGTAGAGTTGCGGTTATGGTAAATCCGTTTGCTTTGTCTGAAAACTACAGCGAAGATACCCCTGTTGGTGTTAACTTGACATTCGGTCCAGAATTCGGTCATATCAGAAAATATGAGACTGTTTTGGAAGAAAAACGTCGTGGATGGATTAAGGCCTCTTATCATGGATGGTATGCAAGTGCTCAGTTGTGGGCAAAGTGCGCGAGAGGTAACCGCTTATTTATCGAACCGTTCTATTCAAAAGGAAAGTATAACTATCAATATCGAACCATTACAGCTAAACAGTCTGGTGTGAATGTCGGTCTGACGATGGATTGTGTTGCTAAGCAAGACAGAAATGATGACGCAGCTTATTACAAAACAGGTTTCTTTGCACAGGCTAGTCTTGGAACTGTCTATCATCTAAAGGCTGAGCCTGCTGATGTTGAGTCGAACATTCATCCTGCTATTAATGTTGATTTGGGATATCGCTTCAATACGGTCTCTGGTGTGCGTTTTGGATTTAGTTTCGATACTTATGAGGCCGACAAGTTCTCATTCAACTCAAAGACTAAAGTCGTTGATGTGATTAACAGTAAGCAAAACTACATAGTTACGTCGCTTGCTTATCAGATGAATGTAAGCAATTTCTTGAGCGGAACTGACAAGGAACGCAAGGTGCAACTCGACGGTTTCGTTGGCCCGGCTCTCATGTTCCCGATGGAGGCTAAGTTGTCGAATGTTAACAAACCGAATGTTGAAGTTAAGAACAATAACGACAACAGTGGCTCGAATTTCGGAGCTGTTGCAGGAATGCAGCTCTCGTACGATTTGAGCGAAAAAGTTTCGCTTAACGTTACTCCTGAGGTCGACGTATTCCAGAACAACAAATTCAGATTCAACGGAAACTCGCACGTTATCATCATGAAGACAAGTGTGGGACTTGAATACAAATTTTAATTGATTTAGCATTCATATTTTGCAAAAAAGTATTTTCTTTGTAAAGTCAAATCGGTTTTATGAAGAAAATACTTTTTTTATACCTATTTATAACTTGCTTTTGTTGTCGCCTTAAAGCAAATAACTATAATTTCAGGCATCTTGACGGAAGAAGCGGACTTGTTAACAATATGGTTAACGGAATCTGCCGTGACCATGTAGGCTACATGTGGTTTGCCACAGGTGGAGGCCTCTGCCGATACGACGGATATTCTTTCCGAACCATTGGCGTTGCTGAAGGAATGATGCTCGACAACAAACTTATTTCGGTTCAGGAACTGGCAGACGGTAGACTCCTGATTTCCGATGCCAATCTTTATTGCCTCTTCAATCCGAAGACTGAGCGGTTTTCTCAGTTCAGCGAGCTGCTCGATGTGTTCGATGTCAAGGGATATGCCTTCAAGATTCATGTTGATAGAAACAAGAATCTGTGGTGCTATGTTATGGGACATGGCGTTTATTATTGCGATGTTAAGACGGGCAAGAAGACCACATTTTCGATGAACGGAGACAATCCGGCGCTTCCGATGGGACAGATTTCTGCCATCTGTGAGTCGAAAAACGGCGTTCTTGTTGTCTATAACGATGCAACTCTGGCATCGATTAACGGTAAGACGGCGAAGGTTCTGTGGCATCACAACCGATTGCTCGATTTGGGCGCATCGCCACGAAACCAGTACAACGTGTTCGAGGATAGTGGCGAGAATGTGTGGGTTTTCTCTGCCCGACAGGTCTTTATTTATTCCAAGCAGCATCGCCGTTGGTTTTCGTCTGTTGCCGACTTCTGTCAGGCTAAGGGGCTGAAGTTCGACAAACGGTTTGCCGACAGCGCGGTTTGCAGCGCGGTAGAGGATGCTTCGGGCAACGTTTGGCTTGGCACAGACCATTCAAACCTCTTCAAGATAGATTACAAGCATGGCGAGACTCTTCTTGTTCCGTTGTACGAGGAGTCTAAGAATATCTCGGCAACCAATCCGGTTTCGACATTGTTTTTCGACAAACAGAATTCGTTTTTGTGGGTTGGAACGTACAAAAACGGAATTTCTTACACTTGCAGAAATCTCTACAATTTCGGATTTGTCGGCATTGAAGATGTAAATACTATGGCTCAGGATAAAGCCGGAAACTATTGGTATGGTACGAACGGCAACGGAATAATCTTCTACGACAAGAAAAACGGCATTGAAAAGCGATTCAACAAGCAGAATTGCAAGCAACTTCTGAGCGATATCTTCGTGAGTTCGCTCGTGGCGCGCAATGGCGATGTGTGGTTCGGCTCGTATTGGGGCGGATTGTACCGCTTTGGAAAAGACGGCGGAATTACGGCTTACAGAAACGATTCTTCCAACCCAAATACTCTTGCCAACGACAACGTGTGGTCGCTTGCCGAGGACGGAAAGGGCAACATCTGGATTGCCACTCTGGGCGGCGGATTGCAGAAATTCGATGTGTCGTCAAACTCTTTCACAACATTCAACTCGGCAAACTGCGGAATCCTTTCCGACTATCTGTCGTCGGTTGTGGTTGATGGCAGCGGCAACATCGTTCTTGGCGGTTCAAAAGGCATCTCGGTGATAAATGGCTTGGACTATCATATAAACAATTACGTCGGAACCATTCATCACGACAAGCAATTTTCGAAAGGAAACGTAAATCAGGTTTTTGTCGATAGCCGGGGACTTTATTGGATTGCTACGGACAACGGTCTGAACATATTCAATGCGCGGGACGATGAACTCGACATTCTCGACGAAAGCACAGGTCTTGCCAGTTCCGTTATCTGCGGAATTGCCGAAGACAGACAGCATAACATCTGGATAACCACGTCGAAAGGCTTGTCGAACATTGTCGTTGATTCTGACTCTAAAAAGAAATTCAAGGTTTACAATTACTACGAATACGATGGACTTGTGGGCTTGGACTACAATCTGCGCTCAATCTTGATGACACAATCGGGCGAGATTCAGATTGGCTGTACCGCCGGAATCAACGATTTCAATCCGCAGAACGTGATAAAGCACAAGAAACTTCCGAAGGTACTGTTCTCGCAGATTCAGCTTTTTAACAAGAATGTTGTGGTTGGCGAGAAGTACGACGGTAGGGTAGTGATGAAAAGTGCCGTGGCAAACAACGGCATTATCGAACTGAATTACGACCAGAATGTGCTTTCCGTTGCTCTTGGATTGGACGATTATCGGTTTACCGAGAAGACAAGATTCAAATATCAACTCGAAGGATTTAATGATAACTGGCTTTTCACCGATGCCAATCAGCATGTGCTGACTTTCACAGGACTCGAATCTGGAACGTACAAACTGCGCGTGAAATGCGTGAATGGTGACTACGAGAGCGATGTCGAGAGCGTGCTGACCATCGTTGTGCATCCGCCGTTTTGGCGAACTCCGTGGGCTTATATCTTATATGCCGTTCTGCTTGGCTGCTTCTACTGGTATCATCATAACCGTACAATCCGCAGGCAGAAAGAGAAACTTCGCATTGAACAGATTAAGCGCGAGGCAGAAAAGGATCACGAGGTTGACGAGATGAAACTGCGATTCTTTACCAACGTGAGCCACGAACTACGCACGCCTCTGACGCTCATCATCACGCCAATTGCCAATCTGCTGAGCAACGAGACCGACGCGGCAAAGAAGAAAACTCTTTCGATGGTTCACAACAACGCTGTGAAACTCTTGACGCTCGTAAACCAGTTGCTCGATTTCAGAAAGAGCGATATGTCGTCGTTCAAACTGAACAGAATAAACGGCGATATCGTGAGTTTCATTCAGAACATAACAAATTCGTTCAGCGAGTTGCTCGACCGCAAATTCTGCATCACTTTCTACTCGTCTCAGCCGTCGTTCTATATGATGTTCGACGAGGACAAAATGGGCAAAATAGTTATGAATCTGTTGTCAAATTCGTGCAAGTTCACGCCCGAAGGCGGACGAATTGACGTGTCGCTTCAGGTCTTGGAACGCGAAAACTCTCAGCAGATTTTCGAAATCAGAGTTGCCGACACTGGCGTTGGAATAAAGGATGAGGATAAAACTCGCATCTTTGAACGCTTTTATCAGACCGAAACCGAAGGCGTTACAGATGTTTGCGGCGGAAGCGGTATCGGACTTAGTCTCGTTAAAGAATTTGTTTCTTTGCACGAAGGCACGGTTAAGGTTGTTGACAATGTTGGCGGCGGTTCAGTCTTTATTGTCGATATTCCTGTTGTGTTGGAAAAGAAAATTCCGGCTTCCGAGACCCGAAAAACTGTTGCAAAAGAATGTTCAAAACTTATTGTTGAGAAGGACGATATGGTCATTACAGGGCAGAAAAACGCTCCGCTGGTGATGATTGTAGACGACAGCAAGGATTTTCTCGACTTTATGGAAGAATGTTTCTCTTCGAAATATCAGGTTGTCTGTGCGCGCAACGGCGAGCAGGCATGGAAATTCTTGCAGATGTGTACGCCCGACATCATTCTTTCCGACGTTATGATGCCGCTTCTCGATGGCAACGGACTCTGCAAGCGTGTTAAGGAAGACGAACGTTTCAGGCACATTCCGTTCTTCATGCTCACCGCCCGCCTTGCCGAGGAACACAAGGTCGAAGGACTTCGCAGCGGTGCCGACGATTACATAACCAAACCGTTCAACCTCGACATGCTCATGCTCAAAGTCGAAAGAATCGTAGAGAAATCGGGTTCTCACGAAGAAACTCAGAATCGTGAGCCGGAAGTTGAATCGGCAGAAGCCGAGACGACAAGGCAATATTCTGTCAGAGACGAGAAACTTGTTGAGCGTGCAACATTCTACATTAACGAGAATATCAGCAAAATCGACCTTACCGTTGAGGAACTAAGCGAGAGTCTGGGCATCTCGCGCGTTCATCTGTACAAGAAGATTCTTGGTGTTACGGGCATGACTCCGCTGGAACTTATCCGTGCCCTCCGCGTTGAACGTGGAAAGCATCTGCTTCGCGACAGCCAGTTAAACGTGTCGGAGGTGGCTTACATGGTAGGATTCAACAGTCCGAGATATTTCAGTAAATATTTCAAGGATATGTACGGAATGTTACCTTCGGAGTATCAAAAGAATCATTGCACAAAATGATTTAACAAAAAAACATAAGAATTAACAAAATTGTATCATTTTTGCGTCTAATTTGTACAATTTTTATTGAAAAGTTCTGCTTATTTTTGCAGAAATAACTTTTAATAAAAAAATCAATGAAGAACGCTAAAATGATACTATGTGCAGGTTTGCTTGCACTAAGTCAAGGCTTGTTTGCTTACGACAAGGTCGGAAACGGTATTGTTATAAGGCTGGAACAGAAGGATTCTAGCAAGCCTAAAGCCGTGAAACTACAGGTGGTTGGCGACAAGATTATCCGTGTCGAGGCAACTCCCGATGCTGTGTTCCCAAAGAGCACAAGCCTGATAATTGTGCCTCAGAAGGCAAAGCCAAAATATACCGTTGCCGAAAACGACAGGGAGGTAACGCTCACAACCCAGTCAATCAAGGCTGTTGTTAGCAAGAAGTCTGGCGAGGTTAAGTTTACCGACCTCACAGGAAATGTTATTCTTAAGGAAGATTCGGAGAAGGGAAAAACATTCACCCCATACAATGTTGGCGAAACAAAGGGATACAGTTACCGAACCGTGTTTGAAAGTTCAGACGATGAGGCCTTTTACGGCTTGGGACAACATCAGGCCAACGACATGAACTACAAGGGCAAGAGCGAGGAACTCTATCAGTATAACACAAAGGTGTCAATCCCGTTCATAATCAGTACGCACAACTATGGAATCCTTTGGGACAGTTATTCGCTTTGCCGATGGGGAAATCCGAACGACTATCTTCAACTTCAGAAGGCATTCAAGCTTTACGACAAGGACGGAAAGGCTGGCGGACTGACGGGAACGTACATTCCGCTCGCGGTTACTGGCGCAAAGAAGGTTGTCAGAACCGAGGATTCGCTCTATTTCGACCATATTTATACTCGCAAGAATTTCCCAGAGGCTTTCCCTCTAAACGGCTCTCACGTTCAGTATGAGGGCTATATTCAGCCCGATAGAGATGCCCTCTACCGTTTCCTTCTATACTATGCCGGATACATGAAGGTTTACATCGATGGCAAGGAGGTGGTTTCTGAACGTTGGCGTACGGCTTGGAATCCAAATTCTTACAAATTCAACGTTGATTTGAAGAAAGGGCAGAAGCATCATCTGTTAATCGACTGGTATCCTGATGGCGGCGATTCATATTGCAGTCTTCGTGCCATTGCTCCTGAATCGGAAGAGGAACAGAAGAAACTGTCTTTCTGGAGCGAGATGACCCCGTCGCTCGACTATTATTTCATTGCCGGAAAGAATATGGATGAGGTTATCAGCGGCTACCGAACTCTTACCGGAAAGGCTCAGGTTATGCCTAAGTGGGTTCTCGGATTTTGGCAGAGCCGAGAGAAATACAACACTCAGGACGAGATTGTTAGCACTCTGAAGCACTTCCGCGACAATAATCTGCCAATCGACAACATCGTTCAGGACTGGCTTTACTGGAAAGAAGACCAGTGGGGCTCGTTCGAGTTCGACCCGAAGCGTTTCCCTGAACCTCAGAAGATGATCGACTCAATTCACGGAATGCATGCGCACTACATGATTTCGCACTGGCCAAAATACTACGTCAATACCGAGCATTTCAAGGAGTTCGAAAAGAACGGCTGGATGTATATGCAGGCAGTAAAGGACAATATAAAGGACTGGGTCGGACCGGGTTATGTCGGTTCGTTCTACGATGCTTATTCGGCTGGAGCACGCAAACTTTTCTGGAATCAGATGAACGAGCATCTGTTTAAATATGGCGTTGATGCTTGGTGGATGGATGCCTCAGAGCCAAACATTCGCGACTGTACTCCAATGCCTTACCGAAAGGCTCTTTGCGGTCCTACGGCTCTTGGCCCTTCCGACCAGTATTTCAATGCTTACTCTCTGCCAAATGCGATGGCAATTTACGACGGACAGCGCAGCGTGAAGCCAAACCAGCGCGTGTTCTTGCTTACTCGTTCGGGTTTTGCAGGCGAGCAGAGATATTCTACCGCAACATGGAGCGGCGATATCGGTACACGATGGGAAGATATGGCTGCGCAGATTACTGCTGGAGTGAACTTCAGCATGTGTGGAGTGCCATTCTGGTCTATGGATATCGGCGGATTCTGTGTTGAGAAGCGTTACGAAGAGGCTCAGAAGTTCTTTGAGAAAACAGGTCTCGAGAACAACGACCTCAACGAGTGGCGCGAACTGAATGCGCGTTGGCATCAGTTTGGAGCATTCGTTCCGATGTATCGTACTCACGGACAATTCCCATTCCGCGAAATCTGGAATCTCTCGCCAGAGGGAACTCCATGCTACAACGTGATAAAGGAATATACAAAACTCCGCTATAATCTGATGCCGTACTTGTATTCTATGGCAGGCTGGGTTCATTTCAAGGATTACACGATAATGCGAGGCTTGGCTATGGATTTCCAAGACAAGAACGTGTACGACATTGCCGACCAGTATATGTTCGGTCCGTCGTTCATGGTATGTCCGGTTCTTGAGTACAAGGCGCGCTGCAGGGAAGTTTATTTTCCAAGTGGCACAGGCTGGTATAATTTCCATACAGGAAAATATATGTATGGAGGTGGAAAGCAGACAGTTGATGCTCCTTACGAGCAGATTCCGCTGTTTGTTCCGGAGGGCGCAATAATTCCTTTCGGTCCTGATTTGCAGTATAGCGATGAGAAGAAGCCTGAGAACATTACGTTGTATGTTTATGCCGGAAAGGACGGCTCGTTCCAGCTTTACGAAGATGAGAACGTGAACTACAACTACGAGAAGGGCAAATATTCGACTATCGATTTCATCTATAACAATGAGAAGAAATCTCTTACGATAGCCGACCGCAAAGGCTCGTTCGACGGAATGCTCCAAAGCAGAACATTCAACATAATTTTGGTGGATAAGGACAATGCTAAGCCGTTCAATCTCAACGAAAAAGGCATTGAAGTTAAATATTCTGGAAAGAAAGTTGTTATAAGACTATAAATTTGTATATTGCGGGCAAATTTATTGCATTATGAAAAGAATTGTTAACTTCATTTGGATTTTACTATGCACTGTAGTGGTCCATGCCAGTGGTTCGGGCGATGGCAGACAGGTTGAAAATTTTGATTTCGGATGGCGATTCAGCCTCGACCCGCATCTAAACGAGAGAAAAGCGATGAGACAGTCGTTCGACGACGAGGGTTGGAAATATTTAAATCTTCCGCACGATTGGGCTGTCGAAGGATATTTCAGCGAGAAATATCCTTCGGGCCCGGGCGGGGGTGCGCTTCCTGGCGGAGTGGGATGGTATCGCAAGCACTTCAAGATTGACAAGAAAGATGCCGGAAAACGCATCTACATTCATTTCGACGGTGGTTACATGAATACATCCGTCTACTTCAACGGAAAGAAGATAGGATGGCGTCCTTACGGATATATTCCTTTCGAATACGAACTTACGAGTCTGGTTAATTTCGATGGAGATAACGTAATCCTCGTGAAGGTTGATAATAGCGACCAGCCAAATAGCCGTTGGTATTCGGGCTGCGGAATTTATCGAAATGTATATCTTATAAAGACTGGCGGAGTTCACGTCGTGACCGACGGAACTTACATAAAGACAACAAGTCTTACTGATAAGGCTGCCGAACTTGAGGTCGTGACGACTCTATGCAACAAAACAGGAAAGCAAGAGACAGTCGAGGTCAAGTCTATTCTGAAAGACCGCGACGGAAATGTCGTAGATGAGGCAGAGTCAAGACCGATAATTGCGCCTACTACTGATTCTAACACCGACATCGTACACACGCTCGATGTAGCCAATCCGCATCTCTGGAATCTCGACGATACATATATGTACACTCTGTTTACCGAGATTAAGATTGACGGCTTTCTTGTTGACAGTTACGAAACTCCTTACGGAATCAGAAACATAAAGTTCACAGCCGACAAGGGCTTTTTCCTTAACGGAAAGAACATGAAGATAAACGGCGTATGTCTTCATCACGATTTGGGATGCTTGGGCGCAGCCATCAACAACGTGGCTCTTCATCGCCAACTTAAGATGCTGAAGGATATGGGGTGTAACGGAATCCGATGCACTCACAATCCGCCAGCCCCCGAGTTGCTGAACATGTGCGACACAATGGGCTTTGTGGTTATGGACGAGGCTTTCGACATGTGGCGCCGTCGCAAGACCGCGAACGATTATGCGCGTTTCTTCGACAAGTGGCATGAGATTGATTTGAGGGATATGGTCAGAAGAGACCGAAATCATCCGTGCATCATTATGTGGAGCATCGGAAACGAGGTTCTTGAGCAGTGGAACAGCGCAAATGCCGACACTTTGTCGCTTGCGATGGCAAATCTCGTGCTTAATTTCGGTCATAATGAAAAGCAGGAAATCGAGAGCGGGAAAAAGAACATGAATACGCTCCTCACCGAGCATCTTATCAAGATTGTGAAGGATTTGGACCAAACACGCCCTGTAACAGCTGGATGCAACGAACCGTCTCCTGCAAACAATCTGTTCAAGGCTGAAGGACTCGACATCATCGGCTATAACTATCATAATCAGAATATTCCCGATGTCCCGAAGAATTTTCCCGGAAAGCCTTTCATCATAACCGAAAGTGTTTCGGCTCTTGCTACTCGCGGCTACTACCGAATGCCGAGCGATTCGATGTTCATCTGGCCAAAGCGTTGGGACATTCCGTTCGAGGATGCAACATTCTCATGCTCATCATACGACAACTGTCATGTTCCGTGGGGAAGCACGCACGAGGAAACGCTCGATGTCGTGAAGAATAACGATTTTGTAGCTGGACAGTTCCTATGGACAGGCTTCGACTACATCGGCGAGCCAACTCCTTTCGGATGGCCGGCAAGAAGTTCGTTCTTCGGGGTGGTTGATTTGGCAGGCTTTCCGAAAGATGCTTATTACTTGTATCAGAGTGAATGGTCGGACAAACCGGTTCTTCATCTCTTCCCGCATTGGACATGGGACGAGGGCGACGAAATTGATATGTGGTGCTACTACAATAATGCCGATGAGGTGGAACTCTTTGTAAATGGTGAAAGCCGAGGTGTTAGAAAGAAGACAGAGCATTGCTATCATGCCGTGTGGAATAAGGTGTTCTATCGTCCGGGCTCTGTTAAGGTTGTTGCCCGAAAGAACGGTGCGGTTGTCGGAACAAAAGAGATTTTCACGGCAGGCAAGCCGAGGTCTATCCGCCTAACAGCCGACAAAACGGTTCAGAAGGCTGACCGCCGCGATTTGACGTACATAACAGTCGAGATTCTCGACCAGCAAGGACATCTTTGCCCTGATGCAACCGACCTTGTCCGCTTCGTAATCTCGCAAGGAAATGCCAAGATTATTGGAGTAGACAACGGTTCGTCAATCTCTTCAGAGAGATTCAAGATTGACTGCCGCCGTGCATTCTATGGAAAATGTCTGGTGGTCGTTCAGAACAACGGCGATGCCGGAAAGATTAAACTTACGGCGTCCAGCGGAGTACTAACACCTGCAAGTGTAGAAATAGATGTAATTCGTTAAAAATATAATATGAAGAAAATAATTGCAGTATTGATGGTGGCACTGATTGCCAAGCCTGTTTTGGCTCAGTTGCCTGTGTATCTTGATGAAACAAAACCAATAGAAAGTCGCGTTCAGGATGCCTTGAGCAGAATGACGACTGAGGAAAAAGTTGCAATGTGCCACGCGCAGAGCAAGTTCACAAGTCCGGGATGTCCGCGGCTTGGAATTCCTGAGTTGCACATGAGCGACGGTCCTCACGGAGTGCGTGCCGAGATAAACTGGGACAACTGGGGCTATGCCGGATGGACGAACGATTCGTGTACCGCCTTTCCATCGCTCACGGCTCTTGCTTCGACATGGAATACCGATTTGGCGGCGCAATACGGTCAGGCTCTTGCCGAAGAATGTCTGTACAGAAACAAAAACGTTATTCTCGGTCCCGGTGTAAATATTGCAAGAACGCCTCTTAACGGCCGAAACTTCGAATACATGGGAGAAGACCCATTTCTTGCAGCAACATTGTGCGTGCCTTACATTCAGGCTGTTCAGAAAAATGGAGTGGCAACGTGCGTAAAACATTATGTGCTTAACGATCAGGAACTTTGGCGCGGTCATATCAATGTTGAACTCTCTGACAGAGCGTTGCATGAAATCTATCTTTACCCTTTTAAGGCTGCCATCGAGAAAGGAAAGGCATGGAGCATAATGGGCGCGTACAACAAAATCCGCGGTCAGCACGCTTGTCACAACGATTTGACAATCAATAAAATTCTGAAAGGTGACTGGAAGTTCGACGGCTGCGTGATAACCGACTGGGGTGGTTGCCACGACACATACGAGGCTGCTATGAACGGACTTGATATCGAGATGGGCTCATACACCAACGGACTCACTTCCGAAAGCAAGTTCACATACGACGATTATTATCTTGCAAAGCCGTTCCTCAAAATGATAAAGGAAGGAAAAGTGCCGATGACTGTTCTTAACGACAAGGCTTCGCGAATCCTTCGTCTTATTTTCCGCACAGCGATGAACAGAAGTCGCGGATTCGGCTCAATGGCGAGTGCCGAGCATTACAATGTGGCTCGTAAGGTGGCTGATGAGGCTATCGTTCTTCTGAAAAACGAAAACAACATCTTGCCTTTTAAGTTCGACGATTACAAGAAAATCCTCGTCGTAGGTGAAAACGGTCGCAGAACGCTCGTTCAGGCTGGTGGCTCTTCAGAGTTGAAGCCAAAGCACGAGACATCTCCGCTCGAAGGCATCAGTAAATTGGCTCCGGGCAGAGTAAAGTATGCCGAGGGTTATCGTTCTGGAGCATCAATGTTCGGTCGTGTCGAGGTTATTTCCGATGCAGTTTACGAATCGCTTCGTGCCGAGGCTGTCGAGGCTGCCAAGGATGCCGATTTGGTAATCTTCGTCGGTGGATTGAACAAGAATCATGAGCAGGATTGCGAGGCTGGCGACCGCACAACATTCGGCTTGCCTTTCTATCAGGACCAACTCATCGAGTCGATTTTGCAGGTTAATAAGAATTTCGTGATGGTTCTGTGTAGCGGAAATCCAGTTATGATGCCTTGGCTGAAAGATGTTCCGGCAATAATCCAGACGTGGTATGGTGGTTCTGCCGCAGGCGATGCCATCGCCGATGTCCTTAGCGGAAAGGTAAATCCAAGCGGAAAACTTCCGATGACATACGGAGTAAAACTCGAGGATTACGGAGCACATTCGTTCGGCTCAATCTGCTATCCGGGCGACAGTATAAATGTGGAGTATAAGGAAGATGTTCTTGTGGGCTATCGTTGGTTCGATACAAAGAAAATCAAGCCTCAGTTCCCATTCGGCTTCGGATTAAGTTATACAACGTTCGAATACGGAAAGCCAACCGTCTCAACAAAGACAATGAGTGCCGGTGGAAACATCATCGTTCGCGTTCCTGTAAAGAATGTCGGAAGCGTAGAAGGAAAGGAAATTGTCCAACTTTATATCGGCGATGTAAAATGCTCAGTTACACGCCCTCTGAAAGAACTTAAAGGCTTCGAGAAAATCTCGCTCGCGCCGGGTGAAGAGAAGGTCGTTTCGTTCACCATTACAGACGATATGCTTAAGTTCTACAGCGACCGAAAGCACGACTGGGTGTTCGAGAGCGGAGCGTTCAAGGCTTATATCGGCTCAAGTTCTCGCGACATAAAATGTACCATACCATTTACTTTGAAGTAAATTTGCTTTAGTTTTTTTTGATGCCTCACGACATCTTTCAGCTTAGTCGTGGGGCATCTTTTAAATGCAAACATTTCTGCTGATAAAATGACGATAACGCTGAAAAAACATAATTTGTTTGTGGATTTTGATAAAAAACAGTATTTTTGCATCGTTTTAACAAGATAATGCTTCAGTGGATTTGTTCGGTGATGAAAAGTTCGTTTCTGACGGAATGAACATTATAGAACGAAAAGTAAAGCGAGTGATTGACTGCTTGCTTGCTTTTTTGTGTCTTGTTGTATTCTCTCCGCTGTTTGTGATTTTGTATATTCTCATAAAACGCGAAGACGGCGGAAGGGTTATTTATAAACAAGAGAGAATCGGGCTGTTCGGTCGTCCTTTCTACATATACAAGTTCCGAAGCATGAAATTAAATGCTGAGGAAAATGGACCACAGCTTTGCATGAGCGATGAGGTAGACGATCCACGCCTGACAAAAATCGGCAGATTCCTTCGAGAGCATCATCTCGACGAACTTCCGCAACTATGGAATGTGTTTGTTGGTGACATGGCGTTTGTTGGTCCTCGTCCCGAGAGAAAATACTACATCGACCAAATTCTGGAGCGGGATTCCAGATATGTGTTCTTGTATCAGATACGTCCTGGTGTCACAAGTTATGCTACCTTGCATAACGGCTACACCGACACGATGGACAAAATGCTAAGGCGATTGAGATACGATTTGTTCTATCTCCAACATCGTTCCTTTCTGTTTGACTGCGCAATACTTTGGCAGACATTTGTGAGTATTGTGTTTGGAAAGAAATTTTAGCATTTTGAAAAAAGTGTTTGTTGTATTTGTTTTAATGATAAATTTTATTTAGTTTTGCAAACTAATTGGTAAAATATATATTTATATAACTGTTTGAATCGAATATGAAAAAACAATTCTGTTATCTTGCTGCTGCTATGATTCTTGTTTCATGTGGCACGCCAAAGCAGATAAATTACTTTCAAGATGTAAAGGATGGGCAGATTGTAAACATTCAATCTCCTTTAGAAATAAAGGTTAGACCAGAGGACAAAATAAGTATTGTCGTCAATACTCGTGACCCTCAGCTTGGACAGATGTTCAATTTGGGCGTTACGGGAAATTATATAGGTTCAACAAGAAGTTATGGATCGCAGATGATGTGTACATATAATGTTGATGCAAATGGCGATATCGACTTCCCGGTTCTTGGGAAGATAAATGTAGCAGGAAAGAACAGATTTGAAATCTCGGAGTTAATAAAGGACAAGCTGATTTCAAGTGATCTGTTGAAGGATGCCGTAGTAACTGTTGAATTCGACAAAATGTATTATTCAGTGATGGGTGAAGTCGCGCATCCTGGACGTTTTGCCATTGAAAAAGATCATGTTACGGTTCTCGAAGCTTTGAGTACAGCTGGTGACCTAACTATATATGGTGTAAGAAAAAATGTCGTCGTAATGCGAAACGAAGGTGGTAACAACAGAGTTTATCGCTTGAATTTATGTAGTGCTGACAGTTTGGCAATGTCTCCTGCGTATTATCTTCAGCAGAATGATGTTGTGTACGTTGAACCAAACACAATGCGTGCCCGTCAGTCTACAGTAAATGGAAATAATATTCTTTCTACCTCATTCTGGATTTCAGTTGCTTCGCTGCTGACATCTATTGCAGTTTTGCTTAAGAAATAATAATTATTATGGAACAAGGAAATACAACAACGAAACAGCAGGACATACGGATCGTAAACCGTGTTCAACAGCCTGATACTACAGATTCTTCTGTAAACATTCAGGACTTGTTGTTCCTGTATCTCGCAAACTGGAAGTGGTTTGTTCTTGCTGTGGTAATTGCATTGTGTTGTGCAAAGTTTTATCTCTTGCGCAAGCCATATGTATTTACGAGATCGGCTTCAATCATGATTAAGGAGGACAAAAATTCAGGTTCTTCAATAGCAAGTGATCTTAGTAATCTTGGTGATTTAGGATTGTTTAACAGTGCTGTAAATGTTAATAACGAACTTATTTCTTTACAGTCGCCTGCAACGGTCATGGAGACAGTCAAGCGACTTCATCTTGATTATAACTACAGTGTTGATGGTACCTTCCACGACGTAACTCTATATGGAAAGAATCTTCCTGTTGTGGCAAACATTTTGGATCTTCCTGATTATTCGAATTGTAGTTTCGAAATGTATGTCAACAATGGAGAAGTAAAGCTTTCAAAGTTGGCAAGAGACGGCGAGGTGTATGACAATGAATACACAGGCAAAATTGGTTCGCAGATAAAAACGCCAGCAGGTATAATAGTTGTTAATCCTACAGCCTTTTACAAGGGTGATGAGGATATGAATATCAAAGTGAATCGTGTAAATCTTAGTTCTACAACTGAGAGATATGCCGGTGGCTTGAAGGCTGCTTTGAAGGATAAGAATGCAACTGTTGTAGAACTTTCTTTCAATGATGTTTCTATTCAGCGTGCAGAGGATTTCATCAACACGCTTATCGTAGTCTATAATGAGGAATGGGTGTCTGATAAAAACAAGATTGCAATCAGTACTTCGCAGTTCATTAACGAGCGATTGGAAGTAATCGAGCGCGAACTTGGCAATGTTGATAATGATATTTCTTCATACAAGAGTGAACATCTTATTCCTGATGTCGAAGCGGTTTCTTCTCTTTATCTGACTCAGGCAAATGCGGCAAGCAATCAGGTCGTTATGCTTAACAATAATTTGGCTATGGCTAAGTATATCCGTACTTATCTTAGCGACCCAAGCAAGAAATATCAACTATTGCCTGTCAACTCAGGTATCGGAAATGGTGCAATCGAGAATCAGATTTCTTCATTCAATACGATTCTGTTGCAGCATAACAGTTTGTTGGCTAATTCTTCTGCAAGCAACCCGTTGGTAAAGGATCTTGATCTGCAGTTGGAGTCTATGCGAAGCGCAATCATCGTTTCTGTTGATAACCAGATAAAGACTCTGAATCACCAGATTCGCAGTTCGCAGACTACCGAGGCTAAAAGTAATTCGGTTATGGCTTCTAACCCTAAGTTAGCCAAGCATCTGCTTTCTGTTGAGCGTCAGCAGAAGGTAAAGGAGGCTCTTTACCTGTTCTTGTTGCAGAAGCGTGAGGAGAACGAGTTGTCTCAGGCATTTACAGCATACAATACTCGTGTGATAACTCCTCCTATGGGTAGTAACTTCCCAACATCTCCATCGTCAAGTAAGATTTATCTTATTGCCTTGGCTGCTGGTCTTGCAATTCCGGGTGGTATCATATTCCTTCTGATGTCAATGAATACATCTGTTCGCGGAAAGAAGGATTTGGAGAATATGACTGCTCCGTTTGCTGGAGAGATTCCTTTGTTGCAGATGCCTAAGACTCATTTCTATGAGAAGAAGAAACCTGCAATCAACACAACTACGTCTGTCGTTGTTAAGAAGGATAGCAGCAATGTTATCAACGAGGCGTTCCGTGTCATGCGTACCAACTTGGCATTCATGCTTGGCAAGGATAAGAAGGTTATCATGTTTACATCGGCAAATCCGGGTAGCGGTAAGACATTCATCTCTGCTAACTTGTCGGTAAGTTTGGCTATTCAGGGAAAGAAGGTAGTTGCTGTCGACCTTGATATGCGTAAGAGTTCTTTGTCTAAGTATATCAATCGTCCTAAACCGGGTGTGGCTAACTATTTGAGTGGTCAGTACGATAATATCGAGGATGTTGTTTATAAGGATTCTCTTTGTAAGGGATTGGATGTCATTCCTGTAGGAACAACTCCTCCAAACCCAGCCGAACTTCTTGATAGTGACAGACTCGCGTCCTTGTTTAATGAATTGAGAGAAAAGTACGACTATATTGTGGTTGACTGTCCTCCTATTGAGATTGTGACAGACCCAACAATCATCACTAAGCATGTTGATATGACATTGTTCGTTATCCGTGCTAACTTGATGCAGAGAGAGCTGGTTCCTGAGATTGACAAGTTGTATACAAACAAGCAACTTACGAACATGGCTGTCGTGCTTAACGGTACATCCGATACATTTAACTATGGTTACAGCAAGTATGGCTATCACTATGGATATCGCTACGGTTATCGCCGTTATGGTTATGGCTCATACGGCTACGGTTATGGTTACGGAAAGGATGATTCAAAGTCTTAGAATTGACTAAGGGTGATAAAAATAATTGGGCGCTTTTATTAGCGCCCTCTTTTGTTTCCGATGACAACTTATAATGTAAACGCTTAATTTATGATATTCTATTTTTCCGGAACGGGCAATTCAAAATGGGTTGCCGAGCAGATTGCCTCTTGCCAAAAGACAAAGTTGATGCCGATAGGCGATGAGATTAACACTTCATGCAGCTATCATCTTGAACCCGGCGAATTGTTGGGCTTCGTATTTCCTGTATATTCGTGGGGACCTCCGCAGATTGTGCTCGATTTTATTGATAAGGTTAAAGTTGATACGCTCGATGGTCGCCCTGATTATCTTTTCTTTGCATGTACCTGTGGCGATGATGTTGGCTATACGGATAGGGTGATGAAGTCGGCTTTCGAAAGAAAAGGATGGCGACTCGACAGTTGTTTTTCTGTTCAGATGCCGAATACATACGTCTTGCTGCCGTTTTTCGATGTAGACAGTCACGATTTGGAGCAGAGCAAGCTTCGCAAGGCTGTTAAGAAAGTGGCAAGAATAAACACGATACTTGGCGCACGTTCAAATTCTTTCGCTCTGCTCGTTACGTCTGTTCCGTGGATAAAGACATACTTAATCAGACCGCTTTTTAATCTGAGTCTGAAGAAAGTTGATTCAAAATATTGGGTTACGGATGATTGCATTGAGTGTGGATTGTGCGCGAAAGCCTGCCCTGTTCATAATGTCGAGATGAAAAACGGAAAACCGGCATGGAAGTGCGATGGCTCATGCGTCGGTTGTCTTGGTTGTTACCACAGATGTCCAAAACATGCAATTCAGAACGGAAAAATAACCTTGAAAAGAGGACAGTATTATCACAAGCAAAATTGATTTTTAATAAGTAAATATATGTTTTGAAACATGTTTTTGCAAAATTATGATGTTTGTTTAAATTATTTTTTTACATTTGCCATCAAACATATTTATATTTTATGCTATGACTGCGAAGACTAAGAAAATACCTGATTATATATTTGAATCCAGTTGGGAAGTCTGCAACAAGGTTGGTGGCATCTACACGGTGCTTTCTACAAGAGCGCAGACTTTACAGAAGATGATGAAAGACAAGGTCTTCTTCGTTGGACCTGATTTTTGGAGAGATAAGGAAAATCCGTTATTTATCGAGGATAGCACGTTGTTTCCTAAGTGGTTGGAAGCATCGCACGGCGAAGGTCTGTCTGTCAGAACAGGTAGATGGAACATTCCCGGAACGCCGATAGTTTTTCTTGTTGATTTCAATCCGTTCTTTATCCGAAAGAACGAAATATATACAAATGCGTGGAACGACTACAAAATTGATTCGCTTCATGCCTATGGCGATTACGACGAAGCTTCGATGTTCTCTTATGCGGCTGCCAAAGTCGTTGAGAGTTTCTATAAAAACGAAATTACAAAGAAGTCGAAGGTTGTTTATCAGGCACACGAATGGATGACGGCTCTTGGAGCGTTGTATTTGCAGAAATACGTACCTGCAATCGCAACAATCTTTACCACGCACGCTACAAGCATCGGCCGTTCTATTGCCGGAAACGGAAAGCCGCTCTACGACTATATGTTTGCCTACAATGGCGACCAGATGGCAGAGGAACTGAATATGCAGAGCAAACATTCAGTCGAGAAGCAGGCCGCGCACAATGTCGATTGCTTTACGACCGTGAGCGACATCACCGCAGCCGAGTGCAAACAGTTGCTCGAAAAAGAGCCAGATGTTGTTCTGAAGAATGGTTTCGAGAATGATTTTGTTCCGAAGTTGCCAGAATATAATTCTGTAAGAAAGAAAGCAAGACAGAAACTGCTCGATGTCGCTTCTGTTCTGACTGGCTGCAAAATGACGAACGATGATACGATAATTATCGGCACGGGCGGAAGATATGAATATAAGAACAAAGGCTTGGACATCTTCCTCGAGGCGATAAAGCGATTGAGAGATTCGGATTTGTCTAAGAATGTGCTCGCTGTGATAAACGTTCCGGCGTGGGTAGGCAATCCTCGTCAGGATTTGAAAGAACGCCTTGACGGAACAGATTCAACGCAGCGCAGACTTGCAAATCCTGTCATAACTCACTATCTCAATAATTTTGAGGACGACAAGATTCTGAATGCGCTTCGCTATCACGGTTTGAACAACAATCCGGAAGATAAGGTGAAGGTGATGTTCGTGCCTTGCTATCTCGACGGAAAGGACGGCATTCTGAATATGTCGTACTACAGTTTGATGCCGGCATATGACCTGAATGTCTATCCATCGTACTACGAGCCTTGGGGCTATACTCCGCTCGAGAGCATCGCGTTTAAAGTACCTTGCATCACAACCGACCTTGCAGGATTCGGACTATGGGCAAACACCCTGAAGCCAAACGGCTTGTACAGTCAGATTGAAGACGGAGTAAAGGTTGTTCACAGAACCGACAGCAACTACGACGAGGCTGCCGAGGAGATAAAGAACACGATTCTTGGCTTTACCGCTCTGAAGGTTGCCGAGCGAAACGCAATCCGCCGAAAGGCAAGACAGATTGCCGACAACGCATTGTGGAAGAACTTCATCGAGGACTATGTAAAGGCATACGATGTTGCGCTTTCTAATGCCGCAAAGAGAATCAAATCTAAAAAGTGAGAATACTTGTGTTATAAATAAAATAAATTTGGGAGACTATGAAGATAAAGGCTAGTAATTCAAACACACCTAACTGGAAAGAGGTGAATGTAAAATCACGAGTTCCGGAAGAACTTTCAAAACTTTCTGAACTTGCACACAACATGTGGTGGTCATGGAATCATGAGGCTACCGACTTGTTTAAATCGCTCGACGAGGATTTGTGGAAGCAGGTAGGACAGAACCCAGTCCTGATGCTCGAACGCCTCAGTTTCGAGAAACTGTCTGATTTGGCAAAGAACAAGAGCGTCATTAAGAAGGTTGACGAAGTCTATTCAATTTTCCGTCAGTATATGGACGTAGAGCCGGACAAGAAACGTGCATCTGTTGCATATTTCTGTATGGAGTACGGTTTGAGCCATGTTCTCAAGATTTATTCTGGCGGTTTGGGTATTCTTGCCGGCGATTATCTGAAAGAGGCATCAGACAGTAATGTTGATATGTGCGCCGTAGGTTTCTTGTATCGCTACGGATACTTTACTCAGACTCTGTCAATGGAAGGACAGCAGGTTGCCAAGTACGAGACTCAGAACTTCGGTTCTCTGCCTTTGGAGCGTGCTCTCGATGCCGACGGAATGCCGTTGGTTGTCGATGTTCCTTACGTTAACTATATGGTTCATGCCTATGTTTGGCAGGTGAACGTTGGTCGAATCAAACTTTATCTGCTCGACACAGATAACGAGATGAACTCTGAGTTCGACCGCCCAATTACCCACGCACTTTACGGAGGCGACTGGGAGAACCGCTTGAAGCAGGAGATTCTGCTTGGTATCGGCGGTGTGCTCACTCTGAAGAAGTTGGGCATCAAGAAAGACATCTATCACTGCAACGAGGGACATGCAGCATTGTGCAATGTTCAGCGTCTTGTTGACTATATCGAAGAGGGCTTGACATTCAATCAGGCATTGGAGGTTGTCCGTGCATCTTCGCTTTATACTGTGCACACTCCAGTTCCTGCCGGTCACGACTATTTCGACGAAGGATTGTTCGGCAAGTACATGGGACAGTATCCTGCCAAGTTGCAGATTTCGTGGGATGAGTTCATCGGAATGGGACGCAAGAACCCGGATGACCACAACGAACGATTCTGTATGTCTACATTCGCTTGCAACACTTGTCAGGAGGTTAACGGCGTAAGCTGGCTTCACGGCAAGGTTTCTCAGGAGATGTTCTCTGACATCTGGAAGGGCTACTTCCCAGAAGAGAGTCATGTTGGATATGTAACAAACGGTGTTCACTATCCAACATGGAGCGCAACAGAGTGGAAGGATATCTACAATAAGTACTTCGACAAGAATTTCTTGAAAGATCAGTCTAACCAGAGCATCTGGGAGGCAATCTACAATGTGCCGGATGAGGAAGTTTGGAAGACTCGTCTTGCATTGAAGAACAAACTTGTTGAGCACATCCGCAAGGCATTCCGCGAGGATTGGCTGAAGAATCAGGGCGACCCTTCAAAGATTATGTCTATCCTCGAGAAGATAAATCCAAATGCCTTGATGATTGGTTTTGCCCGTCGATTCGCTACTTACAAGCGTGCCCACTTGTTGTTTACCGACCTCGACCGCTTGTCAAAGATTGTAAACAATCCTAACTATCCTGTTCAGTTCTTGTTTGCAGGAAAGGCGCATCCGCACGATGGTGCAGGTCAGGGCTTGATTCAGAAGATTTACGAGATAAGCCGTCGTCCTGAGTTCCTTGGCAAGATTATCTTCCTCGAGAATTACGACATGCAGCTTGCACACCGCCTTGTCTCTGGCGTTGATATCTGGATGAACACTCCAACCCGTCCGCTCGAGGCATCAGGAACATCTGGCGAGAAGGCTCTTATGAACGGTGTTGTGAACCTCTCTGTTCTCGACGGCTGGTGGCTCGAGGGCTATCGCGAAGGTGCAGGCTGGGCTTTGACCGACAAGCGTACTTACGAGAATACCGCTTATCAGGATCAGCTTGATGCTGCAACAATCTATTCGCTCCTCGAGAACGAGATTCTGCCATTGTACTATGCTCGTAACAAGAAGGGCTATTCTGAAGGCTGGATAAAGACCGTAAAGAACTCAATCGCTCAGGTTGCTCCTCACTACACAATGAAGCGTCAGCTCGACGATTATTACGATAAGTTCTATCAGAAAGAGGCTAAGCGTTCGGCTCTGCTTCAGAAGAACAACTACGAGAAGGCAAAGGAAATTGCTGCGTGGAAAGAGGCTGTTGCCGAGCGTTGGGATGCCATCGAGGTGGTTTCTTCAAAGAAGGACGAGGCAATGATAAACGGCTCAATCTCAAGCGGTGTAACATATCATGCAGAGTTCGTTGTCGATGAGAAGGGACTCGACGATGCTATCGGCATGGAACTTGTAACCGTAAGGGTAGATGCCAACGGCAGAGAGCACATCTACAGCGTTGAGCCTCTGAAGGTAACAAAGCGCGAAGGAAATCTTTACACATTCGAGGTTACTCATAAACTGAGCAATGCCGGAAGTTTCAAGGTGGCATATCGTATATTCCCTAAGAACGACTTGCTTCCACACCGCGAAGATTTCTGCTATGTTAAATGGGTAAACTAATGTTCATAATGCAATAAAAATGGTGGTTTGGAATTTGATTTCAAACCACTTTTTTTTGATATTTATTTACAATAAGTAGTGATACTTTTGTAAAAAAAGTTATATTTGTAGCCGAAATTCACTAATAATATTAAATGAAAATATCACATGTGGTTAGCCTTATAGTTTTTTGCGTGATGAGCATAGATAATGCGCTTGCAGAAGATTATAAAGATGTTTCATATAAGAGAACCTCTGTGCACGATCCGTCAGTTGTAATTGATACTATCACTAACGAAGAGACGTGTACTTATTATATTTTCGGTTCTCACATGGCGGTTTCCAAATCTACCGATTTGGTAAACTGGACTTATGTTACCGGCGAGTCTACATCGTCAAAACTTTTCGGCAAGATGAATGGTGATGCCGTGCAGACTTGCAGTTACGATGAGGCCTACTTGGACAATGTCGTAAAAAAAGTTAAAAACTACAAGGGTGAGGAAGTGGATTTCGGAACATATAACATTCCCGAATGGCAAGGCGCGGTAAACAATTTTACAATCCGCGGAAACCAGTGGGCCCCCGATGTTGTATATAACAAGACTATGAAGAAATGGCTGATGTATATGAGCCTTAACGGTGACGACTGGAATTCTGCCATAGTGTGCCTTGCTTCCGATAATATTGAAGGTCCTTACGTTTATCAAGGACCAGTCATTTTTTCTGGTTTCACCGGAAAAAAGACATCTTCTCACCAAGACTTTCATAAATCAGATTTGGAGATTGCGATAGGAGAGCAGTCTGCGCTTCCGTCGCGATACAACAGAAATTCAAGTTGGGGCACTTATCTGCCTCATGCCATCGACCCATGCGTTTTTTATGATGAGGAAGGCAATCTCAAACTTTCTTATGGCTCGTGGAGCGGCGGAATCTATCTCATCGACCTTGACGAGAATACTGGCTTGCGTGATTATACCGTCAATTACGCTGCTGTAAATGCAGGAACAGCCGATGTAACCAGCGACCCTTATTTCGGAAAGAAGATTGCCGGCGGCTGGTACGTTTCGGGCGAAGGTTCGTATATCGAGCACATCGGAAAATATTATTATTTGTTCATGTCTTACGGATTCTACAGTCCTGATGGCGGCTACGAAATGCGTGTTTTCAGGGCTGATAATCCAGAAGGACCGTATGTAGATACCAAAGGAACAAATGCCATTTTCTCTGGAAAGTACGAGATGAATTACGGCACAACGGCAAGCGGAACGACTGGCACCCGCGGTGTTAAGCTGATGGGCAACTACAAATGGGACACAATGCCTGTTGCTGAGATTTCACAAGGGCATAATTCTGCCATGACCGATAAGGACGGCAGAAGTTTCGTAATCTATCACACCAAATTCAACGACGGAACCGACGGACATTCCGTAAGAGTGCATCAGCTTTTCCAAAACGAGGACGGATGGCTCGTGGCTTCTCCATACGAGTTTGCCGGAGAGAAAGTTACTCAGAACGAAATCGAATCAAGCCAGTTGTATTCGATATCAGAGATAGCAGGAACTTACCAGTTCATCGCACACAAATATAAGGTAAACTACAAGAATTATGAAAATCAGACTCCTGTAAATATCATTTTAACCAAAGACGGGAAGATTGAGAGCAACGACGGTTATAGTGGCTCGTGGAGTCTGAAGGAAGGCACATCTTTCATCACGCTTAACATAAACAATGTTGTATATAAAGGTGTGCTCACTCGCCAGACAATAGACTATACCGACATCAGTGCATTGTGCTTTACTGCCGTTTGCAGTAGCGGAGGCGTTGCCGGCACAACCCAAGGTCTCGAGATATGGGGTTCTAAGGCTGATGCCAAGAGCGCAATAAGTTACACGCTTAAGAATCTTAATATCCCGATTACCGATGGCACATCAGTATGTGCCAATTTGTCTCTGCCAACAAAAGGGCTGCTCGGTACAACTGTTTCTTGGAAATCATCGGACGAGGACGTTCTGAAATCAGACGGAACAGCGGTGGCTAACGGAAAGACTAATCTAACGCTTGTTGTAAGCAAGGATGAAGAATCATATTCAAAACAATATCAGGTTGTTGTTGATTTTAATATTCGAAAAAACTTTACGGATATTGTAGGCTATTATCGTTTCGAAGACGGTTTTGTTAATAGTGCGAATACATCTCAGACAGGTGTTGCATCGGCTCAGGCAAGTGCAAGCAAGCCAAGCATCGTTAGCGATGCTACTCGCCAGAGCAATGTCCTGAAACTTAACTTTGGATACGATTCGGCATCAACATCAAATTATGTAGAATTTCCCAATCCGCTGTTTGGAGCAGATGTCTCGAACGGTGTAACGGTTTCGATGTTCGTAAACAGAACGGCTGCCAATTCGTTCGATGCTATCTGGGCGTTCAAGGACAACAAAGGCGCGGCGGGACGAATTTACATGACTCCTAATGTGTATCTCGGATATAACGGAACATACGGTTACTACGATGTCAATCATCCCGACAAGGCAACAAACAGTCTGTTGGGCACTAAAGAATGGCATCTGCTCACAGCCACTTTTGCAGACAACGGATTTTCAATCTACATCGATGGAATTCTGAAATTCACGCAGAGCAATAATCTTGCATTTGCTTCGACATGTACCGATTTCAAGAGTTCAAAAAACATCTTCTCCGATTCTGATGTTTTCTATCTTGGCTACGGCTCGTGGTGGGGAACTGCTCCTGTGATGATTGATGATGTGTGCATTTTTAACAAGGCTTTAAGTGACGAGGAAGTGGCACAGTTGTATTCGATACAACAAAATGTAAAAAACGATTTAACCACTGGAATTCGTCGACAAAAAAGAGATGAAAAATCTTTAATTGATGGCGAAATCTTTGATATTCAGGGACGTAAGAGAGAAAGGCCGCAGAATGGAATTTATATACTAAATGGCCATAAAGTTTTTATTTCTACTAAATAGAAACATTTTTCAACCGTTTTTTAATAGTAGAATAGTACATTTGCGATGTTTAATATTGATACTATCACTAATAATAAGAATCTAAATTTTAATTCAATAGCATGAACAGCAAAACCATTATTAAAGGAACTATCTTGCCCGTGGCAATGATGTGTTCGGCTTTGACGTTCAACCCACTCACTACCGTGGTGGCAAATGCGGCTGAGCAGTCTCAGCATGCACAAGGCATCACTGGAACCGTTCTCGACGATCAGGGTGAACCAATTATTGGTGCAACTATCGTCATTCTGAACGGCAGCAATCAAGGTACAATTACCGACCTTGAGGGTAGATTTAAGGTTAACGTAAGGCCAGGTACTAAGTTACAGATTTCATATGTCGGTTATGATACTCAGACCGTTGTTGCAAAGAACGGAATGAAGATTACGCTGAAATCAAATACCGTTGATATGGAAGGTGTTGAGGTCGTAGCCTACGGTGTGCAGAAGAAGGTTACTGTAACTGGTGCGATTTCGAGTGTTAAGTCAGAGGATCTTGTCCGCACATCAGTTGGTTCTGTAAACAATGTGCTTGGTGGACAGCTTTCGGGTGTAACCACCGTTCAGTACTCTGGTGAGCCAGGTAGCGATGCCGCTGAAATCTTTGTTCGTGGTAAGGCTACATGGGGCGATGCTACTCCTCTTATTCAGGTTGATGGTGTAGAGCGTTCAATGAGCGATATCGACCCTAACGAAATAGAGAGTGTAACAATTCTGAAGGATGCATCGGCAACAGCCGTATTTGGTGTGCGTGGTGCAAATGGTGTTGTGCTTATCACAACAAAGCGTGGTAAGGAAGGAAAGGCAAAGATTTCATTCTCTGGCTCTTTCACTGCACTTTCTCCTACAAAGATGGTTGAACAGGCAAGTTCTTATGATTATGCCAAGTTCTATACTCAGATGCAGTTGAATGACTATAATGCGAGTCATAAGGAAGGTGAAACGTTTTCTCCAAGTTTTAGTGATGAGATAATCCAGAAGTTTAAAGACGGTTCAGACCCAATACGTTTCCCTTCAACAAAGTGGGCTGACTATATCATGAAGGACTTTACTCTTCAGCAGCAGCATAACTTGAATATATCTGGAGGTACAGAAAAGGTAAGATACTTTATATCTGCAGGTTACTATTCACAAGGCGGTTTGTTTAAGGAGTTTGGAATGCCATACAATTACGGATATCAGTATCAGCGTTTTAACTATCGTTCCAACTTGGATTTGAAAGTCACAAAGACTACGACAATTTCGTTTAATGTCGCTGGTAATGTTAATGATGCCGACAAACCTTACACAGGTCAGGGTTCTGGCGGTATGATTAAGAACATCTACTATGCAACACCATTCTCATCTCCGGGTATTGTAGATGGTAAGATGATCAATGTTACTACCGATTATACTGATGGTTTGAACCTTCCTTTTGTCGGTGGTCATGGTATGGCTTACTATGGTAATGGCTTTATGCAGACTAATAACAATAAATTGCAGATGGATCTTGCTCTTGATCAGAAACTTGACTTTGTTGTAAAAGGCTTGTCGCTCAAATTAAAGGGAGCATACAACTCTGCGTTTACTGTAAACAAACAGGGTCAGTCGGGCTATGCATCATATAATCCTCTTGTTCAGTATGATGACAATGGCAATGTGATTTACAATGCCGATGGTACTCCATGCTTGGCTTATCGTCAGAACGGTAATTTTACAGACCCTACATATAAGTCTACACAGGGTAAGGGACGTGACTGGTACTTTGAGGGTAGTTTTAATTACTCTCGTTCTTTTGGTGAGCATAGTGTTTCTGCTCTTTTGCTATATAATCAGAGTAAATATTATTATTATAGTTCGACTTCTTATCCAGATGTTGCTCGTGGTTATGTTGGTCTTGTTGGTCGTGTTACATACGATTATAAGAGTAGATATCTGGCAGAGTTCAATGTTGGTTACAACGGTTCTGAGAATTATGCACCAGGACGTCGTTTTGGTACATTCCCTGCTGGTTCGCTAGGTTGGATCATAAGTGAAGAGAAGTTTTTTGAACCAGTAAAGAAGGTCGTATCATTTTTGAAGCTACGTGCTTCTGTTGGTCTTGTTGGTAATGATAAGACTTCAAATGGTGTGCGTTTTATTTATCTTCCTGACCCATATATCACAGGTTCTAATGGATTGATTTCGAATGCTCTTACATCTCCTTATACAAATACGTATGCATATGCTTTTGGTAATGGCCAAAATCTGGCAGGAGGTGATGCTGCAGCCCTTCCTGGAGCATATGAGTCAGCAAAGAGTAATCCTGAAATAGGCTGGGAAAAAGCATTTAAGCAGGATTATGGCGTTGATGTCAATTTCTTATCAGACCGTTTAAAATTAAATTTTGATTATTATCGTGAGCATCGTAACGATATTATGCTTATAGATGAAACTGTTCCAAGTATTATTGGTTTTACTGTGCCATTCGCAAATTTAGGTGAAACAAATAGTTGGGGATGGGAAGTCTCTCTTGGCTGGAACGATAAAATAGGAAAGGATTTCCGTTATTGGGCAAAGTTGAATCTTTCTTATAACCAGAATGAGATTATAGAGAAGAAAGAGGCACCAAAAAACAACCTATATCAGTATGAAAAGGGACATCGTATTGGTGCACGCTCTATGTACAAGTTCTGGAAATATTATGAGGGAGAGCAGACTAAGGAAGAATATAAGCAGACTTTTGGCTCTGAGTTCCCAACTCAGTTAGTTGCAAATCTTCAGCCTGGTGATTGTGTATTTGTAGACCTCGATAAGGATGGCAAGATTGACAATAGTGATATGACTTTGGATAATGGTTATACCGATGATCCAGAGTATATGGCTGGTTTTAATTTTGGTTTTGTGTGGAAACGTCTTACTTTTAACACACAGTTGACAGGTGCATGGAATGTGACACGTTATATTTCGGATGTATTTAAACAGCCATTCTATTGTTCTTCAAATACAACACAGGGTGGTCTGTTGCAGTATCATGTTGATAATACTTGGACTCCGGGCGTTTATGAGTCACAGGATGCTCTCTATCCACGTGCTACATGGTCTAATGCAAATCAGAATTATGCAGGTTCTGACTTGTTCGAGAAAGATGCTAAGTATCTTCGTTTAAAGACTATTTCTCTTTCTTATGATTTCATTAATCCTGCGTTTAAGAAAATTGGTATGAGCAAGTGTGAGTTAACTCTTTCTGGTTACAATTTGCTTACATTTACTCCGTATAAGTGGGGTGATCCTGAAACACGAGCTTCTAGTTCTCCATCGTACCCACTTCAGCGTACATACACTGTTAGTTTGAATGTTGGATTCTAAAAAAAGGACAAAATGAAATTTAATAATATATACAAAAGTGCTATTGCTATTGTTCTTGCAGGTTCAGCATTTACGGCTTGTACAGACAATATCGCTGTAGGTAATGCATCGCTCGATAAGGCTGCAAGTTCTACAGCAACAATAGACACAGTTTTTGGCAGTGCACAATATGCACGCCAGTTTGTGGTCGGTATTTATTCTAAGCAATATTACGGACTTCCATACACAAATGGTGGCAAGTATATGCCTCATACAGGTAATCCTTACGCCGGCAAGTTTGATGCGCTTACCGATTGTTGGCATCAGTTTTGGAATGGTGCATCTGTATATGGAGGCTATTATGCAGGAGGTCTTACGACTTATGTAAACCGTGATGACGGTTTGGATGGCCCTCTGTATACATACGACAAAGAGTATCAGTGGTGGGGTATGCGTGCTGCACAGATTTTTGAAGAAAATGTAGACCTTGTTCCAGATATGGAAGCAAGTGAGAAAGGTAAACTTGTTGCCGAGACACGTTGCTTGAAGGTTGCTTATTTCTTTGATACGTTCCAGCATTATGGAGGTATTCCAATTATAGACCATGCTCTTTTGACGTCAGAGGTTTCTTCTCAATTTCCACGTAGTACAGTTGAAGATTGTGTGAATTATATGGTTGAGCAACTTGACAAGGCTATTGCTGAGCCAAACTTCCCTTGGAGTGTTGCTGATGATGAGACTGGACGCTGGACAAAGGCTGGTGCTATGGCTTTGAAGTGTAAGATTCTTCAGTTCGCAGCATCTCCAATGCTTAATCCAAAGGACGGTCAGCCATATTATGCTGGTGCATCAGAGGATGTGAAACCTTACATTATGTATACTGACAACTCTAAGTATCAGGAACGTTGGGATCGTTTTGCAACAGCTTGCGACGAGTTTTTCAATGCCTTGAATAATAACGGCTATTATCATCTTGAAACTGCAGGGATTACAGGTACTTTGGAAAAAAATGTT
Source organism: Bacteroidales bacterium KHT7 (assembly GCA_900102385.1). Lineage (GTDB taxonomy): Bacteria > Bacteroidota > Bacteroidia > Bacteroidales > Bacteroidaceae > Ga6A1. The sequence goes on along the minus strand of FNBQ01000001.1, from coordinate 82,255 downwards.
CCTGCATATCGTCTTGCATATCGTAAGGGCTACTTCTTGAGAGAATCAAAGGAAGTGCTTCATTCTGTTCGCGTTATGGGTGGTGATAATAGTGCAACAGCACGATATTGTTGGCACTCTTGGTACTCATCTTCTGTACCACGTAATGCATATTGCCCAACGCAGGAATATGTTGAGAAGTTCTCATGGTATGATGGTGAACCATTTAGCTGGGACAAAGCTTCTTCACGAACTTATAAGGCTGCAAAAACTGCTGACGGACGTGATACTATTAACTTTATAACAAATAGTAAGACTGGTGCGATTACACGTCAGACAAAGAGTTTGCATACAATGTTTATGCGCGGTAGTATTGCAGCTAATGCAAGAAACCTCGATCCTATACTTACTCGTGACCCACGTTTGTATGAGGAGTGTATCGTTAATGGGCAGACTAAGAACTTAGATTGGACTTCTGCAGCGCAGACTGGTAATGCATGGGAATTGTGGTACAAGGGTAATGACGCAGGAACTGGTGTTCTTACGCAGTCAAATACAATGTTCGGCTCTGGCTATGGTTACAATAAGTATTATTTAGGAACTGGCGTTTATAATGGTGATACTGGTGCAGATAGCTATCGCTATCAGACTCAGTGGGTTGCCCTTTCACTTTCTGATATGTATCTTACATATGCCGAAGCTTTGGTAATGCGCTCAAACAAGGATGTTGCAAAGGCTGTTCAGATGGTCGATGTTGTACGTTCTCGCGTTGGTCTTCCAACAATGGCTAAGGTATGGACAAATGTTACAAATCGTAATGCAATAGGTTATACTGCTACTACTGCAGAAGGAGCGTTGGCTCAGACTGTTGCTCTTGATAATGGTGCAACATCAAATGAGTTTATCGAGGAACTTCTTGATGAGCGCGTTCGTGAGCTTGGTCTTACAAATGCTCGTTGGTTTGATATGATTCGTTATAAGAGAACAGACTGGATGACAAAACAGCTTCATGGACTTATTCAGTATCGAATGTTGCAGACAACTGATGACACGACTGGTGATATTGTGTTTGTAAATCGTGATGTAGCTTGGGTTGGCGCAGATAAGGATAATGATGCAAGTTCAACTCAGCCTCTGAATTTCCTAAGCAAAGTTGTTCCTATTACTGGAAACAAGCGTGTGATGTGGGGTAAAGATCCAAAGACTACAGAGGTAACTAAGTGGTTGCTTTCACCATTCCCACAGGCTGAGATTAACAAGAATTATGGTCTTGTACAGAACCCAGGTTGGTAATGTGTAAAGTTTTAACAGAACATTATATGAAAAATAAGAATATATATATGCTTTCATTGCTCGCAGGCTTGAGCCTGCCTGCAGTGGCGCAGTACAGCGTCATCGACTCTGTTGCTTTCAAAGAACAGAAAGTGGATGTCGGTGCAAATAAGACATTCAGCCGTGAGCAGTCAACTGCTGCTGTAAGCATCATTACCAATAAGGATGTGAACAGACGTGGTGCTCGAAACATAGGCAATAATATTATAGGTCAGGGTAATGGTCTTGTTTCTCTCGATGGCTCGGGCTTGTTCTCTGCGGCTAATCCAACATTGTATGTCCGTGGACTTCAGAGCCTTAACGGAAACACTCCGCTTATCATTGTTGATGGTGTTGAGCGTGCTATTGAGAACGTAAACTCTGACGATGTTGAGAATGTAACAATCCTTAAGGATGCTGCTGCAACAGCCCTCTATGGTTACAAGGGTGCTAACGGTGCTATTGTTATTACAACAAAGCATGGAGATTACAATACAAAGGAGATAAAGTTCTCTTATGACCATACGTTTAGCTATCTTAACCGTATGCCTAAGTTCGTTGATGCTGCAACATACGCAAACGCAGTGAACGAGGCATACCGTAATCAGGGAGGAAACGTAGTTTATAGCGATGCTGTTATCGAGTCTTACAAGAAGGGTAACAATCCTCTTTACTATCCAAATGTAGATTGGGCTAACGAAACATTCCGCAACATTTCACATAATAACAATTATGATCTTCAGTTTAGAGGTGGTACACGTAATTTCCGTTACTATACAGCCTTGAATCTGCTTACAAACTCTGGCTTTATTAAGAATCCAGAGATGAATGGCGAGGGCTATTCTACGCAGGACAAGTACACTCGTGGTAGTATCCGTATAAATATGGATATTGATCTTACTCCAAAGACTGTATTGAACACTCATATTTATGGTTTGCTTACTGAACAGTCTCAGCCAGGTTCACAGGCTAATTTGTGGAATATGGTTTACACTGTTCCTGCAAATGCTTTTCCTGTAAAGGTTGATGATAAAATATGGGGTGGTAGTACTCAATACAAAACAAATAACCCAGTGGCTCAGAGTGCTGGTGCTGCATTCTATAAGAAACACCAGCGTGCTCTTTATGGTGATATTCAGTTAGTCCAGGATTTGTCTTCAATTCTTGAAGGCTTGTCTGCTCAGGCTCAGTTGGGCTATGATACATGGTCTAATTTGTACGAGAACCATTCTAAGACATATACGTATGGTGTATATTCGGTGTCTGGTTATAATGGAGGTATAGTTGACCCTGCAAACGCAACACTTACAACTGGTGATACTGACTCGAATATGGGAACTGATGCAAACAACGATGCATGGATTCGTCGTTGCATTGCAAATGCGTCTGTCAACTATGACAAGACATTCGGCAAGAATGCTTTGTTTGCTCAGTTGAAGTACGATTATGAGTTTAACGATGCTACAGGTACAAATACATCTGTTTACCGTCAGAATGTATCATTCTTCGGACACTATGGTTTCGACAACCGTTATTTGTTCGATGCAACCTTGATGTACTCTGGCTCAAATCGTCTTGCTCCGGGTAGTAAGTGGGCTTTTTCTCCAACAGTTTCAGCTGCTTGGAATCTTCATAATGAGGCATTTTTGAAAGATGTTGAGGGCATTAAGTTCTTGAAGTTGCGTGCTTCTGCAGGTTTACAGCAACTTGATGTTCTTCCTGACAATAATTGGACTTATTACGACCAGTTCTATGCTTTTGGCACTCCTGCATACGGTTTTGATACTGATGGCGGCGGTGATCATTGGGGAAATACATATATTCCGCTTGCTAAGACACAGAGTCTTGGTCGCGAAAAGTCAATGAAGTATAATATTGGTATTGATGCAACATTCTTCGACGGTCTTAACGTATCGTTGGATTATTACTACCAGCATCGTTACGATATATGGTGCTCTACAGAAGGCTCATACACATCAGTGTTCGGTCTTACTGCACCATACGAAAATATTGGTGTTATGAACAGTCATGGTGTTGAGCTTGCGCTTGATTATCAGGCACAGGTTACAAAGAATTTTGCTTTGAATCTTGGTGCAACATTCAACTTCATGGGCAACACAATAAAGGAGCAGGGCGAAGAACCAAGACTTTATAGCTATCTTAACCGTACCGGACATTGCTACGGTCAGGCATTCGGCTATGTTTGCAACGGTTTCTTCGGATTGAACGATGACCTTAACGGTGACGGCGTAATTAGCACAGACGAGATGACTGCTCTTGGATTGCCTGCGCAGACATTTACAACTGTTTATCCGGGTGATTTGAAATATGCCGACCTTAATGGTGATGGTAAGATTGATTCTAACGACCAGAAGGCAATCGGCAGTTCTACAACTGCTCCAAGTGCATACTATTCATTCAATATCGGTGGCGAGTGGAAGTGCGGTCTTGGCTTCTCTGCTACATTCCAAGGCGTAGGTGGCTGGAGCGGTGTAATGAATACTAACGGAATGTACCGTTCTGCTGTTGCAACAAACACTGTTTCACAGTTCTACTATGACAACTGTTGGTCGGCAGAGAGAGGAAACACTGAATATCCAATCTTCCCAAGACTAAGTCCTACAGCAAATGCCAACAACGATGTAACAAGCACAAATAACTTGTTTGGTCGCAACTACTTCAAACTTCGCAACATCGAAGTGTTCTACAAGTTGCCAAAGTCATTGCTTAGCCAGACTGGCTTTATCAATGGTGCAAAGATTTATGTGCGTGGAACAGATTTGTTGACTGGCGACTTCTTGTGCGAGGGCGATGCTGCATCATACGGTGCTGTTCAGCCATTGACAAAGAGTTTACAGATTGGTGCATCTCTAACATTCTAATTTGAAAGAACATGAAATTAAATAAAAATATATTGGGTATTGCTCTTGCTTCTCTTGCCCTTGCTTCGTGCAACGACAAGATGGACTACAATGAGTACACAGCATACGACCATGACTACATGGCACGCTCATTCGGCTATGTTGGTGGTTTCATGTCTAAGATATACAACGATATCGATACCGACTGGGGAAACCTTTCGGGCGCAATGCTTGCCTCTGCTACCGACGAAGCTGTTTACAGTCACGACGGCAATAGCGTTGAGGATTTCTGCAACGGAAACTGGAGTGCAGCCAATCCTCATCAGACAATTTGGACTTCGGCTTACGAGGGCATTACTTATTGCAATGAAATGCTCGATAACTGGAGCGGCATGACATTCGAACAGTTTAAGTACAACAAGGACTACGAGGGTAATATTAAACTTTATAACAACTATCAGTACGAGGCTCGTTGGGCACGCGCATATTTCTATTTCACACTTGTGCGTCAGTATGGTGATGTTCCTTTTAAGAAGACAAATACAACTGGTGATGTTGAGACTGCTCTGCCATGCACATCTGCAGATGAAATATTTAACTTCATCAATTCGGAGTGTGATGATATAAAGAATGAAATAGTAGAGAATTATGTTGAATTGAATAAAACAGATCCTATTGATGGTGTCAAGAGTCAGACTGGTAGAGCTGATAAATGTGCAGTACTTGCTCTGAAGGCACAAGCAGCTCTTTACCATGCTTCACCTTTGTTTACACAGGGAAAAACAGATACAGAGAAGGCTGAATTGTGGAAAAATGCAGCCTTGGCGAATAAGGAACTTATTGAATATAGCGAAAAAGCTGGTAAAGGTTTGGCAGCGTCGCTTGATACACTTTGGGTTCCAGGTTACATAACTGATTCAGAGGCAACAAAGGAAATAATCTTTGCACGTCGTACAGCAGTTGCAAATACATTAGAGTCTTACAATTTCCCTGCTGGTTATTCTACAGGTCAGGGTGGTAATTGCCCAACTCAGGATTTGGTTGATGCTTTTGAGTGTACCGACGGTCTTTCTATTGCCGAGAGTCCATTGTACGATCCTCAGAAGCCATACGCTAACCGTGACCCACGTCTTGCAATGACTGTGGCATGTAATGGCGACTTGTGGCCTGCCGACTTGGAGGCATACAACAGTTCTTATCCAACTCTTCAGACATACGCTGGCGGTTGGCATTCACGCACTGGTGGTTCTGCCGGTAAGTCATACGCTACTCCAACAGGTTATTATCTGAAGAAGTTGTGTAACGGCAATCAGATTCTTAAGGCGCGTTCGGGTAAGTCTGCAACAACATCATCTCATGGATGGCTTACTTTCCGTATGGGTGCTATGTATCTGAACTATGCAGAGGCTGTATTCCAGTATTTCAAGGCTACAGGCGTAACTAATGCAGCAGATGCAACAGATTCTAAACTTGGATTGACTCTTTCTGCACGTGCATTGGCAAGTAAGACACGTACACGTTCTAAAATGCCTGCCTTTAAAACAGGTATGAGCAACGATGCTTTCTGGGCAGCCTACAAGAATGAACGCAGGGTAGAACTTGCATTCGAAGGACATCGTTTTTATGATGTTCGCAGATGGATGGAAGACGGAGACAAGTTTATGACTGTTCATGCAGCCAACATCACTCTCGACGAAGAAGGTAATGTTGTATTTGGTACACCTACTACTATTGTTCGTGGTGATGGAAAGTGGCAGAACAAATGGAATTTGTTCCCATTCTCTCAAACTGATATTTTGAAATCTGGTGGTGCAATTAAGCAGAATCCAGGTTGGTAATTAAAAAAATAATATTATATTTGCCTCGTGCAAATGTTGTATGGGGCAAATATTTATTTACATACTACATTATTAATAATTTAATCTTTAAGAACATGAAAAAGTTTACACTTTTGGCAACATTGGCTGCTGCGTTCATTTCGCTTACAGCCAGTGCCGAGAAGATGGACAAGCCATTCTATCGAATGACTAAGTTCGCTACTGTTCAGGATGCAACAGTTACAGCTCCTGAGACAGGTACAAATCCTATTACTGTAAAGAGTAATAAGACAAACAACACTCCACGTTATTTGTACACAACATGGGGCGCAGATGCATTCGCTAAGATGCCGGCTACATTGCCAGACGATACTTACTCATTCAGTACAAAGTTTAAGATTGCCAGTGATGCAGGTGTGTCTAATTGTCTTGAGATGGTGCTTTATCCAGTTGATGGTACTTGGAAGCTAACTCACATGAGATTGTTCAACTCAAACGATTATTTCTTCCGTTTCCATCAGGCAGAGAATTGTAATACAGAGACAAATACTACAACATTGTATGTCAATGGTGATATCAATAAGGATGCTGAGACACCGTCTGCAAGCGATGGTGATGCAGATTGGAACTTTGGTCAGAAGGTAGGTACTCCTGTCGAGGTTAGTGTAGGTACACAGTACACTATAAGAGTTGATGTAAATACAGTTAACAAAACTGCTGTTTATACTATTTTTAACAATGATAATGCAGATGCTGTTGTTGCTACTGGTTCTAAGGATATTTCAGCTCTTGCAACAGACAAGATCGGTGGTATTTGGTTTAACACAAGTGGTGGAGCTACGTATGAATTTAATGACATGAAGTTGTCTACAGTTCAGGACGGTCCTTTTGCAAATACTCCAAGAGCTGATTTGTTCCATGTTCAAGGTCAGGAGCGCGATTTCTTGGTACAGTTCTCTGAGGGTGAGGTTCTGCATTGGATACAGTTAGGTAATGCTACAACTGCAACTGAAGAGGAACTTGTAGACGGTCAGGAATATACTGCTAATTTTAGCGAAAGTAAAGATAACCGTGATTTCGAAGAGGATCAGGATCTTGCTGGCGGTTCTAAGATAATCTATTGTACTAAGTCTGGTGACCTTAGAATTTGGACTACAAGAGAGGAAGATGAGACAAACAGATGTGATGAGGATCTTGTTGTAGCTGTAGAGTGTGTTGATATCGTATTGCCAGCTCCAAAGGCTACTATTACAAATGTGTCTGAGGGTTATGGTAAGGAGTACACTTTGAGCGTAGATAATTCAGAAGTGCTGTTGACTCCAACTATTACTATTGCTTACAAACTTATCCAGGGTTCTGATGTAAAGGAGGCTAAAGTCCTTTCAGGTGCGAAGGTATCATTCACAGGTGCTGGTAGACTTGAGATTTATTCTCTTGATAATTCACATGGTAAGAATCCTTATTATACTCAGTCTGAGACTGTAATTGAGGAGAATAATACAGAGTATGTTAAGGCAACTTCAAGAAATTATGCTATTTCTAAGGAAGAGGCTGAAGGTACAATGGAAGGCTTTACAAAGACTGAAATTGTTGATAATGCAAACAAGTCACATTGGGATCGTATCTATTCTACTCAGTCATATGGTAAGAATGCAGATGGTAACATTGTTGTAAACGACGGTACTGTAGAACTTACAGAAATAAAGACTGGTTTTGGTTTCTACGACGCTTCTGCAATTGGTTCTGATAATGCAAAGTGGCCTGCACAGATGCTTAACAAGGAGGCTCTAGAGACAGCTGCTCTTCCATTGGTATTGCCAACTGTTGGTGTTGTAAAGGATGTAGATGTTGATGCTAGCTGGCATTTGTTCCCATTGGAGGGTCTTGTAAGCTATCAGGTTCCTCAGACAAACTTGGATGTAAATATCGATTCTAAGTATGTTTCTGATGATGCTGCTAAGCCAAACTTCTATGTTGTTCACACTCGTGGTGGTTACGATCGTCCTGATAAGGGTGACAGCAATGCAACAACAGTTGTAGAGGCTGGTAAGTCTTACAGCTTGTATCGTTATGATACTGCTATCTGCGATGTTACTGTATATACTTACAAGGGCTTCGTAGAGGGTAGCGGTGCAACAGAGGTTGCTGCTCCAAAGGCTGTTGTTGAGGATGCTAACGCACCTATCTACACAATCGGTGGTGTTAAGGTTTCTGCAACTGAGGCTGGTAAGATTTACATCCAGAACGGTAAGAAGTTCTTGGCTAAGTAATCTTGCTTAGATAAAGACAGAACTTAAAGTTCAAAATATAGCCCTGCGGATTTTTTTTCGCAGGGCTTTTTTTTGCTCAAATCGCATATTGTGCTGAACAGCATGAAAAGCTAAATTTCTTCTGTTTTTCATACCATGTTTATGTTATATATACTCCTATGGACAGAAAAATAGACTATTTTCGGAACATTTGTGTACGCTTTGTTTTGTTTAAAATTTTATATTTGCAAAGTTATTAATACTAAACACTAACAATATAATCTAAATATGCATAAAAAACTGATTTCTGTCTTGCTGCTTGCAACAATGCTTTCGGGCAGCGCACAGGCACAGCGTATAACCGACAAGCTCGACCGCGGTCTTGTTGCTGTGCAGACAACGGGCGGCGTTTATTGCTCGTGGCGAATAAATGCCGAGGAGTATTACGACGTTTCATACAACATATATCGCGACGGTGTGCTGCTTAACAGTACACCGCTCAAGGTATCAAACTATACCGATGCCGGCGGCTCGGCAAGCAGCACATACACTGTTAAGGCTGTTGTGCGTGGAAAAGAGCAGGCTGCGAGCAAGGCTGTAGGAGTATTGGCAAACGCTTGGAAGGAGATTAAGCCAAAGCACGATGCCTCGCTTAAGTCTACATATATTCCGAACGATGCGTGCTGTGCCGATGTAGATGGCGACGGCGAGGTCGAAATTCTGTTGAAATACGACAATCAGAGCGAGATTAACGCAAGTTATCCGCGCGCTGGATACAACGGCGAATATTCGCTGTTCGAGTGTTTGAAGCAAGACGGTACGGTGCTGTGGTGGGTGAACTGCGGTCCTAACATGGGCGACTTCCAGAACAACGAGCAGAACATTGTTGCATACGACTGGGACGGCGACGGAAAGGCAGAAGCTGTGTTCCGTGCAGCCGACGGCACAACGATACACATGGCCGACGGCACAACATACGTTGTGGGCGATGCCAGCAAGAACTACCGTGCGGCAACTGGCGGCGGAACAAACTGGTTTATGCACGAAGGCGCAGAATATCTGCTGTATGTCGATGGCGCGACAGGAAAGCCATACCAGTGTGTGGAATATCCGCTGAAGCGTCTTGAAAGCGGTGAAACAAGTCTTGAAAAGGCTTGGGGCGATGGCTACGGACATCGTTCAACAAAGCACTTCTTCGGTGCGCCTTATCTCGACGGCAAGAAGCCAAGTATCTTCTTGGGCAGAGGAATCTACACACGCCATAAGTTTATAGCGTATGATGTTAATCCGGCAACTCACGAACTTGTTGAGCGTTGGAGATGGACCAACAATCAGGCAGGTTTGCCTTGGTACGGACAGGGCTATCATAATTACTGCGTTGCCGATGTCGATTGGGACGGACGCGACGAGATTGTTTGGGGCTCGATGGTGATTGACGACAACGGAAAAGGCTTGTCGACAACCGGATTGGGACACGGAGATGCCCAGCACGTGGGCGACTTCAATCCTTATAAGCATGGACAGGAGTTTTATGCCTGCAACGAGGATTTGCCAGATAACAACTATCGTGATGCAACAACATCGAAGATTTACTATCGCCAGACAAGCACAAATGATGACGGACGTTCATTGTGCGGTAACTTCTCGAACGATTTTCCGGGCTCGATAGGAAAGAGCGGACATGATACGCCTATCAGCACCGTAACAAACGGACATGTTGACGGAATGACCGAGACGGGAATGACCGTAAACTTCCGCATCTACTGGGATGGAGACTTGTGCGAAGAACCTGTAGATGGAGTTAATATATACAAATATGGCATTGGATTATTGCAGACGCTGACAGGCGCATATTCAAACAACGGAACAAAGAATACTCCTTGCTATCAGGGCGATATCTTCGGCGACTGGCGCGAAGAGGTGATAATGCGCACGGCAGACAATAACATTCGCATATACACAACAACCATTCCTACCGAAAATCGTAACTACTCGCTGTGGTACGACCATCAGTACCGCAATGCTATGGTATGGCAGATGTGCGGATATAATCAGCCGCCTCACGCAAGTTATTTCTTGGGCGAACTGGAGGGTATAACTATTGCTCCGCCGCCATTGACAACAACTGGTCGCGAGGAGATTGCCAACGGCGGAACAATCTCGTCGGCACAGAACGACAAGCATATTCTTGTTAGCGAGAATGCCGATGCTAAGGTTACTGTCCAGAGCGGCGCACAGCCTTATATCGTAACTCTAAACGTGCCTACTTGGGTGCAGGGTAGTGCGCCAAGCGAGGCAACAGAGAAGGATTATGACATTACAACCACAACATACAAACTCGATGTACTTGGCGCAGGATTCAGTGGAAGCACTCGTCTTGTAAAGCAGGGCGACGGAATCCTTAACTTGCCAGCCGTTGAGCAGACTTACAGCGGTTCAACCGACGTTTGGGCTGGAACACTCAACTTCGACGGCTCGATGCCAAACAGCCGCGTATGGCTAAACCGCTTTGCCGTGCTTAACTCAAAGGGAACATTCGGCAAGGCTATCGAGATGGACTATGCTTCTGAACTCCGTCCTGCCGGCAAGGATGTTAAGGGCACGGTTGCAGCCGACAGCCTCATCCTTAACTTCGGTTCGAGAGTGGTGTTCGATGTCTATTCATCAGATATGACATCGGATGTTGTAAAGGCTAACGTTCTGAATATAGAGAAGAAAGACTGGAAAAACGGTCCTGAATACAGCACTCCGGTATTCCAGATAGATGCTCATCTTCTCAGCGGTTCTAAGAAACTTCCTGCCGGAAAATATCTTCTTGGCGAGATTGGCAAGATAGACGGCGACATCAAGAATATCGTAGTAGAGGGACTTGACTTCAATAAGTTTGCACTTGCTTACGAGGACGGAAAGCTCTATCTTGACGTTAAGAACTCGCGCGAGCAGGCTGATGTTACATGGATTGGCGATAAGTCTGGCACATGGGACAATCAGGAAACCGATAACTTCTACAACGGAGCAACAGGCAAGAGCGATGTATTCGTTCAACTCGACAATGTTGTGATAGATGACAATGCAAAGACTACAAACATCGTTTTGGAGGGCAAACAGGCTCCAAATTCATTGACTTTTGCAAACAACGAGAAGAACATCGTTATTACCGGCGATGCTTTGGTTGGCGATGCTAACGTAACAAAGAACGGAAGTGGTACTGTTACGCTGAACAATGCTAATAAATACAGCGGAACAACAACGATAAACGGCGGTAAGGTGATTGTCGGTTCGCTTGCTTCTAATATCGGCATCGACTACGGAGCACTTGGCGGCGTTGATAATGTTGTTTCTATCAGCAACAAGGCTACGCTTGCCGTGAATGAGTCTATGTCGTTGTCTCAGCCATTGATGATTGGCAACGGCGGTGCTGCAATCGAGGTGGCAAGCGGAAAGACACTTGAGGTCGACTCTAAGGTTTCTAAGGCTACAGCAAACAGCGTGGCTCTTGTAAAGAATGGTGCTGGATTGCTGAAACTGAACGGCGCGACTGTTGCTTACGACAGTCTGATTGTAAATTCCGGAACTGTCTACGATTTCGGCGATGTTCATTTCTCTGGAAAGACTATTGTGCTGAACGGCGGAACGCTTCAGTACAACAATAGCATATATGGCGACTTTACAGATAACGTTAACTTAATTGTACCAAAGGGCAAGACCGCTACGTTCTATCCTGACGGAAGATGTAACTATACTGGTAAACTGACAGGTGAGGGTACGCTGAATGTTTACGCTACATGGGTACGCTGTCCGTTCAATGGCAATTGGAGCGAGTTTACAGGAACGATAAAGGTTTATCAGGGTGCAAAGAACACTTATGACCCAACGTTCGACTTTAACAATACTTACGGAATTGGCAAGGCTACGCTTAACATTGCAAGCGATGCAACAGTCTATACCAACGGTAAGAATTTTGCAATTGGTGCGCTCACTGGTTCTGGAACAATCACAAATACAGGATATTGGGGCTCATCGGTAAATACTTTGACTATAGGCGAGAAGAATACAGATTTCTCTTTCTCTGGAAAGATAGAGGGTTGTCGAGTAACAAAGAAGGGTACTGGCAAATGGACTGTTTCTTCTGTTGATGTTTTTGAAAACGCTGGTCCGATTACAGTATATGGCGGTGAGTTGAGACTGAACAATGATAAAGTTACATCGTCTTTGACAGGTGTTAATCCATTGCAGATTCAAAATGGCGGAGCATTGACAGGAAAGGGAATAACTCAGTCGGTATACGCTTACGAAGGCAGTGTTATCCGTCCGGGCGTAGGAAGTGTTGAGACAAGCAATGCAGGTTGCCTTAAGACTCTTGGCAATGTAGTGGCTAATGCAGGCTCTTCTATCTGTCTTAACCGTTCTTCTGCTGCTGAGTATAACACAAAGACTGGTGCGATTATGTATTCATATCTTGAAGTCGGAGGTACACTCACAGTCAACGGAACAATCAGATATACTTACAAGGGTTGGGTTCCTGCTGCTGGCGACGTGGTTACTCTGTTTGTAGCAAACGAGTTTGTTGGTAATCCTTCGTTCGACCTTCAGGAACTTCCAGCCGGACTTGCTTGGGATACTTCTGAAGTAATGACAACCGGTAAACTCAAGGTAGTTGCTGCTACATCTGTAAACAAGATTGCTGCCAATGACGAAGTTGAGTGCAGCGTTATCACCCTTGCTGGCGTTAAGGTTGCCGAGTTCAAGTCAACAAAGGCTAATGTAGAGGCTGCAGCAAAGGCTGCTGGCTTGGAATGCGGCTCATACATCGTTAGCATGAAGAGCGCATCGGCTGTTGAGAACATCAAATTGCTGATTAAGTAAGCCGATTTAGAAAGGCACACCGAAAGAAAATAGGTACAGATAGCCCGGAGCCTGTGCTCTGGGCTATTTTTTTAACAACATTAAGATAAAAGGAATGAGGAATTTTTTGTTTGTTATTCTGGCAATGCTGCAAACGGCGGTATTTGCGCAGAATCTGCAGGACAAATGGACTGTCGAGGCTGAATCGCCCGACACACGCGTGGTCTTGCAGTCCGACGGAGTGATTGATATGCTCTCGCCCAAAGGTCTGACTTTGTGGTACAACGAGCGCATGTCTGGCGACGTGGTTATAGAATACGACGCTCAGGTGGTGAATAACGGGGCTGATGGCGAGCGTACAAGTGACCTTAACTGCTTCTGGATGGCGCAAGACCCGAAGAATCCGGATAACATCTTCAAGCGTCTTGAATGGCGCGGCGGCGTGTTCCTGAAGAGTTACTCGCTTCAGCTTTATTATCTCGGCTTCGGCGGAAACAGCAATACCACAACGCGATTCCGCAAGTACGACGGTGACGAGCGTGGCATTAAGGACGAGAAATATCGCCCTGCCATTCTGAAAGAATATAAGGACGAGAAGCATCTTCTGAAGCCAAACCACTGGTATCACATCAAACTTGTGAGCCAGAAGGGTAGGGTGAAATATTTCATCGACGGAGAGTGTCTTGTTGATTTTGCAGACAAGCAACTCACATCGGGCTGGTTCGGATTCAGAACGACATGGTCGCACACGCAACTGAAAAACTTCAGGTACACAGCCAAAGGCAAGGCTTTTTCGGCTGATAAAGTCGCGCTGAACTGGATAGGCACAGACAAGTACGCTATTCCAACGGCAACGACATGGGGCGTGCCTTTCGACAAGGGCGAGGTGAAGCACGGCACTCAGTTCGAACTTCAGACTTCCGAAGGAAATGTTCCGCTCGATTGCTACACGCTGGCTTACTGGCCCGACGGCTCGGTCAAGTGGGGCGGATTTGCAGGAGTTGTTCCGGCAGGGGCTGACAGACTGAGCATCGTGAAAAGCGCGAAGAAACAGACTTCTGCTCAACTCACGGTAAAGAAGAACGGTGGCTCGATAAACGTGAACACTGGCGTTTTGGAGGTTGAGTTTGCCGACGGCTCTGACGCTTTGCTGAACCACATGATTCTGAAGGGACAGAAGGTGGCAGGAAAGGCTTCGCTCGTCTGCTCGCTGAAGAAAACGCTCTCGGCAAACGCCACATCGGTAACGACCGAAAACGACATATACAACAGTTCTGTTGAGAAGATAGAGATTGAAAGGCAAGGTAATCTGGCTGCCGTGATAAAGGTTAGCGGAAAGCATCAGCGCGAAGGGCGCAAATGGCTGCCGTTCGTTGTCCGTTTCTACTTTTACGCTGGCAGCGAACAGGTTAAGATGGTTCACACCATCGTTTACGACGGCGACCAAGACAAGGATTTCATCAGCTCGCTCGGACTTCAGTTCGAAGTGCCGATGCGCGAGGCTTGGTATAACCGCAGCGTAGCGTTCTCTACTGGCAACGGCGGAGTGTGGGCAGAGCCTGTGCAGCCGCTTGTTGGACGAAGAGTGCTGGGCGCAACAGGTCCGAAAGGCAAGAATCTTCCGAAGGAGAACTATCAGCAGATGCAGATGGACGGCGTGCGTGTGCCTGAGGCTGAGACATTCGACCAGAAAGGTCAGTTCCTGATTAAAAACTGGGCTTCGTGGGGAAACTATCGTCTTAGTCAGACGCAGGCTAACGGCTTCTCTATCCGCAAGCAGACAAACGGCGAGCATCCGTGGATTGGCACGTTCAACGGGTATCGCGCCGACGGATTCGTGTTTGCCGGCGACCTAACAGGCGGATTGGGCGTGTCGCTTCAGGATTTCTGGCAGTCGTATCCGTCTACTCTGGAGGTATCGAACGCTCGCGATTCGGTGGCATTGCTGAAGGTGTGGCTGTGGAGTCCAGAGAGCGAGGCGATGGATTTGCGCCACTACGACGACCACGCGCACGACCTTGAGGCAAGTTACGAGGATGTTCTGCCAGGCATGAGCACTCCTACGGGAATAGGTCGCACAAGTACGCTGATTCTCTTCCCGATGGCGGCATATCCCGGAAAATCGCGTATTGCCGACTATGCTCGCACCGGCTCAAAGATTCCGCAGCTTATCTGCTCGCCCGAATATCTGCATGCAAAGCGCGCCTTTGGTGTGTGGAGTCTGCCAAGCCGTAAGGACGGAAAGATTGCTGATGTTGAAAAGCGTCTGGACGATTATATCGAATATTACAAACATGCCATTGATGAGCATGGCTGGTACGGATTCTGGAACTATGGCGATGTGATGCACGCCTACGACCCTGTGCGTCACGAATGGCGATACGATGTTGGCGGATATGCGTGGGATAATACTGAGTTGGCAAGCAACATGTGGCTGTGGTACAACTTCTTGCGCAGCGGTCGTTCGGACATCTGGGACATGGCGGTGGCAATGACGCGCCACACAAGCGAGGTTGATGTATATCACCTTGGCGAATATGCCGGACTCGGAAGCCGTCACAACGTTAGTCACTGGGGCTGCGGATGCAAGCAGGTGAGAATAGCGCAGTCGGCTTGGCATAGATTCTTCTACTATCTCACGGGCGATGAGCGCACAGGCGAGTTGATGGAGGACGAGCTTGACTCGGATTACACTCTGCTTACCCTCGACCCAATGCGCTTTGCCGACCCTCGCACGGCTGATTGTACTGCGCCTGCGCGAATAAGCATCGGACCAGACTGGCTTGGCTATGCGTGCAACTGGATGACTCACTGGGAGCGTTTCCGCGACAACAAGTATCGCGACAAGATTATAACAGGAATGAAGAGTATCTCGGCTCTGCCGTCGGGCATCTTTACTGGTCCTATAGCCCTCGGCTACGACCCTAAGACAGGCATCATTTCGAAGGAAGGCGATATGTCTCAGCAGGCTACGAGCCACCTTATGACGATTATGGGCGGCTTTGAGGTGATGAACGAGATGATGGAGATGATAAAGTTGCCAGAATGGGAGAAAACATGGCTCGACTTTGCTACGCGATACAAGGAAATGGCTTACAAGACAAGGCGCAACAAATTCCGCATTGCGCGTTTGATGGCATACGCTGCGGCGCACGGCGACAAGGAGAAGGGTCGTGAGGCTTGGCAGGATTTGATTCGCGACGGCAACAATCTGAAGCCTCTGAAAGTAAATATCCTTCAGCAACCCGAAGTGCCGAATGAGCGTCACGAGGCTCCCGAGGTAAACACTAACGATGTTTCGACATGGAGTCTTGATGCAATTTACATGCTCGAGGTCTTCCCCGAGTTAATCGACAAGTAAAGTTGAAAATATTGAGGCGTGGCAATTCCGATTGCCACGCCTCAATTATATCAGGACTTGTCATTTGTCAATTACTGATACCAAGAAGGATCGAATTTATACTTGTAAACTTGTTTTTTGACGATTTAGTGACTATATTTGCCTTTAAAGTAAGATGGCAGAAAGTTGATACCAGAAGTTAGGTAACTGGGTGATGAGAGAAATCCTTCATGTATCGTTGGTTCAAATCCCTCCGCTTTCAGCCTCTTACAGAAATAAAGAGTAAGGTTAACATCCCCGACACCTTTCCAGGGTTAATTGTCAATGCCTTACTCTTTTTTGGGGCTAATTACGACTCTTACTTTCGTCTTGCTATCCCCTTGCTACTATCTTGCTACCTTCTTGCTACCTTCTTCCTACTATCTTGCTACCTACTTCCTTCTGGCTTCCTTGAACATACCCTTAATGTTGCTTCATCGTACCTTGGACGTACCTTGCCACTATTTTGTATTTACCAGAAGAATAAATCCATCATAAATTGTTCCCCCGTTCAGCCGAATTTGTAATTTGGCAGAAAATAAAATCGGGAATTTGCCGCTCGAACTCCGTTCGCTTGCTACCGAAGGGACGCAAGAATTCCCACCGCTGAAAAGATGTCGTTATTCGCATGACATCTTGTCGCTTTGCGACAATGGGAGTTACAAACTCCCGTTTAGTGATGCTGCCGAATTCGGAAATTCGGCAGAACTAACTTTGTTTTTCCATAAGAACAGCAGCTTTTGTACCTGTCGTTTAGACACATGTTTAGCCAATTGACTAAAACTACCATAGACGCTGAAGGCGTCTCCGCTTAGTAACCGTAGGTCGGAACGACCTGCGGAATAGAACTCATAAAAGGCAAGCACTCTGAAAGAGTGCCCCATCAGTTGCAATGGGCGACCGCTTTCAGGGTCGATGATGTTCGTGTCATTTTAGTCCGCAGATCCTACGGATGCTGCGGTTACCGAGAGGTGACGCTTTCAGCGTCATTCCGAATTCGCGTATGATTTGTGATTTGCAATCATTCATAGCTAACATATAGCCAACATATACCCTGCATATACCTTCCCTATACCTTCCCACTATTTTGTATTTCCAAAAAGAACAAATCCGTCGCAAATCGTCCCTTATTGGTCCCGAATCGTCAATTAGGAATTCTGAATTCTGAAATCCAGCCTTTTCAACTTTAAATTTTCAATTTTCAAGTTAAAAATTGTCAATTGTGAATTATGAATTGTGAATTATGAATTAATAAACAACCTTCTTTCCCTTGTAAATGTAGATTTGTCCTTTTGCAGGATTCGTCGTTCTTACGCCATGCAGATTGTAGAACGCATCGTCCATGACATCAGACATTGTGTTTCTGATGCCTGTACCGCTTGGTGGGAGAGCCAGAAAGTGAGCAGGCTGCAAATATGCCTTGAATTTGTTCTGCAACACACCGCTCTCGTTGTACTGATATACGTATCCTGCCGACTGGTATTCGTTTGCGTCTGAAACGTAAATGAAGCCGGTGTAAGGGTTGAAATACATGTCGTACGGGGTCTTCATCTTCTTTATGTCGCTGTCGATGTTGCCAATGCCGATGCCATCTGAAACGATGCCCGACTCGGGGTCGATAGTCCGTGGACAGATATCGTAACTATAGGTTATCTGCGAGAAGTTTGTGCCTATGCAGTAGAATTTTCCGTTGTGGCTGCAACTTATTGTCGAGGCAAAATCGTACGTTACGAACGAGTAGTCGTCGCAGTTGAGAATGATTGTCTTCGGACCGATGCTCTCGTAGTTTCCAGCCGAGTTTATGCACAGATATTTGCCGTATTGCGCCATGCTTCCGAAGAGGTTGATGCACTCTGTGTCGATGTCGGTAATCTTCTGCATCGTCTCGGCATCAACAACCGATACGGTCGTTTCGTGACTGTGATTCTCCGTAACGGCATATCCGCCCGAGTTGGCAACGAACAGCTTGCCGTTGTACAGCGCAATTCCTTCGGGCTCGTAGCCAACCTCGCAGGTCTTAACAACTTCTTTCGTATCGATGTTAATCTTTGCAACGTAGCCTTTTGTATATTTTTCGCCGAGGGCGGTTGTGTGCGCATAGCTCGTAACGTACAGATAGCTGCCGTCCGAAGCCATCTTGCGGTTGTTCGGAACATTCTCCGTTGCGCCGCAGTCCTTGCCGTCGGCGGTGATGTACTGAATTATGTTCGATGTGTTCACGCAGATGGCAATCAGATTGTCGCGCAGATGAATGATGTCGTTCGGAGTGTCGCCAATCTTCTTTTTTGGATTCTGCTGCTGAAACCACTTGTTCGTTATCGTCGACCCTTCTATCAGCGATACCTGTCCGTCGTCCGAGTTCCAGTTGCCTTCGTTCAGAAAGATGATTCTTTCCTGTGCCGTGGCAATAGTGAGGCTGATGACGGCTATTGCGAGAAAAATTAGTCTTTTAGTCATAATGCTTTGTTTTTGAAGAAGTATTTTATTGTGAATCTGAAGTTTCTGCTCGGCATCGGATAACGCTGGATAAGCTCGTAGCCGTTGTCGCAGATGTCGTTCACCTCGGCCGAAATCAGGAAGTTGCGTATCGTCTTCGAAATCTTCAGGTCGAGGTTTGTGTAAGCCTTCAGAGGGTCGCCGAGGTCGTTCTCGTTGAGCCAGTATCGCTTTCCGACGTACATGAACGACAATGCGCCCGACCATCCGCGGTATTGTGCCGACAGAACCGACGAGCACGAGAATTTAGGCGAGTAGGGGATAAGGTCGTTGTACGCGTCGCTCTCCTTGTCCGTTCTGTTGCGGTCGTCCTGAAACGATGCCGTGTTAAGAAGGTCTATACTGACATTTTTCGTGGTGTACAGAAGTTGCAGCGTTCCGTTTAGCCCATAGCAGCGCGTCTTTCCAAAGTTGAGCATCGTCCAGTTTGTCGTTCCCTTCAGCGGAAGGGCAACAATGCGGTCTTCAATGCGGTTGTAGTATGCATCGAGTTGTATTTTCGTGCCAAAGATGCTGCCCATCAGCGTATAGTCAGCTCCGATGTTCAGTTGCTTGGCATATTCGGGCTTAAGATTGCGGTTGCCCACTTGAACATAGTAGAGGTCGTTGAGTGTCGGTGCTCTGAAAATAGATTTCCAAAAGCATCGCATCTGAAACTTGCCAAGCGTGTACGAGCCGTGAATCATTCCCGTTAGTCTACGCAGCGGGTCGGCTTTCTTCGTGGTGTGGTCGCTTACGTCGGTGTAGAGAAGCGTTCCCGAGAAGTTTGCGCCCTTCAGACTGTATCGTGCCGTGAACGACGATTTCAGGTCGATGCGGTAGACGTAGTGGAAATAGGCAACGTCGCACACAAGGTCCGACCATCTGCCGTCTGCCGAGAGGCTCAGGCTCAGATTGTCGATAACGGGGTACGATGCCGTGGCAGATGCGTACACATCTTGCTGTGTGTAGTGATTGTTGTAGTGCATCGACACGTTCTCCTCGTAGTCGGCGTTGTAGTTCAGATAGTCGTAGGCATATCTCAGATTGAATTTTGTAGCCAGTTTGCCGAATCCGACTGATTTTGAGAGTTGTGCAAAGGTGTTGTTGTCCCATTCTCTCGCCACGTTGCTGAACTTGTCGGAGAGTCGTCTTACCACGCCGCCGGGAATTCCTCTTTCCGACGAGTAATGATACAGATGTCCCTTGAATCCTTTGTAAAAGACCGAACTCTCTATTCTGAAAAACGTGATGTCGGAGTTGCGGCGTATGCCCGTTGTGTCTTCGTAGGCTGACTGATAGCGGAATGGGTAGTCGCCGTCGGAATGGCAGAATTCGCCATCAACCGAAACAATGTTCCTAAAGTCGAAATGCCCCTGAACGCGGTTTGTTCCGAACGATGCGTTTGAGTAGCTTATGTTTCCGCCCGTTGCCTGAGGTTGGCGTGTTTGCAGATATACGGTCGATGCCGATGCATACTCGGATGCCGATTGCAGCATCTCCGTCTTGTTGCCGTTGTAAAGCGACACCGATTCCATGTTGGTGAGCGAATATTTGCCCAAGTCAACCTGACCGTTCTGTGCGTTTGTTATCCTTATTCCGTCTATGAACACGCCAACATGCTGTGCGCCCATCGAACGCACGTTTACCGTCTTTACGCCGCCCAGTCCGCCGTAGTCCTTAATCTGTACTCCGGCAAAATACTTCAGCGCATCTGCCACGGTGGTGGTAGATACGAGCTGAAGTTGTTCGCCTTTCAGTTCCTGATACGGAGTCTGGCTTATTTTGGGCGCAGTAACAACCACGTTCGATAGCGACAGCAGCGTGTCTATTACAATCTCTGTTACCATTCAGATGGTTTGATTAGTACGACCAGTACCAATATCCGTTTTCAGGAACGGTTGGCTTGATGGAAGTGTCGACCTTGATGAACTTTCCCGTAAGATGCAGGTCTTCGATTCCCCTAAACTCGCAAGAGTTCTCGCCGAGCATTCCTGCCTGATAGTGTATGGCAGTCTGCACTTTAACAAAGTCGATGTGGTCGAGGTTGGCTGGATTGCCATCTTCATCCACAGCCCAGTCTATGTCGATGCACGAGAGGTCGTTGTCGTTGGTGTAGGTGTCGCACATGCCGTATGCGCCTGTTCCGTAGTTCTTGCCCTCGGCAAGTGGAAAGCCCCATGCCTTAGGGTCGTTTACATAATAGTTGCTCACGCCGTCGGGCTTTGTAACCTGAGTACCTACTGGCAGATATTCGCCCTTAATCACAATCTTGTCGCCGGCATATTCAGGCCAGTAAGACTGCTGGTGGAATGAGTTTTTAGGCTCGTAGCCTGAATGTCCGAGATTATCGGTCCACTTAATGTATTGTGCGAAGCTTGCTATTTTTGTGTCTTCGATTATCGTAACCTCATATTCGTTACCGTTCTTTACATAGTAAGTCTTGTCGTCCTTTGTTACGAGAACTGAACTTAACTCATCTTTTACAACATTTACCGAAGCGGTTTTACCGTTTGCCTGAAGATATGTTATCTTCTTGCCCTCGGCATATTCTTTTTCAGGCTTGTAGTATGTTATCTCGTAGTCGTGAATAGAGTAGTCGTACATGCCGTGCTTTATCAGATACCATTTCTTCGGATTGCCGTTCTCGTCGGCTTGAGCCACATAGTAGATGCCCGGTTCTGACGAGCCAACGAAGGCGTTGCCGTGTCCGCGGAAGTCGCATCCGTCGAAATTCTGGATAGGGTGGTCGAATCCGACTGTAACCGAGCCGCCCCAGCCGCCAAGGTGAACCATGCTGCTTACCTTGCCAACAATCGAGTTGGCTACCGATGCAATGGCTGTCTCTTTTGTGCCGAGGTTATTTGGCAGAGTGTTGATAAACTGTCCCGGAGCAAGGTCTACGTCAATCACCTTCGAGATGTATGGGCTGAATGTTGCGGCTGTCTTCAGCCATTCAATCTGCTTTGCAAAATCCTTCGGAAGGGTAGGTACTTCTTTCACCACCTCTTTCTCAACCACTTCGGGCTGCCACTCCTCTTCGTTGGTGAAGGTTACTTCTTTTACTTTCTCTATTGGGAAAGAGTATGACTTATCGTCGGTTGTCTTTATAGTCCACGAACTTTGTGCGTAGGCTTGGTTGCCTGCCACGGCTAATATAGCTATGAGTAGCTTCTTCATTTTGCAATTTCTTTTGATGTTTTGTTATTTTTTTTGATGATGTAAATCTGTCCCGGAGTTACCGAGTTTATTTTGCGACCGTTGAGGTCGAAAATCTGACATTCGCCGCCATCAGCCTCAACAGAGCCGACTGCCGTTGTGCTCGAAAAGTCGTATTCCTGTGTCCTGATGCTTGCGATGTCGGCAATGTTGAGAGTCAGCACTTCGTTGCCCGATGTAAGCACAAGTTGTTTGTTGCTGTTGGTTGTCATAACCACATTGTCCTCGAAAGCCACGAACTTCTGCTCGCCGCTCTTGGTTGTCAGAACCACGGCATTGTCTGCCATAGCCGTAAGGCTTGCAAGGAGCATGGTTGCCGAAATTATTGTTTTGCGCATAGTCTTAAAATATTTTTTTTGTTTCGATATGCTTTGGTAGAAGAAAAATGAGTACAGATGCCTCATCGGTTAGAGAGACATCTGTACTTCGTGAGAATAGTTTTTATTTCAGTTCAACGCCGCTTGCGCTGAATTTTCTTCCGTTCTTGTAGATTACAAGCTTTCCGTTCTCGTACTTCTTGACAGCAGGAGCGAACATGTCAGCCTCAACGCTATTGATGCCTGTTGCTTCGTTTGGAACGAACTTGGCATACTCTGTGTTCTTCTCTGGTGCTGTGCCGCCAAAATCGTCCATGCAGAAATATAATGGAGTGTTTATGCCGAAATTTCCAGTATCAGAACTGCTCATTGAGAACTTGATGCTTTTAACATTGCCAAGAGATGTCAAATCAACCCAACGCCAGTCGTTAACGTAAGTCCAGTTATCTGCAACGGTACAGTCTACAAGCATCTGGTCAACAGTTCCTGTAACCTCGCCATTAGCGTCATATCCTGTCATTGTCAGTTTAAAATAGTCGCCCTGACCGAATATCTTTGATGGGTTGTATCCGTATTTTACTGCATAAGCGGTGTATGTTGTGTTGCAAACCCAGAAACCGCTAACTGTTGCTGCTTCGTTTAGAACAACATCAGTATAATTATCCTTGTAGTAATCTGACCAATAATATACGGCGTAGTTGTTTCCGTTCTTTGCGCCACTTGCTGTTGACTGATAAGGCTTGTTATAGTCAGTGCCGTCAGTCAGTTTGTTGTTGCTCACAACTGTCTCATAGATATAACTTGTTCCCCAAGATGTATCGTTGTATGAGCCGAATGTGTATCCGCCTGAAGTCCACTGGTTACTCTTGTTTTCTTGGCTCTTGTCTGCCCAAAAAGACTCCTCGCCGTCAACCTGAATATCTTCGAAGGTTGCGGTTGCAAGCTGTGCATGTGCTTGTAATGCAGCAAGCATAACAAGTACGGTTGTGTAAAATTTTGTCATAAGTTAATAAATATTATGTTAGTTATAAATTTAATTGCTGTTTTCCTGAATTATGCAACAATCCATCGGGGCTTGATGTCGCATCAAGCCTTAGTAAACTGAAAATGTTGTGTCTCTGAATCGCAACTTCCGTAATCCCGCAGACATCACAATTCGTGGAGTGCAAGGCAGGTCTTCTGACTCGTTCCAGCAGTCCAACACCTTCCCGCCGAACGCGACAGTGGCTTTTTGTTGGCTGTTATAAGGAACTTACAGCAGCGGGTACTGTTGCCGGTTTGCACGGCATTCCCTTTTAATCGGCGGCACACATTATAATAGTGGTGTCCCGAACCTCGAACCCGGCGCAAAGTTACATTATATATTCTTATTGCCAAAGAAAAATAAGAAAAACTGACATTTTTGTCATATTTATTGTCAGTAAATCTGATTTTGGCACGCGGTTTGCAAAAGTCAAAGTGCGAAAATAAAAATTCATTTATTAACAGAAAATAAAAAAAAAAAGATATGGGAAAAATTATCGGTATTGACTTGGGAACAACTAATAGCTGTGTCTCAGTATTCGAAGGCAACGAGCCAGTAGTAATCGCTAACAGCGAGGGTAAGAGAACAACTCCGTCAATCGTGGCATTTGTCGAGGGCGGCGAGCGTAAGGTGGGCGATCCTGCCAAGCGTCAGGCTGTAACAAACCCACAGAAGACAATCTTCTCTATCAAGCGTTTCATGGGCGAGACTTACGATCAGGTACAGAAAGAGGTTACTCGCGTTCCTTACAAGGTTGCTAAGGGTGAAAACAATACTCCACGTGTTGACATCGACGGCCGTCTTTACACTCCACAGGAAATTTCTGCAATGATTCTTCAGAAGATGAAGAAGACTGCTGAGGACTATCTCGGTCAGGAAGTTACCGAGGCTGTCATCACAGTTCCTGCTTACTTCTCAGACTCACAGCGTCAGGCTACTAAGGAGGCTGGTCAGATTGCAGGTCTTGATGTTAAGCGTATCGTAAACGAGCCAACGGCTGCCGCTCTTGCATACGGTATCGACAAGGCAAACAAGGATATGAAGATTGCCGTGTTCGACCTTGGTGGTGGTACATTCGATATCTCAATCCTTGAGTTCGGTGGCGGTGTGTTCGAGGTTCTTTCAACAAACGGTGATACTCACCTTGGTGGTGACGACTTCGACCAGGTAATCATCGACTGGTTGGTTCAGGAGTTCAAGAACGACGAGGGCGCAGACCTTTCTGCCGACCCAATGGCAATGCAGCGCTTGAAGGAGGCTGCTGAGAAGGCTAAGATTGAGTTGTCTTCTTCTACTTCAACAGAAATCAACCTGCCTTACATCACAGCTGTAGGCGGTGTGCCAAAGCACTTGGTTAAGACTCTTACACGTTCTAAGTTCGAGCAGTTGGCTCACAACTTGATTCAGGCTTGTCTTGTTCCTTGCCAGAATGCAATTAAGGATGCTGACATCAGCACATCAGATATCGACGAGGTTATCCTTGTTGGTGGTTCATCACGTATCCCAGCCGTTCAGGCATTGGTTAAGGATTTCTTCGGCAAAGAGCCTTCAAAGGGCGTAAATCCAGACGAGGTGGTAGCCGTAGGTGCTTCTATTCAGGGGGCAATCCTTAACAAAGAGGGTGGTGTAGGTGACATCGTTCTTCTTGATGTTACTCCGCTTTCAATGGGTATCGAGACTCTCGGTGGCGTGATGACAAAACTTATCGATGCCAACACAACAATCCCTTGTAAGAAGAGCGAGACATTCTCTACTGCTGCCGACAACCAGACAGCCGTAACAATCCGTGTTCTTCAGGGCGAGCGTCCGATGGCAAACGACAACAAGCAGATTGGTATCTTCAACCTGGAGGGTATTGCTCCTGCACGTCGCGGTGTGCCACAGATCGAGGTTTCGTTCGACATCGATGCCAACGGTATCCTTAAGGTTTCTGCAAAGGATAAGGCAACAGGCAAGGAGCAGCAGATTAGAATCGAGGCTTCTTCAGGCTTGAGCCAGGAGGAAATCGACCGCATGAAGGCTGAGGCTGAGGCAAACGCTGATGCCGACAAGAAGGAGCGCGAGAAGATTGACAAGCTTAATCAGGCTGACTCAATGATTTTCCAGACTGAGAATATGTTGAAGGAGAGCGGCGACAAGCTTCCTGCCGACGTGAAGAACGAGGTTGAGACAGCTCTGAACAAGCTGAAGGATGCTCACAAGGCACAGGATCTTACAGCCATCGACGCAGCAACAGCCGAACTTAACAACGCTGCACAGAAGATGTACGCAGCAGCTCAGCAGGCAGGTCCTCAGCCGGGTGCACAGGCTGGACCTAATCCGGGTGCAGGTTCATCTTCTGCCAAGGATGACGTTCAGGATGCCGACTTTGAGGAAGTGAAGTAAGTACTTCTCCTGACATAAATTATATAGCGGGCAACTCAAAACGAGATGCTCGCTATTCTTTTTTGTAATATCCATTCGTAGTTTAAATATGGCTCAGTAGAAATTTAGTGGGGATAAGCATAAATCATAGAGAGTCTGTATAAGAAGAATTTCTCATCTCTAATTCCCCTTAGTGCTGCCCTAAAAGCCTTGACCTTTGCATTGAAAGATTCTGCGGCAGCGTTTGATGATCGGTTATTGTAGAAGTTGAGAATGTCATCATAATGCTCGTAGAAAGTAGCCGCAATGACGTTGAAGGAATGGCCCCCAACTTCTTCTACCTTGTTGTACCACTTTGCCATCGAGAGTCTTGCTGCATCCTTGATGGTGTTCCTGGCAAATATCATCCTCAGTGAATGGCAGAGCGAGTATGCCTTCTGCAAGTCGGGATACAGTTCAAAAAGAATCTTGGCTCTTTTCTTCTGCCTGTCCGTCCACTTGTCTGCCGACTTGAAGAGCAGATATCTGCTCCGTGCCAGCAGTTCTTTCTTGGTGTCGCCGTTCTCATAGCGGACTGGGATGTACTCGCGACCTTCAAGTTTGGCATTCTCCATCTCGTCATTGGCTTCCTGTATGGCTTCCCAGCGGAAGGCGATTCTCATCTCCTGCACGGCATCGCAGGCCAGTTTCTGTATGTGGAAACGGTCGATGACACGCTGTGCTTTGGGAAAACTGCTGCGGACTATTTTGCGCATGGAATCTGACAGGTCGAGCGTCACTTCCTGTACCTTCTCCCGTTCCTGTTCCGGTATCGTTTCCAAAGCCTTGATGATATTCTCCGACTTAGTGCCTGATATCACGGCCACCAGACAACCTTCACCGCCATGACTGTCGCGGTTGGTTACGATGGTGTAAAGTTCGCCGTTGGACAAACTCGTCTCGTCTATAGCCAGGTTGGGGCCGATGTTTTCTGAAAAGACAAGCCACTCATCGGCATGGGAAAGCTCGCTCCATGTATGATAGCCGCTCAGTGTCTCCTTGTACTGCTTCTCAAACGTGTGTGCGTCAATGTAGTAGAAATCCTCAAGCGTACGGCAAGTCACTGGGGATTTCTCCATACGTTTCTTTAAAAAAAGCCGCAAACTCCTTCGAATAGCGGGTACCGTCGGCTGTCAACTTTAGAGGCAGAATGAAGCTCTTTCCTGTACGAGTATCAACCCAGCGGCGACGGCGAAGAACTAATACGACCTTGTGGTCACGGATGGGAAAGTTGTCACCTCCACAGGAGCAATGAATCCCTTGGACTCGAAATGAAAGTCACTCTGCAATTCATCATTCATCTTCTCATCTAGATGGATGTGCATCTCTGGCTCATCGTAAGCCTTCGTGTCTACATACTCGATTTTCACAATAATAAAGTGATCAAGCACTTCATTTGGTAGCACCATACGGGCTAGCATCTGTAATCCTTTGTCTTCCATGCGACAAAGGTAAAGAATTTAATTCAAACAAAGGATTACCCCTATGATTTTTCGCTTGAGCCTACCTTTGTTCATGTTATTGATGTTTTGTCGCAAAAACAAAGGTAACAAATAAGGTCGAGTTCCAAGCGAGGACTCGACCTAAATTTGCATAGGGCTCAAAAAGTTTTAGCGGACACCAATAATTTCTTATCCCGAACTGGGGTAATGAAGGATACAGCTGCGGTTAATCGCTTCAATCATGTGGACTTACTATTCGAGAATGTCAAGTTCAACCGAGAGCAGATTGAGGATCTGAACGAGTTCATCCGTGCCAAGCACGAGCAGACCCAGAATCGTCGCAAGTGATACGCATGTCACTATTCTCTATAAAATTGGCTCACCATCCGTAGTGGGTGATGCGCCTTTTATACATGAATAATGCTAAAGCAGTTTATTCTTCAAGATGAGTAAACAGAGTTTGTTCTCCAATAGTCGAATATCCATCCCATCCATTACCATGTTCGTTTTGCTCTAATTTTATAACAAACTCCTTATTTCCATCTCGACCCTCAAAATGCAAATAAGATTCGTTCATGGAAACAGTCATGTTTAGTCGACTTCCATATGTTACATTCTTATATACACAATCTGAGTAATAGTCTCCTTGTTGATGAAATGTTATTAGAATAGGGTAGCGAGTATCATTACTCTCCATATAGCCAGATAAATGCCAATCTTTACTGATTTCCGCATTTAAAGATTCCTTACACTCGTCATATAGAGTTTCCAATACGTCCATCATTACCTCTCCATTTACTACAGATGCCTTCACTCTTTTTTTTCCTCTCCATCCTCCATCATAGAACTCATATGTGTACCATCCATCACCGAGTGATTCTACAGAGATAATTTTATTTTTTAATTCGGAATCGGGTTTCTCGTCTTGTGAACTTGTTCTAAAATCCCATACAGCATACCCTGTTCCAGCATACTCATAATCTGCACGAAGAACATCAAGCAAGTGCCTTGTGCAATGATTTTCTAAGAATCGATATTCCTCATACAGATGATTATTATACATGTTGACTAAAAATTCTTTTACGATTTCTTCTTCGTCAACAGGGGCTAATTCGCTTACACTATCCATACTAAAAGTGTCAACTGTATCAATCGCAGATCTCGTATTGTTGTTTCCTAAGAAAACGATGGATATAATCAAGAAGAAGATGATGACTGCACCTATTATCCAATATTTTTGGTATGATGTTTTTTCAGCTTCCTCTATTGTAGCTTCATCAATGTCGTTCTTTTCAGATGGGCCAAGTGGGACGTTAGAACTATTTTTTGATGTTTCTGTAGGACTTACAGTTGCAGAGTCTATATCATTTGCATCTTGTGAGTGAAGAAGAATGCTATGGAAATCGGAAACATCCTTTGCTTTCATCCATTTCTTCATACCTTTAGTCCAAACTAAAGTCGTTGGTGAAATGTCGTATGCGCTTAAATCGTCTAATGGAAGAGGTCCTTGACGAAGCCCTTCCTTATCTACAAAATAGTAAAACTTCATACCTATTACATCGTTCTTGCAAATTGTTCTATACTGAATGAACCATCAAGATCCTTCACTTTCGTCTTACCGTGGAGCAGGTCAAAGAAGAACGAACGGATTCTTTCTGTTGTCAGAAGAGCTGGTTCCCCGTCTTTGTCTATGCCTAGGTCGTATGTCTTCAGCATCTGTGGACCGAGAGCTGCTGCCGTTAACAGAAAATGATTCTGGAATTTATCAGTGTCAATCATATCTGCAGCAAGAACTTTGCCTACTACGCTATAGCTATGAAGTGAACGCTGTTGGCTGCCGTCGGTTAAAGTTGTTCTAAGATCGTCTGATGCTAAATTTATCTCGATTCTACCACTTTCTGTACTTTCTTCTTGATGGCGATACAGTGATCCCAAATCAGCCAAAGCGAGAGAATACAGGTGGGTTGACTTCGTGTGATTTACTCGCTCTACACTGAATACTGATGGAAGTAACAAGTTGACATTGCCATCCAATTCAACAAATGGAGAAATGAATGTGCCTAAAATACAATCCTTTATAGATAGAGATTGTGTTGCGAATACGCCACCAATAACAACGCAATTTTCCAATACAATCTCGTCGCCGTAGATGCTACCAGAAACGAAAGCATTAGATAACGTTACGCTTTTAGCATTTACATCAGAGCAGAATGTAGCATTACACTTTGTCGCTCTAGTAACAACAGAAGATGCGGAACCTACAGCTTTTCTGAAAGTCACATTTCCTGCAACATCATTATTGATATATAACTCACGCTGAGTAAACACAGCACCTTTTACTTCAAATGGAGCTGCTTCAATTGTCAGTTTATTAGCATACAATGGTCCTTCCACAATTGTTTCGCCAACAACATTCACGGTTCTTGACAATTCGGAAATTTTATTAGGAAGAATACCTCCTTTGACAATATTGTTGTCCAGACGTAAATTAGTATCTGTGACATGTATTTCTTTTAAATTACTCATTATCTTTCAACTTATTTGTTTAACATTTTATTTATCATGTCCCTTACACGACAAGAATGAGTGTCATCACCTGCAATCTTATTTGCCATTTCAATCTGAATATATGACTGCAATTGCTCTGTCTCAGAATAGGTCTGAACAGGGAACTCATATTCTTCTAATGTGTCACATAAGCGGTTTTGAAAATTGTCATCATTCTTAGAGAAATACTCAGGAACAAGACATCTCTGGTCAATATTTTTGTCAGATTCTGTGCGCATGAAACATACAGGAATCAGATACTTCTCTTTGCCAGCCCCCTCTATGGTAGTGTCACGAATCGTTCGCTCAGAAATAGCCTTTGACGTTAAGAATTTCTGAGCCATGCCCATAGCTTCTAATGCATGATTCTTTATTGTGGCTACACTGATTTGAGCTTGTAAAACACTACTTTCTTTGCTCATAGTTACAGTTGTTTGAACCATGTCAGTATGCAGCATTCTGTCATTTTGCGAATCAACATCTTTTACAAGATTGAAAACAGGTTGGTCAATTTCATGAATACGGACCGATAGTTCATTGTTCAAATCAGAGAATATCTTTTGATAGCGAGCCGTAGTTCTTGCATAATCGTCTGCCATCGTCTGCTGTTTTTCCTTTAAAGACGCAGCCTGTTGACGCAACAAAAGCAATCGGGCTTCAATAACTTGCTCCAGTTCTGCTTTTTGAGTAATTAAATCGGTTCTAACTGTATGAAAGAATCCGTCAACGATAGACTTAGAAACTTTGTCTGCATTCTCCGTTATTGCGATGCATTGAGCAGTATTCATTGCACCAACACTAGCTGTCAAACCATTTACGTGATCGTTACAATTAGCAACGCTTGCATCAAAAGGAGAAGTATCCACGTGTATATCAACTTCTACGTCTTCGTATGCAGTTCCGTCGTAATAAACCGTTTTAGAACCTCCGTGCTGAGATGCAGGATAATATACGGTCATAGATCCGCTATACGGAACAGCAACGCGACGTGTAAATCTTCTGTTATAACTCATATGCAAAAAAATTATACTGTTTTGTAATCAGAAGAAGCAAACATCTTCTTTATCATATCCTTGACCCTTTGATTAGAAGCAGATGAATCTACTATGCTCATAAATTCCTCTGCGACCATAGAAGATTTTTCTTCCCCCCAAGGCAAAGTGTCAGATTCACGTATGGCATTATTGATTTTGTCTGAATGAATTTTATCTAAGGTTTCAGGAGTATTTACTTCCATTCTGTGAATACCTGAATTGTCATTTAATGTTTCCCAAATAATCACAGGTATCTGGCAGGTTTTACTTTCATTGCCATTGGGATTCGAAATTAAAACCTTTCCGGTAAGCACACGTTGTTCGCCTATTTGTGACAAGAATTCTGTAGACTGTTCAAGAGCGACTTGTGCGTTGTGTTTCATTTTGGAAACCAAAATCTGCTGACTTTGAGTTATTCCTTCTACTTGAGAGGTTGTAACCCATCCAGAGAGTGCATTCATACGATTAGACGATGTCATCATATGTTTGTTTACAAGCTCAAAAACAGGTTGGTCTATTTGGCGAATTCTAGATTCCAATTCCTTATTTACACTTGTAAATATTCTTAAATATCTTTCAGCAATTCTGCCATATTCACGTTCCATATTTGTTTTAATGCTTAACAACTGTCTCTTTTGCTGTCCCAATTGCATAATCAGCGCTTCTACACGGCTTTGTTTGTTAGCAATTTTCTGAGATATTTGTGAACGCATTAAGGTAAAGAAACCTCTATTGACATTTGAGCAAACCTTGTTTGCACCTTTATTTTCTGCAGCAATAACAGCAGTTTGCATAGTCTCAACAGCAGCAGTTGTTCCTTTTACGTGATTAGAAACACTTTGCAATTCTGCAGCCATAGGAGCGGTGTCGACTGAACATGGAATTAATGTTGCCATATTATCTCTCCTTTTTATTCGTTATTATTATCTTCTTCTGTGGGAATGTCTGGAATTTCTGTTTCTTCATCTTCTGGAATCTCTGGCATATCTTCATCGGACAATTCTGGAATCATCTCACTATCTTCTTCTGGAATCTCTGGCATATCTTCATCAGGCAATTCTGGAATCATCTCACCATTTTCTTCTGGAATATTTGGCGTATTTTTTTCTTCAACAGTAATGCGACTTACAGCATCCAATGCGTTAACAGCAATAGATGGAAGATTAAGTGATAAATGTTCATATGTCACGTTTTCAACATTTGGCTCAGGTAACAGAACAGACTCCTTTGCCAACAATGGATTTGTGAGTGCGAGAGGTTTACGACGATCGTCAAGGCTCTGAACTTCTCCGGCTGCCACCGCCATAGAGTTTGAATAACCATCCTGAAGACGTGCGTCATAGAATTCCACATGTCCAAACTTCTCTGCCTTAAGTGCAATATCTTCTTGCAATCTGTCCATGTAGTCTGCAAAATCTTCCTGTACCTGTTTGAATTCTTTTGCTTGTATTTCAAACGCGGCCAACGCTTCTGCGCTATTGTCCTGCTTCTCTACAACTGTACTATCCAGGGATGCACCTTCTTCACCCATTGTGTCAAGAGTCTTTTGAAGTTGTGCGAGTGTATTATAAGCCTCTACATATTCACTCAGAGTCTGCTGCATATTATTAATTATGTCAGCACTTTCTGCATGGTTTGATCGATAGAAAGCATCTACATCTTGATGCCACTTGTTTAAGTAACTTATCTTTTGATCATGAATCTGTCCATAGATTTTAATCCTTTCAACACGATTTTCCATCATGAGACGCTGTACCATTGGTGCTACAATCTCCTCATAAATCTGATGTACTCCAAAAGGTACGCTTGTGCTACTATTGTCCTCCGCAGTCCACTCATCGGCGAAAAGATTGTATTTGACACGTGAACTATCTCTCAATTGGAAAGGTTCATAACCTTGAATTGAATCTGCATAATCAAATCGCTCATGTCGAATTCTGTTGATTTCTTCTGCTTCCAACATTGGAGAATAATGATTATATGGAGCTTTTAATATTTTGAAAAGGAGTTCATTTGAAGAATTTACGACTTTGTCTGTAGATGCAAGTTTCATGGCAGATATAGTCTGAACAGACATAGCCATTGTATGCATAAGGTGCTTTAAGACATCCTCAAACTGCTCGGTATCACTTGAAAGAGAATCCTTTAACTTGTTGAGCTTGCAGAAATCATCAATTTCATTGTCGTACTTTTTATCATCAAAAACCTTAACTACAGGATGATTTCCATTATCGTTGGTAGAATACTCATTCAGGAAGTGCAAATATTCACTATTATCAGCAACAAGTGGCAAATCAACCGATTTAACCTCAGTATCATTCATACAGAATGAAATTGTACGTAATGAACGGTCCAGTTTACCAACATAGTCATTTTGATTAATCTCTTGTATTGACAGAGAATAATCGTTCGTATCAATGCTTTCACTTTCATCCGATGTTTCAACAATTGGAGCCTCTGTTGTAAGCTTCTCCATTTGCGACATGGTTTCAACAAGAAGGTCATTTTGACGAGACATTTGTAAACTTACTCTTGAGTTATCGACCTTTCCTGTATAATCTACCACAAAGCACTTGTCTTCATATGCCATTTGCTGTGCAACAGGGACGTATGCTACACCCATTTTTGTTACTTTGTAGTCACGGAATATATTCTTATGCTCTTGCTCCTTCTCTGCAATTTTCTCATTAATTGCTTCGATTTGTCTGTCATACTCATTTTTGCGAACCCAATACATGAAGAAAGCGACTATTGTCAAAAACCATTTCCAAATATCACTTTTCTTTAGTTCTACTTGTTCGCGGTCTTCTTCTAGCTCCTTGATTTGCTTTTCAAGTGCTTCTTCTTGACGCACAATACGTTCTGCTGCTTGTTCATAATAATTGAACAATAATCGAGCTTGATCTTGATAGATGTTGCTCGAATCGCTAAAAATTTTACCTGTTGTTGCCATACGGTTAAAGATTTATTGAAATTAGTATTTTTTTCTTCTTGAAAGTATTCGTTCCAAATGCTCTGTTTCTTCGAGAATCTTTTCTTTGTTGAGGTTTGTATTCCTCATCAAAATTTTCAAATCTTCGACAGACTGTGAAAATTGCTCATCATATCTTAAGGCTTCACTATTTGATGAAGGCGAAAGAAATCTCATAGATTCATGGATATTTTGTAGTTTCTGCTTAGCGATTGGATCCAAGTCCTTAACTATCGCAATATCATCCATAAAATCATCCATAACGCTCTTCAATGAGAGTTTTCCATGCATTATTACTTGCTCCTTTCGATGGATTTGTCGAACTTTCTCACCTGCATGGAGAGTAGCTACGCGTCCAACTAGCAAAATGAATAATACCACTAATTGGCCCATTAATTGGAACTTGAATGGAATATGATAGATAATACCATACAACATTATTCCAATGGAAATAATGCAGCAGAAGTTCAATACATAAATATGAATTCCCATCATACCAACTTCTTTATGAGACGAATCTCCAAAGTTTATGAGGGGGAACAAGGAAAACTGTACAAATTGCGTAAAAATTAAGCAAGAGACGATGATGTCCAGTATCTTTACTTTATTTTCAAGTGATTCTCCGAAAACAAGAAAACCACCTATTATTAAGCCATACCCTAAAAGAATGGCTAATATGTTATAAAATCTCTTTGCTGTCATAATATTCAGATTTACAAGTTATACTTTTTGACCACATTTTGGGCAGAATCTGGATGTTGGTGGTATAGGTGCGCCACATCTAGAGCAAATGTTACCCATTGGGGCTACATTTTGCTGAGCACCACATTGAGGACAAAAGGCTGCTCCTAGGGCAAGTTGACCTCCACATGATCTACAGACAGAAACTCCTTGTTGTTGAAGAGATGTTCCACAGGTAACACATCTTCTGGCTGTTTTAGGATTATCAGAACCACATTTTGGACATGGATTATACTCGCTTCCACAATGAGGGCAGAATCTTTCTGTTGTTAAATGCTTTTTAGAACAGTTGGCGCAATATATCTCCTTAACTGACATTTGAGGATTCATTGATTGCATCCCTGATCCTTGCGGCATTCCCATTCCTTGTTGAGATCCAGAAAATGTTGGCTGGTTGTTATGAGTTTGCATTAATCCAGATGACATTCCACCTCCAATTCCTGAACCTCCCATCATGTTCATTGCCATTAGTCCTGCAATTAGCCCATTACCCCCAGATGCGTTACCTATCTGATCAACAGCATTGTTTGCCATGCCAAACATTTGCTCTTGTTGCCAAGAGTGACCAGTAATAGACATTGAAGCCTGACTAGCAAGAGCCTCAGAAACTTTTTTGCCTTCAGGTGTACTCGTGTCTATTGAAATGTCATTAACATAGAACTTTGTCATCGTCAGACCATATTCTTCCCAGAATGGTAACAAATTAGTCTTTAAGTATTGTGACAAAGAATCTAAATGACCAGATATGCTTTTAAAACCTACTCGTTGAGTAGTCATGAACTGAATAATGGCACTTTTTGATTTAGATGAGAATTCTCCATAAGCCTGAGAAAGCATGTCTGATTCTGTAAACACATCTTTTGTTCCTACCATCTTCAATAAAAATTTTTCTGAATCCGAAACAGACAGACCATATTGTCCCTTAGCCTGTAATGGGAGCATTGTCTGGTAGTCTGCATCATGAACAGCCATACTGCGAACGGCCCAACTTAAATTAGATGGATATAATTTGTTGACTATCCATACTTCTGCCGTGAATGGATTTTTTCCGCCAAAAGGGATTCCAAAAAATGATCGAAGAATTGGAAGGTTCTCAGTGTCAAGGGTATGTTTGCCAGGGCCGAATTTTCCCATTAATTGCCCTTTGCTAAACAGCAATGCCTCCTGAGACTCATAAACAATCAGTTGGGTATATGTACTCAGATTTGTTTGTGGAAAGCGATATGCAAAAACAAATTCATCGCTTTTTGGCTTCCAACTAGCGCAATCAATTAGTGCCATATCTGTTTTATAACTACCTATAATTCTCCAGATTCGGCATTTTGAATTTTACATATTTACCATTACAACGAGCACAAAAAAGAAGCGTGGAGAACTTACCTGTTGTTCATCCCACTTCAAGAGGCTCTCGCATTGCCCAATCCTGTAAAGATGAACAACGTCAGAGCCCACACCGTATGAGGTCTCACTTCGCAACATGAAGTATACATATACGAAATACGTTGCACCCATATGGGTACAATTATCTCTTTGTATGCACATGTGCGACTGTGAAAAGTCACACCCGAGGACATCTACCGTTGCTTACTTTGACAGGATTTGAAATCTGCGAGATTTCTTGAAGTCAAAGACAAGCGTCAAGTAAACGCCTTTTCAATATGTCGTGATCTTCCGCCCAATACCCGCTTCAACATTTGATGTTGCCATCGCATGTTTCAGCACGGCGTGAACTTCAATCGAACCTTTACTGTTGGGTATCCACTGGGGTGATTTTACCTTCCAATTAGAGACGATTATGGAGATCATGTGCAAAAATAGCAAAAAAACTAAATTATTATAGGAGAATACCAAAAAAGTTTGGCGAATCGGCATGTTTTGTCTAAATTACGTCCGATCGAACCCTAAAAACTGAATTTCCTTATATCTGCAAGCATCATCTGATGACCATTTACGAGTACATCACAAGTTGATTTCTTAATTCATTCACGACTTGGTTACACAGAGCCGAAATTTACTACATCTCGATGAAACAATTGCAACATAGCGATGTAACATAAAAAAAGCCCAACCCGAAGGTTGAGTTAAAGTATAAAGTGATTTTGTAACTGCCTATTCATTGCAAAACGATGGTTATTGTATGGAAACGGCTTCTTCCTGTTTTACCCACCCTTGTTCTTTTATATAGCCCTCAAGATTTTCACGGAATTTGATTATCCCTGAATCTGGTAACTTTGCTGCAGCTTTTGTAATGCTCAGGAAATCTCCATCTGGGTACCACTCTTTGAATAAGTAGGCTGTGAATCGGGCAACATATTAGAGCCTAGAATCAAGATAAATGGCTATGTTACGAGTGTAGTGTGCAATGTCTAGCGTCGTAAGAACATTGCCTATTTTATTTATCTTCTTACGGTCATATTTTCTGGCAACTTCATCCTTGAATGGATTAACGATTGGGCTTTGTTCAGACTTGTCGAACTTACCTCCAGTTTCGGCAAAGGTGCAGACCTTATGTTGAATGAATGCATATGATTCTGGGGAGAATCCGAACTGGGTAAGTTCCATTACGGCATACGTTGTTACGACTTTCACTCTTTCTGAGTTTTCACGTAAGATTCTTTCACGTGATTCCTCTAATGCCTCTGTCGCCTTTTTGAACAAACTGAATCCATCACTGCGGAGTTCATCAATAGCTTTCTGTTTGAACTGCTCCAATTCTTCAGCCTGTCGAGCTTTAAGTTCTTCAATCTGAATGTTGTAGGAGCCTTGCTATTCAACGAGTCGAGTTTGAAGGTCTTCGATACTTCTCTCTTTCTCCGTAATGTCTTGCGTCAATCTGACGATTTCATTTTCCGATTTTTTCTTTGAATTACCAAAACTATTTTATGTTTTTGATGTGTTTTATTTTAATGTTTCAATGTATGCTATTTTATGCTATTTGTAATATTTGATGAAATCTGTTTGATATTTTTGTGAATCTTTACTTTGGCCTTTTGACAAACACCTCTTGCGCGTGCACTGATATAACAATGTATGGAGCTACATTGTACACCAATCTTTGAATTGCTATCCATAGATAACAATAAACAAATCTACATGTCATTTTGCCGAACATACAAAACATCTTATTGTTCCCTATTTTTGTTTGCCTTAACCGTCTTTAATAGATTCCCAAAACGTTGACGCGTCTTTATAAAATGTTGATATACAGTAATGTTTATATTCGAGGAGGTCAACGACGCGTCAGCGAATCCATTACGGCCTTCATCGAGAAGAAACTCTATTTGAAGGTGAACCGCGAGAAGACCG
This sequence comes from Bacteroidales bacterium KHT7, assembly GCA_900102385.1. Taxonomy (GTDB): domain Bacteria; phylum Bacteroidota; class Bacteroidia; order Bacteroidales; family Bacteroidaceae; genus Ga6A1. Next base: position 44,335 of record FNBQ01000001.1, on the reverse strand, counting down.
AAGTGGGGAGTATTATAGGAATGAAGTACCTCGGATATTCCTTTTATATTATGCGCGGGGAGTGCCGACTGAGTGTCCATTCCAAGACGTACGACAAACTGCGCAAGAAACTGAAAGAGGCTACCGGGCGGAGCAATGGGATGGGTTATCAAGGCCGCAAGGAGAAGATGCACCAAATCATCCGCGGATGGATAGAGTACTTTCAGTTGGCAGACATGCAGACGCGACTGAAAGCGATAGATGAATGGCTACGCCGACGTTACCGCATGTGTATATGGAAGGCCTGGAAGAAATGCGGCACGAAGGTGAGAAACCTCATCAAGTGCGGCATAGCGGAATGGCAAGCCTACGAATGGGGCAACAGCAGCAAGAAGTATTGGCGAGTTGCAAAGAGCCCGATTTTGCATCAGGCTATCAGCAAGGAGTTATTACAAAAGCAAGGCTGGCCATGTCTGACGGACTATCATCGTTTAATAGTCCGCGTGCAACAATAAGGAACCGCCGTATGCCGAACGGCACGTACGGTGGTGTGAGAGGTCGGTAAACATGAAAGCAGGAGATAAACACCTGTGATTAGTGTTTACCTCCTACTCGATTGTAAATTCTGCAAAAAATACTATAGTTTTTCACATAACATTGCTGCTTTTACATTGTTTATTATTATTTTTGTATCCAAAAATTGACAATTCTCATAAAGAAAAGTTTAATATCAGCCAGTATATGGAAAAAGACTTCATCAATTACATAATTGAGGGGAACAATTATCCACCCGATGGGTACGTTTCTTTTGATACTTCCGACCACATCCGTTTCCAAAATGGAATGGATGTGTCTGGTCACAATTATGGGTGTAATAGACGCTTCGTGATTGAGAAAAACATCGAAGGAGGTGAGGGCTATACTGTTACTCTGTATAATCTTGATGGGCTTCACCCTTTATGGAAAGACAATATTCAGATGGCTCCAAAGCGTATGCGAATAATTTCAACGAGTGACAATATCGTTGAGCTGCGTGGATATGGCTATGACGAAAATGCGATGGCACTAGGTGCACCCTTAGCGGATGCATCATTTGATAGTTATGGTATTATGCTCTTAATAGAAAACGCTGAAATAAGAAGAATACAACTAAATATGTACGATAGAAATATTAGCATTGTTTATCTAAAATAAGTATGCATTTACAATTTGTATAAACTAAATTACCTTTAGGAATAAAGTTAAACATCATATTATTAATTCGCTATGGCAGAATTAGAAATCAGACAACCAGAGTCCAATATCTACAGCAACGTTGAAGATTGTGAAGCTCTTCCTTTGTTCGTAAGATACACAAGTGACGATGCTAAATTTTGTGACAAAGATGCGGCGATCTCTTTTGAAGACACTGTTGCGCAATTGTCGGGTACCCACGTGTGCAGCCTTATTCACCGTCGTCAAAAGGGACGAAATAAGGTATATGAAGAACTCGCAATAAAGTTCGACGAACTTCCTTTTTGCATGACTGCACAATTAGCAAGGGATGAATGCACTTTACGCGCCCCTCATTTTACTGTAAAAAATATGGTCTTACCAGAAGAAAAGGACCAATTTGTTATTAGAAAATGCGAGGTAAGATTTGTTGATTTGTATGAAGATTCATTCAAATTGATTAGTGGAGCTGGTCCTTATTGGATTGGTCATGTTAACGAGATTACACAATTCATGAAGGATTGTTTCTCTTTGCCAATTCCTCCTATTGAAATCCAAATAGAAGAGGACAAGGAAATGTGGCAAGCCTATCTTGATGGTCTAAATGCCCTCTTGGAAAACAAACGTGATTTAATCAAAATTCAAAACATAAGCAAACAAAAAGGCGGTTTGCTGAAATTGGATTTTGATATGGACAGTTATGCCCAGAATCTAAACAATGCCATTACAGAAGAATTAAAAGGAAAATGTGAGATGGAAGCAAAAGTTTCCATCGATGATGGTGAATGCCTTATATCATTTGATAGTTACCAATCCATTCCAGAAGATACCATAGAAAGTATTAAAACAATTGGAAGGGACTATTGTTATCAGGCTGATTCAGAACCTACTAATACGGTAAGCGGAAAGATTGCAATCATATCAGACTCTGAAGAGTTGGCAGACATTACGTCTTCTATTGATTCTGAATTGACAGAGTTCGGAGTTGATCTAAAGAAAGACGAATCTGGTGAGTTTCTTCTAACCTCTGACAAGGATATTGTATTCCTTCAGAAAATTGTAGATACTCATCATAAAGGTATTGCAGAGGTTGTTTGTACAACAAAATTAATCATGCCTTTATCGCCTTCTGTTGAATCTGTTGATATAAACAGTTATTGTAAAGATCTTCCTGGTGATACTCAAGTTATACAACATGGGAAACACTTTGTAATAACTTCTAAGCGTCCTCTTGATACAGAGCTGTCAATTTTCAGCAAACTTCGTTTTGCAAGTTGCATGGTATCAGTTTCACCAAAACAGATAGATACTAGTATTGAAATTGAAGGAGCGAACATAAAAGGTAATGCTTACACTTGGATTGTTAATAATCCGAGTGAACTGCCACGTCTTGGTCGTTATTTCAATATGGTTAGGGAAAACTACTCAAACCAATATGTTAGCAGTACCTTCCACTATGCTTTTGCACCACAGATTGAAAAGTCTGTTCTTGCTGATTTGAAACTCCAGAATTATGGCAAACCTTCACTTCAAGTAGACGTGCCTAGATCGTGCGTAGTGTTCTACCCAAAATCTCAAGAAGACTATGCAACTCTTAAAGACGATATTTTCTCACAGTTAGATGATGCAATTTGCGCAGAAGCTCCAGAATATGAGCCAACAGCACGTATAGAGTTCCTCTGCGAGAATGAAGAATATCGTCGAAGTGTATTTGAAAAGGTCAATGTTGCACTCGCAGACAAGCGCAGCAATTTCACCACAAATAGACTTAGCAAAGATGCTAAAGAGTTAAGTTTTGCTTTCAATTTTGTTGATATTGACGAAAGAGACAATATTGAAACTATAATCGAGGGAGCTCTTGCTTCTATTCATGGAATCAAGATTATATATGAAGATAACAACAATAAAGGTGTCACACAATGGTCACTTTCAGAAGACCTTTCTTTGTTGCAAGAATTAGATCGTAAACTTCAATCAGACTTTAGAAATGAGAATGTTAATTATATTAACGGCTCAAAATATGATAAGTTAAGCGAGGTTGATGAAGAAGAACTTGCACATAGTCAGTATTCTAAGGAAAGTATTATACGTCGTCGTCGTCGTCAATACCTTCAGAAAAATAGTCTGAATATTGGTAATTGTGTACGAAGAACAAGAGACTATGCCATCATTGAACCTAATGATGACGTTTTGGAATTGTTGTCTTCAAAGGAGTTGAAGATAGTTGCTGGTGACTATATACAATTCCCAGCCATGGGTGAAACTATGGAATTAATGCGTCAAAGCAAGGCTATGAGTCGTATTTTGAAGCCAGAAAGCAAATATAACCATAGACCAATAAACCCGAATCTTCCAAATTACATCTTTGATCCAAAGTATGCTGGTGAAACCGTTGTTGACTTAAATACTGCAATGGAAGACATCCGTACTCATAAGATTGGGAATTTGAATGAGAAACAACTTGAGGCAGTGACAAAATCAGTTCTTGCAAAAGACTTAGCACTTATTCAAGGTCCTCCAGGTACTGGTAAAACAACTGTTATTGCCGAGATAATTTGGCAAGAAATTCGCAAGAATCCAGATTGTAGAATCCTATTAACGTCACAGACAAATCTTGCCGTCGACAATGCTCTTGAAAGACTGCAAGGTCAAGCTGGTATTCGCCCAGTACGTATCGGAAAACCAGATAAATTAGAGCCTGAGGGAAGAAGATTTTCATTGCCAGTAATGGATAGTTGGGCACAAGACTCTAAGAATAGTGATGATAACGCTACTCGAATTTGGATAGATAGAATTGTAAATAAAATTTCTAATGATCCTAAATATTCGTCTGCAATCAGCTCTTGGAAGACAGAACTCGAAGCCAAGGATAAACATTCAAGAACAGAGTTTAGCCGTTTATACAGAAGCAATGTAAATCTCGTTGCAGCAACATGTAGTATTTGCGGTTCACGTGATTTTATGGAGTCATATTCTGACATGTTTGGTGGAAATGAGCATTCTGATATGTTCTTTGATGTGGTAATAATGGATGAAGCCAGTAAAGCTACACCATTAGAAATGGCTGTGCCACTAGTCTTGGGCAAAAAGATTATCGTCATTGGTGACCACAAACAGCTGCCTCCAATGATGGATGAAAATACAATTGATAGTGCCCTTGAAAAGATTGGCAAAAAAGATATTGCGGAGAAACTACAAAAGGCAGAATCTCAATTTAAGCGTTTATTTGAGGCAGCAGCAAAGGTTAGAAAGACAATTGTTGCTACGCTTGACACCCAGTATCGTATGCATGAACAGATCATGAATACAATTAAACAGTTCTATCAAGAAGAACTTGCAGCTACTGGTGGATTAAAGTGTGGTATCACAGAAACTATGGACATCCCTGATTTGACAAACAAGGGAAGTAGATGGCATGGCATTACATTAAATCCAATAATTCAGCCAAGCACTCATGCTGTATGGATTGATGTTCATACCCCAGAAACATACTTGAGCCCAGGTTATAAAAACGAAGGTGAGCTTAAAGCTATAGATTTGGTTCTTAAAGCTTTGCAACAAGCAGATGGCTATTCCGAGTTTGTTAATGCACAGCAAAAACCTGAGGACAAAGAAATTGGCATCATAACATTCTATAGTGCTCAAAGTCGAGAAATTCGAAAGAAGTACAAAGGAAAGAACTACCGAATGGATGTAGTCGATAGATTCCAAGGTATGGAGCGCAACATTATTATTGTTTCTACAGTTCGAAGCAACCCTAAAAATAATATTGGTTTTGCAAAGGAAATCGAACGTATTAATGTTGCTTTCTCTCGTGCAAGACGACTTCTTATAGTCGTTGGTAACAAACGTCAATTTGAGAGTAACAGTAATTATGCTGCTTCCATTGCAAACATGGAAACTGTTAGTTTTGAACAACTTAAAGATGCTGTAAGATGAACAAGATAAAAAAACAAAAAAATACAGTTTCCAAAAAGAAGGTACAGGAACCTATTGGAACTCGTATAGCTAAAGCTGTATTTGAAGAAAAGAAGATTTCAGAAAGAATCTTTGGCTATATTTCTTATGACATTAGCTTTGTCAAAGCAACTTATGCCGGTAAAACTCAAAGGCCTGCAAAGATAACATCCCTTGAAAAGGGAATAGTTGGTATACTTCTTGTCGATGAAACAGCATCGTTTGAGAAGATTGGATTAATTTTGGGCTTGGACGTAGTAAACGACAAAGCAGAACAGTCAATATTGCGGACTGCGATTGAAACACTTCGAGGCTTCAATGCTATTGAAGGTGACGATTCATGTATGGCACTTACTGATGCTAGTCGTACATATGCAGACAAGGGAGAACGCCCAGATACTTATACAAAGTCATTTGATATATACGTTGATAAGAACCACTTAACATGGTTGAATATCAAAAATTGCATAGGTGACAATCTGTCAAAAATTAACGAAATTAACACACCTTGTGAAAATCTAAATCTCTCTTTAGAAGAGATAAGGCAATTTGCTGAATTTCAAGCACAAGATGTGCATTTCCCTCAGAATCGTTACCTTTTGGAAAGTGCCATCTGGAGCGAAGGACATGAGGCAAGATATAAAGTTTATGTGTGCTTTGTTCAAAGTATTGCGTCATCAGAAGACGTTCGTGCTTTCGTTTACGACGAAAACTCAAATGCATTAAATCCAATTATGTCGGAGCAGATAAATTCTAACCCTGACTTATTGGCTGAACTCCTCGAAAACTGTATTAAGTTTGAGTGTGAAATTGACGAAGAAACCATAGTGCTCGAAGGAGATGCTATAGAGACTGCCAAATCAGAAATTTCTGAAGACATAAAAGAGGCAGAAAAGCAACTAGTACTTGAAGAAGAGAATGTTCAAAATCCACCTTTGTCAGATACAAAAGCAGATTCCCCTCTATCAGCAAATACAGAAAAAGAAAGACTTCATAAAAAAGCACTATACGATTCTTTATCTTTTGAGCTTGAACTTCAAAAGATTTTCAATGAGGATGATCCAGATGAGATATGGCTCATTAGCCCTTGGATTCGAAAGGGTGCATTTATGCACGATCGCGGTCCACTTATTGAAAATTTCCTCAAGGACGAGAACAAGAGAGTTTTCATTGCTTATTCTGAACCGGCATCTAATAACGATGGAAAACCTATGATGGATGAAGAGGTTGAACCTGGAATAAAATTGTTGGATGAACAATATCCTAATTTTTTCCATGTACAACTCCCAGAGTTTCATCTTAAAAATGTCATAGAAGTTAAAGGTGATCAGAAAGTCCTTTTCTCAGGAAGTTTCAATGTGTTGTCGTTCTCCGTATCAGAGGAACAAAAACATATACGAAGAGAAGAGATGACATTAGCGCATCATACCGTTGCAAAGAATAAGTATGCAGATTTTCAATTGGAATTTGCTGAAATTTACGCATCTAGAATACAGAAGGAAATCGAGAGTCTGGAAGTTACATCTTTAGCAAATTACAAGAATGAACGCTTAGATTATTTCTTGAATATTGACAATCCTGAGGTTCATAAGTTGTTCAGCCCGATTGAGGATTTACTTGAAGAAAAAACTTTGGGTTGTCTTAAAGAGGAACTGCATAAGAAACTAACAAAGATTGGGCAAGAGTTAGTTGCCGCATCAAATATGGGAGGGCTAAACATGAAGGATAAAAAGAGGTACAAATCATCATTGGAAAGTATATCCAAGGATTTGGCTTCTAATTCAATAGATGATCCTTCTATAATTGAGTTGTTTGATAGTAGCCTGAAGCTTTTAGATGTTGTACCTGAAAAGAAAATATTTCCGGACAAAGTCTCGACTAAAACTGCAAGACAGTCATTAGCTCCAAGAAAGCCACAAAATTCCACAATGGAAAATCTATACACTGAAAGTGCATCAATTTCAGAAGTTAAAACAATGGTATCTGAAGCAATGGACGGAAGACAACATGGAATCCGAATAACAATCGATTCTGTGACTAAAGCAAAAAAGATGTGTTCTCCAACTAATCTTGGTCTTGAAAACACTGATAAATTGTTTAAGGTTCTAGCTGGTACAAATGTCTTAGCTTCTGCAATAAAGCTCGGTATCGAAAAGAAAATGAGACTTGCTGATGTTCATAATTCACTTCGAAGAATCATAAAGAAATGTGAAGACTTCTATAGCCTCAGTATTATATATAATGGAGACCAAAAACGGATTATTTTCGATGTTGAGGGATTTCAGTTCCAATACGAGAAATTTGAGGTAAATGAAGAATTAATGATGTTCATCAATAGCCATAATAATCGAGTTTCTCGATGGAATGGTAGTCGCACCTTCCTATTTTCTGTTGAGATAATTGATATTGCCACAAAATATATAATTGAGTAGTATGTCACGATTCGAATCTTCAAGATTTGTGCGAAATCCTCAGGTGATGCACGTAGATATTCTTAAATCTGCGTGTGACACCTTGGGATGGTCGTATTCTGTTAGAGGAAATGAATTACTTGTAACAGATGCAAAACAAGGCACGAAACTGTATGGTGAATTTGCCCTTAAACTTAATCTCACAACAAATGAAGTAACATATAACACTTATTATATGCCCAATGCTGCACAAAAAGTAGAAGAATTGCAAAACCAATTCTATGCTTTGAATGCTGCATATGCAAAAAACTCATTGGTTCAAGAATTTAAGAAAAAAGGCTTTACCTATAAAGCAAATGAACGGTTCACTCCAACAACTGAAGAAGTTTATAGCTTTTTTATGGTAGGTCGTTCAAAAGACAAAAACGAGGACGAACCTGTTGCACAGATAAAGTTTGTTATTTTGAAAGATGGAACAATTGTTACAGACTCCGACTATCTACCGAACGATGTTAATGAAAGAGCTCATGAAGCTATGGATGTCCTTGAACAATTACTGGGTAACAAAAGGGTCATGACAAAGAAAACAAATATTCCCGCTAAATATTTAGCAAAGATGAAGCCTCGTAGAAAAAACACACAATCTATAGAACAGAAATAATATCAAAATGGAAGCCATATATTCGAAAATTAAAGATATGCTAAAGGCATATTATCCAGTCCTGTATCTGACTAGTTTTGAATATGATAGAACAAAACAGAAGATAGAAGGTATAATAAATATATTAAAGTCGGAAGGAAAGGATGTTCGTCTTTTCAACTGGAATTGTGTAAGTGGTTTACGAGACCTTAATAGCGACAAGTCCCTACCTGTCATTAATAAAGATGATGAAGAAATAGTTGAACCTGAAGAGGTGTTAAAATACATTCTAAATGATAAGGATACAAGTAAGGATGTATTTGTGTTGGAAGATTTCAACAATTATATAGAAGAGGAAAATGTTAAATACTATATTCGTTCTATCGCTGAAAGAGCTAGGCATACGAATACTCATGCCATTATTTTGTCTGCTGTATATAAGTTGCCTGTAGAATTGGAGAAATATGTAACTGTGTTGAATATTCCATTACCGAACAGATTAGATATGGAAAAGACACTTGGCGTTGTTGAAAGACAATGTAAGATTAATCTATCGGTGGAAATGCGTAATAGAATGGTAGATGCAGCTTTAGGTATGACCTCTATGGAAGCAGATTTGGCATTTTGTCTTGCTGCTGTTAAGGACGATTTAGGACAGAATGCACCATATACGGTTTCTTCAGAAAAAGAACAAATCATAAAGAAGTCTGGCATCCTTGATTATTTTCCTAAGAATGAAAGTCTTAAAGATGTTGGTGGCATGGAAGTTCTAAAGGATTGGTTGTTCAAAAGACAAAAAGCATATGAAAAGAAAGCACGTGATTTTGGATTACAAGAACCAAAAGGCTTATTGCTGTTGGGCGTTCCTGGTTGTGGAAAGAGTCTTACTGCTAAAAGTATTGCATCATTCTGGAATATGCCATTATTGAGGTTGGATATTGGCAAGGTTTATCAAGGGTTGGTTGGTAGCAGTGAGGACAACATACGAAAGGCAATTGCGACCGCAGAAGCTGTAGCGCCTTGTGTTCTTTGGATTGATGAAATAGAAAAAGGACTTAGCGGTGTGCAATCAAGCGGTTCAACTGATGGAGGTGTGACATCAAGAATTTTTTCCACAATATTGACGTGGATGCAAGAGAAAACATCTCCAGTATTTGTCGTAGCTACTGCAAATAACATCAATCTCTTACCGCCAGAATTGTTGCGAAAGGGACGTTTCGATGAGATATTCTTTGTAGATCTTCCAAATCAACAAGAACGAGAAAATATTTTTTCCATACATTTAAAAAAGAAGGGACAAGATCCTTCTCAATACCCAATGGAAATGCTTGGCAAGAAAACGGAAGGTTTTAATGGCGCAGAAATAGAAGAATGCATAAAAGAGGCCATGTTTGCGGCCTACGTTGAAGCACCAGATGAACCGAAACTTCTAAGTAAGCATCTAATGGATGCCATAGCAAAGACGGTTCCTTTGTCAACAACTATGAAGGAGCAAATAACTGCACTTAGAAATTGGGCTGCTACGAGAGCTAAAAATGCTTCAAGCGAATCGATTGCTGAAGAAAAGAAGGAAATGCCTATCCTTCTCACTCGTCCAGAGTTGGAACTTGAAAGGTCATTTGATTTAAATACTACAAAAGAATAATGAATGAGTATCGAGATAGAATTAGGTGCTTATGATAGCGTTGTTCCACCTCTTACCATTCCGAACAGAGAAGTGAAATGCGTTAATGCCGATGGTACTGCAAATGTGGGAGAGTAGGTCGGTGCCAGCCCGGAAGCGAACAGGGATGATAACATGTGATGCATAACATAATTCAAAAAGTCATTATGGATAATTTTAATGTTATTCTAGTAAATGGTGACTTGTAGTTGAATCAGTCCGAAAACAAAGGGGCTGATTTGAAAAAGTCATCTCCTTTTGGGGATTCGTTTTAGACTCAACTAGGAAAGCGCTTTGCTGACCTTGTGTGGCTACTTGCCTCAGTGGGGCTAATAATGCTTATGTAATAAGGACCTCCTGAGCATGAGGGTAAAAGGCTCTTTATAATTGATATTTGTATGACAGGACTCTTATTGCAACAACATTTACTCGGTGAGAAATCTCGAGAGAGTGTTCGGTGCGAATGGTTGAAAAAGATTACAAATTATAAAGAAATGGTATGATAGGAAATATTGACATATTGGTAAAAGAACTCTGCAAGCTTCCCAAGGAAGTTGGCTGGGTTGAGTTCAAGCATAACAATTGCGAGCCGACAATGGTTGGTGAGGACATTAGTGCTCTCGCAAATAGTGCTACTTTGAACGATCGTGATTATGCCTATATGATTTGGGGCGTGGATGATGGTACTCATGAGATTATTGGTACCAAAGTGCACCTTCAGCTTGAAAAGAAAGGTGAACAGGAGTTGGAGAACTGGCTTCGTTACCTTCTTTCCAAAAATGCTGATTTCGAATTCTATGGTGCAGACATAGACGGGAAGCATGTGGAGTTGATTCGAATCCACAAGGCACTCAATGAACCTGTTTCATTCCAGAAGATAGACTATATTCGTAGTGGCAGCTACACAAAGAAACTGCATGAGTTCCCCGTATTCCGTGCTCAGTTATGGGACAAGCTACGTCATGCCCAATTTGAAGACGTTTGCGTAAAGACAGACCAAAGGTATGAGGATATTATCAGATTACTCCAAGTGGATGCATACTTTACCTTGTTGAAGATACCACAGCCAGCAGAGAAGGAGGCTGTTGTGCATTATCTGAACGAGGACGAAATCATCCAGAAACAGGATAATGGTCTTTATTCAATAACGAACTTAGGTGCTCTGCTATTTGCAAAGGACTTGAACGAATTTGCGAGGTTAGGACGTAAAGCAATGCGCGTGGTTCAGTATAAGGGTATCAACCGCTTGCTGATTCAGAAAGAAGAATCATTTATACAGGGCTATGCTGTTTGCTTCGAGAATATCGTGCGTTATGTGAATGCTCTATTGCCAAGTAACGAGGATGTCAATGCTGTCCAACTGTCAACAACAAGCAAATTCCCGTTGCCATCTGTAAGAGAAGCCATCGCAAATAGTCTTATTCATCAAGACCTGTACATAACAGGGGCTGCTCCTGTAGTGGAGATATTCGACAATCGTATTGAGGTAACGAATCCTGGTACTCCATTGGTAGATGTACTTCGTATCATTGATAACCCTCCGAAGTCTCGAAACGAGAAACTAGCTTCTCTCATGCGTCGATTGAAGATGTGCGAAGAACTTGGCCGTGGTTGGGACAGAATGGTGCTGGCTTGTGAAGCTCAATATCTTCCAGCTCCTCGCATTGAAGTTTTCCAAGATAGCACCAAGGTTACTCTTTTCTCTGAAATGGAGTTTAGCAATATTCCGATGGAGGACAAACTGTGGTCATGCTATCTACATGCATGTCTAATGTATATACAAGGTGATGCTTTGACAAACAAGTCTCTTAGAGACAGGTTTGGCATTCCTGAAACATCATCCAGCAGTTCTTCTAGATTAATCAAGGAAGCGATTGGAAAGAACTTAATAAAAGTACTTGACCCAAATACAGCTCCTCGTTATATGAAGTATATCCCAATTTGGGCATAGATTTAACTTGCCAGTAACTTGCTGGCAACTTGCCGAAACACCAAAAATAAAGTTCGTGATATTGCCAAATTACTGATATTAAGGAAGATAAATAATTAAGTTTAACTTGCCGGTAACTTGCCGGTAACTTGCTGAAGGACTAAAAATATGATATAAAGATGTTATTTGGAAATAAAATTAAAGAGCTCAGAGAAGAGCAAGGTTTGCTGCAACGGCAATTGGCAGCATTTTTGGAGATTGACACCCCGATGTTCAGTAAAATTGAACGTGGTGACAGAAGAGCGAAGCGTGAGCAGGTCATCAAGCTTGCGGAGTATCTTCATCAGGATGAAAAGGAAATGCTTACCTTGTGGTTAGCAGACAAGTTCATTGATGCAGTTGAAGACGAGCAAGATCGTGACTTGTGTAACGACGCTATCATCATAGCACAGGAGAAAATAAAATCAATGTAATTATGGAGATAGACATCTTTCCCGTTCCATCTGCAAAAGGAGTGCATCGCTATATTGGCACGTCATTCTTAGGACTGCTCATCATTACCTACATAGTTGGCGCTTACAAGATAGCTCAACAATTGATAGGCGAGGACAAGGAACTGCTTTGTTTTCTTGTCACTATACCGATATTTATAGGTGGATATGCAGTATTCGTATTGTTGCTTCATGGCATCAAACAATGTCTCTATGCTTACTTCAAGAGCAACAGAAAGGAGTTGAACAATCGAGCAGACTAGGAGAACATGGATGCTTGTATCATAAAGCATCTGGAGGACATTCAAAAGAAACTGGAAACAAAGCCTGCGGTAGAAATACCACAATGTGATGTGGTTCCTCAGCCTGTACAACAAGAGCCAAAGGTTTCTGAAGCCTCAAAAGATTTGAAGCCACAGATTATATCAGAACTGGAGGAGACTCTTAAAAACGCACAGCGAGATTTGGCTCCGTTCATTCAACAACTGCACATTGACCGCACCCAAATGGCAGAAGCGAAAGAAAAGCAAGAGAAGGACAAACTTGATAAAATCCTTAGATACACACGTCTCGTTTTTCTTCCACACGGATTCAGCGATGAAGAGCTTTTCCAGATTGAGGAGGCCGTTAAACTGCTTGTTCAATACAATGGCATTGTGAATTGTGTATCGGTGAAGATTGAAAAGAAGAAACTGAAGCAGACCGACCTAAAGAACTTTGCTTGGAACATCGGCCATCAATATAACATAGACTCCGAGGTGCTGGCTATGTTTGTAGTCAATCTGTTCCATTCTTGGTTCAAGAATACCGAAAAGGGCACGATACAAAAGACGCTCCACAACACAACAGGTACATACTCAATCAAAATCGACGAGAATATTTTAGAGCATCTGCCAGAGTTGGAAGAAAAGGTGCTTGGCAAGAAACACAAATAAAAAGCAAGATGGAAAGATTTGACATAATCAAGTAGGTGGTCAGAAAGGTGGTCAGAAAGGTGGTCAGAAAGATACTGGTAAAACAATTGACACTATTCTTCAACTTATAAAAGACAACCCAAGTATAACGAGAAAAGTTCTCTCAGAAACTCTTGGCATATCTCCAAGTGCCATTCAAAAACACATAGACCGTCTAAAAGCTGAAGGTATAATTGTTCGTAATGGTGGAGATAGAGGTGGTTCTTGGGAGGTAAGAACCATAGTTAGTGATAAAAACGTAAAATAGTCCTTACTTGGGATTTCTATATTTGTTTGGCTTAACAGCCTCTTTTACATTCTCTTATCGTTTACGCATGTTTGTAAATATCTGATACTCAATAGTGTTTAGATTTGAGGAGGTGAAGTAATCTCGCAAGCATTACAAATAACATAAACAAGAATAGCGAGTAGCTCAGAAGGGGTACTCGCTATTTGTTTTTGGTCGTGATTCCACGTCAACAAATAAAAAGTGGGTTTCTCCAAACAGGAGTTGCCCACTTTTTTTTATCAAAACTTATTCGTGAAAATACTCGTAGTATATGTCTGCAATTGTGTCGGCAAATCCCCAGCCGCAAGGTGATGCCCACTCCATACACTGCCGCAAACGTGGTTTGAAGTGCTCCAATAGGTTATTCTTGGCAATAAATGCCATTGTCTTGTCGAAGTTGTTCTCTACGGATGTATAATACTGCTCCCACATGTCGCCATAGTCGTATGTAAACTGACATGCATTCTCGACATAACATAGCATCAAGTCCGCCAGCTTGTCTGGTGATGGCTTCAACTTCTTATAATCAGATACAGCCTTACGGCACACCGAAAAACGAGTCTTTGGTTCTTTACTGCTTTTCGCTGGATAGAATTCTTCCGTGATGATTTTCTTATACTCCTCCAGCTTTCCGTCTTCGTCTGGATTCGCAAAAAACTCCAGATACTCTTTGGCTTCTTTACGAGCATCATACATTTCCAGAACCATGCCAATGAGTTCTTCCTTTTGCATGGACATGAGTATTTTCTTTACTGTTGCTTTTGACATATCATTTTTTTTTAGTGTTTATCCTTATCTTCAAACAGCCGTTACTCTTACCCCTCTTTTTCCAATCTCATCTGCTGCATGGTTTTACCCCCATAGCTAAAATACTTAGGACCTTGGTAAGCGCCAGAAGTATTCTGCATTTCTTCAGGCAGAAATTCGGCAGTAAAAGCGGAGAGCGACCATAGGCGACCTTCATATTCAATCTTGTCGTCGGTAGCAATCTTGACAGGAAGGTGAGTAGCATCAAAAATGATTGTGTCACCAACATTAAGTCCTACCATGTGAAATTTGAACGCAGGTTTAACCTTCTTACGTTTTTTATCCTCGTTGGCAGCATTTATCTTCTTGTCTTCATCCTTACTGCTACTTACAACAGGTTTTCCCTCCACATAAACTGCAAGTTCAGCGTCTTCAAGCAAGTCGGCAATATCGCGCATAATATCGAGAGCTACGGAAGGGGCAATATTAAAGAACTCTCGGTTCTGACGAATGCGCAAGTCCGTCAAACGGTCAATCTGCTTGTGAATCTGTTTTTCAACCTTATCATACTTTGCGGTTTTCAATGTAGCATATATTTCAAAAGGCAGAGGAACGGCAGTGTTATCCAACTCCTTAGAGCGAACATCCACCGGACGTGAGCTCTTACCAATCTTAACCCAATCCTCACGGAAACTTGGATTAGTAAGAATGTAAACATAGCCTTGGTTGTTTTCGTTACTCATATTGAATATATATTGTTTCAGAATAATGTACAGTTAATCACTTTCTTTTATCACCTCCCAGTGTCCTGTTTTATCACTTCCTACATAATGGATGAGATTCATGTCACGAAGGACATAGAGGTCACGCTTTGTTGTTCGAAGACTAATGCCTAAAGCAACTGATAAATTTTGTGCATTTACCGTGCCATTTTTTATTGTCTCAAAAATTACAAGCTGTCTATCTGTTAGTTCTGTAATAGTTGCCGTGCCATTTTTCGTGCCATTTTCATGAACGGTACTTGGATGGAACTTGGGCGGTACTTGGGCGGTCAAACTCATTTTCTGTTTGTCCATTCTGCCATCAATGTTGCTTTCAAGATGAATGCATCAACATGAAACGATGGGATAGCGCAACCTTTTGTTTCCAATTCATTACAGATACGGTCAATACCCTCGCCAAACTCCTTGACATACTTGTATGCCTTGAGGGGATTGGGCAATCTTCGGATTACGAGAGAAATGTGGGTGGTGGATATTTTATGGCGCGCCAATCTCTTGTTTGAGGGTAAAATTACTAAAAATTATTGGAATAAATGCAGATATGCTCAAAAACAAAAATAAACGAGAAAAAATGATGAATTAAAAAGCAATATATTTTCTTATTTTAATTTGTAGTTTTGTCAACCCTTAATGCAAAGGCTTTTATTTGTGTGAATAATATAATTCCAATTTATAGATAAAAACGTCTGCCACTTCGGGAAAAAGTGGCAGACGTTTTTTATGCAGTTTAGTAATTTTTACTTCTTCCTAACCGGAATCAGTTTAACCGTGCCATTTAGGCCCGAAGGAACAGGTTGCCAGTAGTCGTATTTCTTGCGAGAATATTTGAGGTCTACAACGTTTATTTCGTTGAATTTGCGCCATTCCTTGCCCTCACGGTCGAGTTGTGCAATGCGGTTGGCTGGCAGATTCGTCACCTCTACCTCGATAGTGTTCGAGCCACTCTTCAGGTACTTGCCAACGTTTAGACGGTAAGGAACAGCCCATGCGCAGCCCGCATCGTTGCCGTTTACCTTAACCCTCGCGCTCTCGCGAACGTCGCCAAGGTCGAGAACCCAGTCGTCAGCCTTTATATCAGGCAATTCGAACGAGATTGAGTACTTACCTGTGCCCATGTTCGTCTTGGCATCGGTGTTGTCGAGTTCTGTCCACGATTTAGGCTCGTCTATGTCGAAAGTGTCAGCTATCGAAGGCACGCTCTCGGCAAACGACAACTTCCAGCCGTGGTCGAGGCTGATGCTCACAGCTCCGTCGGTCTGGTAATTCCAGTTGGCAAGCGATACTGACGATGGCTTGTCGAATGTCTGAAGAATCACGCTCTCTCCGCTGTGAAGTTGAAGATAAACCTGCGTCTTGCCGTCCTTCTCGCGCACCTGAGCCTTTCCGCTTTCGCCCGTCATTGGGTTGAACAGACACGCTTCGGCTGCTTTCTTTCCAAGTGTTACCCAGCCGTCTACGCCATTCTTCTGCAAAGACGAAATAAAGTAGTGGCTGCCTGTTGCGTTGCTTCGGCGTATGCAGTGCAGTCCGTTTATCGTGCGCATCTCCTCTGGAGCGATGTTGCAGAGTTTCAGCGTCTTCGGATAGTCCGAGCCGATGATTATTCTGCCTTTGCCAAGGCTGTTTTCGCCCTCCGAGATATCAGGTAGCATTGCTTTAATCTTTTTGAAAGCCGCGCGACGCTTCTCCAGATTTCCGTAGCCCGGAACATCGGTAGGGTAGTTGTCGAGGAACACCACCGTTGCGCCTTGCTTTGCCAGATTCACAAGTTTTTGCAGGATGTCGGTAGGCATAAGATGAACCGCAGGAATTACGATTGCCTTGTATGCCGCGCCGCCTTTAGTCACGAGCGACTGATTCTTGTACTGAAGCGAGCGGATAAAGTTGTCGCTGATGTAGTCAACGTCGTATCCGCTGTTTATAATCTTGTTTACCGACTCGATGAAGCGTGGCGCGCGGTCCTTCATGTGATGTATGTCGAACATCAGAAGTCTGCCGCTCTGCTCGTTCCACATGTCGTAGACAGGCAGATAAACGAGGAAGTCATTGTCGGGCTTGCCCCACTGAAGGAACGACTGGCATCGGGTTATGTAGTCGAAGAAGTAAGGAGCGTCGCGCCATATTGTGTTTGTCGGCGACATATCAACCGATGCGTAGAATTTCCAGCCCGGCCACTCGTCTTGCTTTGGAGAGTAGCAGATGCCGTGGAAGAACACATGGTTTACACCCGAAACGAACATCAGGTCGATGTCGGGCTTACATTGGCTTAGCGATGTGCGGAAATGCTCTGTAAGCCATGTAAAAGTCTCGGAAGAGGTGAACTGCTTGCCCGAGATGTGTGCTCCCGACGATGCATATTTCAGCATTGAAAGGTCAGAGTCGTTCTGCTTCTTGAGCGAGTCCTCGCGCAAGCCCTTTATGTGGAACTGCGAAAGACCGAATCCCTCGCACTCCGGAATGTCTACCGATGCGTACACGTCAATCAGATTGGCAGGCGAGCCGTGCGCCTGATTTCGTGTTATCGCGCCGTTCTTGTGTGCCCAGTCTGTCCACGTCTTTGTAAAGTTTGTGAGTAGAAGTTCGCCGAGCGTCTCGCGATAGTCGGCAACGATTCGGCAAGTTATGTCGTTTCTCTTCTCGTCGAGAAACTCAATAAAATGGTCTTCGAGTTTGTAGCCTCTGCGCTTTGCAAACTCGTCGAGTAGGGCAGGAGTCCAGTCTGCTCCGTACACCTCGTACGAGTCGTTGAAGAACGTGTGCGGATAAGCCGTGCCGTTCTCCTTGAAAGCCTTGTCGAACCGAGCCAGATAACTGTCTACCGAACTCTTGTTAAAGTGGTCGATAACATATCCTTCGCCACCCGGAGCGGCTCTCTTTACCATCTGTCGTGTTTTTCCGACATACAGAACTACGATGTCCCACTTTCCGGCAGGAGCATTCCAACTAAGTTTGCCGTCCTTTGCCTGTGCCGTGATGTTTAGGCTCTTGCCTTTCTGATAAGCCATCACGCGGCTCAGATACGCGCCTTTTTCCTGCTTCTTGTTCTGAATTGTGATGTCGAGCGAGATGTTTTTGCCGCCTTCAACGCTGTACTGTTGAAAGATTGCCATCGTGGCGGCTTGTTCCAACTTCACCTCAGGACCGCCGAAAGGCCAGCCCGTTCCTGTTGCCATGTCAATCTCAACGCCGTCATTCTTGCCGATTGACTGCGTTTCCTTCAGCATATCCATCCATTTTGCCGACAGATACGGAATGTTGTTGGCATCGTTGTTCTTCACGCCGTAAATAGGCGTAATTTCCAGACCGCCTATTCCTGCTTTTGAATAAAGGTCGATGTTGTAGCGCAGATTCTCCTTGTCTACTGCGCTGCCCAGCCACCACCAGCGTGCAGCCGGCTTAGCCTCGGGCAGAGCCTTTGGCCACGACTGAGCCTGAGATTGCAGGCTGATAAACGACAGGGCAAATATTGATAAATGTTTGATGTTCATAAAGTTTGTTTTAATGTGATTTTAGTTTCCGTCGGGCTTCTGAACGTCGATGAACGGACTGTTGTTCCATTTGAAGGTCGAAACGTCATCTGGCTGTGCCGGATTGAATGGCTTGTAATCCTCGCGCAGATTCTTCAGCAACGGAAGATTAAGTTGCTTCATGCCCTCGATGATACATTTTGCCAGTTCGTACGCGCCGTAAGGGTTGAAGTGCGTGTTGTCTTCCATATCCTTGTCCATGCCCGGGAACGAGCCTTTTTTGTAGTGTACGAATGCTTTTTTAGAGTTCTCCACGCCCATTGTCTCGTAGAAAGTGCGTGTCATGTCGTGCAGTTCTATAACCTGAACATTCTCGCGCTTTGCTACTGCTCGCATTGCGTCTGGATAGTCGCCGTGAGTCTCCTTTATCTTTCCGTTCTTGTCGAAGCTGCGACGCTGCGTTGGAGTTACGAAGATTACGGTTGCACCCTTGGCGCGTGCCATGTCGGTCATCTCTTTCAGATGTGTGCTGAAGTTGTAGTACGCGCCCTTGCCCGGACCTTTCTCCTTCTGGTCGTTGTGTCCGAACTCGATGAATACGTAGTCGCCCTTTTTCAGAAGTGAATGAATCTTCTTGAATCTGTTTGCCCCGATGAACGATGATGCTCTCTCGCCGCTCTCTGCGTAGTTCGCAAAACTTATTCCGTCGTCGAACCATCGGGTAATCATCTGTCCCCAACTTGCCCAAGGCTCAAAATCTTGGTCAACCACGGTTGAGTTTCCTATAAGGTAGACTGTCGGAACGTTGTCTATGCGTTCAATCTTCATTTCCGAAACTGCCGGAGCATCGCCGTTGAACTCGATTGTCAGTTTGTCGTCCCAGTTCAGCTTGTTTTTCTCGCGAGGCTTAATCTTCACCACGCTTCCGTCCGAAATCTTAGTGTCGCGCTTGTTAACCACGAAAGAGAATTCCTTGAATTCGCCTTTCTTTGTTGCCACGTTCTCTACGAACAGACGGCGCGATTCGGCTCTTACCGATGTGCTTGCCTTTGCCTTCTTGCTTCCGAGGCGAACGGTAACCTTATAGTTTCCGTCGGGAACGTTTACCGAGAAGTAGAACGGAGCGGCAGCCTTTCGCGGAATGTTTATGAAGTCGTATCCGTAGCCTTTCTCAACAGAGAACGAGTCGGCTGCTGTTATGTTCGTAGCCGTCTTGCTCTTCTGCCCAAAGGCGAAGTTAAAACTCTGAGCCTGTGCCTGAATCATGGTACACAGGATGATGGCTGATATAAAAATGCGTTTCATATTTCTTGAAAATAATCACAGATTCATACAACCGTTATGTATGAATCTGCGATTTTCTTGTTTATAAGTTATTTTTTCAGTTTGTAAAGTTCTGTTCCGGCAAGAAGGAAGCAGCCTATGCCGTAGTCCTCAAAGTCAGGGAAGTTGTTGTAGCCAACCGGCTGCCCGTCCTTAGGCTCTTTTCCTGTGCCCTGAACGTATCCCAACATTCCGTTGTCTGGGTGGATACACTCCTTAACCATGTTGTTCCAAGCCTTTTCTATTACAGGCAGATATGTTGCGCGGTCAAGAATACCTGTTCTGATGCCGTATGCCATACCATATATAAATAGCGATGTTCCTGAAACTTCCTTGCCTCCGAAGTTGCTCTCGTCGTGCATACTTACGTTCCAGTATCCGTCGGCGCGCTGACAAGCCTTTATCGCCTTGCTCATAGCCACAAAGTCGTTGATGTAGTCCTTGCGATGAGGCTCGTTTGCCGGAATCTCGTCGAGAACGCGTACAAGTGCCGCGTAAACCCATCCGTTACCGCGTGCCCAGTAGCAGTTCTTTCCGTTAGGCTCTTTGTATGGTGGGTCAAAATCCTTATCTCTCCACCACAAGCCTTCCTTAGCGTTATACATGCCGGCCTCGCCCTGCTTGTTGCGTGTGTAGGCATACATATCCCACATCTTGTTCCAGTATTTAGGCTCGTTCAGAGTCTTGCCCAGTTTTGCAAGCACCGGCATACCCATCTGAATGGCATCAATCCACCACCAGTCGCTGTCGTCAGGATTGTTTACAATCATGTCGGCGTTTATTATGGCGTTCTGAATCATCTTCCAGTCGTGAGTAAGGCGATACATATCTATATATGTCTGGCTGCAGCAGTAGTCGTCGGCATCTTTTGTTGTGTTGCCGTTGCGTGGAGTCCACTTGTGCTGCTCGCCCCAGTCGTAGGTATATTTGAAATACGCGTCTCTTGGCTGGATGGCATAGAGAGCCATCAGTCCTTCGTAATACACGGCGCGAGTCCACAGACTGCTTGGTCGCATCTTCTTGACGTATGTAGGGAGTGTAGGGTCGGGATACTTCTTCATAAAGTAGCCGTTCACTTTCTCAACAGAGGCAAGTATCTCCTTCTGCGATGGCAACTGTGCAAATACAGTAGATGTACTTGTAACTATTCCTGCTACTGCACAAAGAATAACCTTTTTAAGTTCCATAATAAAAGTTTTTTTATTTGTTATTAAATCTTATAGTTGGCGCAAAGTTAATAAAATTAGGTTAATAAAAAGGGTGAGTAATTGGTATTTTATATCGTGAATTTGGCACTTAACGTGCTGGATAAAGCCTTTTTTACTAAAATTAAACTTAAAGTAAACATTTTTTTACTTGTTTTTCCGTAACAATATTTATATTTGCAATGTTACTATTATGAATTTAGTTTTTGGTTCAAACAAGATATCCTGAAAAAAGCACAGAGTTGCGTTGGATTTAATATATTGAGAAAAAAGTTTAATAACCTTTAAAACATTAGAAATGAATCTAAGATCCTTTGGTGAAGGAAATTTGTTGTTCGCAGCATTATTCTGCTCGGCGTTTGCGGGCGTTAATGTAAATGCAACGGCAAAATCCGCTCCTGCCATAAGTGCAGAAGAACCTGAAACAGTTTTTAAAGGAACTGTTGTTGACAATTCGGGAAGCCCAATTATTGGTGCTAACATCCTTGTAAAGGGAACAAGTACTGGTACTATCAGCGACTTTAATGGTGATTTCATGATTAAGTGTCGCAAGACCAATTTGCTCGAAATCTCTTACATTGGATACATTACCCAGACAGTTAAGGTTTCGCAGAACATGCAAGTTGTTCTTGCCGAAGACGACCGCGCCCTCGATGAGGTTGTAGTTGTTGGTTACGGTGTGCAGCGTAAGACCGACGTTACCGGATCTATGGCACGCGTAGGCGAGAAGGAACTTAAGGCTATGCCTGTAAGCAACGCCCTCGAAGGTATGCAGGGTAGGGCTGCCGGTGTTGATATTACCAACAGCCAGCGTCCTGGTGAAGTCGGTGGAATCAACATTCGTGGTGTCCGCTCTCTTTCTGCAAGTCCCGACCCGTTGTATGTTGTTGATGGTATGATTACCTCTAATGACCTTAGTTCTATCAACCCAGCGGATATCGAGTCTGTCGATGTCTTGAAGGATGCCTCTGCAACTGCCATCTACGGTTCGCGTGGTGCGAATGGTGTTGTACTTATCACTACTAAGAAAGGTAAGGAAGGTAAGGTTAGTGTTAATTATTCTGGTACTGTGAAGTTCGAAACTCTTAGCGATGTTGCCGAATATATGTCGGCTGCCGAGTGGCTCGATTATTCACGTCTTGCTAAATATTCAGCAATAGATAGTAAAACGGGAAAAAGAGGCTATGAATCAGAAATTGGTTCAAATGGTAAGATTATTCCTGTTGAGTCTATAGATAAGAATCTTTACGGAAGTGTTGCTGCTTCATGGGCAAACATTGAAAAGGCATACGCAAGTGGTTCTTACAATCCTGCATTGGTAGGCGAGTACGACTGGGCTTCTCACGGAAAGAGAACTGGTGTAACTCACGACCATAACATCAATTTCTCTGGTGGTACTGAGAAAATTCAGGCATACGGCTCATTCGGCTATTTGAACCAGAAGAGTGTGCAGCCGGGGCAGGAATATACTCGTTATTCTGCTAAGGTAACGTTCGATGCCGAGCCTCTTCCTTACCTTAAGTTGGGAGCATCTATCAATGGTGCTTACACCGAGCAGGACTACGGTTACAGTTTCACAAAGTCAGTAACCGGTGCTGGTGATTACTACAACGCACTTCGTGGAATGTTGCCTTGGTCTGTTCCGTACGACGAGAATGGCGATTACATCCGTAACCCTAATGCCGATGTAAATATCATCAACCCAATCAACGAACTTGATTTGAACGTAAATCAGCGCAAGAGACTCAATGTTTCGGGTGTTTTCTATGCTGATGTTAACTTCGGCAAGATGTGGAAGCCTCTCGAAGGATTGAGATACCGTGTTCAGTTCGGTCCGGAGTTCCGTCAGTATGAGACAGGTACTATGAATAAGTACGGCTCTATCAACTCTGATTATAGCCGTAAGGGTAGCTGGGCTCGCAACCAGGACAGAAACTGGGTACTCGATAACCTTATTTATTATGATAAAGTAATTGCCGATGTTCACAAGATTGGCATTACTTTGATGCAGAGTGCAACAAAGAAACATTACGATACAATGTCTATGAGCAACTCTGCATTGACATCTGATACTGAACTCTGGTATAACCTTGGAACTCCAGCGGATAACATGAAGGCTGGTTCGGGTTATAGTGAATCTCAGATGGCTTCATATATGGCTCGTCTGAATTACTCTTTCATGGATAGGTATTTGCTTACTGCTTCTGTCCGTCGAGATGGTTCTTCAGTTCTTTCTGCCGGTCACAAGTGGGATAGCTTCGGTTCTGTTGCCTTGGGTTGGCGTATCGACCAGGAGGAGTTTATGCAGGATGTTGACTGGGTAAGCCAGCTGAAGCTTCGTGCTGGTTATGGTTCATCTGGTTCTTCTGCTATTAACCCATACGATACAAAGGGTGGACTTCAGGAATTGTACTACCATTGGGGTAATACTTCAGCCTTGGGCTATCTTGGTTCTGATGCTTCAGCAAAGAATCCGAACATGATGGCTAATCAAAATGTAGGTTGGGAGCGTACAACTCAGACAAACATTGGTGTTGACTTTGCTGTATTTAAGAGCAGAATCAGCGGTAGCATCGATTACTATATAAATAAGACAGACGACATCCTTACTGCAATGAAGATTCCTTCAATTTCTGGTTATACAACAACAATGGCAAACGTTGCAGCTTCTAAGGGTTGGGGTATTGATGTTCAGTTGAGTGCAATTCCATACCAGGGCAATGGTTTCAGATGGACTACAACTCTAACATGGTCTAAGGATAAGAGTGAGATTACTGAACTTGCAAACGGTGCAACGGAAGATTGGGCTAATAAGTGGTTTGTAGGCGAAGAAATCTTGGTATTTGCAGACTATGTTTATGACGGAATCTGGACAACTGCCGAGGAAGAGTTGGCAAAGAAGTACAACCGTAAGGTTGGACAAATCAAAGTTAAGGATTTGGACGGTGATGGAGATATTGATGCAGATGACCGTTGCAAGTCTATAGGATCAGTTCGCCCATCATGGAGCGGTGGTTGGAACAATACACTTACATATAAGAATTGGGAACTCTCATTCTTTATCTTCTCTCGTTGGGGATTCACCGTAAATCAGGGCGCTCTTACACTCGACGGTCGTTTCATGCAGCGTAAGATTGACTACTTTGTACCTGGATATAACGAGAATGCAGAGTACTATCAGCCAGGTATCAACGGTGAGAGCCAGGATCAGTATCAGAGTTGTATGAACTATCAGGATGGTTCTTACATCAAGTTGCGTAACGTATCTCTTGGCTACTCTTTGTCGCCAAAGCAGCTTAATGGTACAGGACTTTCAAACCTAAAGATTTACGCTCAGTTGATGAATCCTTGCACACTTTACAGTAAATGTAAATGGTTGGATACCGACCTCATGAACTACGATAACAATACAAGAATCCTGGGTTCTACAACAACAATCCGTGGTTTCGTTATCGGTCTTAACATAGGATTCTAATTATTAACATCAGTAAGAAAAAAAGATTATGAAATTAAATAGAATTTTATTCTCGTCTTTGTTCTTGGCTTCGATGGGTTTTGTTGCGACCGGATGTAGCGACAGTTTCCTTGATGAGGATCAGTTGAATGCTAAGAATCTCGAGTACTATAAGTCTGAAGTTGGTATAAACGACCTTATTACAGGTACATATTCAACCCTTGGCTGGAAGTTTAACTACAGTTGGGGTTACGGATTGTACAATATGGGTGTCGACGAATATACCGATGCTAACAACGAGGTGGCTCCAATGAATGGTTATACAACGTTGAATTCTGTAGAAGGAACTTATATTCCTGGCTTGGCAGACAATATGTATAACCGTATTGAAGCAACGAACAGAGCCATTGAAAATATACCTTTGTATTATCCAAAGACTCTGGACACTTATAATACACGTTTAGGAGAGGCTTACTTCTTCCGTGCATATTGCTATTTTGAGCTCGTTAAGACATACGGAGCTGTGCATTTGAAGTTGAAGCCAACAGAGTCTGATAAGGATACTTACTTCCCAAGAAATACAGAGGATGAGTGCTTTGCACAGATTATAAGCGACTTTACTCAAGCTTACGAACTGCTGCCAGTAAAGGCTGAGGCTCAGGGACGAGTTACAAAGTACGCTGCTGCCCACTTCCTTGCAAAGGCTAAGCTTACACGCGCAAGCGAACTTTATTCAAGCTGGAATTCTTCTTATATAAGTTCAGACTTGAACGATGTTATCAAGCTTACAAAGGAGGTTATTGCAGCTCATCCTCTATGTGCAGATTTCGCTTCTTTGTGGAACTATACTAAGCCAGATGATGCCAACGAGAGTGTCTCTGAAATCGTTTTGGCTGCCCAGTTCACTCTTGATGAGGCAACACAGGGACGTTTCGGAAACCAGGCACACTTGGCATTCCCTGCCGTTTATCAGGATATGGCTGGAACAAAGCGTGATATCTCGGGCGACCGTGAGTTCTGCTACTTGCGTACAACAAACTACACTCTCGATGTGTACGACCGTGTAAACGACTCTCGTTTCTGGAAGACATTCATTACTTGCTACGGCTGTAATGATACAAAGGGTGCTCCAACTTATGAGGCAGGACAGGCTTCTTATCTGCCTGCTGGCGTAAGTGTTGGCGACAAGAGATTTGTTGGTGGCGAAGTTGGTATTAAGTATATCGTAAACGATGCTGGCGACACAGAATACAAGAATCTTGGTACAGAGGGTCAGGTTACACGCAATGGCGTAATGCAGGCTCCTCACACATTCGTCCGCTACTTTGCAGGTGAGGAACAGGATTGGGTAAGTGGTCATGGAAATTATGGCAACTACGCTCAGAAGAAGCGCTTTGTAGCAAATGGTAAGCATCGCGATGGTGCTCGTAACGCTATTTCTTCTCAGTTTGGAACTCGCGACGCTATCGTTGCACGTTCTGCCGAGGATGTATTGATGTGTGCCGAGGCATACGCTCGCAAGAAGGAGTACGCCAAGGTTGTTGAGATGATTAACATGCTTCGTGAGCGTGCCGGATATGCCGAGGGAGAGGACCGTTCTATCCATGTTGACGGTGGTGCTGCTTATGTAAACAACACAGCTTGTGCAGGCAAGGGTGGCGGTTATAGTGCAGATGGTGCTATCTACACAACTGCTAACACTTACTATGAGTCAAACAAGATTGAAGAAGTGACAACAGAGTCAACAAAGAACAATCTGCTTTTGAACGATGTAAACGACATTCTTAATTCCGAAATCGATAATAAGATTTTCGCTGCACTTAAAGCAACAGGCGGCGAAATGTTCAAGGGAGACGAAGAGTATCAGAAGGTTATGAACTTCATCCTTAACGAACGTACTCGCGAGCTTACAGGTGAGTACACACGTTGGGAGGACTTGGCTCGCCAGCGTCAGCTTGAGGTAAGACACAAGGCATTTAACGATGCAGGCGTTCGTGGTCAGGGTACATTTAACCCTAAGATTCATTACTATCGTCCAATTCCTCAGGGATTGCTCGATGCCTTGACTGACGAAAGCGGAAAGTCTTTGAGTTCAGATGAAAAGGCTGCATATCAGAATCCTGGATATTAATATTTTTAATTCATAGAGACTGTTCATGTTTTATTAGCAGGCGCGCACTGGGGAGTGCGTGCCTGTTTTTTTCACTCTCTTTTTCTTTTCTCATCTCGAATCTACCTCCTTGCTACCTCCTTGCTACCTCCTTGCTACCCCCTTGCTACCTCCTTGCTATCCCCTTGCTATCCCCTTGCTACCTCCTTGCTACTATCTTGCTACCTTCTTCCTACTATCTTGCTACCTTCTTGCTACCTTCTTGCTACCTTCTTGCTACCTTCTTCCTACCTTCTTCCTACTATCTTGCTACCTTCTTCCTACTATCTTGTTACATACTTCCTTCTGGCTTCCTTGAACATACCCTTAATGTTGCTTCATTGTACCTTGGATGTACCTTGGACGTACCTTCCCCGTACCTTGGATGTACCTTGGACGTACCTTCCCCGTACCTTCCCCGTACCTTCCCCGTACCTTGGACGTACCTTGCCACTATTTTGTATTTACCAAAAGGATATTTACGCCAATAATTGTTCGCTATATATCCAGAACTATCAATTTTGAATTTTGAATTATGAATTATGAATTGTCAACTGTGAATTGTGAATTATGAATTCTGAATTCTGAATTTCTTTTTTTTCAACTTTCTTTCTCTTGCAGATGCTTAAAACCCGAGCGAAACCCGAAGGCATCCCGAAGAAATCTCACAACAGGCATTAGCAGACGCTGAAGGCGTCTCCGCTCAGTAACCGTAGGCCGGAACGACCTGCGGGATAGGACACCATCAACGGCAAGCACTCTGAAGGAGTGCCCCATCAGTTGCAATGGGCGACCGCTTTCAGGGTCGGTGATATTCGTGTCTTTTCAGTCCGCAGATCCTACGGATGCTGCGGTTACTGAGAGGTGACGCTTTCAGCGTCATTCTGAAGTAGCGTACGATTTGTGATTTGCATTTGCCATTGAATAAAGAATTTTCGACCTACTCATCACCTGCCTTTGATGTACTTTTGATATAGCCAACATATAGGCTACATATAGCTTGCATATACCTTGCCACTATTTTGTATTTACCAAAAGGATAAAACCATCATAAATTATCCTTTATTGTTTTCGAATTGTTAATTATGAATTATGAATTATGAATTCAGACTTCTGACTTCCTGTTTTTTCAACTTTAAATTTTCAATTTTCAACTTTAAAAATTGTCAATTGTCAACTGTGAATTGTGAATTGTTTATTATATTTGTAGCACAATTTCATTAACTATAATTAAAACAAATACTAACAAAAAATCATGAGAAGAGAAGCATTCAAGATGTTCCTGAAGCCGGGCTTCGAGGACGAGTATCAGAAACGCCATGCAGCCATCTGGCCAGAGTTGAAGAAAATGCTGTCGGACGGCGGTGTTCGCAACTATTCGATTTACTGGGACAAGGACACAAACATACTTTTCGCTTATCAGGAGATAGAAGGCGAGGAGTCGTCGCAAGACATGGGCGCAAACCCAGTTGTGCAGAAGTGGTGGGACTACATGGCAGACATTATGGAGGTGAACGAAGATAATTCTCCGGTAACTATCCCATTGTCAGAAAGATTTCACATGGATTGATAGAATTTAGTGTTTTTTTAGTATCTTTGCCTGCGTATATATCTTATAATTACTAACTGTATCGAAAGGCAAGGATGCTAAAAAAACTTTTATCAGTATTACTGATTACTTTTACGACTGTTGGTGCTACGGCACAAGTGCAGTCATCTGATTATTACCGTTTTAAACAATATTCAACCCCCGACGGATTGCCAAACAACATGGTACATCAGGTGTATCAAGACAACGACGGCTTTCTGTGGGTGGCTACATACTATGGCCTGTTCCGCTACGATGGATATAACGTAAGCGCGCTGCGGACAGATTTTCATATAAAGAACATTCTGCCAAGCAGCAACGTTCTTTGCGTAAGGGAGAATGCGCAGAACCGCCTTTTTATCGGTACGCACGGCGGACTCTCAATCTACAACAAGCGTACGGGTGCGGTGAAAAGCTACACCGCCAACGGATTCGACAAACAGCGACTTAATGATATTTATGTTGCCT
This sequence comes from Bacteroidales bacterium KHT7, assembly GCA_900102385.1. GTDB lineage: Bacteria > Bacteroidota > Bacteroidia > Bacteroidales > Bacteroidaceae > Ga6A1. Next base: position 15,627 of record FNBQ01000001.1, on the reverse strand, counting down.
CGGACAAGAAAGTGTATCTGGGCTACATTCGCGGAATGGCTTACTACGACGAGGCTAACGACTCGGTTGTGGCTATGACGCATAAGGTATGCGAGGGCGACATTCCTGAAGGAGTTAACATTCAGGGAATTATAGAAGATGCTAACCACAATCTGATAATCGGAACGTGGAGCAACGGCTTGTATCACTTTAACGTTAAGACGAAGGTCTTTACGCACTTCAATCCGTTTGGCGACAACACGCGCATCGTAAAACTCTACCGCGACTCCAACGGCTCAATGTGGGCTGGAACATGGGGCTCGGGATTCTTCCGCTTTAAGATAGATGTAAAGAACTATAAGGTTGATTACGAGCATTGGGCAAGTTCGGGAGGCGAGCGTTCGCTCATCTCAAACTACGTTCTTTCAATCTGCGAAGATGCAAACAAATGCCTGTGGCTGGGCACTCGCGACGGTGTGAGCATTATGCCGCTGGGCAGCGTGGGCACGTTTACCAACTATCAGGAGAAGGACAACCGCCACTATCTGCCGGCGCACGAGATAACATCGGTTATGCGAAGCAACAACGGTATCATCTGGCTTGGCTCGCAGGGCGATGGAATTCTGCGTGCCGAGGTCAATTCGGGCGCATTCACAACTATCGATTTTAAGCAGTTTCCGGCATTCAATACAAACCATATCAGCGGATTATATGTAGAGCCTAACGGCGCAATATGGGCTGGCATCGGCTATGGCATCGGTTATCTGCATGGAGGAAACGCCGTTAATGTAACGTCGTCTAAACTTCCGTATGCGGTAAAGTACAGCCGAAGAACCAACGAGATTTTGGCAGTTACTCAGGACTGCGGCGTTACGGTATGCAACGGCGGAAAGGTGTTGAGGCAGTATCTTGTTGAAAACTGCGGATTCATTCCGCACAACTTGGTCTTTGATGTGTGCGAGGACCACGACGGCAACTGGTGGGTTGGCTCGTACAGGGGCTTGGGAATAAAATACAAGGACGGCAGGGAGTTCTGCATGAGTTCTGTTCCTGGCGCGCACAACGGACTTCTGCAAGAAACAACGCAGGTTATCGAAACGGCAGACAAGACTATCTGGCTGTGTACCAATGGTAAGGGCGTGGTTCACATTTCTGGCAGGCTGAACAATCCGCGTATGTTCGTGTGCCAGACTTACAGTCATGAAAATGAGCAACTTCCGGTTGATAATCCGTCATGCATCTATCAGGACAAGAAAGGCAGAATATGGGTAGGTGCGGAAGGCGCAGGACTCTGTCAGTATGATACAAAGAATGACTGCTTCACATCTGTCCATGCCAAGTACAACCTTCCGGGAAATATGGTGAACAGTATTCAGGAAGATGAGAACGGCAATCTGTGGATTGGAACGAACAACGGACTCGCCTGCCTTATTCTCGACGGAGAGCTGTCGGGCAAGGTGAGAGTGTTTACCGTTGCCGACGGACTGCCGGATAATTTCTTCAACATTCGTTCGGCTTTCTTCCGGGATGGTGTTCTGTATTTCGGTTGTGCCAACGGAATTGTTGCCTTCCGCTCGGACATCGTGAACAAGAAGAGTGGCACTCCGTCAATACATATCACCGACATCGTTATAGACGGCAAGTCGCTTTCCGACTACGACGATGAGGTGCGCACCAAGATTTCGAAATTCACTCCCGATTTTACAAACAAAATCGTTATTCCATACAACGCCAACAGCTTCGAGATTGAGTTTGCATCGCTGACATACACCATGCCAAAGCAGAATCGCTACGCCTACAAACTCGAAGGCTACGACAAAGACTGGCAGTATGTCGATTCTGACCATCGCGAAGCACGATATTCAAACCTTGCATCGGGAACATACGTCTTTAAGGTTAAGGGAACGAACGAGAACGGCGAGTGGAGCGAGGTTAAGACCATTACCGTGGTTATCACTCCGCCGTGGTGGCTCACTTGGTGGGCGTTCATGCTGTATATTGCTGCGGCGTTTACCATCTTCTACTTCGTGCTGAAGAATATGCGCAACCGAATGGCTTTGCGCAACCGCATAAGGGTAAACGAGATGGAGAAGCATAAGGTTGAGGAACTGAACCACATCAAACTTCAGTTCTTCACGAACATCACGCATGAGCTGATGACTCCGCTCACGATAATCTCGGCATCGCTCGACGACCTGAAGGAGCGCGTTCCGGAGGCTGGCGAACTGGCTCGCACGATGGACGTAAATGTTCACCGTCTGATAAGGCTGTTGCAGCAGATTTTGGAGTTCCGCAAGGCTGAGACGGGCAATCTGAAACTTAGGGTTGCGAAGGGCGATTTGGCTCAGTTTGTGCGTCAGGAAGCCGAGAGTTTCGAATCTCTGATACGCAAGAAACAACTTCATTTCTCGGTTATGTGCGAGGAAGATGTGATGAATGCCTATTTCGATTGCGACAAGGTTGACAAAATTCTGTACAATCTGCTGTCTAATTCGGCAAAATACAGTAACACAAACGGTTACATTCTTCTCACTCTGAAGTATCTGCCTGAAAGAGACCATGTTCAACTTTCGGTCAAGGATAACGGAAAGGGAATCTCGAAGGAGAGGCAGAAAGACCTCTTCACACGCTTCTACGAAGGCGATTATCGTCAGAAGCACACAATCGGAACGGGTATCGGACTGTCGTTGGTGCGCGACTTGGTGAACCTTCACAAAGGCTCAATATCGGTCGAGAGCGAAGAAGGCAAGGGTACTGAATTCCTTGTTAAACTGCCAATCTGCAAGGAGGCTTATTCTGACGAGGAGATTATCGAAATTGACAATAAGGAACTCAGTTCTTCTGAGGCGATAGTCGACAAATCTAACTACGAGGATGCCGACGACAATGCCGCTTCTGAGCCAGAGTTCGACGAGAATACGCCTTGCATCCTTCTTGTTGAGGACAACGAGGAACTCTTGAACGTGATGTACAGGCTTCTGTGCCGAAACTATCGTGTCTTGAAGGCTTCGAACGGAAAAGACGCATTCGACATTCTGAAGAGCGAGGACGTGAACCTTGTTGTTTCCGACATCTTGATGCCGGAGATGAACGGCATAGAACTCACGAAGAAGGTTAAGGCAGATATCGAAGTCTGTCACATCCCAATAATTCTGCTGAGTGCAAAGCGTACCGAGGAAGACCGTGACGAGGGTTACACCGCCGGCGCAGATGCTTATCTTACCAAGCCGTTCAACCTGTCGGCTCTTCATGCCCGAATTTCAAGTCTGCTTAACATGAAGTCGAGGGCGGCGAGCGACTTCAAGAAACAGCTCGTCATCGATATCAGCGGACTCGACTATACCGACATGGACGGCAAGTTCCTGTCGGATGCCATTGCCTGCGTAAACAAGCAACTCAACAATTCTGACTTCGACGTAACTCAGTTCTGCGCCGAGATGGCAACGAGCCGAACAACGCTCTACAAGAAACTACGTTCTCTAACCGGACTCACCACCACGGCGTTCATCCGCAACATCCGACTGAAGGCGGCTTGCAAGATAATGGAAGAGAATACGAACATCCGCATCAGCGACTTGGCATATACCGTAGGCTTCAACGACCCGAAATACTTCTCAATCTGCTTCAAAAAAGAGTTCGGAATGCAGCCGAGTGAGTATATTGAACGCTATGCCAACAAAATTGGCGATGACAGCAAAAATGCGGATGAGGCTGACAAATAAAGATGAAAAATGTTGGTTAAGTGTCATTTGAAACATTTTTCGACTTTTATTAAACATTTGTGAAAAGTGATTTTATGCAAGTTGGATATTTTTGTAGCGAATTTAAATAACGCATATGAAGAATCACTTTAATCTTAAGAGTTTATTGCTTTCGGCAGCGCTGGTGAGTGGTGCCGTTTGTGCCAATGCTCAGCAGACTGAGACGCTTTATTTGTCGGGCAAAGGCTTGTTCGATACAAAAAAATGGGACTTCCGATGCTCTGGAGGACAGAACAGCGGAAAATGGAAGAAGATAGAAGTTCCGTCGCAATGGGAACTGCAAGGCTTTGGTGATTATACCTACGGACGCTTTTATGTGAACAAGGGCGAGAAGGCGAGCGACGAAATTGGCGAGTACAAGACAAAGTTCAAACTTCCGGTTTCGTGGAACGGCAAGAAGGTGAGCATCGTTTTCGAAGGCTCTATGACCGATACCGAGGTGAAGGTTAACGGCAAACTCGCCGGCGCAATACATCAAGGCGGCTTCTATCAGTTTGAATATGATATAACGAATCTTCTCGTAGCAGGCAATAATCTGCTCGAGGTGAAGGTTAGCAAGGAGAGCGAGAACAAGTCGATAAACGGTGCAGAACGCCGTGCCGACTGGTGGCTCTTTGGCGGAATCTACCGCCCTGTGTATCTGAAGGCAGAACCAAAGTCTAACATCCATCGCATTGCGGTAGATGCCAAGGCTGACGGTACGATGAACGTTGACCTTTACGTCGAGAATGTTCCGGCAGGAGCAACCGTGAAGTACGAACTTTCATCGCTCAAGAATCCTGCAAGCATCATCGCCACAAAGGAGATGAAGGCTTCGGCATCCGACGTTCAGACACATTCGCTGAACTGGGGCAATGTTGAAAAGTGGGAGTGCGAGCATCCTAATATGTATGTTCTCGGAATCACGCTTCAGGATGCCAATGGAAAGGCAATCCACAAGATTAGCCAGAGAGTGGGCTTCAGAACTGTTGAGTTCCGCCCGGCCGACGGACTTTATGTAAACGATGTTAAGGTCGTTCTGAAGGGCGTGAACCGCCATTCGTTCCATCCAGAGGGCGGACGAACAACAAACAAGGCTCTCAGCATCGAGGATGCAAAACTTATAAAGCAGATGAATATGAATGCCGTGCGTTCGCATTATCCGCCTGATAATCATTTTCTTGATGTGTGCGACTCGCTCGGACTGTTCTATCTCGACGAACTTGCAGGCTGGCACGATGCCTACGACAGCAAGGTTGGTCCGAAACTCGTTGAGGAGATGCTTGTACGCGATGTGAATCACCCTTGTATCATCGTTTGGAACAACGGTAATGAGGGTGGCTGGAACTACAAACTCGACGGCTTGTTCGAGCTGTACGATCCGCAGAAACGCCACGTTATTCACCCTTGGGCCGATTTCAACCAGTTTGATACACATCATTATCCGGCATTCCTCACGGGCGTTGGCAGATTCGTAAACGGTTACAAGGTGTTCATGCCAACCGAGTTTGAGCACGCCATGTACGATCAAGGTGCAGGCGCAGGACTCGAGGACTTCTGGGATAACTATACATCTCATCCGTTGTTTGCCGGCGGCTTCATCTGGGCATTCTGCGACGAGACCGTTATAAGAACCGATCGCAACAACGAACTCGACTCTGACGGCAGCAACGCTCCCGACGGAATCTTAGGCCCTTATCGCGAGAAGGAGGGTAGTTTCGATGCCGTTCGCAACGTATGGGCACCAATCCAGTTTAAGAAACTGTATATCACGCCTTCGTTCAAGGGCGATTTCATGGTAACAAACAAGTACTTGTACACAAATCTCGACAAGTGCAAGCTTAGATACAAAATCCTTGGCATCTCATCTCCGCTGAAGTCGGGCGAGAGCAAGGTGCTTTGCGAGGGACAGGCTGACTTCCCATCGCTCGAGCCAAACGAGACACGCAGAATGCACATCGACTTCCCTGCAAATCTGTTCGACGGCGATTTGCTCGAGATGACCGCTACAGACGAGCACGGCGAGGAAGTATGCACATGGACATGGCCAATTCATTATGCTCCTGATTATTTCGGCCGCCAGAATTCATCTCGCAAGTACGATTTGAAGAGTGCGCAAAAGGCTGAGTTTGCCGAGAGCGCCGACGAGGTTGTTCTGAAGGCAAACGGCGTTGAGGCTCGCTTCAACAAGGCTGACGGACAGCTGAAGAATGTATTGGCAGACGGCAAGGAATCTTCGTTGAAGAACGGTCCTACAACCGTTGGACTGAAGATGAAGTTCCAGAGTGCGAGCGTCCGCAACGACGGCAACGACGCCGTTTATGTAGTCAAATATCTTGGTGGAGTTGACTCGATTGTATGGCGTATGCAGCCCGACGGCGTTCTTGGCCTCGATGCCGTGATGCTTAACCGTGCCAACGGCGGAAAGGGCTTCGACGATGCCTTTATGGATACCGACGTGCGCAACTTCGGCTTCAACTTCAGTTACGACGAGCAGAGCGTAAAGGGCATGAAGTGGATGGGACGCGGTCCTTATCGCGTTTGGAAGAACAGAATCCGCGGTCACAACATCGGTTTGTGGCACAAAGACTATAATAACACGATTACTGGTGAGACAAAGAAGGGCAAACTCGAATATCCAGAGTTCAAGGGCTATCATGCCAACATCTACTGGGCTACTCTCGAGAGCGATACCACTCCGATGACGGTATTCAGCGAGACCGATGGCGTGTTCTTCAGAGTCTTCACTCCACAGGAGCCAGAGGGCAGAGCCGGCGGAAAGAACACGATGCCATCGTTCCCAGAGGGCGACATCTCTTTCTTGCTCGACATTCCGGCAATCCAGTCGTTCAAGCCGGTTTCTCAGCACGGTCCTAAGAGCCAGCCGGGAAACATCCGCATAAAGCAGGGCGACGAGGGTCTGAAACTGAAGCTCTGGTTTAAATTCAAGTAGAGACAAACTTATTAGAATAATGAAGAAAATAGCTATTTCACTGCTTTTTGGCGCTGTGCTTGGCATAGTGCCGATGAAGGCGCAGACAAAGTACGATTTCTCTAAACTCAAGACCGAGAATCTGGGCAGAGGCGTCGTTGCCGTGCGCCAGAGTCAGAAGGAAGTGTTTGTTACATGGCGCTATCTTGTTCAGGATGCGCGCAATGTGGCATTCAATGTCTACCGCGACGGTAAGAAACTTAACTCTACACCAATCGAGAAAGTAACTTATTTTGTTGATAATAATGCTTCATCGGCTGCTGCCAAATATACTGTTAAGCCGGTTATCAACGGCAAGGAGACCGATGGAAAGAGCGGCACGTTCGCCATGCAGGCAAATGCTCCTGTCGGATATGTGAATATTCCGTTGCAGAAGCCTGTAGGCGGCAAGACTCCCGACGGCAAGACATACGGCTATACTGCCAACGATGCAAGCATAGGCGATGTTGACGGCGATGGCGAATACGAGATATTCTTGAAGTGGGAGCCTACAAATGCCCACGACAATTCGCACAACGGATACACCGGCAACGTGCTTATCGACTGCTATCGTCTAAGCGGTGAGAAGTTGTGGCGCGTTGACCTCGGTCGCAACATCCGTGCCGGAGCACACTACACTCAGTTCATGGTGTTCGATTTCGATGGCGACGGAAAGGCTGAAATGGCTGTCCGCACATCCGATGGTTCGAAGGACGGCAAAGGCAAGATTATCGGCGATGCAAAGGCTGATTATCGCAGTCCGAACGGTCATGTCTTCACCGGAAAGGAATATCTGACGGTATTCAACGGATTGACCGGTGCGGCTATGGCAAGCGTAGACTTCGAACCAAACCGAGGCGATACCAAGGATTGGGGCGACGACCACGGAAACCGCAGCGAACGAATGCTTGCTGCCGTGGCTTATCTCGACGGCATACGTCCAAGCATCATCATGTGTCGCGGATATTACGCAAAGACTATGCTCGCCGCCTACAACTGGGACGGAACAAACCTAAGCAAGAAATGGATTTTCGACAGTTCTGTAAAGGGCAATGAAGACTATGCCGGACAGGGCAATCACAACCTTCGCGTGGGCGATGTTGACGGCGACGGCTGCGACGAGATTATCTACGGCTCATGTGCCATCGACCACGACGGAAAGGGACTCTACTCAACCAAGATGGGACACGGCGATGCTATGCACCTTACTCAGTTCATTCCAGGCAAGCCAGCCCTTCAGGTGTGGGACTGCCACGAGAACAAGAAGGACGGCTCAACCCTTACTGATGCCGCAACAGGAAAGGTGCTCTTCCAACTTCCGTCTAACATCGATGTAGGAAGATGTATGGCTGCCGATATTATGCCAAGCAACAACGGCGTTGAGATGTGGTCAATCGACAGCAAGGGCATCTACAATTATAAAGGAAAGAAGGTGGCAGACCTCAAGTTCTCTCGTCAGAATCCTTTCCCTATAAACAGCGCAGTTTGGTGGGACGGCGACCTTTCTCGCGAACTTCTCGACCGCAACGTTGTTTACAAGTATAACGAAAAGACTAACCGATGCGACACTCTTCAGGTGTTCGACGGAACAATAAGCAACAACGGAACAAAGGCTACTCCTTGCTTGCAGGGCGACCTCTACGGAGACTGGCGCGAAGAAGTGCTGGTGCGCACAAAAGACGATAAGAACCTTCGTCTTTATGTTTCAACTCTTCCTGCTGAATATCGTTTCCACACGTTCCTGACAGACCCTGTCTATCGTATCAGCATCGCCACTCAGAATGTGGCATACAATCAGCCAACACAGCCGGGCTTCTACTTCGGAACTGACCTCAGCGGTGATTTCCGCGGTGCTATGCTTCCGCTTAAGGACGACCGTAAGGTCAAGACAGAGGAAGATGTGAACAAGGTTATCGACCTTACTCTCGACAGTCTGAACAAGGCTAACACCGTTCGTCCTGTCGCAGGCTCTTCGCGCAAGGGACACAATCCGGTTCTCTTCCTTGTCGGAAATTCAACAATGCGTACCGGAACACTCGGCAACGGAAACAACGGTCAGTGGGGCTGGGGATACTACGCTCACGAGTATTTCGACGAGAACTATATCACGGTAGAGAATCACGCTCTTGGCGGAACATCGCCTCGTACATTCTACCGCCATCTATGGCCAGATGTAATAAAGGGCGTTCAGAAGGGTGATTACGTCATTCTCGAACTCGGACACAACGACAATGGTCCGATAGACTCGGGCAGAGCGCGTTCTTCAATAAAGGGCATCGGCAACGATTCTGTTGTGGTGACAATCAAGGAGACAGGCGCAGTTGAAACAGTCTATTCTTTCGGCGGATATCTTCGTCGTTTCATCAACGAGATTCGTGCTAAGGGCGCAACTCCAATTCTGTTCACCCTCACTCCGCGTAACTCTTGGGACAACGACAGTACCATCACCCGTAAGCTCACAAACTTCGACCCTTGGATAAAGGCTATTTCTGAGGAGATGAACGTTGCCCTCGTAGACTTGGAAGATATCACGGCTAAGAAGTTCGAGAAGTTCGGTCCAAAGAAGGTGAACTATCATTTCTATCTTGATAAGATTCACAGCAGCGAGTTCGGTGCGCGCATCAATGCCGAGTCGGCAGCCGAGGGAATCGCAGCATGTTCGGCAACCGATTTGCGCGATTATCTCAAACCGCTCAACAAGCCAACCGTTAAGGTTAAGCGCGAGAAGGGTAAGCCTGTTGTGTTCCTCACTGGCGATTCAACCGTGAAGAACGAGGACAAGAAAGACGATGGCATGTGGGGCTGGGGCAGTCAGGCTTCGCTCGTGTTCAACACCGAAAAGTGTACTCCGGTGAACTGTGCAAAGGCTGGACGTAGCTGCCGTACCTATCTCGACGAAGGCAGATGGGACGAGGTTTACAACAGTATTCAGCCGGGCGACTATGTCCTGATTCAGTTTGGACACAACGATATGGGCCCAATCAACACAGGCAAGGCGAGAGCCGATATTGCCGGAACAGCCGACAGCAGTCATGTGTACAAGATGGAGAAGACACAGCGCTACAAGGTTGTTTACACCTTCGGATGGTATCTCCGCAAGTTTATCGAGGACGTAAGAGAGAAGGGTGGAACACCAATCCTCTTGAGCCTCACTCCGCGTAACATCTGGAAGGACGGCAAGATTGAGCGTCGCAACGATTCTTACGGAAAGTGGTATCGCGAGGTTGTTGAGCAGACAGGCGTTGCCTTTGTCGATGTTCACAACATCTCAGCCGACTTCCTCGACAAGTTAGGCGAGGAGAAGGCAAAAGAATACTACAACCACGACCATACGCACACTTCAAAACTCGGTGCGCAGAACAACGCCCGTTCTTTTGCCAAGGGTGCAAAGAAAAACAAGCAGCTGAAAGCACTAAAGAAACTTCTGAAATAATAAGGTTCATAAATTAAAAAGAGGACATAGCCCGGCAGATTTTGTCGGGCTATGTTTTTTCATGCGCTAAAAACTTTAGACTTGTTTTGATATACCATATTTATGTTATTTTGCTCTGTTTTCATGCTTCCAAATTCCGAAAATCTTCCATGCCTAATACAGATTTTCTGTTTTTTTTCATATTTTTGCGCCGCAAAAAATGAGTTAAGTAAAGATGGCTATAGAACAAGCATTATTCAAACGTTCCGAGTTGCTGTTAGGCAACGAAACAATGGAGTGTTTTGCTCAGAAAAAAGTGATTATTTTTGGAGTTGGAGGCGTTGGCTCATGGTGTGCCGAGAGTCTTATCCGCAGTGGCATCCGTCAGCTGACTATTGTTGACAGCGACCGCGTGTGTATAACTAATATTAACCGCCAGCTTATGGCTACGACCAAGACCGTCGGACAAGTAAAGGTGGTGGCACTAAGAGAGCGTTTGCTAACCATCAATCCAAAGGCTGAAATTACGGCATTGCAGAAAATTTTCACGCAAGAAACAGCCGATGATTTCGACTTGGACAGTTACGACTATATCGTCGATGCCATCGACTCGCTCAAAGACAAGGCTTTGCTCATACTGATGGCATGTCGCACCAAGGCAAAGTTCTTTTCGTCTATGGGAGCAGCATTGAAGATGGATGCTACACGCATAAAAGTTGCCGAATTTTGGAAGGTACAAGGCGATCCGTTAGCGCGTGCTTTGCGAAAGAAGTTCAAATCGCAGCAACAGTTTCCCAAGCATAAATTCATGTGCGTTTATAGCGACGAGTTACTTGCAAACCGAGGACACAATGCTACCTGCGGAACAGAACAATGTATGTGTCCTAAGGCAAAGAATGGTCCGGGAGACCCTTCTCTTTTGAATCACGAGTGGTGCTCGTCAAAGGCTCAGATAAACGGCACAATGGCACATATCACAGCCATCTTTGGTTTTATGCTTGGCGGTTTGGTGCTGGCAGATATTGATAAGCAATCTCATAACTAAGAGAAAGTTGTAAATAGACAACTTACAGTTGACTTCTTGAAGTTTGAAAACCGAAAGTTGAAAGGTTGGAATTGACAAGCCGATAGCAAGGGGGGAGCAAGGGGGTAGCAAGGGGATAGCAAGGGGATAGCAAGGGGCAAGTAAACTGGAAGGAACGAAGACAGTAGGACTTGGATAAATTGAAAATTTGGAGTTGAAAGTTGAAACTTGAAAAAGGGTGGAATTCAGAATTGACAATTCACAGTTGACAATTGACAATTTTTGAAGTTGAAACTTGAAAAACAATCTTAGTTCTGCCGAATTTCCGAATTCGGCAGCATCACGAAACGGGAGTTTGTAACTCCCATTGTCGCAAAGCGACAAAATGTTACGCGAATAACGATGTTTTTCTTAGCGGTTGGAATTACAAATTCCCGACATTAATTTTCAGCCAAATTACAAATTCGGCTGAACGTTATGGTATAATAAAGGGTAATTTATGATGGATTTATTCTTTTGGTAAATACAAAATAGCGGCAAGGTACGTCCAAGGTACGGGGAAGGTACGTCCAAGGTACATCCAAGGCACGATGAAGCAACATTAAGGGTATGTTCAAGGAAGCCAGAAGGAAGTAGGTAGGAAGATAGTAGAAAGAAGGTAGCAAGATAGTAGGAAGAAGGTAGGAAGAAGGTAGCAAGATAGTAGCAAGGGGATAGTAAGACGAAAGGTTCGTCCAATGTTTGTTATGGGTAAGTTGAAAATCCAAGGAGTTGAAGGTTGCAAAATTTGATTCAGAGTACATCATAGTAATTGATAAAATAATGACTGTTCGTTGTTAATATGAAAATTATCACGATATTTGTAAATACAATGAAACGTTTGTTCGAATCTGAAGAAATAGAGTCGTTATGGTAGAATTTAAATTTTCACAGTTTGGAACTAATTTTGGTTCTAGTGATATGGGAGCGAAGATAAGGCAACAACTGCGTCCTTTGCTCGACAATGACGAGAAAGTTGTTCTTGATTTTACTGGCGTAAATGTGGTTACAAACTCTTTTGCTGATGAATGTATCGCAAAATTGCTTCTCGAAATGCCTCTTGACGATTTGAAGAAGCACACAACATTCCGCGGCTTGAATCCGTTGGCAGAACGCAGCGTGCTTGTTGCCTTGCAAAGACGGTATAAGGTGATACGCAAACAGGTGAAAATCTAAACTTTTCGTGTTGTAAGAGTTAACAGACAGGTTGTTAATCTAATAGGATGTCGTAAATGAATAATCAGATTTACAACATTCTATTTTTATCATCTTGCGCGCGATAAAAACAGATAGACAAAATCACCATCGTTTGAGATATTTCATTATCTTTGCGGTCAAAAGTTAAACAAATAAAACATATTTCGTAAAAAAAACAGAAATAAAGAAAATATAACATATTAAAATATTGAGCTTTACGCTCTTATTCTCGGAAAGATAAAATCCGCCAAATTTTAACAACGAGAGAATAAGTTCGCGGAGAGGTTCACGTCGCATAGGCGTGAGCCGTTTCGTGCTTATTTATCGTTACTGGTTCTTGGCGGAGCCGATCTTTCCTAAATAAGCATCAAAGAAACGGTTTCGCGCTTTTTTCTTTTTGCTTGTTTAAGAGAATTTTCAAGAGTATGAAGCCCGTAAACTTTTGAAAATATGGCAAAAACTAAAATACAGTCAGTTGAACCGAATATTGCAGACTTGGCAAATGGTTGGCTAAAATCGTACAATTTGGATTATAAGTTAGAGCAGGAATCTCTTAATAGCTCGATAGATAAGGCTTTGGACGAATATATATCAAAACAAGGCAAAGATGGTGGTAATCGTCCAGACTGTAAGCTACTTGCTACTGACAGCTATGGTTCTTTTTACCCTGTCTTAATAGAGTACAAAGGCTATAAGGACAAGCTTGTAAAATTTGACGAAAACGGAAATGTTGCTCTTAAAACTTCCGATAATAAAGATGACTTTAAAAGCATAAATACTTATGCGGTGAACGGTGCGGTTCATTATGCAAACGCACTTTTACATTACACCGATTATGAAGATATCATTTCCATTGGTGTTACAGGCTATAAGGATGATGCTGGCATTTTGCAGAACGAAATAGGTGTGTATTATGTGTCGAGCAAGAACTTTGGCTATGGGCAGGAAGTGGCAAAATATTCAGATTTGTCGTTCCTCAAAAAAGAGAATTTTGATTCTTTTATTGAAAAAGTAAAATCGTTAAATCTTACAGAAGAAGAGAAAAACAAGAGCATTGAAAAGCGTGAAGCTGAAATATCTTCAAGTCTTGTAAAACTAAACAACGACATTTATAAAAATGAGAACGGACTTGGAGAGTCTGCTCGCATTTATCTTGTTGCTGCCTCTATAATTGCAAATCTTGGTATTAAGGGGGATAAATATGTAAAACCACTCGAAAAATCAGACTTGAAAAGTTCTGCGGAGAAAGGTGAGCGTGATGGTGATATTATGCTGCGCAAAATCGAAGCATTTTTGAGTGCAAAGAATGTTCCCGAAGATAAAAAGAATCTTATAATTCAGACTTTTTCAGAAGGACTTCTGACTAACGAAAACATCAATAAACCAATAAACGGCGAAAGTCAGCTGAAAAGAGTGTTCTCGAAAGTAATAGACGATTTGGGACTTTATTACAAAATTGGACTTACGACAGATTTTACAGGCAAACTCTTCAATGAGATGTACAACTGGCTTGGCTTCACACAAGACAAACTCAATGATGTTGTCTTAACCCCAAGATATGTTGCAACTTTTTTAGCTCGTCTTGCCCGTGTGAACAAGGATAGCTATGTTTGGGATTTTGCTACAGGCTCGGCAGGTCTTTTGGTTGCTGCCATGAATGTTATGATTGACGATGCAAAAGCAAACATCCAAAGTCCCGACGAGTTCAAGAAAAAAGAGACGCATATAAAGGCAAATCAACTTTTGGGTTTGGAAATATTACCGTCAATTTATATGCTTGCAATACTCAATATGATTTTGATGGGCGATGGAAGCAGCAATATCATAAATAAAGATTCTCTTAACGATTATGACGGAAATTATGGTTTTGTACGCACTTCTGAAAAGTTTCCAGCTACTGCGTTTGTGTTGAATCCACCGTATTCTGCAAGTGGCAACGGTATGGTGTTTGTTGAGAAGGCACTTTCAATGATGAACAAAGGTTATGCTGCGATAATCATTCAGCACAGTGCGGGAAGCGGAAAAGCTGTTGAATACAATAAACGCATTTTGAAACATTCTACGCTTCTTGCAAGTATAAAAATGCCGATAGACTTGTTTGTTGGAAAATCGAGCGTTCAGACGAATGTATATGTGTTCAGAGTAGGCGAGGCTCATCAGAAAGATGAAATAGTAAAGTTTATCGATTTTTCTAACGATGGCTATGCAAGAACTAGCCGCAAGAGAGCAAGCGTTAATCTTCGCGATACAGACAATGCAAAAGGACGATATGAGGAAGTCGTGAACCTTGTTCGTTTCGGCAAGAGTAAACTGAATATCTTTACTGAAAAAGAATATTACGAAGGTACGATCGACCCGGAAAACGGAGCGGATTGGAATCAGAGCGCGCCAGTAGATACTAAGCCAACGTTTGCCGATTTCAAAAAGACTGTGTCCGATTATCTTGCATGGGAGGTCAGTAGTCTTTTGAAGAATCCTACGAATGGAGGTGAAGGCTTGGGAAAATAGATGCCCCACTTGATGAGAAACTTAAGGCTGTCAAGTGGGGTGAATATAGGCTGGGAGATTTGTTTGAAATAAATCCCACAAAGTGGTATAAACTTACAAACGAGCAAATAATGTCGAAAAATGGTACGGTACCGCTTGTGTCAAACTCTTCAATAGATAATGGGGTAATGGGCTTTTCAAGCCTTGAAGCAAACAACTCGGGTAATTCTATAAGCTGTTCTGATACAACGCTTGGTGCAGATACTATGTATTATCAGAAAGATGATTTTATAGGCTATCAGCACATTCAACATTTAGTGTCAAAATTTTTACCGTTCAATCAGGAGATTGCTTTGTATATAATTTCTGCTTGTAGAGTTGCAACTTCAAACGCAGGTTATGATTATGGTCATAAATTTAATCGAGATGCTATGAACTCCACGATAATCCCAAATCGGTCATTAGAAATTTGGCATGTCTATTTTTCTAATGACCGCCATTAGAAAATATCGGTTGTATTAGGCTATCCTTCAATAATTTACTACCTTTACCACGCAGAAAAACATAAGAAGATGATGCGTGACTATGATATAAAGTTCGTGAACAAGGAAATCACCCCGTTCGGAGGCCTTTCACTTTTTCTGAAAATGCTTGAGAAATGCCATTTTGAAGAGCAATTGGAGAAATGCTGTATTCCTGTCCAGGGTTCCAATAGAGGATATAAGCCGATACAGCTCATATTGGGCTTGTTTGCAGGTGTCTGGTGCGGAGCAAGCCG
>FNBQ01000012.1:90811-123176 GCA_900102385.1 Bacteroidales bacterium KHT7 | reverse complement strand
CGACAGTCGAGAAAGCTGTGTCAAAGTCGGAACGGCAGACGGTCCGCGGGTGCAATGCTCCAAAGGTTCTTCCGTGGGTACATATCGCCATTTCAAACGCCAAGTCGTTGTTCACAGACATGTATCACGGAATCAAGGAGGAGTTTCTTCAAGAATACTTGAATGAATTCTGCTACAAATTCAACCGTAAATATTTCGGTGACAGGATGTTCGACCGGTTAGTTATCGCTGCCGTTTCGTATAAGCCTACGTTTGAGCACAAATTGTATAACGGCAGGGCGAATTGCGGATAATCATTAAAGGAAATTTAACCATAGAAAATATACTGCGGCGATACCTGGTCACAAATCAGGTACTAAATCTCATGTGCTAATCCGTTTTCTTTTTCCCTTTTGTTAAAATGTCCTATTTTTCCTATGCAAAATTTGGATATTAGCACAGAATCTTGCTACCGAAGGGACGCAAGAATTCGGCAGAAAGGGTGGTGCGGTAAAAAACAAAAAAAGAAGGCTGATTAAAAATCAACCTTCTTTTTGTACGCTCTCAGGGGATCGAACCCTGGACCCACTGATTAAGAGTCAGTTGCTCTACCAACTGAGCTAAGAACGCATTTCCTTGTTTGCGGGTGCAAAGATACAAGGAATTTTGAAATCTCCAAAACTTTTTGCGAGAAAAATAAGGAAAATATTGCATTTTCTGCATTTTCCTCGCAAAAAGCCCTTATCGGGTGAGCGAGAACTTCATACTCAGACCGAAATCGACCGTTGTGGTTGGATATGCCGTTGTGCTTATTAGCGGCACGTTTCGCTGGCGGTCGTAATACGCGCTCATCGTTAGCAGACGGTTGAACGTGTAGTCTGCGCTTATGCTCAGTTTTATCGCCTTGCTTCCGCTGTTGGCTGTTGTCAGAGCCGTGCTGATGTTTCGGCAGAGTGCGTTCTGCGTGCGCAGCGAGAAGTCGGCACGAATGTTAAGGTCGGTGCTCACGCGGTTGCGGCTCCTCTTTGCCGGCGCGGTGCTCTCTTCGCTGTTGCCCGCATCCTTTTTCTTGCTCTTCTTGTCCTTCATCACCTTGTGACCTCCGAAGAACTTGAAGTCCACAATCTTGTAGCCTGCGCCAAACACGAGGTCGTCGCTCGTTGTCTCCACAATCTGGGTCGAAGCCATGCTAAGGTTAAGTATGCGCGTCTTCTTCATCTCGACCTTTGCCGTAAGATTGTTGTGCAGCGTTACGTTCAGTCCGATGAGAGGCGAGAACGACTCGTTGATAGAGCATGTGCTCACGTCGAACATGCTGCTCGGAACAGGGTTTCCCGTTGCCACATCGGTAACGAAGCCCATGTTCTCGCCCATGTACTGCTGGAAGGTAGAGAACGTGTTGTAGCTTCCGATGCTGAAGATGCTCTTGTATCCGTGAGTGATGTTAACGCTCTTGAAGTACCTTCTGAAGAAGCTTAGTTTGCCCAAGCCCGAGTAGGTGAACTTCCAGTTTGGCATCATCTGGCTCAGGGTAGGGAAGATATCGAGTGGCGACGTCATGGCGTTGCCCTTGCTGTAGGCTGAGAGGAACGCCGGAATCATTACGTCGGCAGAATATTTGTTCACCGTTCCGTTGTTGGCATCGAACGTCTGTCCCGCCAGCGATGTTCCGTTAGGATATGTAGCCCCCGCATATCGCGCCTCTATTCGCTTCTGGATGATATCGAGGTTGTTTAGGAACTGGTTGAACGTTGTGCTGTAATATCCGTTGTTTACGTTTCCGCTGCTTGCGAAGGCCGATTTCAGCGACACGATGGTCATGTTGAGCGTTCCGCTTCGTGTCTCGGGCATTCCGCTGTACATATATTCTATGCTTCGTGCGCGGCTCACCGTTCGGCTTGCGTTAAGGTCTATCTTGAACTCGCGCACAGGCTCGAGTGTTACCTTAATCTGAAGGTCCTCGCTAAGGTTTGTCGTTGCAGGCGATGACAGACTGTCGTTGCCCATCAGCCAGCCGTTGTCGTGCGCTCTCTGAATGTATCCATCGCCCACCATTCCGAAGGCAAAGCCCATACCCGGCGCCATGATGTCGCCCTTGCGCTGTCCGAAGAAGTCGCCCACCTCAGGGGCAAATCCCGGAAGCGACATGGCGTAGGTGTTGCGGTAACTGATGCTTGCGTTGCGTACCATCATCAGGCCGCGTGCCACATACTGCGCCGTCTTGAACCACGCCTTGTTCTCGAGAGGCTCTTTGGCTGTAACCGAAACCTTTACCCTTACCGAGTCGTTGTTCGTAATGTCAATCTTGTTCTCGTTTACTACCTTGTACTTTATAGGATATTCCTTGCCGTCCTTTGTGGTGGCAGTTACGATGAGGCGTTTGCTCTTGCGGTTGTGCAGCAGAGTCAGCGGCTTGTTTTTAGACAGCGTAACCTCTTTGGTAAACCTCTTTGAGTTGCCCGGCTTGCTTGCCGCAGGTGCGTTGCCCTTCTTCTTTGGCTGATTGTTGCTTTTGCGCTGTATGCGTGCAAACTTCTGGTTCACCTCTTTCAGGAACGGAATTTTGTTGTAGAGAGTCTCGAAGTTCAGTTTTCCGTTCATGTTAATGGTGCGCTGCATGTTAATGGTGTTGCCGTAACTGTTGCCGTCCTCGTCCTCGGTGCCGCGCTCCCAGTTGTACGACGAGTTGTAGCTTGCGTCGGCATTTATCCAGTCGAAGCAAGGCAGTTTGTTCAGCGGACTCTGGAAGCTTGCCGTGAATGTCTGCTGATAGTCGAGCGGACGACCCCAATGCATGATGCTCGTCTTTACCGAGTCCTTCCAAGCCGTGTACTCATCGGGATATAGGTCCTTGTTCACCGCAACGTACGGTTCTTCAATCTCGGCATGAGTGGCGGTGGTTAGGTTCATGTGCAGATTCTTCGTCAAATCCCATCGCACGTTCATCTCGCGGTTAAAGAGGAACTGGTCGGCAAAACTTATTGGCAGATTGCTGCGCTCGCCGGCTGTGAGAGCCTCGATGTCGCGTTCCTGCAACTCGTAGTAGTGGCGGCTGATGTCGGACGAGACAGAGATGCTCTGAGGCAGATAGTTAAGGTTGAATTCCTTCAGTATTCTGTACCACTTGCTCTTGCTCTTTATCTTGCTGAACGGCTGCCAAGGCTTGTAGCTTGGCGCGTAGTTATAACTTACGAGTCCCTTCCAGTCGAGTTCCTTCTCCCAGTCGGTGTTCTCGCCGCTGTTGTACTTCATGCTTCGGCTGAAACTGAACGAGAAGTTGGCAGGGTCGTAAGGCATAGGGTTCTTGCTTGCTATGTTGAACTTGACGTTGCTGAAACTCAGGTTGCTGAAGGTTGAAATCGTCGTCGTGAGATGTTCGAGCGAGTCCTTCTCCTGCTTATCGGCACAGAGTGCGTACGAGTCTTTCAGAAGCATGTCCGTATCGAACGGATTGTACTTCGGCATTGTTCTCTCCTTTGTGAACGAGTAGTAGAGCGGCATACTCAGTTTCACCTTCTCAGGAACGAGTTTGCCCAGTTCGAACGATGTTGTAACGGCATACTGGAAGTAGTCGTCCGTGCGTCGTTCGGCAAGCGTCTGCTCCAGTCCGCCGTAGCCTGCGCTCTCGTAGTGTCCTTGCAGCGATACCGAGCCAAGGTCGGCAAGTTGCATACTCAGATTGCCCTGTGCAGCCCATCCGCCTTCGTTCTCCGTGCCTTTCAGGCGTAGTTCGTTTACCCATACCTCGGCACTCTTTACCTCGCGGCTGTTGTTGCGCAGACCAATCATTATTGTCTTAATCTCGCCCAGCGTCGGGTTACCCATAATGCTTATCTTGTTGTTTGGGTGTTCGGGGTCGTACTCGCTGTAAAGGTTGTTGAAGTTCACGTTTCCGTCGTTACGGGCTTTATTGCGTGCCTTCTTTATCTTGGTGAATTTGCTGAACTCAACGTCCATGTAGTTGGCATCCGGCCATACCGATGTGCGTCCGCTCTCCTCGTGGTACTTACCTTCGGGAGTGAGGACGAGCGGAATCTCGTATTCGTAATAGTTGTTCTTGTAGTCAGAGCCGAGGCGGACGAACATGCTAATCTGATTGTCAGTCAGATTGGTCACGTCGTTTTCGAGGGCGTTGGCATGAGCGTACATCTGTATGCGCTTGTATTGGCGAAGGTCGATGTTAGTGCCTTTGTAAACGGCGCGGGCATCGCCGCTCGACAGATTCTTTACAACGAGGCTCAGAGCCTGCTCGTTGTTCTGCGTAAGTTGGCTCTGGCTTGGGTCGAGCACACGGCTTATTCCCGGAGGAAGAACGTAGTTTACAGGAGTCTTGTCGTTGTTCTCCTCGATGTTTACCGCGCTCATCAGCAGGGTTGCGTTTGTTGCAGGAGCATCGGCGGTGTAGAGTTTCTGGTCGTAGGTTCGCCAGTCGCTTCGCACAAGGTCGAGCGTTGCAAAGCGGAGTATTATCGGCTGCTCGAATCCAGTCAGGAACATTCGGGCAAAGCGTATGCTCGAGAAGTCGCTTATGTTGCCCACAATCTTCTCGTATTCGTCAACCGGAACGCGGAACTGATACCAGTAAACATCCTTTGTGTCGTCCTTGCAGATGGCGGCGCGCTTGTCTACGATAAAGTTGCGGCCTACAACCATGTCTTCGGGGCGTATGCTTATGTGATACTGGAAATACTTCTCGTACTCGTTCATTGTGTAATCTGAGTTCTTATCCTCGGTATCAGGCACGCTCTTGTATGCCGTGTCGTACTTCTCGCCGTTGCTGCCCGATTCAGGCGAGTTGCCCGACGGGTTGTTTATGCGGCGGTAGCGGTCGAGGATGCCCACGCGCTGACTGTCGTAGTCGCTTCCGCGGAAGTAGTGATAGTCGTCGTTTGCAGGGTCGCTGTAAATAGAGTCGTAAACCGCAGGACTTACCTTGCCGCGAATCTCGTCGAGATAAGCCTTGTAGGCAGGGTAGAGCCTCTCATCGTCGTCGCTTAGTCCGTTGAAGCCTACATCCTGCTTTGTTCTTGCTCCGGCGGTAGAGTTGAAGGCGTACACCACGCTTGTCGATGTGTTCGGAACGCGTCCCCACGCCGTTTCGCTGTAGTTCTTGTCGGCATCGCTTATCGGCAGACCGCTCTCGTAGCCCTTCTTCCCGTCCTTCAGGATATCCTCGCTAATCTCGCCGAGGTTAAGGTAGAAGTCGCCGCCCCGGTTGCTTCCGTCGGTGTTGTAGATGAATGGGTCGAGCATCCAGAACTCAACATATTCGATGTTCGATGTCTCGAAGTCGTTAGTGTCGAGTTTTCGCATCATTCCGCCCCATCTCTTCGACGGATTGTTCAGTTTGCCTTCGTAAGTCAGGTCGGGGTCGAGGTTGTACGGACCTCTCTCCGAAGGATAGTAGGCGAGGTTGAGGATTGATAGCGTTGTTGTCTCGCCCACGTTTGTATCCTTGTTCGGATAGATTTCGCGTTCGTACACCTCGCGCACATAGTGGTTGCTCAGTTGCTTAGTGTCGCTCTTGATGTAACTTGGCGTGAGCGACGAACTGCGGCGCGTAAACAGAGGGTCGATGTAATACCAGCTCAGCGCGGCGCGGTTGAATCCGTAGCGCACGTCGTTGCTCAGTTTGCTCTCCTCGAAATCCGACGGAGTGCTACAGATGCTCCATGCCGTTGGCGTGCGTATGTCTATGCCGTTCTTTGTGTACTCAAAGTCGTCGATATACGATGCGCCGCCCTGCGTTCCGCTCGGACTGCCGGCAAACAGTCGGGCATACTCGCCCGTGAAGTTTATCGACGACGGTGCCGATGTGTTTACGAACGGAAGTTTGTCAATCATGTTCGTGAGCCACTGGCTCTCTTTCTTATACGATACGTTGAAGCCCACCACCGAGTTGTTGAGCGGTTCTTCGCTCATGCTCACCTTTGTTGTGAGCGGCTTCTCGCTCATGTGTTGCAGCGTACCGCCTATGATGAAGTCTTTGTTGAACGTGTATTCCCAGTTCATGCCAAGCATCGTCTTGCGCTGAAGGCTGTATTCCGTGTTGCTTTCGAGGCTCACGTTTACCGATGTTCCGGCGTCGATGATGCTCTGGTTTATGATTGTAACCACGCCCAGACCGTAGTCTACCGTATAGTCGGTGTTCTCTGTAAGCGTTACTCCGCCTGCCGTTACAACCACCGAGCCTTGCGGAATGTTCATGCTGCCCAGTTGAATCTCGCTGCCCGATGAGGCTTTGTACTGTCCGGCAAGCATGAACTTGTTTTTCTCGGCAATTTGCTTGGCAACGGTCTTGGTGCTGTCGTACAGTTCGCTGAAGCAGTATTTGTTGGCGGTGGCTTCGGATGCTCCGCCCTTAATGATTGCGTTTTTCAGGTCCTCGCCGAAAGGCTCAACCACCGGAAAGTATACTCGTCCGGTTGATGAGTTTACGGTGTAGCCCTCGATATAGTCGAAATAACCGTTAGGATTGCTTTTGTTGCTGTTGTCCAGACGGTCGCAGCCCAGCAGACGCAGCAGAGTCTTGTCCTTGAATTCTATTTCGGGCAAGTAGTTTGAATAGATTCCCGTAGTATCGCTCTGAATCTTTATGTCGAGGCGGAATTTCTCTTTCTGCATTGAGTATGCGCCGAGCGAGTAGACGTTGCGCATCATCAGTTTCCATGTGCCCGATTTTGGCGAGTTGCTGGTGCTCTTCAGAAGTTTTACGAGAAGGGCAGAGTTTGAGTCTTTTATGTCGGTAGAGAATTCGCCCACCTGATACGTCTGTCCGCCGTAGGTGTATTCGAACGCAACGGCAAGCACTTGGTCGGTCTGTAGAGTGCTCTTCAGCGAGATGAAGCCGAAGTTGCTGTTCAGCGTGTATTCCGACGAAGTTAACATTCGGGCGTTCTCTATCTTTTCGTAGTCCACGCCGCCCTCCAGATTGTTGAATCCGTCGAGCGTGGTGCTTACCTGTTCAATGTCTCGTGCCGTCTGAATCTGCGAAACGGTAGAGTAGAGCGTGTTGCTTGTGTTGCTCGGGTTTGCCGAGCCGCCGCCCCAGTTTGGGTTGCTAAGATGGCGGCCTTCGCCCAAGTCGGTGAAAGCCACGATGTTGCGCGGACTTGTGTAGCTGCCGTTTTTGTTAGTAACCCACACCTCTACGCGCGTTATGTTTATGCCCGACATGATGTTAGGCAGTTTTGCCATGTTGGCGTTGTATGTGTCGCGGAAGTATTGTGCAAGGAAGAAGTGGCGGTTCTCATCGTAGTTGTCGGCCGAGAACTCGAACGGTGTTGTCTGTGCTCCGCCTTTCGACGAAACCGATATCGAAGTAGAGTTCTTCTGCGAAACCACGGTCTGCAACTTCAGTTTGCCGAACTGCATGTCGGCGCGTATTCCGAAGAGCGACGATGCGCCCGATATGAGCGAGTTGTTCGAAGGAAAACTCACGTTTCCGCCTTCGAGAAGTTTTATTATCTCGTCCTCCTTGCCCTCGTACTGGAGTTTGATTTTCTTAGTGTCGAAGTCGAACGTGGCATCGGTGTTGTAGTTAAGGTTCATCTTCATCTTGTCGCCCACCTTTCCGTTGAGCGAGAGATTTATTTTTTCGTCGAAGTCGAGACCGAACGTGCGTCGGCTTCTCAGCGGCAGACTCGGATTTTCGGTGTTCTTGTAGTTTCCGCCGAGTTTTATCTCTGCCGACCCCTGAGTCTTAATCTGCACGCCGCCCTTGCCGAAAATCTTCTCGGCCGGACCAAGGTCGAAGTGCATGTCGCTGAAGTCGAACTTGTCCTTGCCCTTAGCTACGAATGCCGAGTCGTTCTTCTGCTTGAAGAAGGCGCGCATTGCCTGCCTCTCGCGCCATTGTCCGTATTCGTTTACCGACATTATGAACGGCGTGTTCAGAAAACTGTTTCCGAGTTTGTTTCCTACGCGGTAGTAGTTGCCCTTCTCGTTGTATTCGGCTTCGGTTTTAAGGTTGTCGGGCGATTTCAGGTCCGATGCGTTCTCTTTCAGTTCGTCCTGCTCCATAGCAACAGTCTTGCTCACCCCAAAGCGAGGGTGAGCAAGACTGTCTGAATCTGCCTGAGCCTTGTATTCAGAATTTATATCGTTGTTTAAGGCGGTCTTTATCCTTGCCTCTGGTGTGAGGATGTTAATTGCCCAGTTGGCAGAAGCCAGCGACACCAGAGCAGAAAGGACGGCAGCCTTGTTCCATTGTCTAAAGCCAATCATCAAAAAATGTTTGTCAAGATTATTTCAGCATCTTCAATGCCATCTTTATAACCTCCTGCACGGTGTAGTCGGGATTTTCCTTCAGCAACTCGTTCACCGCTTTGCTTGTAGGGGCAGGTGCGAAGCCGAGCATGGTGAGTGCGCTCACAGCTTCTTCGCGCGTCTCCTTCGTCTTGCTGTTTACGGCCGAGTCTGCCGATGCCGTGGTGCTTATTCCGTTTGTGTTGGCAATGTTGCCCACCTTGTCCTTCAGTTCAACAATTATTCGTTGTGCCGTTTTCAGTCCTATGCCTTTTACGCCCTTCAGAACCTTGTCGTTCTCGGTGGTTATGGTGTCGCACAGTTCGGCCGGAGTGAATGCCGACAGAATCATTCGTGCCGAGTTGCCGCCAATGCCCGAAACCGAGATGAGCAGCAGGAACAGCTCGCGCTCGCTTTTTGTGGCAAATCCGTACAGAACGTAGGCATCTTCGCGGATAGCCTCGTAGACGTATAGTTTTGCATCCTTCTTTCCCTGAATGGCAGAGAATGTGTTTAGCGATATATTAAGCAGATAACCAACGCCGTTGCAGTCAATCACGGCAGTTGCCGGAGTCAGTTCGTCGAGTGTGCCTCTAACAAATTCAATCATGTGTGTAATATTATAAATAATATATACTCAACGCTCTTTTTCTTTATATATTGTGTATGATGATTCCTTTGGGTAGAAAAATGCTGATTTTTGCGCCATGATATTCGAACTTTTTTAGAGTAAAAATGTGCCGAAAAAACTTTACGGTTTTTACATTTTTTTAGAAAGTTGTGATAAAAATTATCATTTTCCAAAAAAAACTATCCGTTTCTTTGATAATTGTTAGAATATATGTAATTTAGCCACGTTTTTCAGTTTAAGGGCATGAACATTTAACGATGATGAATATTTGGAAGAATTTTTTTGCTGAACTTTTCACGCTGATACTATTAAAATAGAGATAGTTTTTATGTCTAAACGTACAGCTATGCTGTGCATGGTGGCATCTGCTTTAGTTGTTGCGGAGAGAAAAAACTATGTTCTTGCATAAAAAAAGAATTTTGATTTTGCTTTATATTTATTAACTTTAAAAGTGAGAATTATGAAAAGAGAAAACATTAAAAGAAAGGGGTATCGTAAACCGGCGATGAAGGTCGTTAAGTTACAGCACCACAGCCATCTTTTGGCTGGCAGTTATAGTACATCTGGTTCCGGCGATGGAACTGGTACGAAAAACTACATCTGGAATACTCCTACTGAAGAGTAACGAACCCGCAAACGCAAGTAAAATTGTGATTACACGATGACTTAATAAGGCGTGCTTGTCTTTGTCGTGCATGAGCAATTTGAAGTTAAAAAAAATCAAGACAATGAAAAAGACAATGAGATTTCTTAGTATTGTAGCCCTCGCATTCGTGGGCGCAGTAATGACTGGCTGTTCAAACGATGACGACAGCGCCATCGACAAGTCGCAGCAGCTTGAGAACACAAGTAAAAAAGTTGTAACCATGACCACCAGCGTTGCACTCGACGCCGGCGCAACAACGCGTGCACTGACTGGCGAAGGCGTTAAGACATTTGCCGTTGGCGAGCAGATGGCTATTGTTTACAGCAACGGAAGTGGCATGGTAAAGGCTGTGAGCCGTGCCCTCAAAGCAGACGATATCAAGGATGCCGGCACAAGTGCATCATTTACCTTCGACCTTGAAACACCTGACAAGTCGATAGATGTAACTTACATTTATCCTGCATCTATGGCGAGGGCTGACGGCTCCATCAACTACGATGCCCTTGCTAATCAGGACGGTACTCTGGCAAGCCTTGCCAGCAATCTTGACTTGGCTACTTATAAAGGAGAGTGGCTAGGCGAAAATCTTCCAAGTTGTACGCTCGAAAACCAGCTCGCCATCCTTGCTCTTACCCTCAAGGACAGCGATGGAGCCAACGAAATTACTGGTAACGTTACTGATGTAACAGTTAAGGCAGATGAGGATACTTATACAGTAACCCGTTCGGCTGCTGCAGGTCCTATCTATGTTGCTATTAAGCCTATAGCTTCAAAGAACGTTGTGGTTACAACCACCGGTGGCTCAAAGGACTATGTTAAACTATTGACTGGAAAGACCTACGCATCTGGCAATGGCTATAGTGTAAGTTGGAGGATGACTCCTATTATTCCTTTTACAGAAGCTACTGCCAATGACGTTGGCAGGGTGATTGCTATCGACGGTAAAGTCTACGACAATACAACCATTGCTACAGCGGTAAACACCACAGCAGTTGCAATAATTTCATACGTAGGCAATCCAAAAGACGCAGAAGTTGGGTGGTACAGAGGTCTTGCTATTGGCATGAGTGACGCCGTCACTGACCGCGTTGTTTGGAACGCTGCCGCAAGTGCTGCTGAGAGCAATAACGGCACCGTGGTTCCAGGTGGCACCAGTGGCTGGTTCTTGCCGTCTCTAACCCAGTTAGAAAAGGTTTGTCAGGGACTTGCAACCAAGAAGAGTGGTACTGCTATTACTACAAAACTCTCAACTGTGGGTAACCCTAGTTACGCAGCTAGTAACTTGAATAGTATCATTACCGGTGCAGGTGGTGCTGGTCTTCAAGCTTGGGGCTATTGGTCAAGTACGGAAAGCACATCTACCACTGTAAATGGCGTATCTTTCAGTTCTGGTAAAATTTCGGATGGAGATAAGACTTATGGTATAGGCTACGTTCGCTCTGTCATTGCTTTCTAAATGGTTTCTCCATTTTCCAAAATATCTGATTTAGCCGCGTCAGCAGCTTGGAAAAACTAACACCCAAGGAGGACGGCACTTTCGCCACGGCGAAAGAAGCCGCCCTCCTTTCTTTCCTAACTGCTAAAACTTAAAATCGAAGACCTCAGTCTGTTTGTCGCTATCAAAAAAATACGCCAGTTCGGAAATTCGGCAGAACGAAGATTTGTGGCTATTTCTTCGGGATGCCTTCGGGATTCGTTTGGGTTTTCTGCGTTCCATTTTTTTCCGAATTTTCAACTTACCCTATTGTCAATTGTGAATTTTGAATTGTCCATTAAATAATTGTTTTTTCAAATGTTTAGAAAATGATGGAAAATTTACGTTTTGCAAAATAAAATGTTATTTTTTCTTTGCCTAATAGAAAGAATATGTGTAATTTAGCCACGTTTTACGGTTCTAAAGACATGGTTTCTTAAGCGTAGATGAATATTAGAAGAATTTTTTGCTGAACTTTTCACGCTGATACTATTTTATTAACCCAAATAATATGTTATTATGAAAAAAAGTAGAACATTTAAAATGTTTTCGGCACGCGCAGCTATGCTGATGTTCGCAGCCATGTTCTCTGCCGGAGCATGGGCGCAGAATACCAATACCATTCAATGTATTGGAACTGCGAATCCGTATAAAGCTATTATCCATGGTGATACAGAGTCCGATGTACATATGGATGCAGGTCTAGGCACAATGTTGAATGAGATTGATTGTGAACGTGTTTTCAAAATAGGTGTGCCGGCTACTATTGTTTTACCATTCCCTACTATTGGTATGACTGTAACAGGAGGAAATTTCTATCAGTTTGCATGTGTAGATTATGACGAAACTAAAGGACAGTGGGTAGCATCTATGACATCTGTAGCTGCAAATAATCTGCAAAGAAACACCCCTTATATAATTGTCCCTACAGCAACTAAACTTGAATTTGACTTGCATGGCAGCGAGGTTCATTATTATACGGGTGATGCAACAGTAATATGCGATTGCTGGGCTTTTGTAGGTACATACAAAACAGTACGTTGGGCTGCCGCTTCTATACCTACAACTGCCTTGGAATTTGACTATAACTCTGATAATATTGAAGTTGGCGACTATTATGGATTTGCGGCAAATGCTGGCATTGAAGTTGGTGGCTCACGTACTGTTTCTGCCGGTGAGTTTGTAAAGTGCTCGGGTGATGGTTCTTATGATGATAGTGCTTATATTTTGCCTATGCGTGCATATCTTAAATATATTGGTGATGACGCAAATAATGATACGAAGAAGTATACACGCTCGTCAGGCAACAGTTTGCCTACAAATATTTCAGTCGTATTGCGCGATGCCGACGGTCAGGTTACCAACATCGGCACAATATCAAAAGACACTGGCGAAATCACCTTCGAGGGCTGGTTTACTATCGACGGCATAAAGTTGCCTGCCGAGCCTACAAAGAGCGGTGTTTACATCCACAATGGCAAGAAGGTTGTTGTTAAGTGATAATATACAACGGTTCTTAATGCTTGGGCGAGATAATAACATACGAAAATCTTAAAACGGAAAGATATGAAAAATGTAATTCGTACAATAGATATGTCTAAGAAAGGCTATAACAAGCCAGCGATGAGAGTGGTTAAGTTGCAGCACGAGGCTCATTTGCTGAGTGGAAGTGCAAAAAAGTGTGTTAATCCTAATCCTTCTTCTGGTGGTAGTAACCCTTCAGCCAAGATATGGCATTGGCAGGTTGATTAAGTGCCTGTGAAACAGATAACAGAGTGTTAATCAGAAAAAGACTTGTTAAATGAAAGACACTAAGCAAATCTGTCGCACCGAAAAATTCTATATGCTCCTGCGTCTGGCATTAGGTCAGACGCAGGACTTTTCAGTAGATTTAAGTGACGATGATTGGATGTGGATGTACGATGAGGCTGAGCGTCAGACACTTGTCGGTATATTATACAATGGTGTTAAATCGCTTTCCGAGGACAAAAAACCGCCTTTCGACGTGCTGATGCAATGGGCTTACGATGCTGATAACATCCGCAGACTGAACGAGAAACTTAACAGCGAGGCAGCGCGCCTAACACGCCTTTTTGCCGAGCAAGGCTGCAAAACAGCAATCCTGAAAGGGCAGGCAAATGCACGCCTCTATCCCGACAAATTCTGCCGTCAGCCCGGCGACATAGACATTTGGGTTGAAGGCGGAAAAGAAAAGGTGCTGAGTCTGTTGGATAGTATGGGAAAAGAGTATGATGCCGAGGAAACCGCTCATAGCCACCATGCACATTATCAGGAGAATGGGGTGGATATAGAAGCGCATTTCCAGCCTTCGGCAGGAACCCATAACCCAAAGACAAACGAAAGACTGTTGCGTTGGCAGGAACGGGAAATAAACAATCTTACTCTGACCGAGAGCGGTTTCTATTCGCCTTCTGTGCTTTTCGCCCTTGTCATGCAAATGGCTCATATAATGCAGCATGTGCTAAATAGTGGTGTGGGATTGCGTCAAGTGGTAGACTACTATTGGCTGCTGCAAAATTCTACAGCCGAGGAACGGAATTACGTATCGTCTCTGCTTCGTCCCTTCGGGTTGCAGAATACGGCAGGTGCTTTGATGTGGATTTTAAAAGAAAAAATCGGTCTCGAATCCGACAAAATGCTGTGCAAACCCAATAGCAGTCTTGGAAAATATATGCATGGCATGATAATGAAAGGCGGCAATTTCGGAAGATATGAAGAGCAGGAACAATATAGCAACATCTGGATGGAAGTGCTGGATTCAAGACTTCGGAATCTGCGAGGCGTCCCCTTTGACTTTGTAGGATGTATGAACATGGAACTGCAATTTTGGAAATATATCCTAAGCTCAATTCCAGAGCGTCTGAAACATAGAAGCATATTCTTGAGAAACGTACAGAACTTATAGCGCGTAATGGCTTGTGACAATATCATAGAAGAAACAATAAGACTGGTAAACGAAGGCGTTACTGTTACGCTGCCCGTAACGGGGTGGAGTATGCTGCCTTTTATTGTGGGCGAGCGCGACTGCGTTGTTTTGCAAAAGCCTGCACAGACAAAGGTGGGCGATGTGGTTCTGGCATGGGTAGACGACTGCAAATACGTTGTGCATCGCGTTGTACGCATAGACGGCGAAGACGTCTTTCTGATGGGCGACGGCAACCTCATAGCCATAGAGCATTGCTCGGCAGCCGATGTAAAAGCCGTGGCAACCCATGTTGTCGATTCGTCTGCCAAAAAGCATTATCTGTATGGCAGATGGCGTAGACTTGCCGTAAAACTGTGGTACTGGCTGCTTCCGATAAGGAAATATCTGTTGGCAATATACAAACGGCTATGAAGCAAAAGAACGGATTAGTGCAGTGTGTTCCGCTTTTCTTTCTGACTTTGGAAAGAGAGGCGGAATACGTTTTCATACATGTTTGTATAATCTCGTTTTGATATAGCAGGTTGGCAGAATAGGGGATTTGTATTTTGTGTTTTCCCGGAAACGAACAATGATTTTCCTTTTGCAAAAAAAACTATCCTTATTCTTGTACAGTTGCCAATAAAAATGTATTTTAGCAACGTTTTTTGAAAACGAGATATGATCATTAAGGCTAAAAAGCATTTTAATTCTATTATCATGAAAACAACAGTCGCATTTGTGGCATTTGTCGCTGTGTGCTGTACAACTGCCTATTCGCAGAATCTGTTTGCCGAGGCTGGTGCTTCCGACTTCGCGACGATGGCTTATTGCGCAGATTCTTCTGCCGAATATTGCCGTGCCAACGAACTTCCGCTCAATTTTCTCGGTGAAGCCGTTAAATATGATGGTGAAATAAACGGAAAAGAAAGTGAACTCTCTGGTTTATCGAAACTTATCGATGATAGAACAGATATGAATATACAATGTTGTATATATGACAATAGCGATTAGTTTTGCTGCAAATTATCCCCATCATTCAATATAAAATCCAAAAACAAGTAATAATTCAATCCAAAAAGTTAATTCATTCAATTTATGAAAACAGGTATTTCACTAATGGCACTTCTTCTGACGGGAAGCCTTTGCGCCCATGCACAGAAAAAGTTTGCCAAGGTCGATGTTGCCGACTTCAAGACTACGGTCTGTGCCATCGACAGTTCTGCTGCAGCCGAGTATATCTACCGTATCGGCGAAACTGAGTACTACTATGCTGAAGGACACTTCTACATTAAGACAGAACTGAAAACACGAATCAGAGTTCTGAAGGACGACGGCAAGGACGCTGCTAATGTGGCTATCAGGTATTATTACAACTCCAAGCGCCCCGTTACGGAGAACGACCGCATACAGAATCTGTCGGCAACGGCATACAATCTTGTAGACGGCAAGGTGGTAAAGACTTCGATGCCGTCGAAATACGTCTTCAAGGAGACGGTGAACGAGAATTCCGAGCGAATGAAGTTCTCTATTCCCGACGTGAAGGTTGGAACAATCATCGAATATAAGTACACCCACATATCGGAAGGCTACCATAACATCGACACATGGTATTCTCAGCAGGAATATCCCGTTCAGTATTCGTTTTATACCGTTACTATTCCGCAGTATTTCAAGTTTCACATCGAGGAGAAAGGTTTTCAACATTCAAACACAACCAGAAAGCCAGTCGACATGGTGTTCAACGTACAGGGAAACGTGCTGAAGACTGCGGGCGAGAGGGTAACCACCGAGGCCGAGAACCTGAAGGCTATAAAGGACGAGGGATTTGTGTGGTGTCCTAAAACCTACTCGCACAACTTATCATTCGAACTCTACGGAATTGACATTCCGGGAGCCGTGTACAAAGACTATACATCATCGTGGAACAGCGTAAGAAAGACCCTTGCCGAGGAAGGCGGATACCGGAAATGCCTCTCTCTGAAGAATCCGTATTCAGAGGAGATGAAGCAACTCGGACTCGACGGAATGTCGGCAACAAAGAAGGCGAGCGTGCTCTTCGGCTTTATTCAGAAGAAACTGAAGTGGAACGGCGACTACAAGCTCGTTGCCGACAACCCAAACAAGGCTGTGAAGAACGGAAAAGGCTCGAATGCCGAACTTAACTTTATATACATGAGCATGTTGCGCGAGGCCGGAATAACCTGCACTCCGCTTCTGCTTTGCCTTCGCGACCGCGGACGACTGCCGGTTACTTATCCTTCAATAGACAAGTTGCATACTTTCGTCGTTGCCTTCTCCGACGAGAAAGGCGCTTTGTTCTTTGCCGACTGTTCTGCCGAGTATGGCGATGTTAACGTGCTTCCGCTCAACCTGCTTGCCGAGGGCGTTCTGTACGAAACCGGAATTACAAGCATCGATTCGCAAGTGTTCGACTTGGCTGCCATCAGAGGTCATGCCGCAAAAACCGTTATCCGATGCGGAATAAATCCGGAAGGCGACCTCGTGGGCACAAAGAACAACACTTGTACCGGCATCCTTGCCGAGATGTTCAAGAAACAGTATCATGAGACGGAAGACAGTCTGGCTCTGATAGAGAAGATTGAGAAGTGGGGCGACTGCAAACTACAGTCTTACAACGTGAAGAACGTAGAAGGAACAGGACTGAGTTCGACCGAGCAGTACCGATTTACAAAATCGCTGGGCAAGAGCGGCGACCGCCTTTATGTAAACCCTATGGTGTTTGCCGACGAGCGCAATAACTATTTCGTAAACCCAACTCGCGATATGCCTATCGAGTTCAGCAACTTGCAGAACACCGAGATTAAGTCGAGCATCCTTATTCCTGAGGATTACGAGATAGAAGAAATTCCAGCAGGAAAACTCCTTACCTTCAAAGACGGCGAACTGGAGGCGAAAATAGACATAAAGCAGCAGGGACGACTTATCACCACGGTCTACGACTTCAACGTGAACAACTCGTTCATTCTTGCAGCCGACTATGCCGAACTTCAGAAATTCTGGACCGAACTGCTCGATATCAACTCCCTGAAGATTGTCTTAAAAAAGAAAGCATAACACAGATGATGAAAAGAAATATTCTTGCACTTGCACTGCTGGCATCCGCTATGCCGGCGGTGCTTTGTGCGCAAGTGAAGTATGATGTTGAGAGCATTCCCGACTCGCTTAAGAAAAATGCCTTTTCGGTGGTGCGGAGTTATGATGTAGATGTTGATGCCTCGGCGCGTATCGAGTCTGCGGTCCACTTCCGCCGGGTGGTTACGATTCTTAACAAGAAAGGACTCGACCATAGCGGATGGCATCGTGTTTACGACAAGTTCTCGTACCTGTCGTCGTTCTCGGGAAAGGCATACGATGCTAATGGCAACGTAATCTCTAAGATAAAGCAGAAGGATTTGCGCACCACCGCCGTGTCGTCTAATTTGGCATCGGACAACGTGCATTTTTACTACGACTGCGAGATTCTGTCATATCCATTCACGATAGAATACGAATGGACCGAGAAGTCGCGCAGCGGATACATCGATTTTCCTGTATTCTCTCCGATGAAGTACAGCCATCAGTCTATGCAGGAGGCGACATATCAGATTACGGCATCGCCAAAGGTCGATGTGCTGAAATACGAAACTCCGTCGAAGAAGAACTACGATGTTCGGGAAACGCCGAACGGCAAGGTCTACAAGTGGACTTTCCCGGCGCACCGCCATCTTGTAGACGAGGATTATGTAGACGATGACGACATGCGCTATCCGATGGTTATTGCCGAGCCGTCGGAGTTCTCAATAGGAGGCTCAACTGGAAGTCTGAAGTCGTGGGAAGAGTTCGGAAAATGGTACTGGCAACTTGCCGAAGGCCGCGACGTTCTGCCAAAAGAAGAAATTGCAAAAGTGAACTCGCTCACCGCCGACAGCAAGACCGATTTGGACAAGATAAAGGCTCTTTACAAGTATCTTGGCGAGAAAACAAGATATGTAAACATAAGCCTCGGCTTGGGCGGATGGCAGCCAATGTCGGCAACCGAGGTTAGCCGCACTGGATTTGGCGATTGCAAAGCTCTGGCAAATTACATGCAGGCTTTGCTCAAGCAAGTAGGCATAACGTCGTATCAGGTTGTCATAAGCACCGAGGACGAAAATCTACTGAAAGACTTTCCGAACATGCACCAGCTGAACCACGTCGTTCTGTACATCGTCCGTCCCGACGACAAGTTCATCCTGATGGACTGTACCTGTCCGCAACTTCCACTCGGATTCATTCATTCATCGCTTGCCGGACACGAGTGCTTGCTTGTAACTCCAGACGGCGGAAAAATCGTCCGTCTGCCAGATTATTCAGCAGCCGACAGTCGCGAAACCCTCAGCGCAGATGTCAAGATTGGCAGCGACGGCAACGGGGAACTCACCTTTAGTTGCGACCATTTTGGCAGAAGATACAGCCGCACTTTCGGCATGGCGCGCGAGGACAAAGGCGAGCAGAAAAAGATAGTCCGCCGTTGGATTCGTCTTGACGATGCCACCGTTACCGATGTCGAAGTGAAAGATTTTCACGAAGAGGAAAAGCCGCATCTGCTTGTGAAATGCAGCATGACTGCTGTGTACGGCAAGATGAACGGCAGCAGAATGTTCATCCGATGCAATCCGTTCAGATCGTTCGGCACGCCGCGATTCCGCAACGAGCGCACATCGCCAATAGTGATAGACAACTCGTACAGTTACTGCGACACGGTTCGTATCTCAATCCCCGACGACATGAAGATTGAGGCATTGCCAAATCCGCTAAAGGAAGAGTCGGAATTCGGCAGTTTTAGTTTCTCTGCTGTGCCCCAAGGCAACGTCGTCACGGTTGTTTCGACAATGGAGTGCCGAAAGGGAAAACACGACATCTCGAAGAAAGACGATTTCCTTAAATACATGGAAAAAAGGTCGAAAGCATACGGCGCAACAATCGTACTTGTGAAAAAATAAAAACGATTGTCCTTGATATTCTGAAAATATTTGTACCTTTACCCCCTGAATGAGAAATTTTGACTAACTATTGACTGTTTTTTTACATTTGAATGAGGTATATAGGTAAAATCGTAGGTCTGACGACCATTATTGTATTATTTTCATCAAGTATCAGGGCACAAAAAAGTGCGAGTATATATTTGGGCAAGTCGGCTTCGAACCGTATTGAGTTTGGTGCCGGGCAGTTGCAGTCGTCTCTTGCCAAACAGGGAATAAAGGTTTCTGTCTTCAGAAACGTGCCTAAAAAGCCCGTTTCGAAAGGCGGAAACCTTGTTTTTGTGCTTAAAGAAGGAGCCGATTCGCTGAAGAAAGAAGGCTACAGCATCACATCTTCGAAGGGCGTGACAACAATCGTCGGAGCCGACGGCAGCGGAGCACTCTACGGCTGTGTTGAGTTGGCAGACAACTACATCGCCAAGAAGAACTTCAACTTTCCTGCATATCGTAGCGAGGCTCCCGAGATGGTTCTGCGCGGAACGTGCATCGGCGTTCAGAAGCCTTATCTTCTGCCGGGCAGAATGGTTTACGAATATCCCTACACGCCCGAGCTCTTTCCGTGGTTGTACGACAAGCAGCAGTGGATTAAGTATCTCGACATGCTTGTACACAACAAGATGAACTCCGTTTATCTGTGGAACGGCCATCCGTTTGCATCGCTCGTAAAACTTCCCGACTATCCGTTTGCCGTTGAGGTTGACGACGCAACATTCAAGAAGAACGAAGAAATCTTCAAGTTCATTACCGATGAGGCCGACAAACGAGGCATCTTTGTTATACAGATGTTCTACAATATTCTGGTTTCAAAGCCGTTTGCCGAGCATTACAAGATTAAGACTCAGGACAGAAACCGACAGATTACTCCGCTACTTAGCGACTATACCCGAAAGAGCATAGCCGCCTTTGTTGAGAAATACAGCAACGTAGGTCTGCTTGTATGCCTTGGCGAGGCAATGAACACCTACGACGACGATGTTGAGTGGTTTACAAAGACCATCATCCCCGGCGTAAAGGACGGACTGAAGAAACTCGGCCGCACCGACGAGCCGCCTATCCTTGTCCGCGCTCACGATACCGACTGCAAGATGGTTATGGACGCATCTCTGCCATTGTACAAGAATCTTTACACCATGCACAAGTACAACGGCGAGAGTCTTACAACATATCAGCCGCGCGGACCGTGGTCTAAGATTCACAAAGATTTGAGCAGCCTCGGAAGCATTCACATCAGCAACGTGCATATTCTTGCAAATCTTGAGCCGTTCCGCTGGAGTTCGCCCGATTTCATTCAGCGCGCCGTTACGGCAATGCACGCCGTTCATGGGGCAAACGCACTTCATCTGTATCCGCAGGCATCGTACTGGGATTATCCTTATACTGCCGACAAACTCGATGGCGGCAAGCGCGAGGAACAGTTATACCGCGACTGGATGTGGTACAAGGCATGGGCGCGCTACGCTTGGAAGGTTGAGCGCAACCGCAGCGACGAGGCCGACTTTTGGAACGGCGAACTGGCATCGTTCTACGGAACAACCGATGCCAATGCCGACCTTATTCGCAAGGCATATGAGCAGAGCGGCGAGATTGCTCCGAAATTGCTGCGCCGTTTCGGCATAACCGAAGGAAACCGCCAATGCCTTCTCCTCGGAATGTTTGCGAGCCAACTTATAAACCCTTATAAATATACCGTTTATCCTGGCTTCTACGAGAGTTGCGGACCAGAAGGCGAGAAACTCATTGAGTATGTAGAGAAAGAATGGAAGTTCCTTCCGCACGAGGGAGAGTTGCCCCTCGATATCATAGACCAAGTGATGAACCACGGCGACAGGGCAGTAAAGGCTATCGATGCCATCGACATAAACTCAGTTTCCGCCAACCGCGACGAGTTTGAGCGACTGAAGAACGATATTCATTGCTATCGCGAATTTGCATATTCATTTGCATACAAGGTTATGGCCTGCAAATATGTGCTCGACTATCAGTGGGGACACCGCATTGCCGACCTCGACAAGGCTCTGCCGCTATTCGAGAAGAGTCTGGAGTATTACAAGAATCTTGTAAACCTTACAAACGGCAGTTATCTCTATGCCAACAGTATGCAGACAACGATGCGCCGCATACCAATCACGGGCGAGAACGGCAAGAACAAGCATTGGAGCGAGATGCTGGTGCATTATCAGAATGAACTTGACAACTTCAAAAAGAATATAGATTATCTGAAGAAGGTTGAGTCGGGCGAGATAAACGTGAAGGCAAAGGAATACAAGCCTCTGCACAAGGCCGACATCAAGTGGATTAGTAATTACAAACAGGTTGATTTGAAAGTCGGAACAGACCTGTTCAACGACCGTCCTAACACGGCAGTAGAGGCTGTTGCTCCTGAACTCGACGGACTCACCGCACTTCAGTTCAGTTGCAACGACCAACGCAATTCGAGCGTGCTCACGGCCATCGAGTTCGAGACCGACAAGCCTGTAAAGATTCTTGTAGGCTACTTCAAGGACGAGCAGGACAAATATGCTCAGGCTCCGAAACTAGAGATTGACGCAACAGCCAACGAGTACGGTCAGGCTGAGCCTTATCTGTCAAACTCAATAAGATTGGCCAACATGCCGCTCGTAAACGTTCATGCCTATCATTTTGGCGCAGGACACCACAAACTGAATATGCCAAACGGCTTCCTCTTGGTTCTCGGTGCGACAAACGACGAACTTGAGCCTCGCAACGTAGGCTTGAACGGTGGTGCAAAGTCGGTAGACTGGCTATTCTATTAAAGAAACAATATTCAGATGAAATATTACAGACTAACTATAACATTGATACTCGCTGCTCTCGTAACAGCCTTTGCACGCGCTCAGGTTGTTACGCAAGAGCGCATGGCACAAATCTACGAAGAAGTAAAGACACCATACAAGTACGGAATGGTTGTTGCGCCTGCCGACAACAAACACAAGATTGACTGCCCGACTGTTTTCCGCGAAGGAGATAAGTGGCTTATGACATACGTCGTATATAACGGAAAGGGCGGAACCGACGGACGCGGATACGAGACATGGCTCGCCGAGAGCGACAATCTGCTTGAATGGCGCACCGTTGGCTGTATTCTGAAATATCGCGACGGCTTTTGGGATGCCAACCAGCGCGGCGGATTCCCCGGACTTCTGAACACCGACTGGGAAGGCAACGAAGAGCTTGGCAAGTACAAGGGCAAGAACTGGATGACATACATCGGCGGCCCTGGAACAGGCTACGAGGCCGTTAATGCTCCGCTTTCCATAGGCTTGGCATGGACATCGAAGCCGATAGCCAAGGGCGATGAATGGCAGTCGCTCACAACGCCTTTGCTTTCGTATAACGATGCCGACGCCCAGTGGTGGGAGAAACTCACTCAGTACAAAAGCACAATCTATTTCGACAAGAGCAAGAAACTCGGTGCTCCTTTCGTTATGTACTACAACGCTGGCGGAATCAATCCCGAAACAAAGTGGAAGGGCGAGCGCATCGGCATAGCCCTCAGCAAGGATATGAAGAAGTGGAAGCGTTTCGACGGAAATCCTGTGTTCTCGCACGAGAGCAGCGGAACAATCACCGGCGATGCGCAGATAAAGAAGATTGGCGACCTCTACGTAATGTTCTACTTCTCGGCTTTCAATCCAACAAGAGCGTACAAGGCATACAACACCTTTGCGTGCAGTTACGACCTTGTTCATTGGTACGACTGGCTGGGCGACGACCTAATTTATCCGTCAAAGCCATACGACGAACTTTTTGCTCACAAGAGTTATGTGATAAAGCATAACGGCGTGGTCTATCACTTCTATTGCGCCGTAAACAATGCCGAGCAGCGTGGAATAGCCGTGGCAACGAGCAAGCCGATGGGCAAGAGCCGCGTTTCTTTTCCCGAGCCAGATGCCAAAGGCAGAAGAACCCTCATCAATCTGAAAGACAACTGGAATACTTGCCTTCTCGACAACGACGGAAAGAAAATCGACAAGCAAGAATGGAAGACGGTCAGCGTTCCGCACAACTGGGACACTTACGAAGGTGCGCGCCAGATGATTCACGGCAATCTTCATGGTTCAGCCGTTTATCGCACCGAGGTAGATGTGCCCGAGATTAAGCCTAATCAGCACGTGTTCATTAGGCTCGAAGGCGTAGGCAGTTACGGAACACTCTCGGTAAACGGCTCTAAGGTAGCCGAGCGTCAGCCTATGGGTCGTGTAACTCACACTTACGAAATTAGCAAATTCCTGAAGTCGGGCGCAAAGAACACTATCGAGATTCTGGCCGAACATCCTTCGGGAATAAAAGATATGCCTTGGGTTTGCGGCGGATGCTCTTCAGAATGGGGATTCAGCGAAGGCTCGCAGCCGCTCGGAATATTCCGCCCCGTTGTTATTGAGATAACCGACGAGGTCAGGGTAGAGCCGTTCGGCGTTCATGTGTGGAACACCGACAAGGCATCGGCCACTTCGGCAGATATTTTCGTCGAGACCGAGGTGAAGAACTACTCCTCTGCCGAGCAGAAAATTCAACTGATAAGCAAGATTTGCAATGCCGACGGCGTTCAGAAGATGCGCCTTACCGACGAGGTCGTTCTTGCTCCCGGCGAGACGAAAACAGTAAGGCAGAAAGGTACGTTGGACAATCCGCAACTCTGGAGCGATGCCTCTCCATACTTATACAAGGCTGTCACCCTCGTAAAACGCAATGGAAAGACAACCGACGAGGAGAACACTACGTTTGGCGTCCGCACCATAAGTTGGCCGCTAACCCGAAAGGACGGCGACAAACGATTCATGATAAACGGCAAGCCCGTCTTCATTCACGGAGTTTGCGAGTACGAGCATCTCTTTGGAATGAGTCATGCCTTTACGCCAGAGCAGGTAATGGCTCGCGTAAAGCAGATTACCGACCTTGGATTCAACGCGTTCCGCGATGCGCATCATCCGCACAACCTGCTCTATCAGCACGAATGGGACAAACGTGGAATTGTGTGGTGGCCGCAGTTCAGCGCGCACATCTGGTACGATACTCCGGCTTTCCGCAACAACTTCAAGCAACTTTTGCGCCAGTGGGTTAAGGAACGCCGCAATTCGCCTTCGCTCGTGCTCTGGGGCTTGCAGAACGAGAGCACTCTGCCGCGCGATTTTGCTGCCGAGTGTTCAGAAATCATACGCCAGATGGACCCAACCGCAACAAATATGCGACTGATTACGACTTGCAACGGCGGCGAGGGCACGGATTGGAACGTAATTCAGAACTGGAGCGGAACTTACGGCGGACATCCCGATAAGTACGATAAGGAACTGAAGAACGACAAGCAACTGCTGAATGGCGAGTATGGCGCATGGCGAACCCTCGACTTTCACGGTAGCGAGTCGCTCGACACAAAGGCTTATACCGAAGACCGCGCCTGCAATCTTCTCGAACTGAAGATGCGCAAGGCATGGTCGGCAAAAGATAGCGTCTGCGGACAATTCCAATGGATTTACAGCAGTCACGACAATCCCGGCCGCCGTCAGCCCGATGAGGCTCTGCGCCTTATTGACAAGGTTGGTCCGTACAACTACAAAGGCATCGTTACGCCGTGGGAAGAGCCGTCGGATATGTACTATCTCTACCGCGCCATTGGCGGCAAAGAGCCTATGGTTAGAATCATCAGTCTCGAAAAAGTCTACACCAACTGCGATTCCGTCAGACTGTATAACGATGTAGCTGAAAATGAATATCTTGCAACCGCAATAAAGAAAGAGGGCGAGTGCCGCGTGTCGTTCGGAAACATCGGCATACGTTATGGTATAGTCCGCGCTGTGGGGTATAAAAACGGCAAGCCTGCGGCAGAAGATATGATGATGGACTCTGCAAAGCCCGAATCTCCGAAGATGTCGCTTCTTGCACAGGGCGACAGTCATCGCGAGGCGGTGAGCATCAAGGGCGAGGCGAATCAGAACTACATCTATCGCATAAACTGCGGCGGCGATGATTATACAGATGAGTATGGTCAGTTGTGGCATCAGGATAACAAGGCCGTTTCGCACTCGTGGGACGACCGCTTCGACAATCTTCAGCCTTATCTCGGAAGTCAGCGCACCATATCCGCGCCCGTCAGAGGCACAAAGGATATGAAGCTGATGCAGACGTTCCGTTTCGGACGCGAGCAGCTGTATTACGAATTCAAAGTCGGGGCAGATGCCGCCACAAACTATCGCATCGAGCTGTACATGATTGAGCCGTGGATAGGTAGGGGCGAGTCGTACACCGCCGACAAGGAAGGACTCCGCCTCTTCGATGTGGCTGTGAACGACTCGGTAAAACTCCGTAACATCGACCTTTGGGCAGAACGAGGCTTTGCCGGACTCTGCAAGTTTGTTGTCTATTCTCGTGCCAAGGACGGAAAACTCCGTATCTCGTTCCCTCGCGTGGCGGTGGGCGAGGCTGTGATTTCAGCCATCGCAATCTCTGCCGATTCTTCTGTCGGAAACATCGAGACAACAAAGCTCGAAGCCGACAAAAACTTCAGTTGGGCTGAGGCAGACAAGCAGGTCTACGAGAAGATGCCGGAAAATCTTTTGCCTAAGGAAGACAACGTTCGTGCGCAGATGACCTACGAGGCCGAAGATGCCGCAGTAAAAGGCAAGAAGACGATAAAAGAGCACAAAAAGCAGAAGGGCGTATTCTTCGAGAAAGGCGGAAGCGGCTCTATAGTCTGGAACATCTCAACCGGACTGGCTCAGGAATACACTCTCCGGTTCAAGTACATGAATCAGAACACCGAGCCGGCAAAGGCTCATGTGCGCATGATTGATGCCAAGGGCGTCGTCCTCTTTGAGCAAGACATGCTGCTGCCCGACACGCCTGCCAAGTGGAAGGTTGTAAACACCACCACAGGCTCGTTCATCAACGCCGGACACTACAAGATAGAACTTTCGGCAAAAGACACGAAGGGACTCGCCTTCGATGCATTGATTGTAGAGTAAAAGATTTTTTTAGATATGAATATTAAGAAACTGTTTGTGAGTTGCGTTGTGGCTGGTTCGGCATTCGTTCCGGCTCTTGCGCAACTTGCGGATATCGAAGACCAGAACATTCTGCAACGCAATCGCGAGGCGGCGCGGGCTTCTTTCATTCCTTTCGTTCAGCAGAACGGCGATTCGTTCGTCCTTCTCGATGGCGACTGGAAGTTCAACTGGATGCCGAGTGCCATTGGCGATGATGGCGGTGCATTCAAGTGGGGCGATGCTCCTTTCTGGGAACAATGCTCGGCATGGAATACGATAAAAGTACCGGCAACATGGGAGGTTAGCGGATACGGCACGCCAATTTACGTCTCGGCAGGATATCCGTTCAGGATTAAGCCGCCTTTCGTGATGGAAGAGCCGAAGGAAAGCTACACAACCTACAAGGAGCGAAATCCTACAGGACAGTATGTGCGCACGTTCAGCGTTCCGGCATCATGGAACGGCAGCCGCATCTCCGTCCGCTTCGAAGGCGTGGCAAGTGCCTTTCATCTCTGGATAAACGGCGAGATGGCAGGCTACAGCCAAGGTGCGATGGAGCCTGCCGAATTCGACATAACATCTATGCTGAAGAGTGGCGAGAACACCATCGCCGTTCAGGTTTACAAGTACAGCGACGGTGCGTATCTCGAAGACCAAGATTTCTGGCGTCTTGCCGGAATACACCGCAGCGTATATCTTCTGCGCAATCCGCAACTAAGCATTGCCGACTATACCGTCCGCACCGAGGCGGCAGACAGGCAGTATCGCGATTTCACACTCAGCATCGACCCCGAACTTCGTCTTTCCGACGATACGCTCGATGTTTCCTCATACCGCCTTGCCGCCGTCCTTACAGATAACGGCAGAACCATCGCTACCGATACGGTTGACGTTGCCGACGTGCTCGACCTCGAACACAAGGCTTCGCGCATGAATGAGTGGTATCCGCAGCGAGGCTACCGAAAGTGGGGCAGAATGAAGATGCAGGTTAAGAAGCCAAATCGGTGGACAGCCGAGACTCCTTATCTGTACAAACTGCGCCTTACTTTGATTGATTCTGAAGGGAAGATCGTTCAGCAGGTTTTGCAGAACGTGGGCTTCCGTACAGTAGAGATTCGCGACGGGCTGTTCCTCGTAAATGGTCGCCCGGTAAAGATGCGCGGCGTAAACCGTCATGAGCACGACCCTAAACTCGGCAGGGTGATGACCGAGGAGCGTATGCTTCAGGACATCAGACTGATGAAGCAGGCTAATATCAACGCCGTGAGAACAAGTCATTATCCCGATACTCCAAGATGGTACGAGTTGTGCGACAGTATCGGACTCTACGTCCTCGACGAGGCTGATTTGGAGACTCACGGATTGCGCGGAACTCTGGCAAGCGACCCAACATGGGCAGCCGCCTACATTGACCGCGTGAGCCGAATGGCAGAGCGCGACAAGAATCACCCGTCGGTGGTGATGTGGAGCCTTGGCAACGAGAGCGGATGGGGACCTAACTTTGCCGCTTGTGCTTCGTGGCTTCACAACTTCGACTCAACTCGCCCAGTTCATTACGAAGGGGCTCAAGGCTCCGACGGAAATCCCGACCCTCGCGAGGTTGATGTGATAAGCCGATTCTATCCGCGCGTGATGGACGACTATCTCAATCCGGGAGTGCCCGAAGGCGAGGACAAGGAACGCGCCGAGAATGCACGATGGGAGCGTCTGCTCGAGATTGCCAAACGCAAGAACGACAACCGCCCTGTGCTTACAAGCGAATATGCCCACGCAATGGGAAATGCAATGGGCAATCTGAATATGTATTGGGACGAGATTTACTCGCATCCGCGAATGTTGGGCGGATTCATCTGGGACTGGGTAGACCAAGGCATCTATCGCAAGCGCGACGACGGCAAGAGTCAGGTCTGCTACGGAGGCGACTTCGGCGACAAGCCAAACCTGAAAGCCTTCTGCCTTAATGGCATCGTGATGTCCGACCGCGAGCTTACTCCGAAATATTACGAGGTTAAGCATGTCTATCAGCCTCTCACATTCAAATATAAGAGCAGCAACAAGCAGATTTCTGTCATCAACCGCCAGCATCACACAGGGCTTGCTCCGTACAGCATAAAGGTGCAGCTTTTGGTTGACGGCGCGGTAAAGGCCGAGAGCGCAGGCACTCTGTCAAAGACTCCTACCGATTCGCTCTACAACGTGAACACCGCAGTTTCCGACATCATCTCGCGCTTTATTGGCAGCGGAAAGAACGTTCAGATAAACGTTTCTGCCGAGTTGAAGAAAGCCACTTCGTGGGCACCTGCCGGATTTGTGGTGGCATCGGCTCAGTTTGCCGTTCAAAACGATATTGCCGTGGCTCCGGTCGTAAAGTTGGCAGACGAGATGGTAGAGGCATCGCGCGCCGACAGCATTATCAATATTAAATCGAAATCGTTTAATTATCAGATTCTTAACGACGGAACATTCCGCAGCCTTACCCAGCAGGGCGATGAGATTTTCTGCGGCGGCAGACTGTCTGTTTCGCGAGCATCTACCGACAACGACAAAGGCTTTGGCAACTGGCTCGACAAGGAGTGGAAGAAGAACAACCTGTTCGATGCTCCGCTTGCTGGCGAGATTATAAGTTGGCAGCAGATGGCAGACGGCAACGTAGTGGTAATTGTGCGCCAGACGGCGAAACTTGCCAGCGGCTCGGTTGTTGCAAACATAAAATACACCATCGATACAAAGGGCTGCGTAGATGTTCAGAGTCACTTCACGACCGAAGGCTCTGTTCCGGCTCTTCCGCGATATGCTTTGCGATGGAAGTTCAGCAATCAGTACAAGAACATCAGTTATTACGCCCGCGGAAGTCACGACAGTTATCCCGACAGGAAGCAGTCGGCCTTCGTCGGACTTTACAACAACTCGGTGACGGCTCAGTACACACACTATCCGCGTCCGCAGGATAACGGAAACCACGAGGACGCAAGTTATCTCATCTTGAAGAAGAATGCCAAAGACAAGAGCGGCATCACCATTCAGGCAGTCGAGAAACAGTTCTCGTTCTCAGCCCTGCCGTTCAGCACCGAGGAGTTGCTTGCCTGCACGCACGATTGCGACCTTCCGGAATCGTCAGCCACATGGGTCGAGACCAACGCCGCCGTTATGGGACTTGGCAACAGCAGTTGCGGTCCGGGCGTCTTAAAGCAGTTTGCCCCAACCGAGGGTGACTATCGCCTGCATTTGAAACTTTATACACGATAAACAGAAAACCGTAATGATAAACAGAAAATCTTTAGTCGGAATCCTTGCCCTCGCGCTCTCTTCGGCAGCGTGGGCAGGCGTTCCGCCAACAACTCAGGTTCAGTATCTCAGCGGCCACGGTTGCGACGATATGGTTCAATGGGACTTTAAGTGCTCGGGCGGAAACAACTCGGGCAAGTGGACAAAGAT
This sequence comes from Bacteroidales bacterium KHT7, assembly GCA_900102385.1. Lineage (GTDB taxonomy): Bacteria > Bacteroidota > Bacteroidia > Bacteroidales > Bacteroidaceae > Ga6A1. The sequence goes on along the minus strand of FNBQ01000012.1, from coordinate 93,816 downwards.
AGGAGTTCCTTCGTGCTGGGAGTGTCAGGGCTTCGGAACATTCCAGTACGGAATGAAGTTCTACGGAAAGGCCTTTCCCGAAGGCATAGCCGACGAGAAGGGCGAATACAAGTACGAGTTCAACCTACCTGCCGAGTGGAACGGCAAGGAAGTATATCTGGTGTTCGAGGCTGCCATGACCGACTGCAAGGCGCAGATTAACGGCCGAAAGGCAGTTGGCTTGCATCAGGGCGGATTCTACCGCTTTACAGCCGATGTTACCGACCGCGTATTCTTCGGTTCAAAGAAAAATGTGCTCACCGTTCAGGTTAGCAAGGAGAGCGAGAACGCCGGCGTAAACCTATCGGAGCGTCGTGCCGACTACTGGAACTTTGGCGGACTTATTCGCCCTGTTTTCATGGTGGCTCGCCCGGCTCTTAATATCCATCAGATTTCTATTGATGCCAAGGCCGACGGACACTTTACCGCCATCTGCGAACTTAACCGCGCTCTTGAAGGTGCAAAGATACGCACCGAGATTTTCGACATGAATGGCAAGAAGATGGGCAGCAACGAGTCTGCCGTGAGAGGCGGAAGCGACCGCTGCGACGTAGATTTCAGCGTAAAGGGCATAAGCCAGTGGAGTGCCGAGAAGCCCGTAAGATACGAGGCTCACTTTACTCTTATTGACAAAAACGGAAAAGAGCTGCATCTTGAGAAAGAGAAGTTCGGCTTCCGCACCATCGAGGTTCGTGCCAACGACGGACTTTACATCAACGGCATGAAGATGAAGGTGCGCGGAGTGAATCGCCACAGCTTCCGTCCAGAGAGCGGTCGCACGCTCAGCAAGGCAAAGAACATCGAGGATGTCGTCCTCATCAAGAGCATGAACATGAATGCCGTTCGCCTGAGCCATTATCCTGCCGACCCCGAATTCCTTGATGCCTGCGATTCGCTCGGACTGTATGTAATGAGCGAACTGACTGGCTGGCATGGCCATCACGAGACAGCCGTGGGCAAGATTCTTGTAAAAGAGATGGTTACGCGCGATGTGAACCATCCGTCGGTAATCTGGTGGAGCAACGGAAACGAAAAGGGCTGGAACGACGAACTTAACGGCGAGTTCCATCTCTACGACCCTCAGAAGCGTCCCGTAATCCATCCGCAGGGCAACTTCGGAGGATTCGAGACTATGCACTACCGCTCTTACGGCGAGACGCAGAACTATCTTCGCAAGCCCGAAATATTCATGCCTACGGAGTTCCTTCACGGTTTGTACGACGGTGGCCACGGAGCAGGTCTCGACGACTACTGGAAGATGATGTACAAGCATCCACGTTGTGCCGGAGGCTTCCTCTGGGCGTTGGTTGACGAGGGCGTTAAGCGCGTTGATATGAACGGCTTCATCGACAACGTGGGCAGTTATGGATGCGACGGTCTTGTTGGTCCTCATTACGAGAAAGAGGGCAGTTACTATACTGTAAAAGAAATATGGTGTCCTGTTCAGGTTACGGTTGAGAACGGCATCATCAATATCGAGAACCGATACGATTTTACCAATCTTAACGAGTGCAAGTTCAAGTGGCAATGGGTTAAGTTCGCCACTCAGAACGGCAAGGCAAAGAACGGCGATTTTACCGTTGTCAAGGGCGGCGAACTGAAAGGTCCGGATGTTGCGCCTCATTCGTCGGGCTCGCTCAAGCTCCCTGTTGACAAGTGCGATGGTGCAGAGGCTCTCTATATCACGGCATCAGACCAATACGGAAGCGAACTCTTCACTTGGAGCTATCCAGTCAAGAGCCAGCCGTGGATTGCCGGAAAGTCGGGCGCAAAGGCTCAGACTTCGGAGGCAGATACGGTTCTTACCGTAAAGGCTGGCGATGCCGAATATTCGTTCAGTAAGAAGAACGGCTATCTCTTGGGTGTGAAGTCTGGCGGAAAGTCGTTCAGCTTCTCTAACGGTCCTCGTGCCGTTGTTGTGCGCCGCGAAGACCGTTCTATGGACCAGTTCTACAACCACGACGACAAGGACGCAAAGCAGAAAGAACGCTTGTACGAACTGTTTCCTGAGGCAGCCCAGTTTGTAGGCTTCCTGAAGGAGGAGAGTGGCGACAGCCTTGTTGTTACGGCTCAGTACAAACTCGGAAACATCGACAAGGCTCGTTGGGCATTTGCGCCAGACGGCTCGGTAAATCTTCAGTACACATACAACTTTAGCGGAGTGGTTGACATGATGGGCGTCGCCTTCGACTATCCAGAGACAAAAGTAAAGAGCAAGTCGTGGGTTGGAAGCGGTCCTTACCGCGTTTATCAGAACCGCATAAAGGGAACAAAGTACGGCTTTTGGCAGAACGACTATAACGACCCAATTCCGGGTGAGTCGTTCACTTATCCCGAGTTCAAGGGCTATTTCGATAACGTTGACTGGATGAACATCGAAACCGCCGAAGGCACAATCTGCCTGAAGAACAACACGCCAAACGTGTACATCGGCGTATATCAGCCACGCGACGGTCGCGACCGCCAGTTGTGGACATTCCCTGAGACTGGAATCTCGGTGCTGAACGTCATTGCACCAGCCCGAAACAAGGTCAATTCAACCGACTTGTGCGGCCCTCAGTCGCAGGCAAAGTGGGTTGACGGTCCGGTAAACGGAAACATAACATTAAAGTTCAAATAAGAATCCCACTTTTTGGGGTTGGGTTTCGCGCCTTGATTGCCTTTCGGCTTTCAAGGCGTTTTTTTAAATTCAAAATTCATAATTGATAATTGGAGTAAGTTGAAAATTCTGAACCGATAGATAACTTTGGACTTGTAACGGACAATTTCGTCAGAAATTGTCCGAACGTCGTAGGAACGTCGTAGGAACGTCGTAGGAACGTCGTAGGAACGTCGTATGAACGTCGTAGGAACGTCGTAGGAACGTCGTATGAACGTCGTAGGAACGTCGTAGGAACGTCGTAGGAACGTCGTAGGAACGTCGTAGGAACGTCGTAGGAACGTCGTAGGAACGTCGTAGGAACGTC
>FNBQ01000012.1:11453-90801 GCA_900102385.1 Bacteroidales bacterium KHT7 | reverse complement strand
TCGTAGGAACGTCGTAGGAACGTCGTAGGAACGTCGTAGGAACGTCGTAGGAACGTCGTAGGAACGTCGTAGGAACGTCGTAGGAACGTCGTAGGTATATGCAGAGTATATCCAAGGTATATGCAGGGTATATGTAAGCTATATGTTACCAAGCCGAAGGTGGAAATGATGAAACTTGAAAATGTTTGGATAACATATTTCTTCCGAAATTCCTCTTGTTTGGAAGAAATATATTACATTTGCAGCATGAATGAGGATTCAAGAGAAACATACCATACTGAAGAATACGACGAGTACTACGCTTGCCTTGATGTAAAAACGCAGGCTAAGTTCGATTATGTTGAATCTATTATAAAGAATCAGTATGTTGTAAACAAAAAGTTTGTAAAGAATCTCGAAGGCACGGAGTTCTATGAAGCAAGAGTATCAGTTGGAACCAATGAACATCGCACTATACTTTTCGCTATCGATTCTCATTCATTTATAGAAAGTAGACGGGTGCTTTTTTTGAGTTCGTTTCTAAAAAAAAGTACCAAACAATATAAAAGTGAGATTGAAAATGCAAGAAGAATTTTGAATAAATATGTTTAGGAGGAAAGGAAAATGATAAAACTTGACGAAAAGAAATTGGCTAAGCTGAATAATGGCTCAAAGCATCTGACTGAGAAATATGGAGAGAAGGGGTCTCCAAGTCGCGAGGAATTCGAGGCAAAAGCCAAGGCTTGGTATTATGCCGAATTGTTGCGCGACGAACGCAAGCGTCAGAAACTTACACAGCAGCAATTAGGAGAGCGTATAGGAAAGAAACGCGAATATATCTCGGCTCTTGAACAAGGACAGACCGACATGCAACTTTCGACATTCATGCTTATTGCAAATGCACTTGGACTTAAGTTCTCGTTGGTTGTTGACTGATTGCTTTTGCTTTACGCGTGGCTAAGATAAATCTAAATAACACATAAAATGAAGAACATCATAATACTTGTCTTGTCTATTGTGCTTATGGCATCGTGTGCAAGTCTAACCGACTGACAACTTGGATTAGATATGCCAACAGAGACAGCAAACATCGCTTTTATGGAAGCGATAAGCATTACGATGTCCATTATAGTAGTTCCCCAGAAGGGAAAAGGGATAGAGAACAAGTGTTTTATGTCGTAGATACAATAAAAATTGCCGACCCTCTGATTATCAGCGAAAAGGGTAATATGTTTGTGCTGTCGCAGTCGGCTTACGAAAATAATTCCAAAAGCATTAAAAAACTCTACAGAGAAACAGATGTCTATATTGTTTGTGTGGACGAATCAGACTTTTACGATTTCTTGTCTTCAAAGCACAAGGCACGTTATCGAACCTTTCATGAACAATTCTATTCAGAAACAGAATCAGTTACAATAAAAGGCAAGCAATGTTATAAGTTTAAATCGCCAGATGTGTCTTTTGTCTTAGGCTTGATAAAGGTTGGTTTCTTTAATGTCCGAATGACCAAATCGTGTGGCGATTGGTACAGACTTTATAACCGCGAATATATGAACTCTTATTACCGAATTGTCTTCCCGATTCTGAAAAAGAATTGATGTTCACTTTTTTTTCTCTAATCAACTCTAAGCCAACAGATAAACCGCATACAATGCGGCGGCAGTAAGAGCCAGCACGCTAACGAAAGAGATGATGACTGTCAGCATCATATAGACCAAAACACGGCGCTTCGAATAGCCCGTCAACTGCTTTAGCGTGATGAGAATCATCATAATCGCCATCAGTTTTAGTATTCTTGAGCCTAACAGATGCCCCGCTATCGAAAAAATACTGTACGAGTTGGATATATACACAAGCGCCACCACAAACTCCGAGAACCTGAGCCGCTCAATATTAGGCGTGGTGCGGAAGAAAAAGAACATAGGCACCGACAGCAGAATCATAGTGAACAGATGCGACACCGTAGGGTTCGACTTGTAGAACTCGAAGAAAGCCGAGGTGTAGTGCCTCAATCCCTTCAACACCTTCTGGTTGTTTTTTATCGATATTACTACGTCGCTATTAGGGTCGATGCCTTCTTCTTGCAGAATCTTCTTCGACTCGTTATCGTCTATCATCACCTCTATTGCCGACTCTTCCTTGTGCTTCTTGTCAGGCACGAATCCCGATTCGACCAGCAGCGATACGGTTGCCATGATAAAGAACATCTCGAACGGCGGAAAATATGCCGAGTGCATACCTCTCAGATAGTCGCGAATCATGTAGCCCGGTCGCAGAATAAGGTCGCGTATACTACGGAACATACTTCGGTTTCCAAAGCCCCACACGTTAAGAAACAACTGTATGGTGTTGGTAAACGAGAACTGTCCAATGCCGGCCGACTGACCGCAACGAGGGCAGTAGTTGCCTACGAATGTTGTGCCGCACGATGCACACTCGTGGCTCTCGTCCGACATCGGGTCTACTCTGTGTGGCCGGTGCTGCCAGATGCGGAATGAACGCAGCCAGATGCCTCGCTTGCGCTTGTTTATAATGTAAGATGTTGCGCTTGTCAGTTTGCTGATGCTTATCGGTATTGCTCTCATTTTTTTGCTGTAGATGTCTGCGTTATTATGTCATGCTTTGGCGTGTATGTGCCATAATTGAGTGGCAAAAATACAAAATACATTTGTTTCAAGGCAGAAAAGTGGCTTGAAAAAGATTGTCTGATGTTGATTTTTGTAAATCGACACTAAATTGGCATAAACAAAAAACTGGCAGAAACCAAAGGCTCTGCCAGTCTCGTATATAATCACAAATTCTTATTCAGTTTAGAAAACCCATCCAAGGTGGAGTGCAGGCTCTGAGTAGAAGCCAATAGAACTGTTGCTCCAGTTGGTTTCGTGTTTTTCTGTTTTGTTTTCATATTTCACTTCATAATCCTTGGTTGCGCGTCTGGTGAATGACAAACCGAACTCAGCACCTACATATAGCTTCTTGTAGATGAAGAAGTTCGCACCAGTGAAAGCGCTGAGGCTGAATATAGTAGAGCAATTGTCGTAATTGCTATCTCCCATAGTCCAGCCAGTTCCAAGACAAACGCCCGAAATTTCTGTGTCGCCAAGTTTTGCACCTCCGAATGTAGTCTCGATGCCAAGCTGACCACCTGCGTACAAGTCAAGACGACCAACTGAAGCAAAGTGATTTTCAATACCCAAGTCGATAGAGAATGAACCTGAGTACTTGCTTACGTCTTTTTTCTCAATCTTGTCAGATGAACTGCTGTATCCGAATCCGAGGTTTACGCGAGCAGCGTTCTTGTCAGAGAAGAAGTATCTTGCGTTGATAGAACCGCCATTCAACTTGATAGTGTTGAAACTGTTTGAGAATGGATTAAAGCCAACCTCTACTGCGATATCGCCTTCCTCAGCCTCATACTGTGCGTTTGCGCATAGAGAAAATACTGCAACAAGTGCAGAAAGAATAATTCTTTTCATGTTTTAGTTTTAATGTTTTTCCTACTCTAATTCAATTGAAAATGTTCAACGGTAACGGGTTTTCGGAATCCCCTCGTCCGCCAATTGCGGTGCAAAAATAATCCACAAAATCTAACCGACAAAATTTTCTTGTTATAAAAATCGCCTTTTTGCTCAAAACTGTTTTATATTTCTTGATGATGAATCTGCAATAATTAACAAATTTAAATATTTGAATATCCGAACCATTTGTTTGTATATTGTTTTGTGCGACAATAGCAAGGGGGTAGTAAGGGGATAGCAAGGGGATAGCAAGAGGGTAGGTTCGAGTGAGGTAGGTATTTCAAAATTCACAATTCATAATTCAAAATTTACAATTCGGGAAACTTGAAATTTGAAATTTAAAAATTAAAACTTGAAAAAGTCCTGATTTCTGTGCGAATTCGGGGACTGTTCCTTCGGGATGCCTTTGGGATTCGTTCGGGTTTTACTATGTCCTCTTGCTTTTGCCGAAATTCCGCGCTCGACCAAATATCGGTCGCGAAAATTCGCCTTAATAGCAAAATCAACGCATTCGCGAAAGCCTTATTCGTAAAACTTCTGGCGTTTTAGCCATAGTTTGAAAAGGGAATCGTTAATGGCTACCGTCTGTCCGTCTATGTCTATCAAATCCTTTTTTTGCAACGATTTTTTTACCGACTGAATGTTGGGGGACGATATCAGACGGTATTTCTTTATCACGTCCTTGCGGCTGAAGCCTGCCGATATTCCGTCGGCTACGGCTCTCAGAAAATTTACTTGCAGTTCCGACAGCTGTTCAACCTCCCTTTGGTAAAACACCTTGTTCTGCTCTAAAAGGTCATCTATCGCTCCGCTTATGTCGCTGTCTGTAACGGTCTTGTCGCATTTGTACCACACCAGCCACGACAAATGCTGAACGTACGACGACAGATTCTCGGTTGCCTCGCATATCGTGGCGGCTTGTTTGGCTGTTATGCTCTTGCCGCTGTCGTTGAATTTCTTGCAGATGAAATCAACCCACTCCTCGGTATCTATTTTCTTCAGAAACATCATGTCGCCAAACTTGTAGAAAGGCATGCTCTTGTCGTTGAAGATGTTCTCCATCAGATGTTTCTTGCTTCCAAACATGCAGTAGGTAACGTTCTGCTGATGCTGCCACACCGAGCGCAGCTTCTTCTGGAAGGTAACGGCATCCGAGAAGTCGGCAATCTGCTGAAACTCATCGAGGCACACCACAATCCTTATGCCTTTCTTCTGCGCAATCTTCTCGGGCAGTTGCAGAATGTCGCTTTCCGTATCGTCTTGCGGATTCCACTCAAACGAGAGCGAGAAGTCGTTCATCGGGTCTGAACCGAACGAGAATTTCGGCGAGATGTTAGACAGAAATGTCCTTGCCATCTCTACCCATTCGTCGAGTTTCGAAGAAGTCTGCTTTATTACAGCCGATGCAAAGGAATGATAGAATTCGTACTCCGACTTGCATTGAAAGATGTCGATGAAAACGCATTTTATCTCTGTGCCCGAAGTGCTTGTACGGCTCTTGCCAATGTCGCCGATAACCTTTTTTACGAGCGATGTCTTTCCCCAACGGCGCGGCGAGATAAGAATTGTGCTTATGCCGTGCGTAAGGTTGGCGGTGAGGCGCTTGGTGTCTTCCGTTCGGTCTGTAAAATAAGAGCCTTCGGCAGCCTTGCCAAAGACAAAGGGATTCTCTTTAGCCATATTAGTTACTTTGTTGCTGCAAATATAAGTAATAACTCTGTTAGTAACAAACTTATTACTAAGAATGTTGTTACTAATGAAGTAAATTCATAAATCACAATTCTCTAAGTTTGCAGATGATTGCGGCGCAGCCGCATAAGAAAGCAAATTGACAAATTGGAGAGAAGCTTGAGTTATGTTAAATTAAGCAGGTGCGTCATCGCTTGCGAAACTTGAGTGCCATTTATAATAAACTATTTATAACTATCTGAATTTTAATCTTTTAAACGCGAATTTGCTAATTTTTGATTTACTTTGATTTAAAATTTTGCATAACTATTTGAAAACCAGTAGAAACAATGCTGTGTAATTGCTGTTTTGATTTAATTTGATTTAAAATTTGAGCACCTGAAATTGCTCGTTTTTGCAGAACTCTTCATAATTTTGCTGCGTAAACCAATTATAATGATAATACGCAATTTGCCAAAAAATGAAAAAGCAGAGTCAAATGAAGTTGTAAACCTAGCTCTAAAACTCACAAATGCGTTCATCTGAAGATGCAAGTAATCACCGACCTCAACGGTGATACATCTTATCGATGTTTTTTTTGATATGAATCAATTTAATGAACTGAAAAATTGATTTTTTTGCGAATTTATTTTAGTTTTTATAAATTTGCAAGCGAATTAGGTTAAAAAGAAAAATTTAATACCGGTATAAATAACAAAACTTGTGTTTTCAAGTAGCAATGCCTGAAGCTTTTAGATGGCGTATAGTATAAAAAGTCAGTAAAATGAAATACAAAGTAATTTTTTCATTGTTTCTGTTCGCATGTTTATATAGTTGTGACCAGAGTGAGATAATGAATTTGGAAAGCCCGGATTCAGCTCTTTTGGAAGAAGGTGCAAAATGTTCAGACTTCGCAGTTGGTGTTGAAACTGCGAAATATGCAGCGGAGATCCTTTTCAATACAGAGGTTAAAGAAATGAAACCTATTGTTTATCAGAGGAAGGATACCGTCATGTATGTCGCTAATTTCGAAAAAGGATGGGCTTTGTTGTCTGCAGATGTACGAGCAAAGGCGATTCTTGTAAGTGCTAAAGAAGGTTCTTTTGAACAGCAAGAGTCAAATCAAGGAACAGCTATGTTGGTAAATAAGTTGGTAAACGAGTTGCTTGAGCTCAAAAGGAACAGAGAGCCTGTTCTCTATTCTGAATTGCAGAACAATGATGATTATGTGTTGTGGCATAATTTGTCTTTGGGGTATAAGGCGCAAAATGAAGGTCTTACAGATTCTGAATCAAATGCTAATGTCATGTACAAAGTTACTCGTAGCCAAATTCAAAGACCTGAAAGACCTGGAAGCCGTGCGACTCGTTACCTTGCTAGGAAACTTGTTAAGCAAGAAAATGAGGGTACGACGTATCGTCTCTTGGGAGACAGATTGATGACTAAATGGGGACAAGAGTATGAATGGAATTTTTGTCTTCCCCAAGTTCCTAATCCTAATGATAAAAATGAAAAGGTATATCCAATGGTCGGATGTACAGCTGTTGCTATGGGACAAGTAATCTATTATGCACATTATAAATTAAATACGCCAACATGGCTTTATCATGGTTGTAGAGTAGAGGGCTTTTATAAGGATAAAAAAAATTACAACCTGAAGTACGTTCAGGGACAGTATGTAGACAACTCTCCAAGATGGGATCTTATGGCCAAAAACAAATATGACTTTTATGAAAGGAGAAGTTATGTAGCTGAGTTCTTTGCAGACCTTGATTGGAGATTGAAAATGGACTACAGCTATGATGGTAGTGGAGCAGATGTATCAAAGGATGTTATGAATGAGTACGGTTTGACATTTGATGAGGGAGGATTTGATTCAAAAATAGTTGAACAAAACCTCCGAAATAGTCGTCCAGTCATAATCACATCATATGAAACTAAAAGTACATCTAGAAAATGGTTTTTTTGGAAAACAACAAAGTATGGGGGTGGACATACATGGGTAATTGATGGGCTGTCTGAAAGAACAACAAATATAAAAAATATATACGAATGGCGTGTTGTCACAGTTGAAAACAATGATAATAAAACAAGATTGAATCCAAACTTGCGCCCAAATGAAGTTGCTGTCTATTCATCCTTGAGTGATGTGTATCAAGATTTTGATGAAGTAATAGAATATGACAGAGCAATAAAGATGGGGATGCAACCTGGTCAACAGGAGACTTCAACACTCAGCAAGTCAATTCGCAAATTCCTAATGAATTGGGGTGGTGATGGATTGTGTGATGATAATGAGTATTCATTATCGGCAACACAATGGGATACACCTTTTCACTCTTACAAGTATAATACTATGATATTTTACAATTTAAGAAAAAAATAACAACAAATATGGGGGAGTTTGTCTTTTCTCCCCCATAAACACTAATCAAACAAATATGAAAAAATTATCGTTACTTCTATTGTTGTTTCTCTCTCTTGTATCTTGTAACGAAGTATATGAAGATTTTCAAGAAAGTACTAGTTTTGTGCTTCATTCAAGAGAGTGTAAATACATGTGGGCATTCAATGTTGATAAAACAGTATCTAAAGATTTTAACTATGATGCAGTATCTATAGAAAGAAAATACATCGGCAACAAGCAGTCTGTAAGTGTTCAGAAATATACTCTTGAATTCACAACTTGCAATGTCGATATGGATGTAGTAAATTATGGCGATAGTTTAAACTACAAGCAAACATACGAGTCTGGCGATGAAGAGATATTATTCAGACATCCAGTATATGATGTGTTGCGGTTCTGTGCAAACTCTATGGAGGATGCTCCAGATAAGATAATCGAAGCAAAACTTTCTGATTATTTATATAACCGAAAAGTTACACGCACGGTCTTAAGACATGTAGATTATCGTACAACCCCAATAAAGGACATCAAAATTACAGCATCTGCTGATATAAATGATGTAAAAGCAGGCGAGTCGCTGAACGAACAGTTTCTTGTAGATGAATATCCAAGTTTTCACAATTTTATTATCACATCAAACAAAGACCTCATTACCGACTCAAAGAAAATATCAAACATCACTATAGACCAATATTTGTACTACAGACCTATGGCTCCTGCTGACATGAGATTCAGATTTGTAGGTGGTTTTGATGTCAAAGCTCCAGTTGAGACAACTTTCACGGTCGAAATTACTACGTTCGACGGTCATGTTCTTAAGTCCGAAACTCCTTTGGTAATATTAACACCGAGAGCAAAATGAAACTGAAAAACGTCAGTCGTCTGATATTGTTTTTTTCTATATTCCTTACATCTTTCTTGTCTGCTTGTGTGGAAGAAATTGATTCCAGGCACTTTAATCAAAGGCAAGTGGTGGTGAACTGTATCCTCACAAGTGATTCTGTACAGCATCTGTCACTAACTTATTCTAACGAATTGCACAACACCATCTATGACGAGGTGGAGGATGCTACAGCCTTGTTGTATGAGGACGGCAATCTTATAGGCTCATTCAAAAAGTCGGCTTATGCTGAATGGGTGTTGAAATACCGCCCTAAGTTTGGACGAAACTATCGGCTAGAGGTTAAGGTGGATGGTAAAGAAACCATTTATGCAGAAACTAAGTTTCCGGTGGAAATACGTGTCCTGAGAGAATATGAAAGAGATACAAATGGTAAGCTAGCCTTTAATGTATCCAGCGAGAAACCGTATTGGGTGTTCTCCTTCGACAAAGGCGAAGATACAATAATGCATCCAATAGTTATAGAAGACAGGTTTCGCTTCATCACTGAGATAGGAACTGACTGTCCTGATGCAGATGATTTTAACAAATATGTTTATGACGAAGAATTTGCTGGATTGTATGACAGATATATCAGGATAGTTCCATCTCAAATAGGACAAACGTTTAGGTTGTATGACTTGTATTCGTGTGTAGTTTTTTTCAGATGCGTTTCAGACGAATATGACAAATACTTAAAGAGCAGTCTGTTAAAGATGATGGTTTTCAGTTCGACTGACGATCCAACACAATGGCTTGACGAGACCGTTGTTTACAACAACATTAAAAACGGATTAGGCATTTTTGGAGCGTACCATGACATAAAGATAAACTGTAATTCTTACTGACATGAGAATAAAAATAATTACGGCATTTATAATCCTGACTAATCATGTCTATTGTCAAGATAAGATAAATAAGGATTCTCTCACCTTGCAAGAAGTTACTGTCGTTGCAAACTCTCCCGTATCCAAAGGCAGTACGTTCGGGTACGATGCCAGTCAGGCAGCAAGGACAATATCAGTATTAGGCGAGCCCGATGTATTGCGGCACATCAGTAGTTTTCCGGGAGTCTCGGCAGGAATAGACGGCACATTGGGATTATTTGTAAGAGGCGGCAACAATGGAAGCAACGGGTTGTATCTTGATGATGTTCCGCTCTATGTGTCATCTCATCTTATGGGACTAGTGTCTGTGTATCCTCCCGAGGTGGTGGATAATGTCACCTTCTGTCAGGGAGGAATGTCTTCATCCAAGGGCAATTTGTCGTCAGCACTCCTCGATGTAAAGGCAAGACGGCAATACGGTTCGGCATACAGCGGTTCTGTGTACCTGTCGCCATATATATGTGGAGTGTATCAGAATCTTCCGATAAAGAAAGGTAAAACATCTTTGCAGATTTCGGGCAGAGTTACGGTCCTTCCGTACATTCTCAACTGGTTCAACAAATCAGATGATGATATGAATATCGACATCTACGATTTCTGTGCAAGATTGGACAGTAAACTGTCAGAATGTAGCACGCTGGATATGATGTTTTTCCATACCAACGACAACTTCGACTTTACTAATGAAGATGAGCGGAATTTAGGACAACGATGGAAGTCTACCATAATGAAAGTTGGATGGAGATTCTATATAAATGAGAAATTCAATCTCAAAGCCGTTGCATACCGAAATAATGTGTATTCTGGTCAGAAGTCAATCTATTTCGACGATTATAGCAATGCTGAAAAATCACACATTCAGTTATACACATCATTGACAGAATGGTGCGCGTCATCAACACTCAACTGGAATGTGTGCAAAGGACTTTCATTTGGCGGTGGTCTGTCTTCGCAGGTACAGAACTTCACGTTAGGCAACTATGAGTATATACGCGATGTAGATAGAGACAGAAGAAACGAACAGAAAGAAAAAAGCACTCTTAATGTGATATATGCCGATGTGAAATACAACATCGGGCAACTGGCAGATGTCAGCATAGGTGCAAGACAGGTGTTTCAGAACATCAATCATCGGCACAGAAGCGGAACAGACCTTCACGCCATTAGCCATTGGTACATAACCGAAAACTACGGCGTGGAACTGACCTACGACAACATGAAACAGTACTATCATGTTTTGGAAGGACTCCCTTCGGGATGGTCAATGAATCTTATGAAAGCAAGCGACAACGATTATCCTGAAGAAAAGACAAGCCAATTTTATGCCGGACTGTTTGCAGGCAAAAAGACATCTGTATATGATTTGAAAGCCACCATCGGCGGTTATTGTCGTACGATGAACGGTATTATCTCGTACAAGGATGCCCGAAATGCGTTTGGCTTCCTCACTACCGAGTTGAAAGACGAAGTATGTCAAGGCAAAGGCAAGTCTTATGGCATGGAAAGTTCGGTATCCTTAATGTCAAAGAATATTCAGGCAACGCTGTCGTACACGCTGTCTAAGACCGACCGCACGTATCCTGAGATGAATAGGGGAGAATCATTCCCTTTCAAGTTTGACCGACGCCACATTCTCAACTTTGAAGGAACGTGTGTAGTTGCCCGAACCAATGGCGAGGAAAAATCGTATGAGCATAGCATCGGCTGCGCAGTCTCTTATTCATCGGGCAATCGCATAACAATACCTATAGGAACTTACAAAGGCGTAGCACCTCCATATTGGGAACGCTCAAAAGATGGACTTATTCATTCTGATGAGTTCTTCTTTCAGATATACGACCGTCAATACATGTCGGATGTCAACGCGATAAAGATGAAAGACTATTTCAGAACAGACATCTCATATTCAATGAAGAGGAGAGGAAAGATATTCACCAACGAACTCTCTTTGTCTGTCTATAATGTGTTCAACAGACACAATCCGTACACCATCTTTCACGATGAGGGAAAGTGGAAACAACTCAGCATTGTCCCAATTATGCCTTCCATAAGGTGGGGGCTAAGTTGGTGAGCAATAAGTGCTACCCCTTTTTCCCTCCCGACAGATATTCGAAGCCGAAGCGGCAGCGCAGACAGTCCTTGCGGTCGCAGTACATCGTTTTCAGTTGCAGAAGAGCCTGGCTGTCAGCCGCCTGCGACACCTTTATGCCGCAGTCTGCCCAGCAACGCATAATGTGGTTGTTCTCGGCAGGCAGTTCCTCGAGCAGGGCGATAGCCTTGGCGCACACAGCCTCGTTGCCCAAATGCTTTCCGTAGGCATAGAGCAGAGGCACGATGGTGTTTATAACCACCAGTCGGCGGCTGCTCAGCGACAGTTTGTGCTGACGGCTCTCCGACAACGTGGCAAAGTTGCAATGCGTCTGCCAGTAGGTACTCACGCCGCCGTCGAGAAGCTTGAGCAGGGCATCCGTATTTTCGGCATCGAGAATGTGCGAAACGCTTATAGCCCCGCGGTTGTACAGACTGGCAAGCTGCGCCAGACGGATGTGCGGAAAGTTGGCAGGCCGCATCCGCAGATATTTCCACAGATGAGGCTCTATTGGCTTCAGTCCGAACTTGGCAGAAAGAAACCTGTATTCGGCAGAAAGCCGCTTGAAGTATTCGTCATTTACGATGGCATCCTTGTAAGCCTTCGGCAGATTATTCTCGTCCAGAAATCCAGCCTGCCCAAAGAAGATAGCCTCTATCTGCAACAGGTTGTCGCGATGCTTGCCCAGCGCGCCGTATGGCACATTCTTGGCCCACAGTTCAAAAGCCTCGCCGTTTACTCCGAAGCCGAAGTTGCGCGCAAGCGCTATGAAGAGCGAGTTCTCCCAGTCGCTGTTCGTTTCCTGCTGATATGCCTCTATGCGCTCCGACTTGGCCGAGAGCCTTTCGATGCATAGCGAGTTGAGCCAGCCGTGTATTTTAATAGGCGGAATCTGCCCAACCGACGAGAAGCAGGCCGGGTAGTGGAGCGACTCGCTCAGTTCGCGGTATCTGTCGAGAAGATGCGGCGGACATTCGAGTTTCATCTGTGGAATATCCCTTCCGCTGCTGTTCGTAACCTTGGTGTCTATTACCGATGCTATGTGCAGAATAACATTATCGTAAGCCTTGTTTGTGTCGTGCTGATGCCTGAACCAGTCTGACGAGCGTTCGTGAATCTCAACGTTGCCGGCCCACATCACGTCGCCAATCTTTATGCGAGCCTGAAGGAAGTCGGGCCCAGCATGAATGTTAGGCTGACCGCAGTTTATAACCTCGACAGGAAGTCCGTCGGTAGTTCGTAGTTCGCTAAGCGGAAATACCTTGTGTTTCCAGACATAATACAGTATTTTTTCCATGCGCATCGGATTTTTGTTTAGGTGCTACGCTTGCAAATATATGCAAAAAAGTGTGGGTAGCAACGCTTTAGATGTCAAAAAATCATAAAAAATGCCGTAGATGTGTTAAAAACTCAAAAAAATAGTGTAAGTTTGCACATATTTTTTACGATAAAAATCATGAAGATTGCATTAATAGGTTACGGAAAAATGGGCAAGATGATAGAGCAGATTGCCCTTTCAAGAGGTCATGAGATTGTTTGCATTATAGATATCGACAATCAGGACGACTTTGAAAGCGATGCTTTCAAGAGCGCAGATGTTGCTATCGAGTTCACAGCTCCGATGGTTGCCTACAATAACTATCTGAGGGCTTTCAAGGCAGGCGTGAAGGTTGTTTCGGGCTCAACAGGATGGATTAAGGAGCACGGCGACGACGTGAAGAAACTCATCGAGCAGGGCAACACTCTGTTCTGGGCAAGCAACTTCAGCGTTGGCGTTGCCATCTTTAGCGCAGTAAACAAATATCTTGCAAAGATTATGAACCAGTTCCCAGACTATGATGTAAAGATGGAAGAGGTTCACCACATTCACAAACTCGACCATCCAAGCGGAACGGGCATCACCCTTGCCGAGCAGATTGTAGATAACCTCGACCGCAAGAACGGCTGGGAGATTGGTACGCTTACCGCTCCCGACGGCACAGTTTCGGGCGAGGCTGAACACGCAGCCGACAAACTCGTTATCGACTCTGTTCGCCGAGGTGAAGTGCCGGGAATACACAGCATAACATACAACAGCGAGGCAGATCAGATTACCATCACGCACGATGCGCACAGCCGACAGGGATTCGCCCTCGGAGCAGTTCTGGCAGCCGAGTTTACCGCAACGCATACTGGTTTGTTGACTACTGACGATTTATTCAATTTCTAAGACTGATGAATTTATTTAATAGCAATTCCGAAACAAGGAAGAAAGACCCAACAAAGAAGCCCGAGTGGATTAAGTTTTCTATCATAACAGTCTTGTATCTCATATTTCTTGTATGGGTAGAGAGCTGGCTCGGACTCATTGTCCTTCCGTTCATTTTTGATGCCTATATAACAAAGAGGATTAACTGGACTTGGTGGCGCGACTCAGACAGCGACCTCGTGCGCGGAATAATGAGTTGGGTAGATGCCATCATCTTCGCACTCGTGGCGGTCTACTTCGTAAATCTCTACTTCTTCCAGAACTACGAGATACCGTCATCATCTCTCGAGAAATCGCTTCTGGTAGGCGACTATCTCTTTGTGAGCAAGATGAGTTACGGTCCACGCGTGCCTCAGACACCGCTCACCATGCCGCTCACGCAGCACACAATGCCGGTGCTTGGCTGCAAAAGTTACATCGAGTTCCCGCAGTGGGAATACCGCCGCGTAAAGGGTTTCGGAAAGGTAGAACTTAACGACATCGTGGTGTTCAACTATCCGGCAGGCGACACCGTTGCGCTCAACGTGCAAGACCGCGACTTCTATAAGTATGTTTGTCTTGCAACCGGCTATGAACTGCACAAGAACGAAAAGATTCCGCCAATGGACAGCCTTAGCCGTACAGACCAGCGCGTTCTGTTCGACTTCCTCTACAACGAGGGCAAGAAGAGCGTTCTTGCACATCCCGAGGTTTACGGCGAAGTCGTTGCGCGTCCGGTAGACCGCCGCGAGAACTACGTTAAGCGATGCGTTGGATTGCCGGGACAGACACTTCAGATAAAAGACCGCATAATTTATCTCGACGGCAAGCCGAATAAAGAGCCTGACAACGTTCAGTACAGTTATCTTGTAAGACTGAAGGGCGAACTTCCGCAGGATTTCTGCGATGAGTACGGCATCACGCTCGAAGATAGGTCTGTGTATTACAGCGATTACGGAGTAAACGTCATGCCGCTTACCGAGCGCGCCTACAACGCTCTGAAAAACCGTCCCGACCTTGTTGAGGAGATGAAACTTGCTCCGTCGACCAGCGACGACGGCGTTTATCCGCTAAACGCAAGTTACGGATGGACACGCGACAACTACGGTCCAATATGGATTCCTGCCAAGGGCAAGAGCATCGACCTTAACATCGACAATATCGCCATCTACGAGCGTCCTATCAGAACATACGAGGGCAACAAACTCGAGATTAAGGGCAATAAGATTTTCATCAACGGAAAGGAAGCCAAGAAGTACACCTTCAAAATGGATTACTATTGGATGATGGGCGACAACCGCCACAACTCGGCCGACAGCCGCTATTGGGGCTTTGTGCCAGAAGACCACATTGTGGGCAAGCCTATCGTTGTATGGCTCTCGATAAACCCAGAGAAGGGATTCCTTACCGGCATAAGATGGAACCGCCTGTTTAAGTGGGTAGATAACATTAAGTAATAAATGAAGAAAACTGCCATAGTCCTGCTTGTTACAGTAGCCTTGCTGTTTGTGCTGCGACAATTTGTCGTGGTTCCCTATTCTGTGCCTTACGAGGGCATGGAGCCTACCTTGGGCGAGGGCGAGAGGGTGCTTGTGAACAAGTGGGGCTATGGTTCATCTTCTTCGGACAAGGCAAAGACAGTTGAGCGTGGCGCAATAATGGTGTTCCACAATCCGGCAGAGAAGCCCGATGTGGCTATCGACGACCGCGCCGTGTTCATTGCGCGCATATACGGACTCGCGGGCGACACGCTGATGCTAAACCGCCAGCTCGTTCCGGTTGATGTTCCGCCGGTAGATGTGCATCTGAAGAGGGTATATCACTATCCGGCATTGTGCGAGGAGAGGATGCTCGCCATTGTCGATTCTCTCGGCATAAAAGATTCGTTTGTGGGCAATGGGCAGAGCAGCCACAGCCGCCAGTTCAACTACGACGAGATTCTGAAGGTGCGTGCCGCCATAAACCGTGCGTTCACCCTCGTATGCACGTCGCCCGATGTACCTACAAACTGCTATCCTTATGTTGTTCCTAAGAAGGGCGGCGTTGTGCCAGTAACACTCTGGAACATAACACTTCTGTGCAATACGATAAACTATCACGAAGGTCGCAAGGCTGTTATAAAGAACGGACAGCTCTTTGTTGACGGAAAACTCACGAAGCAATACACCTTTACCCAAAACTACTATTGGGTGATGTGCGACAATATGCTGAATCTAAACGATTCGCGTCTGTTCGGACTCGTTCCGGAGAGCCATCTGGTTGGAAAAGTCTGGATGGTATATTGGAAGAAAATCAGAACTATATGACAAATATTCTTTTGGCAACCGCCTATCTTGCGCCCGTCCAGTATTACAGCAAACTGAACAGGGCGGACATCGTCACGATTGAACTTTTTGAACATTACATAAAGCAGAGTTATCGCAACCGCTGTATTATTGCCGGTCCCGAAGGCGCGCAGCCGCTCACTCTGCCCGTAGAGAAAGCACCCAACCACGGAAGCATAAAAGATGTGCGCCTGAGCGACCACGGCAACTGGCGCAGGCTGCATTGGAATGCCCTTCAGTCGTCGTACATGACCAGCCCTTTCTTTGAGTATTATGCCGATGACTTCGCGCCATTCTACGAGAAGAAATACGACTTTCTGTGCGATTTCAACGAGGAGTTGATGCTCTTGTGCTGCCGTCTGCTCGACATCGACATTGAGGGCAAACTCCGCCATACAGATACCTACCGTTCAGACCTTGCCGACGGCGAGGTTGATTTGCGCAACGCCATCTCGCCAAAGTGCGATTTCACCGCCGATGCCGATTTCGAAGCCAAGCCTTACTATCAGGTGTTTAGAGAGCGCACGGGCTTTATTCCAAACCTAAGCATCGTAGACTTGCTCTTTAATATGGGTCCCGAAGGACTTTTGTATCTGTAAATCAGAAATATAAAATCATGAATAAGGTTATTCTTAAATCGTTATTTGTTTGTGTCATCTCGCAAAGCGCGGTGGCGCAAAAGCCGTATGGCATTTTTGACGAAAAGACTGGCACGCTTACTTTGGGCTACGGCAAAAGACTACCCAATTGTGCTAAAGAATTAGACGAGGATGGGTTTTGCGTTGATGACGTTACTGAGGAGACGAAAAAAATAAAAAAGATAGTAATTAAGAAGTCGTTTGCCCGCTACAAACCGAATAATTGTAGCTATTGTTTCTCGGGGCTGGAAAATTTGAAAGAAATAAAAGGTCTGAAAAATCTTAATACATCTGAAACTACAGATATGAATTATATGTTTGCTGATTGTTGGCGTCTGACAAGGCTCGATTTGAGCCACTTCGATACCAAGAAGGTTGAAGATATGAGTAATATGTTCGAAGGATGTGGGGCTCTGACAAGTCTTGATTTAAGTCACTTCAATACCAATAATGTTGAAGATATGAGTTCTATGTTTGAAGGTTGTGAATATCTGACAAGTCTCGATTTGAGCCACTTCGATACTTCAAAGGTGACAGCTATGAGCGGTTTGTTCTATGAATGTCGTTCTCTGTCAAGTCTCGATTTGAGTCACTTCGATACTTCAAAGGTAACAGATATGAGTGATATGTTCGAAGGATGTATGTCTCTGGCAAGTCTCGATTTGAGTCACTTCGATACCAAGAAGGTTGAAGATATGAGTTCTATGTTTGAAGGTTGTGAATATCTGACAAGTCTCGATTTGAGCCACTTCGATACTTCAAAGGTGACAGCTATGAGCGGTTTGTTCTATGAATGTCGTTCTCTGTCAAGTCTTGATTTGAGTCACTTCTATACTTCAAAGGTAACAGATATGAGTGGCTTGTTTTATGGATGTCGTTCTCTGTCAAGTCTTGATTTGAGTCACTTCGATACTTCAAAGGTAACAGATATGAGTGATATGTTCGAAGGATGTCTGTCTCTGTCAAGTCTCGATTTAAGCCACTTTAATACTTCAAATGTAACGGATATTGGTGGCATGTTCAGTAGTTGCATAAACTTAGCAAATCTCGACATCAGTAGTTTAAAAACCGAAAATGTTACAAGTTTATCGTACATGTTCAATGATTGTAAATCTCTGACAAGTCTCGATTTAAGTCATTTCAACACTTCAAATGTCAAGTATATGGACAGTATGTTCGATGGTTGCATAAACTTGGCAAATCTCAATATCAGCAGTTTTAAAACCGACAGCGTTACTAATATGAACTTGATGTTTTCAGAATGTTGTGCTCTGTCAAACCTTGATTTGAGTCATTTTAATACCTCAAATGTTACAGAAATGTACTGGATGTTCAGTGGTTGCGTCAATTTAGCGAATCTCGATATCAGTAGCTTTAAGACGGGAAATGTTGTAGACATGCACGGGATGTTTTCAAAATGTCGTTCTCTAACAAGTCTTGATTTAAGTCATTTCGATACTTCCAAAGTAACAGATATTAGGTATATGTTTAGTGGTTGTATCAATTTAAAATCTCTTGACATTCATAGTTTCAATACCGAAAATGTAAAAGCGATTGATGAAATGTTTGAGGACTGCAAATCTCTGTCTGGACTTGATTTGAGTAGTTTCAAGACAGATAAAGTCTTTGATATGTCGGAGATGTTTTCAGGATGTAGCAGTCTGACAGCCCTTGACATTAGAGGCTTCAATACCGAGAAAGTTAAAAGGATGAATAATATCTTCAAGGGTTGCAGCAACCTAAAATTCGTCACGGTCGGAATGAAATGGATGATTCAAGACGAAGACGTTGTGGTAGATTTGTTTCCTGACAGTCCGAATGTGAACCTGATACAAGTTTTAAGATGAATTTAAGGCGTAATAATCGGGCGTTAAGTATAAACCGTAATTTCAGAAAGCATGAAAAATATTAGCAACATCACAAAACTAATACTTGCCATATTTGTGGCGATAATCTCGCAAAGCGCGGTGGCACAAAAGCCGTATGGCATCTTTGACAAGGCTAAGGGAACGCTTACGCTGGGCTATGCAGCCCGATTGCCGAGGGGTGCAGTGGCAATAGACGAGAAGGCTCTGATGAGCAAGTTCTGCGAGCCAGAATCGCTTGAAAGGGTGGTGATAGACAAGTCGTTCGCCGGCTTCAGACCCAAGACGTGCGCCGAGTGGTTTATGAACTGCGAGAGTCTGACGGCAATCGAAGGACTGAGATTTCTCAACACCTCGGCAGTAACGAGCATGAGAGCCATGTTCTACCGTTGCCTCAAGCTCGAAAGCATAGACGTGAGCCACTTCGACACGCGCAACGTAACGGACATGAGCCAGATGTTTTTCTGCTGTGCAAACGTGCTGAGGCTCGAAGTGGCTGGCTTCAACACACAGAAGACAACCGACATGAGTGAGATGTTCTACGGCTGCGAGAATGTTAAGGCGCTCAATGTGAGCCGTTTCAGTACCGAAAAGGTGAAAAACATGACAGGGATGTTTAACGGTTGCACGAGTCTTGCGAGTCTTGATGTGCGCAGTTTCCGCACCGCGATGGTTGAGGATATGAGCAAGATGTTCTGCAACTGCGAAAGTCTTGCGAGCCTTGACGTAAGTGGCTTTGTCACGACAAACGTAGCGAATATGCGAATGATGTTTTGCGGTTGTAAGATGCTCAAAACACTCGACGTGAGCCATTTCGATACATCTAACGTTGAGAATATGAGCGGCTTGTTCGCTGGCTGCGTGGGCTTTGCGAGCATCAACCTAAGCAATTTCAAAACCGGGAACGTGACCGATATGAGCGGAATGTTCGACAACTGCAAGAATGTGAAGATTCTCGACTTGTCGAAATTCAATACCGAAAAGGTGGAGAATATGCACGACATGTTCGAAGGATGCAGCAGTCTTTCGAGCCTCGACATCAGCCATTTCGACACGCGTAGCGTAACAAGTATGCAGACTATGTTTGCCGTATGCCGCAGTCTGAAGGAACTCGACTTGAGCCACTTCCGTACCGAAAAGTCCGAAGATATGAGTGGTATGTTTAAGGGTTGCGACGCTCTTGAACGCATCAATCTGAACAGATTCAGCACGGCAAATGTATCGACTATGCAAGCCATGTTCTATGGCTGTAAGAATCTGACAAATATCGACTTGGGCAGTTTCGATACCCGTAAGACTGGCAGTATGGCAATGATGTTTGGAGAGTGCTCAAAGCTAACCACAATCTATGTTGGCAAAAACTGGAAATACGCCAATAAAAAGGCCGAAATGACCGCAGGCTGTCCAAAGATTAAATGGGTTCAGAGAAAATGAAAAGTCGTGTTTTGGTGACAGCCGTTTGTGTTTTTCTTGCCTCGTGCTGGAATGAAAAATGCGGTCCGCCCGAAGGCAAATGGGTTCCCAATGCGCATTGGATTGGTGGATCTGATGGTGGATATTGGTATGAACTGAAGGAAGTGCGAGGCGATACAATGCATTTTTGCATATACAACGAATGGACGTTAGACAAAGAGGTTGATGCCGATTTTGTTGACGAAAACGGACTTGGCATCTCGCAAGATGAGTTCTGGTTTAATTATATCAGTTGTTACGATGGGTATGTTATTCACCTTACACTAGTCTCGGCAGACAGGAATTACACGTTGCGCAAAGTGGAAACGTACTGATTTTGCCGCTTTGCGACAATGGGAGTTACAAACTCCCGACAGTAAATGCTGCCGAATTGCAAATTCGGCAGAACGGGGGAGCCAAAATTTATTATTTTTCAATGTCCACTTAGAACTGTTCAAGAATGCGGATGCGTTCTTTGATGTCAGGGTGAGTGCTGAATAGATAGCTAAAACGACCGAGGAAATTCTGTGACAGTTTCTCGGGGTGAATGATGAAGAGTTGAGCCACATCTTCACGGTCAATGTTACCAAGAGCAGGGTCTTCGCTTATCTTGCGAAGGGCACTTGCAAGTGCAAGAGGATTGCCACAAAGTTCCGCACCTCCTGCATCAGCCATGAACTCACGCTTGCGACTGATGGCAAAGCGAGTAAGGAGAGCGAAAAAATAAGCTATAGCACAGCATATGATAGCTACAACAAACACAATCAACATACCACCATTCTTATTGTTGCGTGAACGGCCACTATGTGACACTATGTCGGTGAGAAAGTTGAGTAGGGTGAAAATGATGCCCACAAAGACGATACTTATAATAAGAAGCTTAGTGTCATTATTGCGGATATGGGTAAGTTCATGTGCAATGACACTAGCAAGTTCTTCGTCGTTGAGGCGGTCGCAGATACCAGTTGTAACAGTTACAGTGTAGGTGTTCTTGTTTATTCCGCTTGCGAAGGCATTGAGCTGAGGGTCGTTGATGACGTTTATCTTAGGCATGTCCATTCCACCTGCAATGCAGAGGTTCTCCACAATGTTGTAGATACGTGGATTCCTCTTGCGTGTGATAGAACGAGCACCTGTTGCTTTCCGAATAATCGACGTGTTAGCGAAATAGGCAATGATAAACCATATGCCCACACAGCCGACCAACCAAGGCATGTACTCCAGCCACAAGGTATTAGCCTTCAATGCACCGAGCGTTTTCTGTCCATACTCATCATATACCGAACTGTGTGAAAATCCGGTGATGAGTGCAAAGAACAGCCACAGCATTCCGAGCATCATACAAGGGAATGACAAGAGCAGCAATATGCTTTTACGATTGTTTGTATCTATCTGTGATTGTAAACCGATGTACTTCATCTTTGTTTTCACTCCCTTTAGAATTCAATCTTTGGTGCCGTCTCGACTGCTGCACGTTCGCTTGCGGAAATCTCGTACATTGGTTCCTTCTGGAATCCGAATATACCAGCAAGAAGGTTGTTAGGGAATGTCTGTACGGAGTTGTTAAGTTCACGGGTAGTTGAGTTGAAGAAACGACGAGTAGCGGCAAGCTTGTTCTCAATATCTGAGAGTTCGTTCTGAAGCTGGAGGAAGTTCTGGTTTGCCTTCAAGTCTGGATAGGCCTCTACTGAAACCTTGAGACCTGCAAGTGCATTGGTGAGCTGCTGGTCGGCAGCCATCTTGTCGTTGATGTTTGTTGCACTCATTGCTGCTGAACGAGCGGCTGTAACCTTCTCAAGAAGCTCCTTCTCATGTGAAGCGTAACCTTTGACTGTGCTTACGAGCTGCGGTACGAGGTCATAACGCTGTTTGAGCTGAACGTCGATATTAGCGAATGCATTCTCACGATTGTTACGAAGGCGTACAAGCCCGTTGTAGATTGATATTGCCCAAAGTGCCAAAAGCACTATTACTCCAAGAATAATTAAAAGTGTCATAATGTTATTTATTTGGTTAGATGTCAAGTATTGAATTCCAAATGTCAAATTTTATTATTTCGTAGGCAAAGATAAACGTATTATTTATGTTTTGGTTGTTCTTTGCAATGTTTTTGAAAGTTAAATTTTGAATTCTCGAAATTTCTCCCTACCCATAGAAACTCTTCATAAGATTTTAGGCGAACCACCATAGAACCTTTTGGCTATCCTTTGAATAGCTTCCATGTACCTTTCAGCTTGCTTGGATGTACCATAGATGTACCTTGGACGTTGCTTGGACGTATCTTGGACGTACCTTGCCGCTATTTTGTATTTACCAAAAGAACAATTCATGCCATAATTGTCCCTTGCAGGTCCTCAACGATTACGAAGACAATTATGAATAAAAATTTTCAATTTTCAATTGTGAATTGTGAATTGTCCATTGTCAATTCTCAAGTGTATATAATCGTCGAAATCTTGTCATCGGCAAAGGCTTCTTGTGCCACCGTCTGAAGCGTCTCGGCTGTCAGATTGTCGATGCGCTTGAAAAGTTTAGCCTGACTCTCGAACTTGCCGTAGTGCAGAAAACATTTTGCCGCACTCAGGATAGTGTTCTCAAAGTTATCGGCAGCCACGCCAATCTCACCCTTTATCTGCTTCTTTGCCGAAGCAAGAACGGCGGTAGACAGAGGTTTGTTGCACAAATTCAACAATTCGCTCTTAACCAGACGGATGCACTTTTTGTGGTCGTGCTCGTCGCAGCCAAAATAGATGCAGAACGCGCCCGTGTCGGTATAACTTGTTATGTTGCTCTCCACGCTGTAAACCAGTCCGCGTTTCTCGCGCAGACTGATGTTAAGGCGCGAGTTCATGCCCGGGCCGCCAAGAATATCGTTCAGCAGATAGAGAGCCGTGCGCTTCTCGTCGTAGGCATCGAAGCCACGGCCGCCAATCATGACGTGCGCCTGATGCGTATCCTTGTCAATCACGATGTTCTGGGCAGAGTAGGGCAGAGGTTTGCTGCGTCGTTTGGCAGAGCGTGCCTTCAGATAGTCGCTCTGCTGTTCAATAGTCATACCGTACATGGCATGGTTTACTGTCTGGTTGCCATATCCTCCCATGTACTTCTGTGCCAGTTTCACCACCTTGTCGAAATCAACATCGCCGCGCACAAAGAAAACCATGTTGTCGGGCGTGTAGAAACGCTGTGTCCATCGCAGCGCATCGGCTGTGGTGTATTGCTTCAGCAGAGCCTCGTCGCCAAGAATGTTGCGTCCCAGCGGATGATTCAGGAAAATCATATTCTCGAAATCGTCGAAAATCAGTTCCGAAGGCGAATCCTTGTAGCTGTCAATCTCGTCGAGAATCACCTCAACCTCCTTGTCTATCTCGTTCTGCGGAAACACGCTGTTGAACACGATGTCTGAGATAAGTTCGGTGGCGCGTGCCAGATGCTCCTTTAGGATGGCGGCATACACCACCGTCTCTTCCTTGTTGGTATAGGCGTTGAGGTCGCCGCCCACCGTCTCCAAACGGTTTATTATGTGCCATGATTTGCGGTGCGTAGTGCCCTTGAAAACCATGTGCTCGCAAAAGTGCGCCATGCCGCTTTCCTCGGGGCGTTCGTCGCGCGTGCCGGCATCGATGGCGAGCCCGCAGTAAACAACGTTTGTAGATGATGGGGTGTGTATTATACGCAGTCCGTTAGGAAGCGTAAAAGTACTGTATTGTGTATCCATTAAATGCGCTCAAAAAAACTTTGCAAAGGTACTAAGATATTTGATATTTTTTTATTGAAATACCGAAAAAAATATTTATGTTTGCGCTATGGAAAGAATAGGAGTTTACTGTTCATCTTCGGTAAAGATAGACAAGAAGTATTTTGACGCCGCGCAGCAGTTTGGCGAGTGGATAGGCTCAAATGGCAAGTGGCTTGTTTACGGCGGCAGCAACCGCGGAACAATGGGAACGCTGGCATCGGCTGTTAAGCAGAGCGGCGGCAGGGTAATGGGCGTTGTGCCAACGGCTCTCGAAGAGAGAGACATAGTAAGCGACGACCTCGATGTAAACTTCAGGTGCGAGAATCTGAGCGACCGCAAGGACATAATGATTCAGGAGAGCGACATACTCGTGGCTCTGCCCGGCGGCGTCGGCACGCTCGACGAGATTTTCACCACCTTGGCGGCGCGCTCGCTCAACTATCATGGCAAAAAGACCGTGCTCTACAATCTCGACGGCTTCTGGAATCCGCTTATACAACTCCTTGCCGATATTGAGCAGAAAGGCTTTGCTAACTGTCCGTACAGCACAATGTTCTGCGTGGCAGACACCTTCGACGAACTGACAGACATTCTGTCTGAATAAAACATAATTATTAACTTGTTAAACTGACAAAAAAAGAAGTATTGGAATGAAAAAAATGATTTTAACAGCCGCTACTTTGGCTATACTTTGCTCTTGTGGTGGACAGAAGACTGAGGCTGGCGATGCTCAGGACTCACTCGTAGAGGTAACTCCAGAGAACCCAGACGAACTTCTTGATACAGCTAAGGTCGAGACCCTTACTCCAGAGGAGACAAAGGTTGAGATGGAAAAGATTCAGGCTAAGGTTGAAAGCGGCGAGGCTACTGAACAGGAAAAGACCTTGTGGGAGAAGCTGAAGGCACGCTACAACGATGCTAAGGCTGCAAGCGGCAAGAACGATGCTGCTGGCGTTACAGGCGCAGCATCGGGCGCAGTAAACGATGTGTCTAAGGCTGTTGGCAAGGACGGTGCAGTAAACAAGAAGGCCGAAGAGGTTAACACCAAGGTTCAGGAGACTCAGCAAAAGGTGAACGAGACCAAGGAGGCTGCCAAGACAACCGTAAACAACGTGAAGGAAGCAGCCAATGCCTTCAAGAACTTGGGCAAGAAAGAATAATCCTTGATATTATTTTAGAGAAAGACGGGAACGACTCAAAAAGGTTGCTCCCGTCTTTTTTAGCGTTAGAATGCTGTTATAGACGCTGAAGGCGTCTCCGCTTAGTAACCGTAGGTCGGCATGCGACCTGCGGAATAATAACCATCATCTGTAAGCACTCTGAAAGAGTGCCCCGTCTGTCGCGTTGGGCGACCGCTTTCAGAACGATTCGTTAATGCGCTCTGTAAGTTTGTTGTTTACAAATATGTATTCAGCAAATCCTTGGGTGTAACATACCTCTGGAGATTGAAACACTCCTTTTTCATAAGCCTTTTTTCTAAGCATTGGAAGTTTCTTGTATTCTTTTCTCCTTAATTTATTAACCTTGTGCCAAGGCAGAAAGCAGTGTGTTACATGTTGTAACATAACCAGTTCAATATTGTCACAATCGTCGGATAAATTGAGTTCTGCTCGTTCATACCCAATACATGCAAATGATATTTTATTTACAGATGTCGGGATTTCTATCTGAAAGCGTCCTTCAATGTCTGTTGTTCCGACCTTGATGCTGTCATTTATAGAAATTAACAAATTCCCTATAGGCTCAAGGTCTTCGTCGATAACCAAGCCTTTGACTATTCTGTTTTGTGAGTAACCGAAGTTGAGTGAAAAGAATAGCAGTAGAAAAGAAAAAATGTATTTTGTCATGGTGATTTTATTTTAGAATTTTGGGAATTGCAAATTCCCATAAACATATCGTATATCCGAGGACAATTACTCGAACATTATTTTGTGTGGATATCTATCATAAAAGAAATCATATATTGGGGAAAATCTTTTATCTTCAGAATAATAGCCCCATTTTGTCATTATTTTTTTGTCCTTATATTTAAATTCCATATTGCTGCAGTCTGTTGAATAAAGAATAAATTCTGTAGAATCAATCTTTTCTATTACCTTCAGATACCCGTCTAGACTGTCCATCTCTAAGGCTGTCAGTTTCACGCTATCCATTTTGAAATTTGGTTCTACTACAAAGTCCACAAGTCCCGTTGATGGATTTACACGTCCGCTCACCATCTTGTAATCGTGAGAGTACATATACATGAACGAGTCCTTGAAAGTTATCTGTATATATCTCCTTGGATTATTGTCAGATGACAAGGTACAGACAAAGTGAGAAAGATTCTCTTTCGCCTTATTTACACATGATGATAATGAAATGATTATCAGCAGCAACACAACGATTTTACGACTTCCAAGTAGTGTGTGCTTTTTGTTTTGTAACATGATGTTTCTTTCTAAGTTTATTTAGTTAGATAATATTCTGATTACTTGCTTTATTTACGCAAAACTCGTTTTTTCTTTGCTTTTTTTAGCAGGAATTTGTAAAAGCCGGGAGAATTGTATATCTCGGAAACTGAGAATGTCTTTCTTCATCGTGCTTTGATTTTTCTGACAGATTCCAATACAATGTTGAAGAATTAAAAGTATTTGAATTTATCATTATGTTTTTCTAGTTCTTCTAACTTATCGTCTAATTTTGTGCGTTTTAGTAATTTACAAGTGTACCAGGCTATAAACGAAATCGTATAAAGCACCGAGAACAGAACAGCCAATCTTGATACCGGGGTGTCATATTCGTAATAAAAGGCGGCAAGACATACAGAAATAGATATTGCTAACAGACATAATCTGATACGGTATTTCTTTATTAGTCTGGAGATAGAAAAATCTTTATTCCTAATGGCTTTGTAGATGGCATAAATGTTCAGAAAAATAAAAAATGCGAATAGAGTGCAATATAGAGATATTGCTTTTTCTTTCGTCATTGAAGTCCAATGCGCTGAATAACAACGCAATGAGCCAAGTAAAAGTATGATGCTGAATAAATGTCTTTTCATGCCATTAGCTTTTTTAGTGCTTGTTCTGTAATGCAAAAATAATGATTTTGTATGAAAGACATAGCGGATAATGCAAGAAAAAACAAAAAACTCGCAACCGCGCGAATGTTATCGATGCGATTGCGGGTAAGTGTGTGTTATTTCAGTAACTCGTTTCTGCTTGTTTACTCGAAGAACTTCTTCCAGTCGTCCTTTGTCTTTTTAGGACCGCGCATTTCGGTGTATCCGCGCTCCTCGCGACTTGGCTTCTTTTTCTTCGGCTTGCTCTCGGCATTCTGCTTGCCGCGTGCGCCCTTGTCACCCTTGCGTGCGCCGCTTCTTGCTGCGCCCTTGTCGTCGCCGGCATCGGCTACCTCAACGCTTATGCGTCTGTCCTTGTACTTAGCCTTAGACGATGAGAATCCACGGAGCACATCCTTTGTAGCCTTCTCCTCAACCTCGAAGAACGAGAAGTTCTTCATAAGGTCGATGCGCCCAATCTCGATGCGACCCTTTACGTTCTTGTTAATGAGGTCGATGATGGTTGCTGGGTTGATGTTGTCGGTCTTTCCGAGGTTGATGAACATTCGGGTGAAGCCCTCTTCTGCTTTGCGCGAGCGTGGAGCTTTTCCGTCGCGACCGTCGCGTTTGCCGCCCTTGCCCTTTGACGATGAGTCTCTGTCGGCACCTCGCTTTTCAGAAGGCTCTTCTATCTCAGGCGCATTCTTGTAGTATTCGAGGAATCGGTTGAACTCCAGCGAAACTACGCGCTTTATGATGTCTTCCTTCTCCAGCCAGTCGAACTTGCGATAGATTTCTGGCAGGAACGAAGCAATTTCCTCCTCGTTTACCTTAACCTTTTCAATCTGGTTCACCAAGTTGTAGAGCTGCTTCTCGCAGATGTCCTTTCCTGTTGGGATTGTTCCCTTCTCGAAAGTCTTCTTTATAATCTTCTCGATGTCGCGCAGATGGCGGCGTTCCTTAACGTGTATGATGGCGATGCTGATGCCCTTCTTGCCGGCACGACCGGTACGTCCGCTTCGGTGAGTGTAGTTCTCAACATCATCAGGCAGACCGTAGTTGATAACGTGCGTAAGGTCGTCAACGTCGAGTCCGCGCGCAGCCACGTCGGTAGCCACCAAGAGCTGTGTGCGGTGCTGGCGGAACTTCTGCATTGTAAGGTCGCGCTGCTGTTGCGAAAGGTCGCCGTGCAGACAGTCGGCGTTGTAGCCGTCCTGAATAAGTTTGTCGGCAATCTCCTGAGTCTCTACTCGAGTGCGGCAGAAGATGATACCGTAAATGTCGGGGTAGAAGTCGGCTATGCGCTTCAGAACAAGATACTTGTCCTTGGCATGAACCAAGAAATACTGGTGCGACACGTTGGCAGAACCTTCGTTCTTAGTACCGATGGTAATCTCCTTAGCGTTGTGCAGATAGTTCTTGCTTATGCGCGAAATCTCGGCATTCATTGTTGCAGAGAACAGAAGGCACAGACGCTCTTCTGGAATCTGCTCGAAGATGGCGTTGATGCTGTCGGTGAATCCCATGTTAAGCATCTCGTCAGCCTCGTCGAGAATAACGCGCTTAACGTTGTCGAGATGCACAACGCCGCGTTCGATAAGGTCAATAAGTCGTCCCGGAGTGGCAACGATAATCTGCACACCTCGTTTTAGTGAACGTATCTGACTCTCGATAGAAGAACCGCCGTAAACTGGCAGTACCTTCAAGTCGTCTATGTATTTTGAATAATCGTTAAGATCGTCTGCGATTTGCAGACAAAGTTCGCGTGTAGGACTCAGGATAAGTGCTTGTGGAACGCGTTCTTTCGGGTTTACCAACTGGATAACGGGCAGACCGTAGGCTGCTGTTTTGCCTGTGCCTGTCTGTGCCAGTGCTACAAGATCATTTTCGTTACTAAGTAGATAAGGAATCACTTCCTCCTGTACGGGCATTGGATTTTCGTAGCCCTTTTCTTTAATTGCCTTGAGAATCTCCTCCGAGATGCCAAGTTCTTCAAATGTCTTCAATATTTTATACAAATTAAATAATTGGGTGCAAAGATAATTCTAATTTATGAATAAACGGTTATAACTTACTGATTATTTTTGCAATAGGGACGAAAAAAACATAGCCGGCCTTCACAGGTCGGCTATGCCCAAAACAAGCATGATCATAAAATTACTTATAAATTTCAAATACTGTTGGTTAAGGTTTAGAGATTATATTTTGAAAAACATTTTACAGATTTTATATATCGTTTCTTTTACCTTGAGAAGAAGTCGAAGTTAATGTTAAAGAACGGAAAGTCGGGCTGAGGCTGCTGTTGTCTGTTCTGCTCCTTTGGCTGACTATCGGTGTTGTTCTTGTTGATGAGAATAAGTTCGATGGTGCTGCCCTGACTGTTCATCTGTATGAACTTGCGGCTCTTCTTTCCGTAGAACACAAGCGTGTTGCTTGTTGAGTTGAACGAGTTGCTGCTGTAAACCTCATTGGCATTCTCGCTCTCCTTGCGGAAGGCGTTGTAGAGTTTTGTGAAGGTGGTATTGTCGGCATGGACAATAGTCAGCTTCTTCACCGTCTTTACTATGTTGTGCGTGCGAGGGTCTCGCTTCACAATGTTCTGCAGGTGGCAGATGTCTTCTTTCTTTTCGAGGCTGTTAACCAGTTTCTCGATGCTCTGCTGCGCCTTGCATTCCAGTCCGAATGCGGTGAACATGCAGACGGTGAGTGACAATATTTTAGAACTTATACTCATAATCATTTCTTTTAGTCTTCGTTAAGGAATTCGTTAACTCTGGCCTGAGCCTCGCTGTTGTTGATGCTGCTTGCCATAACGCTCTGTATGTTGTCGTCTTTGTCGCTGATTTCAGAGAGCTGTGCAACTTGCTTTTCAATGTTGTCGGCCTCTTTCATCGTGTTGTCAATCATCAGTTTCAGCGTCTCTTTGTCGGTTACGCGCTTTCCGTTCTGCATAACGTAACTGCCTTCGTAGGTGTAAAGTTCGTCGGCATCGTTCTTTAGCAGTCCGAATGATATGCCGAATATGAGCACGATGCTTGCCGCTATGCTTGCGGCGAACATAAAGATGCGTTTCTTCGGTTTCTTTGTATCAACCGGCTTTAGTTGTACCACCTTGGCTGTGCTGTGCTCCGCCTCGGTCAGGGCTTGTGCCGAGAGGCTTTCATCGAGTCCGCTTTCGAAGTATGCAAACATCTCCCTGTACTGGGCTATGTGTTGCGGCAGGTCTTTCTCGGTGGCGAAGAAGCGGTAGAGTTCCTTTTCTTCGTCATTCGAGGTTTCGCCTTCCATAAAGCGGTCAATGTAGAGTTCCACATTGTTGATGTCAATATGTAAAATATCACCCATAGGCATATTATTGGTTATATCTTTCGGTTTAGGAATTGGTCTCTTATTTTTTTTCGTGCCCTACTAAGATTTTGTCTTACGGCATCGGGTTTGCTTCCTATCATCTGGGCGATTTCATCAATTTCCAAGCCTTCAACGTGTTTCATTCTCAGCACCGTTTGTTGCATGTCGGGCAGTAGGCCAATAAGGCGCATCACCTCCGAGGTTTCCTCGGCGTCCATCATGTCGTTCTCGAACGACGATGTGTCGGCAATCTGCGCCATCGTGTCTTCGTCAACATCGGCCTTGTGGTCGTCGCGGATGGCATTCAGACTAAGGTTTCGGATTATGGTTGTAGCCAATGCGTCAACCGAGCGATACTGTTCCAGGCTGTCGTGAATGTTCCACAATTTCAACAGTGTGTCCTGAACCAGATCTTCAGCCTTATCCTCGTCGTGCACCATCCTGATGGCATATCTGACGAGCATAGGTCGGAGGCGCGTTGCTTCCTTTTCGAATCCCTGTCGTTCCATCTTTCATAGTGATGACACATGCGTTGCGCTTTTGTGACATCATTTTTTATATTTTTTTTAATTATTTTGTTTCGCCGCTGATTTTCAGTTCGTTGATGAGGCGCGGTGAGTTGCCCCACTTCTCGATTAGGTACAGAATGTAGCGCACGTCAACGCCGATGCAACGCTGAAGGTTAGGCTCGAAGGTGATGTCGCTGCTCATTGCCTCCCAGTTGCCGTCGAAGGCGAGACCGAGCAGTTCGCCCTTGCCGTTGAACATCGGCGAGCCTGAGTTTCCGCCTGTGATGTCGTTGTTTGTGAGGAAGCAGAGCTGCATCGTGCCGCTTTTCTTGTCGGCATATCGTCCGAAGTTGTTTGATTTGTACAGTTTCATCAGTTCAGGCTCTACGAAATACTGCATGTCGCCGCTGCCGTCTTTCTTAGGACCGAGGTTTTCGAATTTCTCGATAATTCCGCGCGGAGTGGAGTAGTAGCCGAACACCATGGCATCTTTCGGCTCGTAGCCGCCCACCACGCCATAACTCATGCGCATGGTTGAGTTGGCGTCAGAATAGAACAGTCTGTCGCTCTGCATCAGTCGCATAGAACGGTTCAGAAGTCGTTCGTTCTTGTCTATGATGTCGGTTGCGATAGCCATGTTCTGCTGAAGTTCGAACAACTTGACCATTATGTCAATGCAGATTTCAGAGGCGGCATCCTTGCTCATGTCGCATTTTAGCGTACCGCTGAAAAGTCTTCTCAGTCCGTCTATCGTGCTGAAATTAGATGCGGCGTAGATGCTGTTGGCAAAGGCATTGTAGTCGCCCTTGAAATCATTTTTTATGCGCTTGTAACACTCGGGCAGATAAGCCTCGTTGTAGTTTACCTGCTCGGCATATTCCTTCAGCATGGCGGCAAAAATCTCTTTATCGGTGTCGATGTCCATGTTGTTGTATCGGTCGGCAATCGACTTTATCTGCTGCTGAAGATTCTCGTTGTCGTTGCTGAAATCGGTATTTAGTAAGGTGAAGACGATGCCCAGAAGGTCGGATCCCTCGTAGAAAGCCTCGTTTATGAGGAACAGCGTGCGATAGTCGTTCTTCCTTTTCTTGTAAGCCTTTCCGAGGATAGGCAGAAGATTGCGATAGTATTCCGAATGGGTAGAGTCGCTCTGAATCCACTCGTGCAAGTCCTTCTCAAGAGCCTGCTTTTTTTCTATGATGTGCAGTTCTTTGATGCTGTTGTTCATGCCGATGCTGTTCTTCCAGTAGTTAGAACTGATATCATACTTAGAGTCGTACTTTATGCGCACAACAGGGTTGGCGTCCATGTGCTTGCGCCATATCTGCTGCTTCACGCCGCGCATGTCTATGAGCACTTGGTTGAGACATTCCATGCGCTCCTTAATGCCGTAAGACGACAGGTAGCGGCATGTCTCGCCCGGATATCCGATGGTCATGCAGAACGAACCTTCGTTGTATCCGTCGAGCGACACGGGCGCGTATGCCTTAGCCTTCAGCGGCACGTTGTCTTTGCTGTAGGCGGCAGGCTTGTTGTCCTTGTCGGCATAAATTCTGAAGATGGAGAAGTCGCCCGTCTGTCGCGGCCACATCCAGTTGTCGTTCTCGCCTCCGAATTTTCCGACCGATGCCGGTGGAGCAAAGACAAGACGAATGTCGGTATAGTCGCGATACACGTTTATGTAGAACTCGTTACCCTGATAGTACGAACTTATCTCGGCGCGCAGGGTAGGGTCGTGCTCCACTTCCTTCTGCTGTATTATTACAGAAATGGAGTCGATGATATGCTGGCGCATGAACTCGTTCTTGCAGTTGCCTATTGCCTCGTTCATCTCGGCAGTAATGTTGCGTGTCGAGACAAGGAAACTGACGAACAGATTCTCGATTGGCAGTTCCTCTTCGAACGACTGCGATACGAATCCGTTCTTTATGTAGTCGTGCTCCGCGCTACTCTGCTGCTGAATGCTCTCGAATCCGCAATGGTGGTTGGTGAAGACCAGTCCCTCGGGCGATACTACGACGCCTGTGCAGAATCCGCCGAAACTAACCACGGCATCCTTCAGCGAGCCGTTCTGCGTGCTGTAAAGCTGCTGCGGAGTGAGTTTCAGCCCCAAACTCTGCATACGCTTAACGGTCTGAGCCGGAAGGTTGTTGAGCATCCACATGCCCTCGTCGGCTCTGGCAACAGTAGATGCGAGTATTATCAACAGAAACAGAAATTTTCTCATGATGTTTTTATGGTATAAGTACTTGTATGTCGATCTTTTATTATTTGAAGAATTTGCCAATCACAGGCAATGCCTTCAGCGGAAAGTCTTTCTTTACAAGATATGCTATGAAGACCATCAGAAGCAACGTGTTGCATGCCAGTCGTGCGGCGATGTGCCAGTCTGCCGGAACAAGATATACCGATGCGGCATAGATGGCAGCCGTAAGCACGACGTAGCAGAAAATGTCCTTCAGCGGATAGTTGATAGGATATTTCTTCTGGCCAACGATGTACGACAGAACCATAGACGTTCCGTATCCGGCAACGCCAGCCCATGCACAAGCCATGTATCCGTATTCTGGAATGAAGATGATGTTGATGGCGATGAGCACAATGCAGCCGATGCCCGAGAAGTATGCTCCCCAGATAGTCTTGTCTATCAGTTTGTACCAGAACGACAGGTTGAAGTACACGCCCATCATTATTTCGGCAGTCATCACGATAGGAACGACCTTCAGACCTTCCCAATAGTCCTTTCCGATGATATGCTTTATCACGTCAAGATAGAGCATTACGCACAAGAATGCCAGAAGCGTGAAGATAAGGAAGTACTTCATAGCCTTTGCGTAAGTGTCGCGGCTGTCCTTGTCCTTGCTCTTGCCAAACACAAAAGGCTCGTAGGCATAGCGGAACGCCTGAGTAATCATAGCCATAATCATGGCTATCTTGACGGCTGCTCCGTAGATGCCGAGTTCTACCGTTCCCTGCTGTCCGAGGCGGACTTTAGGATATATCAGTTTGTCGGCTGCTTGGTTAAGAATTCCGGCGATGCCGAGCACAAGTATAGGCCATGAGTACGAAAGCATCTTCTTGAACAGGTTGACATCGAACACCCACTTGAAGCCAATCAACTCGGGCCAGAACCATACGGTAATGCTTGCCGTACACAGAAGGTTGATGGCAAAGGCGTATCCAACGCTCACTCCCGGGTTGTAGATCTGTCCCACGATGTCGGGGTGAGTCTTGTACAACTCAGGCAGCCATACAAAATAAAGCAGGTTGAGCAGAATGTTCATGAACACGAACAGAAGTTTGAGCGATGCAAACTTTATTGCCTTCTTCTGGAATCTGAGGAACACGAACGGAATACATTGGAACGCGTCTATGGCTACGCAGATGAACATTATCGCAACATAATGTCTGTGAGACGAGTAGCCCATGAAATCGGCTATCGGCGTAAGGAACGTAAGCACCAATGCTATGAAAGCCAAAGATGTTGCCCCCACGCTTATGAGCGTTGTAGAGTAAACCCTCATCGGGTCGACGCCCTCCTTGTTGGCAAAGCGGAAGAAGGTCGTCTCCATTCCGTAGGTAAGGATAACAAGCAGTATGGCTGTGTAGGCATACATGTTTGTTATAACACCGTATCCGCCCGATTCGGCTGCTATCTTTGCCGTGTAAAGCGGTACGAGAAGATAGTTGAGAAATCGTCCGATAATGCTGCTTAGGCCATATATTGCTGTATCTTTAGCAAGTGATTTTAAGTTTGCCATCTTATTCTTTAAAGTAAATTTTTATTATCCGAAAAATGCGTATGCTATGAATATTGCCGCTATGATTCCGGCAAGGTCGGCAAGCAGTCCGCAGGTAACGGCGTGGCGAGTGTTTTTTACGCTCACGCTACCGAAGTAGACTGCAAGTATGTAGAATGTAGTATCGGTAGAGCCTTGGAAGATGCAACTCAGTCTGCCTACGAACGAGTCAACTCCGTGAGTCTGCATGGCATCAATCATCATTCCTCGTGCTCCGCTTCCGCTCAGAGGCTTCATTATAGCCGTTGGCAGAGCCTCTACAAAGTCGGTATTCATGCCGCATAAGGCTATGGTGTTGCTTATGCCCTTTATCAGCATATCCATCGCTCCCGATGCCCTGAAAACGCCGATGCCTACGAGGATAGCCACAAGGTACGGAATTATTCGGATGGCGGTATTGAAACCATCCTTCGCGCCCTCGATAAATGCCTCGTAAACATTTATCTTCTTTATCAGACCGGCAACGATGAAACTGATTATTATGCTGAACAGCAAGATGTTGGCAACGAGTGTGCTCACAACCTGCATCTTCTCCTTCTCCATTCCGCTGAAGCCCCATATAATCAGACCCACCGCGGCGCAGAGACCGCCAAGGGTGAGCATGAGTGTGCGGTTAAACAGATTTATCTTCTGGAACAGACAGGTTACCACTATTCCGGTGATGGTTGAGAAGAATGTAGCAAGCAGAATAGGGATGAAGATGTCGGTTGGCTGTGCCGCTCCCATCTGCGCGCGATACACAAGGATGCTTATTGGTATGAGCGTCAGCCCCGATGTGTTTAGCACAAGGAACATAATCATCGAGTTGCTTGCCGTGTCTTTCTTCTGGTTCAGTTCCTGCATACCCTCCATAGCCTTCAGTCCCAGCGGAGTGGCGGCGTTGTCGAGTCCCAGCATGTTGGCGGCTAGGTTCATAAAGATGCTTCCCGTTACGGGGTGTCCCTTCGGAATGTCGGGAAACAGTTTGCAGAATATAGGGCTGAGCAGACGCGACAGAACGTTTATCACGCCTCCCTTCTCGCCAATCTTCATTATGCCGAGCCAGAGCGACAGCGTTCCGGTTAGTCCGAGCGAGATTTCGAAGGCTGTCTTGCTCGACTCGAATGTCGATGTCATCATGGCTGGAAAGACCTCGGTGTTGCCCATGAAGCACAGTTGCACCAGTCCCATAACAAAGGCAATGATGAAGAATGCTACCCATATATAGTTTAAGACCATAATCTTGTTGTTTTAAAGATGTTAAAAGTCGCTGTCGTCGAACAGACCTTTCTGCAACTTGTGCTTCAGTATGCTCTTGCCCAAGTGGCTGTATGCCAGTTCTGTAACCTCGCGGCCTCGTGGCGTGCGTTTTACGAATCCCTCTTTTATCAGGAACGGCTCGTACACCTCCTCTATTGTGCCCGGGTCTTCGCCGATGGCTGTGGCTATGGTGCTTATGCCCACAGGACCGCCTCCAAATTTGTCGATGATGGTACAGAGAATCTTGTTGTCAATCTCGTCCAGACCGTATTTGTCTATGTTCAGAGCCTCCAGAGCGTAGTTGGCCACCTCGGTGGTTATCTTGCCGTTGCCCTTAACCTGAGCAAAGTCGCGCACACGTCTCAGCAGCGAGTTTGCAATACGCGGCGTGCCTCGGCTGCGGCTTGCAATCTCGCCGGCGGCATCGCAGTCGCACTCCACGTTGAGCAGTCGTGCCGAGCGGCTTATGATTTTGGTAATCACATCGTTGTCGTAATACTCAAGATGCAGGTTTATGCCGAATCGGGCGCGGAGAGGGGCGGTGAGTGCTCCGCTGCGCGTTGTTGCGCCCACGAGGGTGAACGGATTCAGGTCAATCTGAATGCTTCGAGCCGACGGACCTTTGTCAATCATTATGTCTATTCGGTAATCCTCCATCGCCGAGTACAGATATTCCTCGACCACGGGGCTGAGGCGGTGAATCTCGTCGATGAACAGAACGTCGTTAGGCTCGAGTGATGTAAGAATTCCGGCAAGGTCGCCCGGCTTGTCGAGCACGGGGCCCGATGTTATCTTCATGTTTACGCCAAGTTCGTTGGCTATGATGTTGCTCAGGGTAGTCTTTCCCAGTCCCGGAGGTCCGTGCAGCAGCGTGTGGTCGAGCGGTTCGCCTCTCATCTTTGCTGCCTGAACGAAAATATCAAGGTTCTCAACCACTTTTTGCTGACCGTTAAAATCGCTGAACTGTAGTGGTCGGAGGGCTTTTTCAAACTCTTTTTCCTTGGGCGTTAAAGACTCATTTCTGATATCAAAATTATCTTCCATGCTGCAAAGTTAGTGCTTTTTATTTGTAACTTTGTTTATTTGTTGCGAAAAATTTTAAAATGATGGTTATCAGTCGCTATAAAAGGATTTTTGAGCCATAAAAAACGCCATCTTATTATTTTTTTTAACTTTTTTCTTGGCTATTCAAAAAGTAATACATACTTTTGTAGTGCAAAACAGATTATTACAAAGAAAGATATATTTCTTTTAGGTTAAAAGAAAGGATAGCTAAAATGATCAATGCTGTTAGGTATTAAGAATGATGTGGAAGCGCTTGCAAGTGATTGTAGGTGCTTTCTTTTGTTTTGTGCTCGTACCTTAATGTCTATATTAGGTTATTTTGTGTGTCTTTTTTTGAATTGACAATTCGGGAGTTGAAAATTGAGACAATTGAAAATTCACAATTCAGAATTCATAATTCAAAATTGCTTTCTTAATTAGAGAAAGTTGAAAATTCTGAGGCAATTCACGATTGACAGCTTAGGAGTTGTAACGAACAATTTCGTCAGAAATTGTTCGTTTGGTATATGCAAAATAGAAGGTAGGAAGAAGGTAGGAAGAAGGAAGCAAGATGGTAGCAAGACAGAAGATAGATTCAAGATAGATTCAAGTAAGCCGGAAGGTACGGGGAAGAGTTTATAAGGGTAGACTAATGGTAGAGAACCGGAATAGGTTAACTCTGAATAGGTAATTGCCAATGTAGCAATTTGGTTTAGTATGGGTGGTGTGAAACTTTTGGGAAGCCTAACTACTATTTGACGTGTAAATTGTAGAAAAAGAGTACTAATTTATCTTTTGGTAAACATAAAATGGTGTCAAGGTATATGTAAGCTATATGTAGGGTATATGTAAGCTATATGTTGGCTATATTTAAGCTATATGTATGCTATATGCAAAGTATAGCCAGAGTAGGAATAGGCTATGGGAAAGCTGAACGTTTAAAAATGAAAGTTGGAAAAATCGGGAGTGTTTCATTCGCAGTTGACAGACCCTAAATTGGCGAGATTGTTCTTACTTTTCAAAAAATGGCGGGCTGAAAAATGGGCTTAAAACAAATATTATTTGTATATTTACCGCCAAATAGTAGTAATTTGAAAAACTGCAGATACAAATGAAAACCATAGTTACAATATTTTACACAATAGCCATTGCAATATCTTTTGTCTGTTCTGGTGTTTGTTTTGAAAATATAGTAATGATATTTCTTTGCTTTGGCTTGTGGTCGGCTGTCCTTTTGTTGGGGGATACATGGTTTGGAGATAAAATTATAAAAGACAAAAGAATCATCGTTCTATTGGTTAGTCAGTTGTTACTGATTATATTAACAGAATATCAGAGGGAGGATTTGGTAACCTTTATGTGTCCTTTTTATGGTCTGTTTCTTGTGCTGAATTATTTTGTCGGGAAAAATTCAAGGCAAGTGTTTGTGCTAAATTTATTCACCCTGTTGATAATCTCGCTTAATGTGTTGTATGCTACTGAAAAATTTATAGAAAGCGAGTCTCGGGATATAGTATGTTATATCGCCATCTTGCATTGTGCCCGAATAGTTTCTATAATTTCTGTATGTTTGAAAGAAATCTTGGCTAACAGACAGAGAGTAGTAAATCTTGCTATAATTGCAACCTTTATTTATACCTTGGTTATTTTGTTTGTCTTTTTCAGTACTGAAAGTATAAGGATGATGATACTGTATTTTGCGTTATTTTTAGGTGGCTTTGCGGCATTATGCGTATTCTGCCGGAAAAACGTAAAAAACAATATTGGCGCAGTCGTTTTGGTAATGTGCCAATTGTTGTTGGCTGTGTCGGTTTATCTATGTACTGGCTTATATTCATTAGTGAATACTGTCTGTGGATTATGCCTGATATTAAATTTTTTCATTGGTAGAACAGCCAAACAAGTATTTGTCCTTAACTCGTTCACGTTGCTGGCTTTATTGTATAACAATCGACTCGATACAATCACAATTCCGCCTACTGTTGATGGCGAAACTATAGGCGTAGCGAATATGCAAACAGTTTTCATATTGCATTGCGCTTGTATGATTTCTGTAATCTCTTTATGTTTGAAAGAGTTTTGTCGTAAAAGATTTTGTATGATGGGGCAAAAAAATAGTTCTTAGTGATTCTGTTTTGTCGCTTTGCGACAATGGGAGTTACAAACTCCCGACTATGATGTTGCCGAATTCGGAAATTCGGCAAAACGGTTGGTGAAGCCGCACTTTGAGTATTGGTAAGTTGAAAAAATTAAATATATGAAAATCTCAAAAAAAATAAGATACGTTTTTGACTTTGTATTTTACAGATATTGTCGATTGTATATTGATTTACTTTCTCCAAGAGGAACTCCTTATGAAGATGGTTGCTTCGTTTATTTTATGACATTGTCATTTTATATAGATGTTCTGTTTTTTCTTATAGGAAATGTCATGCCATTAGATGATGAGTTAATAGAATATTTTATCTATGCGGGACTTGCATTACCTTTAATTGGCACGATAATAGGATTTGTTTTCTCGTATATGCATAAGAATTATTACAAGTATTTGCATGAAAAATTTTATGAGGACTATGGTGAAGAGGATTTGGCAATTCCTATTATTATGACTTTAGCACCTATAGCCTTATTTTTTTATTATTTTTTATCATGAAGCAAGCAATAAAACAATATTCTTCGCCATCATAAGCATGGTGGCGAAGGCACAGTCAATTATAATTGCTGATGAGAAATAAAGTAGTATTTGTTACAGGCATTAGTTTACTTGTATTGGCAATAGGTTTATTTCTGTGCGTAGATATAAGCCAAGGGGATTTTGACTTGAATGCCACCGAAGAACCGCCTACAAAATCAGCATTTTGGGTGGGTGCTCCCGACTTTGGCTGCTGGTACGACATATTAGAAATAGATTCGACCACTCATCGTGCAAGAATTAAAGTCTATGATGATTATGATAGGCGAGTGTGGGCAGATGGGATATATGTAGACAGAAACAGAGTTCTGAATCCTTTTAGCAAAGAAAAAATAAGGCGTGAAATCTTTGATTTCGACATAAATAATGGCAATATCAAAATAAAAGGGTGCTGCGACTGTCTGGAAATAGATTCTTTCATCTGTTGCGGATTTGAGATAATTCGTTAGTGGCGGTTCTGTTTTCTTGTTTCGCCCTCTCAAAAAGAATAGCGCAGATAAAATTGCTGTTTGTTTACAAAATTATTAACTTTGCGGTATCTTAAAACTTTACAAAATGGTTAAGACTTTTTTTCTAATATCTTTTCTGGCATTGTCATCGTTTTGTAGCGCGCAGCCACAGACTATAAGCGCAGAAATAGCGCAAGATACGCGAACCGTATTTTTCTGCCTTGTATCTTCTGCCGAGAATTCATCGCTCGACTTTAATGCTCAATATGCTTATATCGAGGATATTGGCGATGGACGCGGATATACGGCAGGCGTCATAGGGTTTACTTCAGGAACAGGCGATATGATTGAGGTGGTGAAGCGTTATGTTGCACTAAAGCCCAAAAACAATCCGCTGAAGAAATACATTCCAGCCCTCGAAAAAGTCAACGGCTCGCCCTCGCACGATGGTCTTGGCGATGCCTTTGTAAAGGCGTGGAAAACGGCGTCTAAAGATGCCGAGATGATAGCGGCGCAAGACTCTGTCCTGAATGCTATGTATTACAATCCGGCGATGTATTATGCCCAGAAAGACGGTCTTAGCACGCTCGGCGCGTTTATTTACTACGACGCGCTGGTTGTTCACGGTCCGGGTGAGGACGAGGACAGTTTCGGAGGCATTCGCAAGGCGGCGTTGG
Source organism: Bacteroidales bacterium KHT7 (assembly GCA_900102385.1). GTDB lineage: Bacteria > Bacteroidota > Bacteroidia > Bacteroidales > Bacteroidaceae > Ga6A1. The sequence goes on along the minus strand of FNBQ01000012.1, from coordinate 50,327 downwards.
CAAAGTCGAATCCGCCGTCGGCAAAGGGCGATGAGACTGAGTGGCTCAACACCTTTCTGGCGGTACGCACGATAGTAATGAAAAAGGAAGCCGCACATTCCGACCTCTCGCGCATCTCGACCCAGCAGAAATTCATTGCCGAGAAGAATTTCAGCCTTACTCTGCCCCTTTCGTGGAATATGTACGGCGACAAGTTTATACTTACGAGGAAGAAATAAAAAAGCATAATGATGAAGACTTTTCAAATATTGTTTTGCATGACAGCTTTTCTGTTGTCGGCTTGTCATGCGCGAGTTGACAACACCTATGACGAATCATCGTTAAACCACGAACTGGACTCAATTACGCAGGTAATACTAAGCGAGAACATGCAGGCACAGTTCGCCAAGGCTGATTATACGCCCAAAGACAAGGATGTAGACCGTTGCGTTGAAATATGCGACACTCTTATTGCTCATGGTGTTGTGCCAAACCCCATAATGACAAAACTTCGCATCCTTTCGGTGGCAAAGCGATATAAAGAATGTATCGAGTTTGGCAACAGCGAAATTTGCTCTTCAAACGAGGTCTATCCTGTTCCGGGACTTTTAAAGTATAAGCTAAATGCCATGCAATGCCGTCTTGATGGAGATAAAGAGGGTGAGGAAAAATGTATAAAACTGGCATTTGAATGTATAAACCAGTACATCAGAAAAAACAAAACGGTATTTGATGACCTTTTGAAAATGAATAAAGAGTCGTTTGAATCCGCAGTCGTTACCAATTACAAATCTAATCAGCCTTATGTGAAAGCCATGATGACAATAATGTTGTACGAAATGTACTACGCTTGTACCTTTGGAAACGACGCTTGGAACAAGGAATATGAAAGGCTCTGCAAGGAATATCCCGACGCATTTGTACTTACGACGATGAAGTCCTCTGTGCCAAGTACTGATATAATGAGTTTCTGAACCCCAGTTCTGCCGAATTTGCAATTCGGCTGAGAAAAAAACGGGAATTTGCCGCTAGACCATAGGTAGAGCACAGAATTTCAGGCAGGGCTGGTAAGAAAATCAAAACCCGAACGCATCCCGAACGAAACCCGAACAAATCTATGATATTCATAGTGCAGAAAATTCGGCTAAGCCAACAAAAAACGACCTTTAAAATTAAAGGTCGTTATAGTTTGGTGAGAATGTGTCGCCTTGTGTGAAGTCGCCGGTCGTGAGACCCTTCTTCAGCCATTTGTGACGCTGGTCGGCGCGACCGTGGTTAAAGCTTTCGGGAACCGTGTAGCCCTGATGCTTCTTTTGCAGATAGTCGTCGCCAATCTTCGAAGCCGTGTTGAGTGCTTCCTCTATGTCGCCATCTTCGAGCGACTTGAAACGCTTGTTCTCGAGATGTCCCCATACGCCGGCATAGAAATCGGCCTGAAGCTCGAGGCGCACGCTTATCTGGTTAGCCTCCTTCTCGCTGACGCGGCTCATCTGCTGGTGTGCCTTCTGCAAGTCGCCCAGAAGATACTGAACATGATGTCCCACCTCGTGCGCTATGACGTAGGCGTATGCAAAGTCGCCGTCGGCTCCGAGAGTCTTCTTCATGGTAGAGAAGAACGACAGGTCGATATATACAGTCTGGTCGGCAGAGCAGTAGAACGGACCTGTTGAAGAGGTAGCGTTTCCGCATCCGCTCTCTACGGCGTTGGTAAACAGCACCATCTTTGGAGCCTGATAAGTCTTGCCCATCTTCTTGAACTCCTCGGTCCAGATATCCTCGGTCGATGCCAGAATCTGCTTTGAGAACTTGGCAAGTTCCTCCTCCTCGGCAGTAGGCTGATAATTCTGTTCAGTAGTCTGCCCGCCGCTCAGCGCGCCGCTTTGCGAAAGGTTCTGAAATACAGTCGAAAGGTCACCGCCCGATAGCAGGGTTATTACAACGATGGCAATAATTCCGCCAATTCCTGCCAGTCCAGCCTTTGCGCCGCCCTTTCCGCGGCGGTCGTCAACGTTGTCGCTTTCGCGTCTTCCGTTTAGTCTCATAGATATATGCTTTTATCAGTTTAAATTTATTGTTGAATTTTGCTGACAAAGATAGTCAAAAATAATTTTGTCTTTACTCTCTTATGTCGTATATTTGTCGAAAATTCAGAAAACTCGTGTGATATGGAACAGCTAAAGACATTGCCAATTGGTTTGCAGGACTTTGAAAGTCTTCGTAAAAGTGGATATCTTTATGTTGATAAGACAGAACTTATATACAACTTGATAGCGGGCGGAAAATATTATTTTCTGTCTCGTCCGCGTCGTTTTGGCAAGTCGTTGCTGATGTCTACCATTCATGCGGTTTTTGACGGAAAGCGCGAACTGTTCGAAGGGCTTGCCATTGCCGACAAGCTCGATATTGACTGGGCAAAGCATCCTGTGCTGCATCTGGATTTGAATACAAACAGATACGATTCAAAGGAAGTGCTTGACAAGAAACTTGACAATTCCCTCTCGGAGTGGGAGCAAGAGTTTGATTGTGCAAGAAAAGACCTTCCTCTTGGAATGAGATTTGAGAACGTCATTCAACGTGCATACGACAAGACAGGCCGTGGTGTTGTAATCCTTGTAGACGAATATGACAAGCCGATGCTTCAGGCCATAGGCAACGAAGAACTGCAAGATGAGTTCCGCAGCACTCTCAAAGGATTCTATGGCGCTTTGAAGAGCAAGGATGGCTGCATCCGTTTCGCGCTTCTGACAGGCGTAACGAAGTTTGGCAAGGTGAGCGTTTTCAGCGACCTCAACAATCTGAAAGACATATCGATGGACAGGCGATATGTTGAGATGTGCGGTCTGACGGAAACCGAGATAAAGACAACGCTTGCCAAGCATGTCGAGCGTCTTGCCGACACCTGCGGAATGACATACGACGAGGCTTTGGCAAATATGAAACGGATGTACGACGGATATCATTTTCGCGAGAATTCTACCGGAATGTATAATCCGTTTAGCGTGCTTAATGCGCTTGATTCTATGGATTTCGGCAGCTACTGGTTCGAGACAGGCACGCCGACTTATCTCGTTGAACTCCTCCAGCGCGACGACTATAATCTTGAGGCGATGGCAAACGCCAAGGCCGATGCCGATACACTAAACAGCATCGACTCAACATCTAAAGACCCGATACCTGTCATCTATCAGAGCGGTTATCTAACCATAAAGGACTACGACCCGGAGTTTGGCGAATATACGCTCGGCTTCCCTAACGAGGAAGTGAATATCGGCTTCACCAAGTTCCTTCTGCCGTGGTACATATCGAAAGAGCGGAGCAAGTCGGCCTTCGACCTGAAGAATTTTGTGCTTGACCTCCGCGTCGGCAATACCGAGCAGTTCGTTAAGCGTCTCCGTGCGCTCTTTGCCGACACTCCATACATGCTCATCAAGGATTTGGAGAATCATTATCAGAACGTAATCTGGATAGTAAGCAAGCTTGCCGGCCAGTATGTTCAGGCTGAATATATGACAAGCGAGGGACGTATTGACCTCGTGCTCCAGACTCCGAAGTTCTGCTACGTCATGGAATTCAAACTCGATGGCACGGCCGAGGAAGCACTTGCGCAGATTGAAGACAAGCATTACACCCTTCCTTTCGAACTAAACGGTCAGAAGATAATCCGCATAGGCATGAACTTCAGCAAGGAAACACGCAACATCGAAAATGTGGCGATTGGCTGATATTCGATATTTTGAAAAAGCAAAGCATCGGCAGGCAGGCCCCATTGTCGTGCGCAACTGCAACATCGAGAGATGAATTGTTAAAAAGAACGTCATACCGCCATCTTTAAAACGGCTGTACATCGTACAAAAAAAGCGTACATATTACTTGTAGTTAAGTTAATTATGCTTATTTTTGCAAAATAGGTAAATTCTTTAAGTTGATGAAAATAAATATTTTTAAGGTTGTGCTGGCTGTGATTATTGGCTTTTGCCAGATTATGCCGATAAGTGCGCAGACAAAGGCACAGTTGTACAAGCAGTTCGGTTCGCCGTCGGGCGAGTCGCTGCCGTGGTGCTTCTGGTACTGGATGTACGGAGCGGTGAGCGAGGAGGGGATAACTGCCGATATAGAGGCAATGAAGCAAGCCGGACTTGGCGGATGCTACCTTATGCCAATCTACGGCACCGACCGCCGTCCCGAATATGAGGGCAAGGCGCAGCAACTGACAGAAGAGTGGTGGAAGATGATTGGACACAGCGTTGCCGAGGCAGACAGAAACGGACTACAGCTTGGCATTCATGTAAGCGACGGATTCGCCCTTGCCGGCGGTCCGTGGATAAAGCCCGAGGAGAGTATGCAGAAGATTGTATCTGCCGACACTATCGTTAGTCGCGGCAAGAAAGCCATAAAGCAAATAAGACTGCCTAAGCCAGAGAGCTACAAAGGATATTACGAAGATATAAAGGTTCTTGCCGTTCCTGTTATTAAGACTGTAGTGTCCGACACCATGCCGTGCCAAAAGACATACTCGGCAGGCGTAACGCTTAACAACGGAACATTCCGCGCCACCGGAAGTTGCTACATACAACTCGAATACGAAAAGGCATTTACGGTGCGCAGCGTAGACATCACGCCATCGGTACGAAACATGCAGTCGCTAAGAATGACGATGCTTGCAAGCAACGACGGCGAAACATTCACCAAGGTAAAGGAGTTCGTACCGCCACGCAGCGGATGGCAGGACTCCGACTTCAGCTACACTTTTGCCGTACCCGAGACAACGGCGCGCTACTTTCGCTTTACATGGACTCCCGAAGGCACCGAGCCGGGAAGCGAGAGCCTCGATGCCGCCAAGTGGAAGCCAAACCTTAAGCTGAAGAACATCGTGCTTCATCGTAGGGCGAGCATAGACCAATGGCAGGGCAAGAGCGGACTTGTGTGGCGAATAGATGCAGACAAATTTGCCAAGCCATCGCATTTTGTTCAGACAAAAGATATTATCGACCTTACCGCGAGCCTCTCGGCAGACGGAACGCTGAATAATCCGTCTCTGCCCGAAGGCTGCTGGCGCATTATTCGCATAGGCCACACATCAACAGGGCACGAGAATGCCACGGCAGGCGGCGGAAGAGGTCTGGAATGTGATAAGTTCAGCACATCGGCAGTAAAAAAGCAGATTGACGGCTGGTTCGGCGCAATATACAACCATGTTGACAAAGCCGTGGCGCGCCGCGTTATAACCCGAATGCACGTTGACAGCTGGGAGTGCGGCTCGCAGAACTGGAGCAGCAACTTTGCCGACGAGTTCAAGGCACGAAGAGGATACGACCTTATGCCTTATCTGCCCGTTATGACAGGCGTGCCGGTTGAGAGCCACGAGAAGAGCGAACAGGTGCTGCGCGATGTGCGCAAGACGATAAGCGAACTCATCGTAGATGTGTTCTTCAAAACGGCAAAGGCAGAGGCCGAGAGATACAACTGCGAGTTGAGCACCGAGTGCGTTGCTCCGACGATGATGAGCGATGGACTTCTGCATTACTCTGTAAGCGACAGACCGATGGGCGAGTTCTGGCTTCAGAGTCCTACGCACGACAAGCCAAACGATATGCTCGATGCCATAAGCGGAGCGCACATCTACGGAAAGAACATCGTGCAGGCAGAGGGCTTTACGCAGCTTCGCGGACATTGGGACGAGACGCCGGCAACGGTCAAGTCGCTGCTCGACTGCAACTTCTCGCTTGGCATAAACAAGCTGTTCTATCACGTCTATACCCACAATCCGTGGCTCGACCGCAAACCGGGAATGACGCTCGATGGCATTGGTTTCTACTTCCAGCGCGACAACACATGGTGGACTCTCGGCGCACCAGCCTTGAGCCTCTATGCCGCACGATGCCAGACGTTGCTTCAGTACGGCAAGCCGGTGGCAGATATTGCCGTCTACACAGGCGATGAACTCCCGTCGCGCGCCGTCCTCCCCGAGAAACTCATAACCCTTCTGCCGGGACTTTACGGCAAGGAGAAAGTCGAGGCAGAGAAGGCACGAATGAAGAACGAAGGGCAGCCGATGGACAAGGTGAACGGCGTGGGCTTTGCCAAGAACATAAACCGTGCCGAACTGTGGTGGGGCGCGCTTCACGGCTATCAGTACGACTCGATGAATCCTGATGTACTGCACAATCATGCCAAGGCAGAAGACGGCAGACTCAGACTTGCATCGGGTGCAGAATACGCAACTCTGGTCGTTGATAAATCGAACATCTCGGAAGAGACAAAGAAGAAGATTGAAGAACTGAAGAAGAACGGCTGCAACGTGATAGACTACACTCTGAACGACGGCGAGTTGAAGAACGTGCAGCCCGACGTGATTGCACCCGACAGTATGGTGTGGACACATCGCAAGGGCGAGGAGATGGACATCTATTTTGTGGCAAGCATTTCGGGCAGAAAGCGCGATGTTGAACTCAGCTTCCGCCAGACCGACCGCGTGGTTGAACTATGGAATCCGATGACGGGTAAGACGCGCAACGACTTCGCCACAGAATACAAGGACGGCAGAACAGTCGTAAGACTCACACTTCAGCCGGCTGAATCGCTCTTCATTGTGTTCGGACAGCAGGGCAGAAATGCCGAGACATCAGCCGAGCCGATGGTTCAGACCGAGCCGGCAGTCTTCGCATCAGAAGGCAGTCTGAAATTCTGCAATCTGCCATCAACGACAATCAGCGGTAGCGCGAAGGACGTGTTCTTCGACTGGTCGGCATCATCCGACGAGAAGATAAAATATTACTCAGGCACAGCCGAATATCAGCTTAAAATAAAGCGACCAAAGACGGCTAAGGGCGCGAGAGTCTATCTCGTACTCGACAATCTTCGCGACGTGGCATCGGTAAAGGTGAACAACGCCGATTGCGGAACTCTGTGGTTCGCGCCTTGCAAGGTAGATGTGACCGACGCTCTGCAAAATGCCAAGGGAAAGACCGTCGATGTGCAGATTACCGTTCAGAACACATGGAACAATGCCATAAAGGGCGCGAGCGTTGGCAAAGCACCTTTCGACGGCATCTGGACAAATGCCAACTACCGCAGCAATCCGTTCGAGGTCATTCCTGCCGGACTGATAGGCGGCATACAATGGGAAGTGCAGCGATGAGGCTGCCTTCTCTAACCGAAAAAAAGTAAAAACTATAACTAAATGATATAAATGAAGAAACTTATTTTCACACTTTTCAGCGCGTTGTGCCTGAACGCGAGCGCGGCAATAAAGTTGCCGGCTTTGTTCTGCGACAACATGGTGCTTCAGCAGCAATCAGACGTTAACATTTGGGGAACAGCCGATGCTGGCAAAACCGTAACGATTACGGCAAGTTGGGACAAGAAGGCTAAATTCTCGGCAAAGGCGGGAAATGACGGCAAATGGAAGATTGCCGTAAAGACTCCGCAGGCTGGAGGACCATATTCTGTAACCATTTCCGACGGACAGAGCGTAACACTCAACAACGTGCTTGTGGGCGAGGTGTGGCTTTGCGCCGGACAGAGCAACATGGAGATGCCGATGAAAGGCTTCAAGTGCCAGCCGGTTGAGAACGGCAATCGTGACGCGGTTCTCAGTACAAATCCAAATATGCGACTGTTTACCGTTAAACGCTCATCATCGCTCACTCCGAAAGATGATGTTGTAGGCTCGTGGCTCATGGCAAATGCCGAGAGCGTGCGCGAATTCAGCGCAACGGCATTCTACTTCGGACGGATGTTGCAGATGGTAAAGCCCGATGTTCCGGTGGGACTCATCGTTACGGCGTGGGGCGGCTCGGCTTGCGAGGCTTGGATGGACGAGAAGATGCTCGCCGATTTCCCATCTGCACAGATTCCGCGCACACAAGAGGACATAAAGTCGAAAAACCGCACTCCAACCGTTCTATACAACGGAATGTTGCACCCTGTCATCGGCTACGGAATACGCGGCGCGATATGGTATCAGGGCGAGGACAACTGGAATCGTGCCGAGACATACAGCGACATGATGGCATCGATGGTTAGCGGATGGCGCGCGCAATGGGGCATAGGCGATTTCCCGTTCTACTATTGCCAGATAGCACCTTACGACTATTCGATAATTACCGAGAAAGGTCAGCCGATATACAACACCGCATATCTTCGCGAGCAGCAGGTTTTGGCTTTGCAGAAGATAAGCAACAGCGGAATGGCTTGCCTTATGGATGCCGGATTGGAGAAAGGCATTCACCCCGAGAAGAAACAGCTTGCCGGCGAACGCTTGGCATATCAGGCTCTCAGCAAGACTTACGGAATGAAAGGCGTGGCTTGCGAGTCGCCAACCTTCAAGCAGATGACGATAAAGAACGATACCGTAGACATCGTTTTCAATAACTGCGGAATGTGGCCTTACATCAAGGGCGGCGAGAGCCAGAACTTCGAGGTGGCAGGCGAGGACGGCGTTTTCCATCCAGCCAAGGCTTGGGGCGTGCGCAGTCACATTTTGGTCAAGAGCGACGCGGTTAAGAAGCCTGTAAACGTCCGCTATGCCTTCAAGAACTGGGCCGAGGGCGATGTGTTCTGCGAGGGCATTCCGTTCACATCGTTCAGAACAGATAGCTACAAAGACCCACTCACAAAAAAACAGTAGTCCTACCTTATGCGATTATTAGTTTTCCTGATATTTGCAGTCTGCGGAATAGGCTGGAGCAACGCTCAGAAGCCCTTCGTGCCTGCCGACTATGTTTGGACATCGCCCAGCCGCAACTCATCCGAGAGTATGCCATGCGGAGGCGGTGACATCGGTCTGAACGTGTGGGCAGAGAACGGCGACATCATGCTCTACTTGGCTAAGAGCGGCACGTTCGACGAGGCTAACACGCTTCTGAAGATGGGACGCATCCGCCTGCATTTCAACAATTACAAACTTGATGAAAGCGAAAACTTCAGGCAGATTCTGAAAACCTACGACGGCTACGTGCTCATTACATCAGGCTCGCTGAAAGTAAAGATTTGGGTCGATGCCCTGAACAGCCATGCCGTAAGTGTTGAGGCTTCGGACAAGAAGAACATCGATGCCACCCTGACTTACGAAAACTGGCGATACAGGGATTTGGAGATACGAAAAGGTGAGGGACATCAGGGCAGTTACAAGTGGGTGATGAACAAGCAGACACACACGTTTGCCGACAGCATTGGTCTGAAAGGCAAAAACCGGCTCGAGGTGCATCATCGCAACCGCCGGCAGACGGTTTTCGACACATCTGTATCGCTTCAGAAACTCGACGGCTCTAAGGCGAATCTTGCAAATCCGGTTGGCGGAAATGTGAGTTCTGCCATCATCCTTCTCGATGGGATGAACTTCACGGGCGAGACTGCCGACGGCACATATCAAGGCACTCCGTTCCGCGGATGGAAGGCGCGCTCGATTGCAGGAAAGAAATCTGTTGCAGCTCGAATTTGGCTTTCTGCTGGGAGCGAGAAGAACGACGTTCCTGCGAAAACAGACCATAGCAAGGCATTCGACAATACCGTGAAATGGTGGCATGCCTTCTGGCAGCGCAGTTACATCGACATTCAGGGCGATGGGGCGAATCTTTCGCGTAACTACACGCTGTTCCGCTATATGCTTGGCTGCAATTCAGACTCAAAATGGCCTACGAAATTCAACGGCGGACTGTTTACCTTCGACCCCGCCTTGGTTACGGACAAATATCCTTTCAGTCCCGATTTCAGACTTTGGGGCGGTGGCACTTTCACGGCTCAGAACCAGCGACTTGTCTACTGGCCGATGCTGAAGAACGGCGACTTCGATCTTCTGAAACCGCAGCTCGATACATACTTGTATATGTATCAGAATGCCAAGGAACGATGCAAGGCTTACTGGAATCATCCCGGCGCGTGCTTTGCCGAGCAGATTGAGAACTACGGACTGCCGAATCCTGCCGAATACGGATTCAAGCATCCGCAGCAGTTAGATGCCGGAGTGGAGTTCAACGCATGGCTCGAATATGAGTGGGACACGGTTCTCGAATTTGTTTCGATGGCTCTCGAGGTTAACAGATATTCGAACATTGATATAAGCAAGTACGAGGATTGGATGGTCGATGCCGTGCGCTTCTTCGACGAGCATTACCGCTATCTCGCCCTCAGCCGTGGCAGAAAGGAACTCAATGCCGACGGAAAAATCATAATCTTTCCCGGCAGCGGATGCGAGACATACAAGATGGCATACAACCCTTCGAGCACGGTTGCCGGTCTTCGCACGGTTTCTTCGCAACTTGTTGAATATTTCAGAAAGAAATACGGCGATGCCGACAATCCGATGGAAGGACTCACCGCCGACGAGCGCACGAAGGCTCTGAAGAAGTTGCCTGCACGACTCGAAGGCGTGGATTTGGTCAGATATTTCAAAGGCTTGCTGAGCCGACTGCCCGACGTTCCTTATCGCGAGATTGACGGCAAGAAGACTATCGCGCCAGCCGTTGTGTGGGAGCGCGTTCAGAATGTCGAAACTCCGCAGTTGTATCCCGTCTTTCCGTGGCGCGTTTATGGCATTGGATGCTCCGATGATAGCCTGAATGTGGCTCTTAACACATACAAACTCGACCCTGATGCTCTGAAGTTCAGAACGTCGAAAGGGTGGAAGCAGGATGCAATCTGGGCGGCTTGCCTTGGTTTGACCGATGAGGCAAAGCAACTTGTAACCGAAAAACTATCCGACGGGTCGTACCGATTCCCAGCCTTCTGGGGGCCGGGCTACGACTGGAGTCCCGACCACAACTGGGGCGGCAGCGGAATGATTGCCCTTCAGGAGATGCTCGTTCAGGAGCACGGCGGAAAAATCATCCTCTTCCCGTCGTGTCCGCCAGAATGGAACGTGCGCTTCAAGATGCATCTTTCGGGCAATACTATTGTCGAGGCATCGCTCAAAGACGGCAAGGCTGAATATTCCGTCAGCCCTAAAAACCGCGAAAATGACGTAATTTTACTAACTCGCTGATTGTTCGCGTGGCAATTAGCGTAAAACGATAATAATGAAGAAGTTATTTCTGATTTCAATGTTCTGCGTATCGACCTACGCTTTCGGTATACAGAACTGTATATTTTCCGACTCCGTACACTCTGTAGAACTCGAAGGCAGAGAGCCTTCGGCATATTCGGCTGCAACATCGGTGGCTGGATTCTATCCGATAGCCAACTCGGGCAGAGTGGTAATGAATTTCAACCACGGATGGCGATTCTTCCGAGGCAATGCCAGCGGAGCCGAGTCGGCATCTTTTAACGACAAAGACTGGGAGATTGTAAGCACTCCACATTCGGTTGAGCTTGAGCCTGCCGAGGCGAGCGGCTGCCGAAACTATCAGGGCGTGGCTTGGTATCGCAAGCATTTCACTCTTCCGAAGGAGATGAAAGACAAGCAGGCAACGCTCTACTTCGAGGGCGCGATGGGCAAGCAATGGGTCTATGTCGATGGCAAACTCGCTGCCGAGCACCTTGGCGGATACCTTCCTTTCATGGTTAACCTTTCGAAGTTTGGCGTGAAGCCGGGCGACAAGTGTGTTATTGCCGTAAAGGTTGATAATTCCGACGACAAATCATTCCCTCCCGGAAAACGCCAGTACACGCTCGATTTCTCCTATCATGGCGGAATATACCGCGATGTATGGCTCATAGGTCGAAGTGCATCGCACATAACCGATGTAATCGAGGCTGGCAAGGTTGCCGGCGGAGGCGTATTCATTCATTACAACGAGATTTCTGAAAAGAACGCCGTGATGGTTGTCAATACAGATGTAGAGAACAGCGGCGCAAAGCCAAGCAGCGTGACGGTTGAAAATACGATAATCTCTCCTTCGGGAAAGGTGGTAAAGAAACTCCGCAGCAGCGTCAAACTGGTTGCAGGCAAGAGCGCGACCGTTGTTCAGCAACTCTCTATAGCCAAGCCGCAGTTGTGGAGTTGCGAGAATCCGCTTCTTTACAAGGTCGAGACTCGCATCTTTAGCGGCAAGCAATGCATTGATGGTGGAATGACACGCACCGGAATCCGTCGCATCGAGTTCCGCGGAAAGGACGGCTTGTGGATTAACGGCAAACGCTCAACACAACTCGTCGGAGCAAATCGCCATCAGGACTTTGCATACGTCGGAAATGCTCTGCCTAATTCACAGCAATGGCGCGATGCCAAACGATTGCGCGATGCCGGATGCCGCATCATACGCGTGGCTCACTATCCGCAAGATCCAAGTTTCATGGATGCCTGCGACGAACTTGGTTTGTTCGTCATCGTGGCAACTCCGGGCTGGCAGTATTGGAACAAGAAGCCCGAATTTGCCCAGAGAGTGCATCAGAACACGCGCGAGATTATCCGCCGCGACCGCAATCATCCTTCGGTAATCCTTTGGGAACCAATTCTTAACGAAACTCAGTATCCCGAAGATTTTGCTCTTCAGGCTCTTCAGATAACCAAGGATGAATATCCGTACTTCAACCGTCCCGGAGCGGCTGCCGATGTGCAGAGCAAGGGCGTACGTGCCAACTATGACGTGGTTTACGGATGGCCGGGTGATGACGAGAAGGCAGATGCGCCTGAACAATGTATCTTTACTCGCGAGTTTGGCGAGAATGTGGACGACTGGTATGCGCACAACAACGACAATCGTGCCAGCCGCAGTTGGGGCGAGCGTCCGATGCTGGTGCAGAGCCAGAGTCTGGCAAAGACTTACGACGGACTCTACCGTACCACAGGTAAGTTCATCGGCGGAGCACAATGGCATCCGTTCGACCATCAGCGCGGCTATCATCCCGACCCTTATTGGGGTGGAATCTACGATGCCTTCCGTCAGAAAAAGACGGCTTACTATATGTTCCGCAGTCAGTCTCCTGCTTCATGGCACAGCGATGTCGTTTCGTCAGGTCCGATGGTCTACATTGCCCATAACATGACTCAGTTCAGCGATGCCGATGTTGTTGTTTACAGCAACTGCGACAGCGTCCGCCTTACAGCCTACGACGGCGCGCACGTCTACACTCTGCCTGTCGAGCACAAGGACGGACACATGCTCAACGCGCCAGTCGTTTTCAAGAATGTGTGGGATTTTTGGGAGGCTCGCGGATACAGTTACAACAAAAAGGCATGGCAGAAGGTAAAACTTGTTGCCGAGGGCATCATAGGCGGAAAGGTGGTGTGCCGCGAAGAGCGAATGCCGAGCCGCCGAAGCACCAAACTTCGTCTGTATGCCGATTACAACGGTCATGCGCTCGTTGCCGACGGCAGCGACTTCATTGTAGTGGTTGCCGAGGTTACCGACGATCGCGGTCATGTACGCCGTCTGGCAAAAGAGAATATCGTATTCACCGTCGAGGGCGAAGGCACGATTATCGGCGACGAGAGCATCTGTGCCAATCCTCGTGCAGTCGAGTACGGCAGCGCGCCGATTCTTGTACGTTCAACCCGAAAGGCAGGCAAGATAAAAGTGTCGGCTCGCGTTCAGTTCGAGGGCACTCACGCGCCAACATCGGCAAGCATCGAGTTCGAGAGCATTCCTTCGGTATCAGACTTCTGCGATTCTGACGATGCGGCGGCAGTCGGTTCTGCTTCTGTAGCAAAGAAATCTTTTGCGTCCGGAACGTCTCAGCAAAACAAACTCACCGAAGAAGAGAAACAAAAACTTCTTGACGAGGTTGAAAAGCAGCAAAGCGAGTTCGGAATCCAGAAATAAATGAAAAAATCCGCTTGGGTAGTTTGATTATCCAAGCGGATTTTTGTTTCGATTTAGACAATGATATCCTTGTTAGTTCCGATTGTTGAGAAGTGTGATTTCAATGTGGGAAAAGCGGAAAAATTATGTCAGGAATGATAATTAAATAAAAATGGTTATTTTTGCAGAGTTTTTTTACGGAGAAAATGATTGTTGTATAAATGTAATGAAAAGTGAATGTCAGTCATCATATTCTCCTTTGTGAAGAAAACATAAAAGAGAAGTAATAAGTCACAAAATTTTCAATTTGAATGCTATTCAATAGTTTTAATTTTTTTGTCATATTCCCTTTAATTTTTGCTGTCTATTGGGTTGTTCCCAGTAAATATCAGATAGTAAAAAAGTGGGTACTCATTGCTGTCAGTTATCTGCTTTACTTAAACTGGAAGCCTATTTATGCTCTCATTCTTCTTTTCATAACCGGCGTAACATTTGCAGGAGGCAAAATTCTCCAAGATGAGGTTGATGGAGAAAAGAAAAAAAGAAAGCTTATCTGCATTATTGGAGCTGTATTAACCTTGTTGCCGCTTGTTGTTTTCAAGTATTACAATTTTGTCAACGAGTCTTGTATTCGGTTGCTTGAGGCTTGCGGAATACATTTCATGCTTCCTGGATTGAACTGGGCTGTACCAATAGGAATCAGTTTCTACACATTTCAGGCTCTTGGTTATATGTGGGATGTTTACTATGGAAAGATTAAGGCAGAGAACTGTTTTACTGACTATGTACTTTTCTGCTCTTTCTTTCCGCAGACAGCAAGCGGTCCTATTAGCAGATATTCTGAACTGATGCCGCAAATCAAGACTCCGCATCCGTTTAACTATAAACAAGGAGTTGACGGATTGAAGATTCTGTTATGGGGAGTCTTTCTAAAAGTCGTTATTGCAGACAGATTAGGAATTTATGTAGGTAACGTTTATTCAAACTATATATATTATTCGGGTTTGAACTGTCTTGTTGCAAGTATATTCTACACAATACAGATATATTGCGATTTTGCCGGATATTCGCTTATGGCAGTTGGTATTGGCAAATGTCTTGGATTTGATTTGGTAAATAACTTCAGAAGACCATACCTGGCAACTTCAATAACCGATTTTTGGAGACGCTGGCATATCTCTCTCACAAGATGGCTTACTGCATACGTGTATATTCCGCTTGGTGGAAACAGATGCAGCAAGTTTAGACAGTACTGTAACATAATGCTAACATTTCTTGTAAGCGGAATATGGCATGGGGCAAACTGGACTTTTGTGCTGTGGGGCATTGTGCACGGATTGCTTCAGTGTGTAGAGAAGATTCTTGGAATTGCGCCTAAAGGCAAATACTACGAACTTGTTGAGTCAAAGATATGGCTAAAGCCAATACGCATTGTTGTTACGTTCTTCTTGATTGCGTTTGCTTGGATATTCTTCCGTGTACCATCAATATCTGATGCTTTTGGGATGATTGTAAAAATCATGACAAATCAGGGTGGAATGTTCCAGTTTATAGACAATACTATACCTGTTTTCTTGTCGCTGGCATTGCTTGTTGGTTCTGAGTTGACAGAAGAATATCTTTATAAAGATAATCGTCATGGCTTGTTAGACAATAAATACACGATTGTTCGCTGGGCGTTGTACGTCAGTCTGCTGACATTCATATTAATGTATGGTGTGTTAGATTCAACTCAATTCATTTATGTAAGTTTCTGAAAAATATGAAAAAATATATAGCAAAAATCTTCATTTTCTTTGTCATAATGGTATCGTTAGATGTCGTTGTGGGGGTGTTGTCCGACTATTTGGTAAGGAACGCCAAAAGTGGCGCAACCCAGAAAAGCGAGTATATATGCGAGAAAACAAAGGAAGATATTCTGATATTTGGTTCTTCAAGGGCTGTGCATCATTACAATCCTCTGATTATTCAGGATTCATTGAATATGACATGCTATAATTGTGGCTATGATGCCTGCGGAATAATTACCGCTTATGGTTTGCTGAGAACCTTATATAAACGTTATACTCCTAAGGTGATTTTATATGAGGTAACTCCGAAATTCGACTGTCTTGAAGGCGATAATTTCTCATTTTTAGGACCTCTGAAATTGATTTACAGTAAATCGGATATTGAAGATGTCTTCGAAAATGTGTCTTATAATGAGAAGTTTAAGATGAAAAGCGGGATGTACAGAGTAAATTCTAAGTTCATACAGTTGATTACGGAGAATGTGATGAACAGAAATCAAACGATACAAGGCTTTCTTCCAGAAGACAGACAAATGAATTTTGAACCAGAAAATGTCGCTCCCGAAATAAATGAAAACTATGACAACTTGAAGGTTTCCTATTTAAACAAGTTTGTAGAACTGTGTAAAAATAAGGGAATTTCATTGGTATTTATGGTGTCGCCAAGTTACAAAGCGACTAATGATGCTTATTTTGAATACATGATGAAATTTGCAGAAAAAAATAATATTCCGTTTATAAATTATTATTGTTACAAACCAATAACAGAAAACAAGGAATTCTTTTATGACGTAGTTCATTTGAATAAGACAGGTGCAGATGAATATACGAAAGTTTTTGTAAGTGAAAATAAAGACTTTTTAATGTCATTAAATAAATGAAAAAAATCCGCTTGGGTAGAATGATTACTCAAGCGGATTTTTTTAGTTTTCGATTATTTGTAAAAGAATACCTCAATCTTTCTCTTTATGCTCGAATGTAAAATAATATGTCGAAAATATAAAGTTGGCGTGTTGTGTTTAAGAAAAAATGATAACTTTGCGCAGACACAAATTATTGAAATCCTGTAAACTAAGACACATGAAAAAACTTTTTCTACTCATCATTACCTTTGTTTGTGCCGCCTTTGTCAACCCCGAAATTGCATCGGCGCAAAACATCGGTAATAGTGCAAGTTCCGTGCTGAAGTACGACAAGCCGGCGCGCGTTTTCGAAGAGGCAATGCCGTTGGGCAACGGTTTTATCGGAGTGATGGACTACGGCGGTGTGGACGACTGGCGGCTCGGACTGAACGAGACGACGCTCTGGACTGGCGGTCCTACCAATACGAACCCAACGCCCGACGCGTTCGGACATCTGGCAAAGGTACGCGAACTTCTTTTTGCCGAGGAGTGGGATAGTGCGCGCCGCGAACTTATGAATATTCAAGGACCAGATGCCCAGACTTATGCGCCGATGGGCGATATTCACATCCGCCACATTCGGCAAGGTAAGATTGTAAATCACGGCACGGGCGAGATAGGCGGCGCGTGGAGCGGAAAAGTTTCGAACTATTATCGCGCCTTGGACTTAGGTATGGCTCTGTCGGGGCAGAGTTACACCGTCGACGATTCGGTTAATATCGATAGACTTGCCTTCACCTCATTTCACAAAAATGCGCTGGTCGTTGTGCTTCATTCCGACAAAAAAGGGATGCTCAACATTCAGGTTGCGCCCGAAGCGCCTTATCAGAGTGCCGTCGTTACTTCCGAAGGAACTGATGCCTGCGCACTCTCTGCCCAGATACCTTATATTATTGAACGTTCAGACTACGCTCCGCTTCATAAAGGGTCGAACGGCGAGAACGGAATGCGCTTCAGATTCATGATAAAGGTTGCCGATACCGACGGAAAAGTTTCGACCTCGCCTTTCTTGAATGTCACCGATGCCACTCACATTGTGATGCTCGTCACGGCGGCAACAAGTTTCAACGGATACGACAAACGTCCAGACATCGACGGAAAGGACGAGAAAGCCGAAGTCCTTCGCCTGATGAACGAAGCAATTTCGTCGGCTGGCTCGGAAAAAGGCCGAAATTTTCTGAAAAAACTGATAAAACCGCACATTGACGATTTTCAGTCTGTTTACGACAGGGTGCATCTGAATATCGCCGGGGCAGAAAATAAAACAGACAAAACAACCGATGTCCGCTTGGCAGAATACAAGAAGGGCGCGGACGACAAGGCTCTCGAACAACTCTATTTCAATTACGGCAGATACCTGCTCATTTCATCGTCGCGCGAAGGCGGTCAGGCCGCCAATCTGCAAGGCATCTGGAACAAAGACCTCTGGCCGGCGTGGGGAAGCGAGTACACAACCAACATCAATCTCGAGATGAACTATTGGCCAGCCGAGCCTCTCGGCATGAGCGAGACAACAGAGCCACTCATTCAGTTCATAAAGCGTTCGGCGGTTACGGGAGCCAAGATTGCCCAAAATTTCTATCATCTCGGCGGATGGGTTATGCATCATAACAGCGACATCTGGTCGCTCGCCAACCCTGTGGGCAAGCGCGAGGGCGACCCTATGTGGGCAAACTGGAGTATGGGCTCGGCGTGGCTCTCGCAGCATCTTTACGAGCATTTCCGTTTCACGATGGATAAGGATTATCTGAGAAACACCGCCTATCCGCTTATGAAGGGTGCGGCTGAGTTCATAAAAGGCTGGCTCATCGAGAAAGATGGACATCTTGTAACCGCGCCTTCAACCTCGCCCGAGAATGCCTATATCGACGAGAACGGAAAGAAAGGCGTGGTAACCATTGCTTCGACAATGGACATGGAGATAATCTGGGATTTGCTCACGAACCTTATCGAGGCGTCGCAAGTGCTTGGCACCGACGAGCAGTTGCGGGCCGAATGGATTGCCATGCGCGGAAAACTCATGCCTTTGCGCATTGGTAAGAATGGCAACCTTATAGAATGGTATAAGGACTGGAGAGACGAAGATCCGCAGCATCGCCATGTGTCGCATCTGTTCGGGTTGTATCCCGGACGACAGATTTCGCCGACACAGACTCCCGATATTGCCGATGCTTGTCGCCGGACGCTCGAAGTCCGTGGCGACGGCGGCACAGGCTGGAGCAAGGCGTGGAAGATAAACTTCTGGGCACGTCTGCTCGATGGCAATCATGCTTACAAGATGTATCGCGAGTTGCTCACACATTCAACCCTCAACAATCTTTTCGACAATCATCCGCCGTTCCAGATTGACGGCAACTTCGGAAGCATAGCCGGTATTGCCGAGATGCTTCTGCAAAGTCAGAACGACGAACTGCATCTTCTTCCAGCTCTTCCCGACAGTTGGAAGGACGGAAGCATTTCAGGTCTGCGCGGTCGCGGAGCGTTCATCGTAGACATTTCTTGGAACGATGGAAAGTTAAGTTCCGCATCGGTTACGAGTTGCAACGGAGGTGTATGCAAAATCCGTACATCTAACCGTATAAAAATAAGAGGAGTGTCGTTAAAAGAAAAAACAGAAAATAATACGTATAAATATACATTTAATACAAAGAAAGGTGTTACTTATGAAATAAAAGTGAGATGATATAATGTAGTTATATTCAATATTTTAATACAGAATTTATAGTATTGCGAAAAAATAGTTCAAAAAACTTGCAAAAAAAGTGAATATTATGAATGTATATTCAAAATATTATTACTAATTTTGCAGCAATTTTAGAATAAATATACAATGAGAAATAAAAATAGTCGTTTGGATGCTATCAAGATTATAATTTCTTGCAAGGAAATTGGTAGTCAGGAAGAACTGTTGCAGGCTCTTCGCGCCGAGGGTTATCAGCTAACGCAGGCAACTCTGTCGCGCGACCTGAAGCAGCTAAAGGTTGCAAAGGCTGCAAGCATGAACGGAAACTATGTTTATGTGCTGCCAAACAATACGATGTACAAGCGTAACGTCGACAACATCAACGTAACTGACGTTATGAAGCAGCGTGCCAACGGCTTTATCTCAATAAATTTTTCGGGCAATATCGCCGTTATCAAAACACGTCCGGGCTACGCAAGCAGTCTGGCATACGATATTGACGACCGCAACTATCACGAAATTATAGGTACAATCGCAGGCGACGACACAATTCTACTCGTCATTCGCGAAGGCTTCACTCCGGGTGCGGTGGTGAGAGCCCTCAGAGACATTCTGCCAAACCTGCAAGCATAGATAATAAAAATATTCGAATATAATAAAAATGGACCGTAAGATAGATATTATGGTTGCCGATGCTTCTCACGAGAAGTATGTTGACACTATTCTTGAAACAATACGAGTAGCCGCAAAAAAGCGTGGAACAGGTATTGCTGAGCGTACACACGAGTACGTTGCCATTAAGATGAAGGAAGGAAAGGCTGTTATCGCGCTCGATGGCGATAAGTTTGCCGGATTCAGTT
The DNA here is from genome assembly GCA_900102385.1 of Bacteroidales bacterium KHT7. GTDB lineage: Bacteria > Bacteroidota > Bacteroidia > Bacteroidales > Bacteroidaceae > Ga6A1. Next base: position 30,434 of record FNBQ01000012.1, on the reverse strand, counting down.
ACATCGAAACTTGGGGTAACAAAAGTTATGTCACAACTTCGGGACTCATCGTACATCCCGATTATCAGGGCTTGGGCATTGCAAAACGCATAAAAGACCACACCTTTACGCTGGCACGCCTGCGTTGGCCTGATGCCAAGATATTCTCCCTTACAAGCGGAGCAGCCGTAATGAAGATGAACACAGCATTGGGATACGTTCCCGTAACATTCGCACAGCTTACCGACGACGATTCGTTCTGGCACGGCTGCGAGGGATGCTGCAATCACGATGTGCTTATGCGCACCGGACGCAAGTATTGCATCTGCACCGGAATGTTGTACGACCCGGAGCTGCACAAGGGTGAACCTACACCTATCACATTGCCCGACGATGTGATGAAGAGAATAGGATTACAAAAAGACTAAAAAAATAACAGAGATATGGAAGCAAAGAAGAAAGTTGTTGTTGCATTCAGTGGAGGTCTTGACACCTCATATACTGTAATGTATCTTGCAAAGGAAAAGGGTTACGAAGTTTATGCTGCATGTGCCAACACAGGCGGCTTCAGCCCAGAGCAGTTGAAAGCAAACGAGGAAAATGCATACAAACTTGGAGCAAAGGAGTATGTAACCCTCGACGTTACTAAGGAATACTACGAGAAGAGTCTTAAATACATGGTCTACGGAAATGTTCTCCGTAACAACTGTTACCCTATCTCTGTAAGCTCAGAACGTATATTTCAGGCTCTTGCCATTGCGCGCTACGCTCGCGAGATTGGTGCAGATGCCATCGCTCACGGCTCAACAGGAGCAGGAAACGACCAGATTCGTTTCGACATGACATTCCTCGTTATGGCTCCGGGAGTCGAAATCATCACTCTTACGCGCGACGGCAACCTTAGCCGCCAGGAAGAGGTCGACTATCTTAACAAGAACGGCTACTTTGCTGATTTTACAAAGTTGAAGTATTCTTACAACGTAGGAATCTGGGGCACATCAATCTGCGGCGGCGAGATTCTCGACAGCAAGCAGGGATTGCCAGAATCAGCATATCTGAAGCACGTAACAAAAGAAGGTCCTGAAATCTTGAAGCTCGGCTTCGAGAAGGGCGAACTTTCATCAGTAAACGGCGTTAAGTACGACGACAAAATCAAGGCTATTCAGGCAGTAGAAGAGATTGGTGCTGCATACGGCATCGGTCGCGACTGTCATGTAGGCGATACAATCATCGGTATCAAGGGACGTGTGGGCTTCGAGGCTGCCGCTCCAATGCTTATCATCGGCGCACACCGCTTCCTCGAGAAGTACACTCTGTCAAAGTGGCAGCAGTATTGGAAAGATCAGGTTGCAAACTGGTACGGAATGTTCTTGCACGAAAGCCAGTATCTTGAACCGGTTATGCCAGATATCGAGGCTATGCTTACAAGCAGCCAGAGAAACGTTACCGGCGAGGTTACTCTCGAACTTCGTCCTCTCGGATTCCAGACAGTTGGCGTTGACTCTCCAAACGACCTTGTGAAGAACAAGCTTGGTGAGTACGGCGAGACTGCAAAGGCTTGGAGTTCTGAGGATGCAAAGGGATTCATTAAGGTAAGTTCAACAGCATTGCGCGCTTACTATTTGGCTCATCCAAACGAAGAGAGATAATGGTAAACGTTGGAATTTTAGGTGCTGCCGGCTATACGGGCGGAGAACTCATCCGCCTTCTGCTTAACCATCCTTTCGTAAACATTGTGTTTGCCAACAGCGAGTCGAACGCAGGCAACAAGATTACCGATGTTCACGGCGGTTTGATAGGCGAGACCGATATGGAATTCACGGCAGAGATGCCTTTCGACGAGGTTGACGTTGTTTTCTTCTGTTTCGGTCATGGCAAGAGCGAGGCTTTCCTGAAGGAACACACCATTCCCGAGGATGTTAAGATTATCGATCTTGCTCAGGATTTCCGCATAGCCGCTCCAACGCACGATTATGTCTACGGTCTGCCCGAGATACACAAAGGCTTGATAAGCAGTTGCAAGCATCTTGCCAATCCGGGCTGTTTTGCAACTTGTATTCAGTTGGGACTGCTTCCGCTTGCCAAGGCTGGCTTGCTAAAGCACGATGTTGCGGTTAATGCCATCACAGGCTCTACCGGAGCAGGACAGAAGCCAAGCGCAACAACGCACTTCTCATGGCGAACAGATAATATGAGCATCTACAAGGTATTCACTCACCAGCATCTGCACGAGATTTGCCAGTCGCTTAACAATATCAGTCCTGCCGATGCTCCGAAGGTTGTTGACACACTTGTTGAGCAGCCTATCGAAGGCGACATTACGGTCGACTTCATTCCTTATCGCGGCGATTTCTCTCGCGGAATATTCTGTACCGAGGTTGTCAAGTTCGACGGCGAGGAAGGCTCTGCCACAAATCCGTCGGCCGAGCAACTTGCCGAGTTGTACCGTACATTCTACAACGATGCTGCCTTTACTCACTATAGCGACAAGGCACTCGACCTGAAGCAGGTTGTAAACACCAACAAGGCTCTTGTTCATGTCGATAAATTCGGCAACAAGGCTGTAATCACATCTATGATTGACAATTTGCTGAAGGGCGCAGTTGGTCAGGCAGTCCAGAATATGAACATCATGTTCAGCCTCGACGAGAAGGCTGGATTGAATCTGAAATCATCGGCATTCTAAAAACAAAGAAAAAATGAATCTATTCGACGTATATCCACTATTCGACGTAAATATAGTTAAAGGCAAGGGATGCAAGGTCTGGGACGAAAACGGACAGGAGTATCTCGACCTTTACGGAGGTCATGCCGTTATAAGCATCGGTCATTGCCATCCTCACTATGTTGAGAAGGTAACAGGGCAACTTAACAAACTCGGCTTCTACTCAAACTCTGTTATCAACAAGTTGCAGAGAGAACTGGCTGAGCGTCTTGGCAAGATTTCGGGCTACGAAGATTATCAGTTGTTCCTGATAAACTCGGGTGCCGAGGCTAACGAGAACGCACTCAAACTTGCATCTTTCTACAACGGCAGAACCCGCGTCCTTTCTTTCGAAAAGGCTTTCCACGGCCGAACATCGCTGGCTGTCGAGGTTACGAATAATCCAAAGATTATCGCTCCAATCAACGCCAACGGCCACGTTACTTATCTTCCGATAAACGATATCGAGGCTTTTAGAAAAGAGATTGCGAAAGGCGATGTCTGCGCCGTAATCATTGAATGTATTCAGGGCGTTGGCGGAATCCGCGTCGTTACCGAAGAGTTCATGAAAGAGTTGCGCAAAGTATGCGATGAGTACAACACCGTTCTTGTCTGCGACGAGATTCAATGTGGATACGGTCGTTCGGGCAAGTTCTTCGCTCATCAGCATTTCGGCGTGAAGCCCGATTTGATTACCGTGGCTAAGGGTATCGGAAACGGTTTCCCAATGTCGGGATTGCTCATCTCTCCAAAGTTCACTCCGGTTTACGGACAACTTGGCACAACCTTCGGCGGAAACCATCTGGCTTGCTCTTCGGCTCTTGCCGTGCTCGATGTTATGGAAAGCGAGAACCTTGTGCAGAATGCTGCCGAGGTGGGCGAGTATCTTATCGGCAGACTCAAGAGCGAGAATCTTCCGCACGTCGTTGAGGTTAGAGGTATGGGCTTGATGATTGGCATCGAACTCGACATCCCTTACAAGGAAGTGCGCAACAAACTGGTCAAGGAACTGCATTGCTTTACAGGCTGTAGCGGAACAAACGTGCTTCGATTGCTTCCGCCGTTGTGTCTGACTAAGCAGGAGGCCGACGACTTTATTGAACGACTAAAAAAAGCATTGTAAAAATATGAAAATTGCTGTAATCGGTGCCGGAAATATGGGCGGCGCGCTCATTCACGGATGGGCTAAGAGCGGTAAGGTCGAGAGCCTTACTATTGCCGACAAGAACGAGGCACTTCTCGATAAGTTCAGAAAAACATATCCGGGCATAAATGCCACAACCGACAACGTGGCTGCCGTAAAAGGCGCAGAAATCGTTGTGCTCGTGGTTAAGCCTTGGCTGATGCCGCTTGTGCTCGATGAAATCAAGCCATCGCTCAATCTTGATAGCCAGATAATCGTATCGGATGCTGCAAACTACACAACCGAGAAACTGGCAGAACAACTCGGCGCAGCAGGGCAGTTCTTCTATGCCATTCCAAACATCGCAGCCGAATTTGGCGCAAGCATGAATTTCTTGGCAAAGGGCAAGGATGCAAGCGACGACAGTCTTGCAAAGGTCAAGGCGTTGTATGATTTGTGCGGCGACACACTCGTCGTTACCGAGAATCTTGTAGGTCCGGGAATGATGATGGCAAGTTGCGGCATCGCCTACGTTATGCGCTACATCCGCGCGCAGATGGAAGGCGGCTGCGAGATGGGCTTCTATCCTCAGCAGGCAAAGCAGATTGCGTTGCAGACCATGCAGGGCGCAGTTTCTCTCTTGAAGGAAACCGGGTGGCATCCCGAAGAAGCCATCGACAAAGTTACAACTCCCGGCGGCGTAACGATAAAGGGCTTGAACGAACTCGACCATTGCGGATTCAACTCGGCCGTTATCAAAAGTCTGAAGGCTGGGCTTAAGTAATATAGATAAAACAAAACATAATAACAACCAACAACTAAAAACTGTGCTCCTGTCATAAAAAGGGGTGCAGTTTTTTTGATATTTTTTTAAGATTAACTTTAAAATATAAAATAATATGTTATTTTTGCACGGACAATAAGAACCTACTAATTATAACATGAATAGAAATACATTGATGGCTATGGCGGTAGCTTGTCTTTCTGTATCAGGGGCTAATGCACAGCATCTTAGCACAGAAAACAAGTTTGCTCAGCCTTTGGGAAAAGTTCTTGATGAGGTTTCAAAGAGTTTTGGGGTAAGATTAAAATTTAATGTTGATACTACAGGGCTTGTAGTTAATTACGCTCCTCAGCGTATAAGACAATATTCGATAGATGAAACTTTACTAAATATACTTGCTCCGTTCGATTTTGTACCCGTAAAGCAGAACGATAAACTCTATAAGATTAAATCCTACGAGTATTCGCGCCGCACAGACGAAGACGGCGAGCGACTGATTGCTTATTTGCAGAAACTTTATTCAAACAAAGAAGAATTTGACGAGCGCAGGGAACAACTCCGTGCCGAGGTGCGCCAGCATCTGGGCATCGACTCTGTTATGGGCAAATTCGTTCAGAAACCAAACGTAATACTTTCAAAAGTTCGCAAGTACGACGGATATTCGGCGCAGAACATCGCGCTCGAGACTTTGCCGGGGCTTTACGTGTGCGGTACCGTTTACGCTCCTTCAACCAAGGGCAAGCATGCTTTGATTATCTGTCCTAACGGACATTTCGGCAACGGACGCTACCGTAAGGATCAGCAGCAGCGCATGGGCGTTCTTGCCCGAATGGGAGCCGTGTGTGTTGATTTCGATTTGTTTGGCTGGGGCGAGTCTGAACTTCAGGTGGGCAAGTCGCACCAGAGCAGCATGGCTCATGTTCTTCAGAATGCAAATGCCATAGCGTTGCTTAACTATATGCTGGCTTCGCGAAAGGATATCGATGCCAAGCGAATAGGCGTAAACGGCGGTTCGGGCGGAGGCACTCAGACCGTTATGCTTACGGTTCTCGACGACAGATTCACGGCTGCTGCTCCAGTTGTAAGCCTGTCTGCCCATTTCGACGGCGGATGCCCTTGCGAGAGCGGACTGCCTGTTATGACATCGGCTGGCGGAACATGCAACGCCGAGCTTGCTGCCGCATTCGCTCCAAAGCCTCTGCTCGTCGTTTCCGACGGAAAAGACTGGACAAGTACCGTTCCCGAGACAGAACTTCCTTACATCAAGAAAGTCTATTCGTTCTACGATGCAGCCGACAATGTTTACGGCACACATCTTCCAACCGAGGGACACGATTTCGGACCAAACAAACGTAAGCCGGTTTACGATTTCTTTGCAAAGGTATTCAGTCTCGATGCAAGCAAGATGGACGAGAGCAAGGTTACAATCGAGCCTTTCGAAAATATGTACAGCTTCGGAAAGAACGGCGAGAAACTTCCTGCAAATGCAGTCCGCTCGGTTGCCGAGATTACAAAATACTTCGACAAGCAGATGTATTTCGACCTGCGTTGGATGGCAGGACTCGACAAGAAGGCTAAGGACTGGGCTGAGTCTCTTCAGCTAAACGATGCCGAGAAGACCGCAAAGGTCGAGAAGCTCATTGCAACTCACCTGAAGAGAGTAACCGAGTGGCACAACTCGCATCCATACACTACCGTGCCTGCCGGCATCAATCCGCGCACGGGCGAGACTCTTCGCAACGTAGACCGCGAGATTATTGCCGATGCCGCTCAGCCAAAGCACTATCACACCGATTTGATGGAAGGTCTGAGGGCAATCCTGACCGAGCAACAGGTAGAACAAATTCTTGACAAATATACAGTAGGAAAAGTAGCCTTCACCCTAAAGGGATACAAGGCGATTGTTCCAGACATGACAGCCGAGGAAGAGGCAGAATGCCTCAGACTGCTGAAGGAGGCGCGCGAACGTGCCATCGATTTCAAGAGCATGAAGGAAATCTCTGAAATTTTTGGCATGTACAAAGACAAGTGCGAGGACTACTTCAACACGCACGGCAGAAACTGGAAGCAAATGTACAGCGCATATTATAAAAAACTGCAAAGCGAGAAAAAAAAGGCGAAAAAGTAGTTTTTTAGAAAACATTGTATATATTTGTCAAGGCTATTTGTCGTAATAGAGAGAAACAAAACTAATAATTACATATATAACTTTATAATTAAAAACCATGAGGCGTAAAAAAGAAGTTTTGCGTAGCGGACTCATCAGTCTGGCTATTTGCGCACTTTTAGCATCGTGCAATCAAGGTTTTGACAATGATGAATCATTTTCAAGCGGCGTGAGCAACTCAGTTCTCGAAACTCCTGCTCTTGATGCTAATTGCTTCACTACATTGACAAATTCTGATGGCACAGAAAGCGTAAAGGTAACTTGGCCCGTTGTTTACGGAGCCAACGGCTATTCGGTAAATGTTTCAAGAGTCGATAATCCTGCCAGTCCGGAGAAGATTATTGGCGACAGCATTGTCGACGGATGCAGCGTAACCTTCCTCAAGGAAGAGGATACCAAGTACAGAATAACTGTCTTGGCACTTGGTGGCAAGGACGGCAATACCGATTCAGAGACAGGCAGATATGATTACAGTACATACCTTCCTGCAACTCTTATTCCAGAAGGAACTGATATTGCCGACTACATCAACAGCAACCTTCCTAACTCATCAAGCGAGGAACAGGTGTTCGAGTTGAAGGGCGGCGCAGAGTACACAATGAACTCGCTTGCCAACTTCAAGATGAACAAGGTGACATTGCGTGGCGACAAGAATTCGCGTGCAATCATCAAGGTTGGCGAGAACGGCGGTTTCATGATTCATGCTGGCTTCAAGATGAAGTACATCAATGTTGATTGTACTGATATGACTGCCGAAGGTGGTATTCTTGGTCTTGGCAAGTTGGAAAATGCGGCAGATTCTGCCATGTGTGCATCAATCACTACCGAGGCTCTTGGCTACAAGGCTCTTGGTGCAAATCAGGATGGATATGTAATCGTCGACCCTGTTGTTATTCAGGATTGTAACTTCAAGAATGTTCCAAAGAGTTTGCTTTACGGAAACAAGAAGAACTGGAGTTTGTACGATTTCAGAATAACAGGCTGTATTGTTCAGCTTAACAATGCCGGAAGCAGCAACTCTGTATTACATCTTCAGGGCGCAAGCAACGGTCTGATAAAGAATTGTACTTTAAGAAATAATACATTTTATAATGTTCAGGAGAACAGTTCTGCTTATTTCCTCCGTTACAGTAACTCTTCAAATGCTCAGCCTAAGAAGATATTCGGTGATGCTAAGGCTTCTTATGTTATAGAACACAACACATTCTGCCGAACAATGACAGGCAAGGATTTTGCGAATAATCTTGCAAACACCAACACCATCACAACATACTGTTGCTATAACATCTTTGAGGATGTGTTCCGCTTGTATCAGTTTGTTCAGACACAGACTGTCCGTACAACTATCGGCAATACAATTAGCGGCATTACAAATGCTGTGAACTCAAATGATAATGGTGGCAGAAAGGACTCTAACGGAAATCCTTTGGCAACCGAAGAAGTTCAGGGCTTTACAGACTGGTCTAAGGAATTGGATTTGACTGCAACAAACGGCGGTGTCGACTTCACTCCAACAGGAAGCGTGGCAAAGCAGAACAAGAGTGGCGATCCAAGATGGTATAAGTAACTACACAATATAATTGAACAAAAAATATGAATACGAAACATATTATCAGATTGTTTGTATGCATCTGCCTTATTGTTCTGGCTCTGCCGGCAATGGCACAGAAAATGCGTACTTTCAAAGGTACAGTAGTTGATGAGTCGGGCGACCCTCTGATTGGTGCTTCTGTCAAGGTGGTAGGCGCGTCAACAGGTACTATTACCGACATCGAAGGTAACTTCGTAATCGAGGTTCCTGCCGGAAAGACTATCGAAATATCTTATGTGGGCTATCTGCCAGAGAAGTTGCAGAGCGTTACTCCGGGCGCACGAATCATGCTTAAGGAGGATGCCAACCAGTTGGAAGACGTTGTGGTTGTAGGTTACGGCGCACAGAAGAAGGCTCACCTCACCGGTGCAATCGAGACTGTGCCAATGGACCAGATTCAGGATCTTTCATCTGGCAACTTGGCATCAACCCTCAGCGGTATGATTTCGGGTGTTAGCGTAAGCGGTGGTAACGCTCGTCCGGGCGAGAACGCTACAATCTACATCCGTAACAACGACGCTCTTGCAAGCGTTGGCGGTTCTTCGCTCGAGCCATTGTATGTAATCGACGGTTACATCTATCCAAACGATATAAAGGTTGGTAACACCAACGAGAACATGGGTGCAACTGCATTCAACAACCTCGACGCTTCTGAAATCGAGAGCATCTCTGTGTTGAAGGATGCTGCTGCTGCCGTTTATGGTGCTCGTGCTGCAAACGGTGTTATTCTTGTAACAACAAAGCGTGGTAGCAACGTTGGCGCTCCAAAGGTTTCGTACCGTGGTGAGATTGGTTTCACCGATGAGATGGCTCGTGCCAAGATGCTCGACGCTTATCAGTATGGTCGTCTGTACAATGCAGTAAAGGCTGCCGACCCTACAAATTTTCAGAACCTGAACAATAAACTCGACCTCTTCCAAGCAGACGAACTTGCTGCAATGCAGAGTCTTAACTACGACTTGCTCGACAAGTACTGGAGTTCTGCCTTCACAATGAAGCACAGCGTTAATGTTAATGGCGCAACAGATCGTGCTGGATACTTCGCAAGCATCTCTTACTTCGATCAGGACGGTAACCTTGGTCGCCTCGACTACGACCGCTGGAATTACCGTGTAGGCGTTGACTTCAAACTCTCTAAGTGGATGAAGGCTGGTCTTACAATCTCTGGCGACTACGGAAAGAAGAACAAGCCAAACGTAAAGGTTGGCGGTACAAACGACGAGAAGGACTATAACCTTCTGCTCACTCATCCACGCTACATTCCTGAGTCTGTAAACGGCTATGCAATTGCTGCTTACGGCGTTTCAAACGAGGAGAAGAACTCAGACCAGAATTATTCATTCTATACTCTTCAGAACTCTGGCGACTATACTCGCACAGTATCGTCAAACATCAACATCGGTGCAAACATCGAGTATGATTTCGGCTGGTACAAGCCTCTTGCTGGTTTGAAGATTAAGTTGAACTACTCTAAGAGTATCTCTACCGACAAGAACAATCAGTATGGTTCAAGTTACAAGTTGTATTATATGAATGAGCGTGCCGGAAGCGGTAACCACCTTTACACTCAGGTTGGCGATGCCGAGTCTTATGAGGCACTTATGGCATCAAGCAACTTCCTTCTTGCAAACAAGGGTGCTGCAATTTACAACGGTGGCGACAACGGCTATCTGTCAAGAAACATGAGTCGTACAGACAACTATCAGTTGAACTTCAATATTACTTATAACCGCGACTTCGGTTCACACCATGTTGGTGCATTGTTCTCAGTAGAAAGATCTGAGGCAGAGAGTGAGTATCTGTATGGTTATGTAACAAGTCCTTACTCATTCACAACTGGTCAGTCAAACTCAGTTACTTCAGAGAGCCAGTCTTCTACAACATTTACACGTTCTGAGTCTGGTACATTCTCTTATATCGGTCGTGTAAACTATGCTTACAACGATACTTACTTGTTAGAGGCTCTGTTCCGTTCAGACTCGTCTATCAAGTTCGCTCCTGAGAACTATCGCGGATTCTTCCCTTCTGTATCAGGAGGTTGGGTTCTCTCTAACGAGGAGTGGTTCAAGGACAAGATTTCATGGCTTAACTATGTAAAGGTTCGTGCATCTGGCGGTCTTACTGGTCGTGACAACACAACAGCATGGCAGTGGATGCAGACTTATGCAACAGATAAGGATAAGGGTGCTGTATTCGGCTACGGAACAAACCAGAATGCCGGAAACCACATCACTCTTAACAAGAATAACTCGGCGGTTAACCGCGATGCTCACTGGGATAAGTCGTACAAGGCAAACATCGGTGTTGACTTGAAGTTCCTCGACAGCCGTTTGTCTGTTGATGTAGACTGGTACAAGCAGTGGGATAGAGAGATGCTTCTCAACTACTCGGCAACAGTTCCGGGCACAGTTGGTACACAGAGTGCAAAGGTTAACTACGGTAAGATGAACAGCTATGGTGTTGATGTGTCATTGTCATGGAGAGACAAGATTGGCAAGGACTTCAAGTATAAGATTGGCATCAATACAGGCTATTCAGACAACAAGGTTCTCGATATGGACTGGGAGACAGAGAACATCTACCGCCAGTTGGTTTACGGTCATCGTACAGACTTGGGAACATGGGGTATGCAGTGCATCGGTATGTTCCGCAGTTTCCAGGATATCGAGGAGTACTTCGAGAAGTACAACATCAAGTCTTACATGGGCAAGACAAAAGATCAGGTTCGTCCGGGTATGCTCATCTACAAGGATGTTCGTGGTGCTCAGCAGGCTGACGGTACTTATGCCGGTCCTGATGGTATCGTAGATAAGGACAACGATCAGGTTCAGATTTCTAACCGTTCAAATCCTTACGGCTTCACACTCAACCTTTCTGGTGAGTGGAAGAGACTCTCTGTAAGCCTTCAGGCTAATGCAAGCTGGGGCGGATACAGCGTGGTTCCTACCGCAGCGTTGAAGTTGAGCAGCGACGATGCTATCGAATATCAGAATATGCCATCGTTCTGGAATGTAGACAACATGTACTCTTACGAGGATGTTTACGATGCAAGCGGCAATCTTGTAGTTGCAGAGAACCGCAATGCAAAGTATCCAAACCTTGCATATTCAAGCATCAATAGCGTAACATCTACATTCTGGAGAGTAAGCGGCGCAAGAGTTCGTCTTAACCGTCTGACTGTTGCATATAATGTTCCGACAAAGTATATTTCTAAGCTTGGAGTAAACAGTTGTAGAATAAACATCACAGGTCAGAACCTGCTGAACCTTTACAACCCATATCCAGATAACTTCATGGATCCATCAACAACTTACGGTGCTTATCCAACACTTAGAAAGTTCACATTCGGTTTGAATCTTTCATTCTAAAAACATTTAGTTGAGAATTATGAAAAAAAATAATATATGTCTGTTTAGCGTAGCCTTTGCTGCTGCTATCTCATTCTCTTCGTGTAGCGACGACTTCCTTGAGGAGAAGAAGAACTATGACAATGTTTCTGTTGAGGCATACAACGACTTTGCCGGTGCCAGCGCACGTGTTTCCGACGTGTATGCTTGGAGTTTGCCTGATGCCAATGCAAATTGCAGTTGGAAGTACAATTGTACAGGTTTGGCAGACGACCAGTCAAAGTCAACCGAGGAGTACAGCGGTTTCAGCGTTTTCGTAAATCCTGAAAACGAACTTACATACAAGAGCGGTGATAATCCCGTTCCTGACTATTTCCACAATCAGGGAAACAATATTCAGCAGTCTGTATGGGGTAGAATCCGTAACATCAACGACTGTATTGCGGGTATCGAGGGAAGCACACTCTCTACCGACGAGAAGAACCAGTTGCTCGGACAGGTTTATTTCTTTCGCGCATGGTGCTACTACAACCTTGTAAAGTGGTACGGCGGTGTGCCAATCATTACCGAGGTGCAGAATCCTGTGGCTTCTTCGGTTACTCCACGCTCAACAACAAAGGAGTGCATCGAGTTTATCTGCTCAGACCTTAATAAATCTGCAGAGATGCTTGCACCATTCACCATAGGCGGTGGTTGGAAGAGGAACGACAACTATGGTCGTGTAACATCTGGTACAGCCCTTGCTCTTAAAGGCAGAGTGCTTCTGCTTTGGGCAAGCCCTATATTCAACCGTTCAAACGATGTGTCAAGATATCAGAAGGCATACGATACAATGAAGGCTGATTTGGAGATAATCAACAGTTGCGGTTATGGACTTGCAAACGAAACAAATCCGGGTGTGAACGCATCGGGCTGGGCAAGCATCTTCTCTACAAGAGACAATAACCCAGAGGCTGTGTTCGTTTCTCTTTACAACAATATAGCATCTGGCGGTACTCCTGATTATAGCCATAACAATGGCTGGGAGAACGGCATTCGCCCTTCAAATGCACAGGGCGGTGGCGGCAAGACTCCATCGGCTATGATTGTAGACTTGTTCCCAATGAAGGACGGTAAGAAGCCGGCTAATCTTGCTACTTACACACTCCTTAACGGCTCGTCAAAATATTCTTACGACAGCGAGTATCCGTTTATGGACCGCGACCCTCGTTTCTATCGTACATTTGCGTTCCCAGGTGTTCGCTGGGCATTCAGCGGTGACCCACGAAGTTCCGAGAACCACAATCCATACTCTGGTCAAAACTATGAGCTTTGGAACTATGTTTGGTATAACAGCGAGAGCGACCGTGACAACGTGGAGAGCGGCAACACTTATGGTGCCGACAACCTTCTTGGCAATGCTAAGGGAATGTATGTCCGCAAGCGTACCGACGATTTTGATGTGAATCAAAGTCCGCTTTATGATTTCCGTCAGAGTGGCGGTTTCAAACTCAGCGCAGCTCCTTATCTCGAGATTCGTTATGCCGAGGTTCTTCTTAACCTTGCCGAGGCTGCTTGTGGTGCAGGCGATAAGGATTATGCTGTTAGCTTGTTGAAGAGAATCCGTGCTCGCGTGGGTTATACAAGCGAAGGAAACTACGGTTTGCAGGATGACCTCACATCTAATCAGGCTGCTTGTATGTCGGCTATCCTCTACGAGCGTCAGATTGAGTTGGCATACGAAGGCAAGCGTTTTGATGACCTTCGCCGCTGGATGTTGTTTGATGGCGGTACTGGCAAGGTTGAAGGTGCTCCAAGTTCATGGACACTTACAGGCTGGGGCGGAAACACTTGCAACTATCTCGGCTTCACTCCGCTTAACGGACAGCGTCGCGACAACATGGAGTTCCGTGTAAGCAACGATATCAACAAAGGTCTTGGCGAGACAGCATGGAAGACAAACGGCGACGAGGTTATCTCACCAGACCCTCTTGCAAATGTTGCCCGTCCGGCTGCCGTAGATTTCCGTAAGTCGGCTGACGAATTCGGAAAGCAACTTTCTGCATTGAAGGAGTTCTATCAGGCAAATCTTGTCCGCAAGAAGAAGAAGGGTGATGCGTTCGACTCAAATCATGCTGAGTTGTACATCAACTTCCGACCAAAATACTACTTCCTTGGCTTCTATCAGAGTGCCATGAGCAGTAACCAGACATTGCCACAGACTATTGGTTGGGGCGATTACAACAACGGTGGTGCCAACGGTACATTCGACCCATTGGCAGAATAAACAGAAAAATTAGGCGATTGATAATACGGGGGCGGCTCACACTCTTTGTCCCGCCCCCTTTTTGGATAACTTTTTTATAGGATATAAATGAAACTTAAAGAATTGTTGGCTGGATTGGTGCTTGCTTCGTTTTCAACGTCGGCATACGCACAGTATCCACAGATGACAGACGAAGCTAAACAGCTTATCAAGAGATTGGAAACGGAATGGCAGGCTCACAGCGACTCTGCTTGGGAGAAGGCATTCCCTATTGTGGTAGAGGAGGCAAAGGCAGGACGCCCTTATGTGCCATGGGCTTCACGTCCATACGATTTGCGTCAGGCAAAGATTCCTGCATTTCCGGGTGCCGAGGGTGGCGGTATGTTCACTTTCGGCGGTCGTGGCGGTAAGGTTCTTACTGTAACTACTCTTGCCGATGACGGTCCGGGCTCATTCCGTTGGGCTTGCGAGCAGGGTGGTGCGCGTATCGTTGTCTTCAACGTAAGCGGAATCATCCGTCTTAAGTCGCCAATCTTTGTTCGTGCTCCGTACATCACAATCGCTGGTCAAACAGCTCCGGGCGAGGGCGTAATAATCGCAGGCGAGTCTTTTCAGGTTGATACTCACGACGTAATCGTGCGTCACATGCGTTTCCGCCGTGGCGAGACACTTGTTTGGCATCGCGAGGATTCATTCGGTGGTAATCCTGTCGGAAACATCATGATTGACCATTGCTCATGCGAGTGGGGATTGGACGAGAACATCTCATTCTACCGTCACATGTTCGACCTTAACGACGGAAAGCCAAAGCGCAAGGAACCAACCGTAAATGTAACTATACAGAACAGTATATCAGCTAAGGCACTCGATACATGGAATCATGCATTCGGTTCTACAATCGGTGGCGAGAATACAACATTCATGCGTAACCTTTGGGCAGACAATACTGGTCGTAACCCAAGTATCGGATGGGGTGGTGTGTTCAACTATGTAAACAACGTTGTTTACAACTGGGTTCACAGAACAGCCGATGGTGGTGAGTTCACAACAATGTCAAACTTCATCAACAACTATTACAAGCCAGGTCCTCTTACTCCAAAAGATACACCAGTTGGTCATCGTATTGTGAAGTCAGAGAGCCGAAGCGTGAAGTTGTTCCCATTCAAGCAGTTCGGCCGCGTATATGCTGTTGGAAATATCATGGAAGGTTATCCTGAAATCACTCAGGACAATTGGAACGGAGGTATTCAGACAGCCGACAAGGACGGACAGATGGACGAGACAGAGAAGGCTCTTATGCGTTCAAACGAGCCATTCGAGATGCCTTATCTCAAGATTATGGGCACAGAGCAGGCTTTCAACTGGGTTCTCGACAACGCAGGTGCAACAATCCCTTGCCGTGATATCGTTGACCAGCGCATCATGGACGAGGTTCGCACAGGAAAGGCTTACTATGTTGACAAGTACGAGAAGAAGGTTAAGGACAATCCTTACGGAGATATGTGGGGCTTGCACGACAAGTCTAAGAACGAGAAGGGCTTCTTCAAGCACCGCCGTCTGCCACAGGATTCTTACAAGCAGGGAATCATTACAGACCCACGTCAGATGGGAGGCTATCCAGAGTATAAGGCTTGGGAGCCTTGGAAGGACAGCGACGGCGACGGTATGCCAGATGAGTGGGAGACTGCCAACGGCTTGAATCCTAACGACTCTTCAGACGCTAACGCTGATTGCAATGGCGACGGTTACACTAACATCGAGAAGTACATCAACGGTATCGACCCAAAGACAAAAATCGACTGGCGTAACCTGAATAACAATTACGATACTCTTGCTGCTAAAGGCAAGTTATGATTAACGACATGAAAAGATTCTTTATTTTTATTGCACTTGTTGCTTCAACCCTGATGGCTTCAGCCGTCGACTTGAAAAGCGAAGGCAGAGACACGGCTTATGTCAACACAATACTGAAGCGAAGCCAGAAGGCTGTCGATGCCCTCAAACTAAAGGACAAGAGTGTGGCACAGAACGTGCTCAACATCATTGCAAACCGTTATTTCGAGTTGAATGACATCTACGATGTGCGCGACAAGAAGTTGAAGGCAATCAAGGCAGACACCACGATGACGGCTGTTCAGAAGGCTGAAGGCAGGCGATTCGCCGAGTTTGAGGCAAGTAATGCTCTCTACCGCACGCACTTCGCATTTCCTGCCGCCCTTTCAATCTATCTGAATGATGCTCAGATTGAGACGGTAAAGGATGTGATAACCTTCAACGTCGTGAACGTGACATACAAGGCAACCCTCGATATGATTCCGTCATTGAAGGATGAGGAGAAAACTCAGATTCTCGTGTGGCTCAAAGAGGCTCGCGAACTTGCAATCGATGCCGAGAGTTCAAAGAAGAAGCACGAGGTTTTTGGAAAGTACAAGGGTAGAATAAACAACTATCTCACCGCTCGCGGATACGACCTGAAGAAGGAACGCGAGGAGTGGTACAAGCGCATCGAGGCTCGCAAGGCTAAGGAAGCAAAGGGTAAGAAGAAATAATCATTTTCGATTCTGACAAAAGAGAACCGCCAAGTTTATTCAGCTTGGCGGTTCTTTTTTTATTTTTCTTCGTTCTTGTTGTCGTTGCTATTCTCGTCGCTTTTCAGGCTCTCGATATGGTCGAGTTCCTTCATAGCATACGAGCGGTTGTCGGGGTCTGCAACCATCTTTCTGAACAGCTTTTCAGCTTCGTCGAGCTTGCCGTTGTTAATTAGCGCCGTGCCCTTCATTCTCAGCAGAAACTTGAAGAACTTTACAAAATCTCTGTCGGCATTCTTTCCGTGAGCCTGCTCCTTTACGTTTTCCATCAGCATCTGAATGATTTTCAATGCTCTGAAATCCTTGCAGCTTACGAGCGTGTTGATGTATTCAATCGTAGAATTCAACTGCCTGTTGTTTGCGCAGATTTCAAGATAGAACAGAGCCTTTTTGTGCATGTGCATCTCGTTGTAGCAGAAGCCCAGACGCAGACAGGTAGAGTAGAAGAGTTGTTTCGACTCTTTGTTCAGATTCTCGTATTCAATCTGTAGATGCTTGAATACGTTTTCGAGGTGAAGCACAGTCTCGAAATAGCGTTTCTGTTCAAACTGTTTCTCGCCCCAGTAAAGATCCGATGCGCAGTCCGAGTTGTTCACGTTGTATATTGCTTTCTGCGCATTTGTCAGTTCATCAATCTTGCCTTCTTTTATCTTGTCCTGAACATCTTTCCACATGTATTCGAATTCTGCCTTCCTCTGGCGTTCGGTTGTACGCTCGTAGGCAACCACAACCGAGATGGCATCGACTTTAAAATCGAGCCGTTCAAACGGATTGATGTCTGTATCGGGCTGATAGACAGACAGACGATAGTAGATTGTCTGATTGTCGTCGAGAATCAACTGAACGATGACAGGAATCATCATATCCTGATACTGAATGTACATCTCGCATTGGTTGCGAACTACGCGAGCGTCGGCTCCCTTGCCCTCAATCATTGGCGACAGAACGTCGAATTCGGCAATTTCCTTGGCATCTTTGATGTACTTAACCTCGTCGGTAACAACCTTCAGCATCCTGAAATCCTTGTCCGTTACGTTCTCGGTAATCATGTAAATCAGTTTGCTGACCGAGATGTCGTTGTCGTTCGCTCCAAATCGGTAGTCAACATCTTTTGGCTGAGTGGCGATGCTGTGTTCCATCAGCATGGCAACGCTGCAGTTGTCCTTGTACTCGGCAAACAGAGGGTCGGTAGGCTCTGGATTGTCCTTCAGATATTTCTCAATGTATTCGGCAAACAGATTCTTTATCTGGAACTGATATTGCAGAACATTGTAGAGTTGCACAAGTTGGTTGTCGAGTCGTGTGTCGATGATTCCGTCGGCAATAGACCAAACCGAAATCTCGTCCTTTTCCTGATTGTAATCGTATGCCAGTCGGGCCATCCGAGTGTGGAAGTTCATCGAGTTGCACACCTTCTTTACGGCGTTCAGATTTTTGAAGTTCGTTGTGTAGATGTCTGGAAACTCGATGGTTATCTCGTTGCTCTTTCGGTTTGCTTTTAGGATGAACATATTGTCCTGAAATCTGAATCGTAACACGAGTTCGTGCTCGTTGTTTGTATTCTCAATTTCGTAAATTATGTTCAGCGTGCGCAATAGTGGCATCACGACGATGCTTGCCGGCAGGCTCTCGAAAACTGTAGTCTGATTTTCTGCTGCGCCGGATTTTTTATCCGTTTTTTCCTTGTGTATGTGCGACCTGAAAAAATCTTTTATGTAATCAATTATGTCGATTCTGCTTTTTTCCATATCCTGAATTTTTATTTTGGATTTTGCAAATATAATACCAAAATTACTGAAAAGTTGCCGTTTTTGCAAATTTGTTTGCATTATTTATGTCAGTTCGGCATAAAATCAATAAAGTTCCTGTCATGACAACGTATTTACTATATTGACAGGCTTTTGATTGGCTATGGATTGGCTACCTTGATAAGACGGTACGGCTTACATACGGCTTGGGCGTGGCTTGGATGTTGCAATGAAGAAGCTATCTTCCGGCTTACTTGCTCGTACCTTCTCCGAACCTTCCCCGTAGCTACCCCGTTCCTACTCCGTAGCTACCCCGTATCTTCCCCGTACCTTGAAAGTCGCTTTTGAGGCTCTTGTCAGCATAATGATTTGTATCTTTTGCATATGTTGCGTGTTTTTTTCTGTCCGATGATTCTGAAAAACGTCTTCCGAATCTGTGAAAATCTCGTAGTGAAAGGCACATTTGCTAAATTTGAGAGTAAAATTGCTTTATTTATTATGTGTAATCTCTGCGTTTTGCATAATTTTTGCAAAATTTTGAATTTTTCTTTCTGAAAAGTTTGGTGATTCGGGAAAAGGCCGTATCTTTGCACTCGCTTTCGGGAACGAGGCGAGCCGCCAAGGCCAGCGAATAGTGAAGGAAAGCAAAACAAGAAAGAGTTCATTGAAAGATTTACATAGACGAAGAAGTACAGGAGCTGTGAG
>FNBQ01000012.1:0-11443 GCA_900102385.1 Bacteroidales bacterium KHT7 | reverse complement strand
ATGGAAGGTTGCTGCCGTGCATAACCGTGCCCGACCTGAGGGTGGTCTCATGTCCGCACTTGGCACACATCCAGCGTTTGTGGCAACGGTTCCAGTACTGTTTCTCGCAGCCACAGCGGCTGCACTTTATACCTTCTTTTTCGCGAGTTTCCTTGAGGTACTTTTCACAAGCTTCCTCGCTGTCGAAATGTTTTGCAAAATCCAACAACTTCATTTGGCTATGATTTTTTCAATTACAAAGATAATACATTTGGGGATATTGCGGATTATCATTTTTCCTTTTTTAAATAAAACCGATGCTTTATTTTTCTGCCGTTCTTGCAACTTTGTGCATTACGCCAGCCGGACAAGCCTTTTCGCAGAGTCCGCAGCCAATGCATTTCTCTTCATCTACAACGGCATAGCATCCTTTGTAAACCGAGATGGCATCGCGCGGACACGCTTTTACGCATACTCCGCACGCCACGCATCGGTCTTTCTCGTTGCACGCTATGAATTTGCCCATTGTCTCATCTGTTCAAAAACTGTCCTACAATCTGCTTCAGTTGAGATTTCGGCATTGCTCCGCTCTGTCGCCATAACGCTTCGCCATTTCTAAATAACATCAGAGTTGGAACCGACTGAATGTGGTGCTGTGCAGCCGTGTCGCCGTACTTGTCTACATCAACTTTAATGATTCTGATGCTATCGCCGAGTTCTTCCTTTAGTTGTTCTAAAACCGGGTGCATCATTTTGCAAGGCTGACACCATGTTGCATAAAAATCGACCAAAGTAAGCTGGTCGCTCTGAATAACGTTGTTGAAAGTTTCCATTTCTTTTAAAGTGTTTGTGATTTATAAAATAACGAACAATATCGTTCTATTCGCTGCAATCGTTTTTTTTGCAAAGTTCCATGCTGAAAAAGTCGTTGAACAACTCGCGTGCATATTCCCAGTTCTCGCGGTTTATGCAGTATTTTACCTTCGGTGGCTCAATCTCTCCCTGAATAAGTCCGGCATCCTTCAGTTCTTTCAGATGCTGGCTTACAGTGGCTTTTGCTATCGGTAGCTCCTCGTAAATGTCGCCGAAATAGCATTCGTCTCTTTTTGCCAGAAACTGCATTATTCCAATTCGTGCCGGATGTCCCAGAGCCTTGGCAAGTCGTGCGAGTGTCTCTGCCTTTATGCAATATTTGTTCTTCGCCATTGTTATTGGTTTTGATTTCTGTTTGCAAAAATACGAACAATATTTCGGACAGCAAAACTTTTTGCTGAAAATGTTTGTTTTTTTACGAACAATAGTTCGCCGTCGCAGAATTCACATTATATTATGCCTCTTGTCCAAATAAATATTGTTGAATTCTTTGTAATTGTATCAATATATGCATCTCGAACCTACCTACTTGGTATCTTCTTGGTATCTTCTTGCTACCATCTTGCTACCATCTTGCTATCCCGAACCTATCCCGTATTCTGAAAGTTACTTTTTACCGATTTTTCTGTAAGTCTTGTCTTCTGTGAATTGTTAATAAATGTTAAAAGTTTGGTATATGCGTTTGTTATATTAAAAAAAAGAATTGTAATTTTGCAAACGCTTTCTTATTCGTAAGTATCAACGAAGATGCCGAAGATTATAGGAAAGTTGAAGATTGTGTTATTAGATAATAGAAAGTATTACAGTAAGAAAATCCCATTTAAACATCGCGGAACTACAATGTTACGTTGCTTTGCATTAGGCATGGTGACGCTTCGTTGTATGGGTATGTCTGCACAGTCGCAGGCATTGACGAATGGTATGAATGCTCTTTTCCGTACGGCAGACGAGCATAATACAAGTATAAACAGTTATCGCACGGCATTGCAGAAGGCTGATGCTGATGTGTTGTCGGCAAAGGCGCAGAGATTGCCCGATGTAAACGCATCGCTCTCGTTCTCGTATATTGGCGACGGACAGTTGTGGAACAGAAAATTCGGCGAATACACCAAGGCTGATATGCCGCATTTCGGAAACAACTTCTCGCTCGAAGCGCAGCAGATTGTGTATAGCGGCGGAGCCATTTCGGGTGGCATTCGCATGGCTGAAAAGGGCAGGGACATGACGCTGATTGACGGAGAAGAAAACCGTCGGGGTGTTCACTTGCTGCTTGCCGGATTGTTTTTGCAGCGTCACAGTCTTGCCAACCAACTTGATGTGGTAGACCGAAACATCGCGCTTGTAGATACTTTGATTATGCGCACTCGAAACCGACACGATGCTGGCGTTGTGCTGAAAAACGACATCACCAGATATGAGTTGATGAGAGAGCAGATGATTCTTCGGAAAACAGTATTGG
Organism: Bacteroidales bacterium KHT7; assembly: GCA_900102385.1. Lineage (GTDB taxonomy): Bacteria > Bacteroidota > Bacteroidia > Bacteroidales > Bacteroidaceae > Ga6A1. The sequence continues at coordinate 9,132 of FNBQ01000012.1, read as the reverse complement.
ACGACCAGATGAATATTGTTGAGAAGCAGATGAAGACTGCGTTAAATAACGGTGATGACATCGGCTCGATACTTCCTGCCGAGGCTTTCGAAATCAGTTCTCTGCAATGCGAAGATTATTGGCAGACTCTTGCAACTGCCGAGAACAGCAGTCTGAAAAAGGCCTACACCGCCGCTGATATGAGCCGTATTCAGCAGAAAATAACACGTTCGGCTTTGATGCCAAAAATCGCTCTTGTGGCAGAGAATCATCTTAATGGTCCAATCCTAATTGAGGTTCCGCCAATTGATAAGAATTTTAACTATTGGTTTGTTGGCATCGGCGTCAAATACGATATTTCATCGCTTTACAAAGGCAAGAAGAAGGTGCGCTCAGCAGATGTTGCCGCAAAATTTGCCGAGGAACAGACGCAAGTGGCTAAAGAAGGTATTGGCGATGCCGTTCATGCAGCCTATGTTGCTTTGCTGACCGTTCAGGCCGAACTTCGCACACGCGAGAAGAGCATGGAACTGGCCCGCCAGAACTACGATGTGATAGCAAACCGCTATAACGAGGGCTTGGCTCTTGTAACCGACATGACCGATGCTGCAAACGTTCGTCTCGATGCCGAACTTCAGTACGAAAATGCAAGAATAAGCGTTGTAAGCGCGTTGTACCGCTTAAAGTACATAGCAGGAGATATTTAAAATATACGAGTTTTATGGAAAATACTAAATTTGTAAGAATTGCATATAATTTTATAATCGGTGCGCTCATTGTTGTCGGAGTGTGCCTTGTTGTTAAGAATTTTGTTCATTTTGGCAATGTCGAGTTTACAGATAATGCTCATATAGAACAGCATATAACGCCGGTAAATTCACGCGTTCCGGGATACATCAAGGAAATTCGTTTCGAAGAATATCAGCATGTGAAAAAAGGTGATACCCTCGTAATTATAGAAGATGCCGAGTTCCGTCTTGCCCTTGCTCAAGCAAAGGCGAATCTTGCAAACGCAATGGCTGGAAGTTCGGCAACAACAGCCGGAATATCAACAACATCGGCAAACATAAGTGCCACATCGGCAGGCATCGAAGAAATTCGCGTGCAGATGGAAAATGCCAAGCGCGAAGATGACAGATATGCCGCTCTGCTCGAAAAAGATGCCGTAACCCGTCAGCAATACGATGGTGTGCATACAGCATATCTGGCGGCAAAGGCTCGCTACGAGTCTGTAAAGCATCAGAAAGAGTCGTTGGCATCGGTCAAGAACGAGCAGGGACATCGTCTGTCTCAGTCGCAGGCTGGCATCGATGCGGCAAGGGCTGCCGTACATTTGGCCGAACTTAATCTGTCATACACGGTTATTATCGCAACTGCCGATGGCGTTATTGGTCATAAAGATATTCACGAGGGGCAACTTGTTCAGCCGGGGCAGACAATGTGTAATATTGTTGACGGAACGGATATGTGGGTGGTTGCAAACTACCGCGAAACTCAGATGCCTAACATTGCCGTAGGCTCAAAGGTAAGAATGAGGGTCGATGCCGTTCCTGATGTTGAGTTCGAGGGCGAGGTGGAGCGCATAAGTGACGCCACAGGTTCGGCATATTCTATGATTCCGCAGGATAACGCAACGGGAAATTTCGTGAAGGTTGAGCAGCGCGTTCCCGTTTGCATCAGGTTTGCAAAGGATGATTGCCGCGACAAACTTCGCGCCGGCATGAATGTTGAATGTGAGGTGCTGTACTGATGGAAGAGAAGATTCCGCCTTTTGCAATGCCCATGTTTCACGACTGGGTTCCGAAGCCCGTTCGGCCGTGGATTTATGTGGTGTTGGCATTTTGTTTTCAGTTCAGCGGAGGCATTTACTTGGGTGCAATGAACAATATGATTGGCGAGAATGCTTGGTATCGCGAGGATGTTACGATGCTGCTGTATTGCAATCTTGCCGGAATGGCAATCTGGTTTCCAGTCCTGTTTCGTACCAAGTTTCGGTTCACCAACAAGTTGCTGCTTATGACGTCGGCAACCGTTATTCTCGTCGGAAATCTGCTGACGATGCTTCGCTTGCCACTTCCGCTGATGGGATTGGTGTGTATTGTCTGCGGAATGGCAAAGATTCAAGGCACGTTCGAGTGTATGTCGAACATTCAGTTGTGGATGACACCGAAGCGTGACTTTGCCGTGTTCTTTCCGTTGCTTCACATCATTCTGCTCACAGCCATCGAAGGAGCAGGCTGGCTTTCCGCTGCATTTGCTTTCTACGGACATTGGAGACTTATGCATTGGCTTATTATTGCGCTGATGTTTGTCGTGCTAATCGTTCAGGCTCTGCTAACGCGACCATTCTGTCCAATGCCGCCCGACCGCCGTGTGCCGTTCAGTGGCATCGACTGGTTTGGAGCATTTTTGTGGCTGTCGTTCTGGCTCGAAGTGGCGTGGCTTCTGAATTATGGCGATTGGCTCGACTGGTTTCATTCTTCGCGTATATGCGCTATGTCGGGTGTGGCTTGCCTTACTCTTGCCGTTAATATGCTGCGCATGAAAAGCCATCCGTCGCCGTTCATCTCGCCAAAGATTGTTCGTTACAGATACTTCCGGCCTATAATATTCTTTGTGGCTTTGTTCGAGTGTATAATGTCGGTCGAGCATGTGCTTGAAATGGTTTATTACGAAGAAGTTATGCATTATACTGATTTGACATACGAGTCGCTCAATCAGTGGTCGCTTATCGGAGTTTATGCAGGCTGCCTGTTCTCCCTCGGATGGCTAAAACTCATGCGGTGGAGTCAGTATCGGCTCATCGGCATAGGTATGACTTTCATCTGTCTGTATTGCCTTGGATTTTATCTTCTTGTAAGTCCTGAAGTTGGATATTATCAGTTGGTTCCGCCGCTTATTTGCCGTGGCTTTGGATATGCAGTTTTGTGTATTGTTCTGATGTGGTGCTTGCACGAAGTAATGTCGTTCGAGCACTTCTTTCAGGCATTGTGCATATTCAATTTTCTGCACATGTTTGGCGGAGCTACCATCGGTGGAGCATTTCTAGCGAAGGGAATAAGTTATTATGTAGCCGATGGATTTGCGCGTTATAACGGATATATAAATCTTGTAGATTTTTCTCGGTCGCCGTTTGAATTGGGCTTGTATATGAAAGGCATGGTCGAGTTGCTTCTTGCCCAAACCGTAAAGATTCTCTACGGATGGACAATCTGGGCATGCTTGGTGTTCATTGCCATCTTTATGTTGTGGGACCGTCCGCTTGTCAGACATCGAATCAAGAAGATGCCGGCATGGTCTGTTGTTGGAGCAAGAACGCTTAGCGGCTTCAACAAACTTCAGAAGAAACTAAGACTGCAATAGTGTTGTAAAAAGAAAGGCTCGCTATCATTGGCGAGCCTTTTTTTATTCGGTGGGGCAGATGTGTTCGTTATTTGTTATATCTTTGCAGAAAAAAATAAAAAGAATGAATCTATTTTTGCTGTCAAAACATCGTTCTTCGCTGATGGGAATCGCCATCATTCTCGTTGTGCTTTTTCATGCGCCTCATATCTTTCCCGATACTTTTTTTAATCTGGTTCAGTCGCAGGGAAATCTCGGAGTCGATATCTTCTTCCTCATTTCAGGAATAGGCTTGTTCTTTTCGTGTACTAAGAATCCCGATGCCTGCCAATTTCTGAAGAAACGCTTTCTTCGGATTTTGCCAACATACTTGATTGTGGCTGTTGCGTGGCATCTTTATTATTGTGTTTACAAGGAATTCCATTTTTCAGCCGAGGGTATTTGGCAGTTTCTGTACCGGGTAACCAACCTCCGTTTTTGGTTTGAAGGCGATTTGACCGACTGGTACATTCCGTCTATTCTCGCGTTTTACTTACTCGTTCCGCTGTTTTTCGCTTTTCTGAAGACAACGAAAAGTCAGCTCGCCTTTGTGTTTCTATTGATTATCGTTATTCTCGGCCTGAATCTTTCTCCGGCAAGAGATATGCACATCGGCAGATTGCTTATCGTCATCAACCGCCTGCCGATTTTTTTGCTTGGCTTGACTCTCGGAAAATTTGTTCAGCAGAAGACCGTATTGCCGAAATATTCCGTCATTTTCTGTTTGATAATCTTTCTGTTATGTTTCTTTTCTAACACAATTTTACAGACAGATTTCTATAAAATCACATACCTTGTAAACATTTTCACGGCTCTGTCTTTTTGCTTGCTGATGTCTTTCATTCTCGACAGAATAAAGACTGTCGGAATTTTGTCGTTCTGCGGTTCAATAACACTCGAAGTCTATCTTCTAAACGAACGATGCCTTCAGATGTGCCGCATTCTTCACTTCAACGAGACGCTGTGTTTCGTTCTCATGCCCGTGCTGAGTGTCGCGCTTGCATTCTTATTGAGCAAAATTGTCAAAAAAATATTAGGATAAAAAGAAAGGCTCGCTATCGTCAGCGAGCCTTCTGTTTAAGATAGTTGTTGATTGTAGTTTAACATTGCTTGATATAAGAGAGATAAGCCTAAATATATTACGTAGTCACTTCGTAAATCTGAAAATTCTCGGAACAGACAAACCCACAACCATCATCAGAATGATGAGAAGCGTCATTGTTCCGTTGTAGATGAAGAGGTCGAGATAATGCCCTGTTTCGCCGTTGTTCTGATGTTGGTAGATGTACAGAACAAGTGCCTGAACCGTTCCGTAGGCATACATTCCCGGAATCATCGGCAGTAGGGCGGGGAAGGAAAAAATTTCGCTCGGGCAATGCTTGTGATGCGCCGCAATGTCCGACAGCAGTCCGATGACCGAGGCTGCTATGAATCCGGCAATTATAATGTTCATCTGCCATTCGCAATGCATAAGATAGTATCGCGTAGCATGTCCCACGGAGGCAATCATTCCGCACCAGATAAGTAGTCGGCGCGGCGGATTGTTTATGCTGCCAAATCCGATGGCAGCCAGACAGGCGTAAAAGCCGTCCTGAAGCAGTTCTGTCATCTCCATTCTATCTGAAAAATTATGAGAGCGAGACATAGTCCAACCGACAGGCAGATTGTTGTTATAAGTGCGTCCGTCAGTCGGCTGTGAGCCACCAGATAGTGGCCGCGCAGAATGTCGCTCATAGCGTTAATAAATCTTATTCCGGGCACGAGCCACAGCACCGAGGTGGCAAGCGCGATGTTTGGCGTGCTGCTTATTCCAAAAATGAATCCCGACGAGCCTATGAGTGCCGAGATTATGCTGGCAATTATCGTCACGATGTGTTGGTTTATGTGCCACGACAGAAGCAGATTCTTGTAGTAGAATCCAACGGCTGTGTTGGCAAAAACGATACTCATGGCAATGTAGTCGCCGTTGAACAGTCGGCAGAACGACAGGTTGGCAACTGCCGTCAGAAAAATGACAATGTGCTTGTTTATCCTCGGAATGTCGAGGATTTTCTTCAACTCGCCTGCCGATTCTTTCACGTTGCTGAGCAATCCTTCTTCCATGTCCTTGCATTCTGCCGATGGAATCCAGTCTTCAATCTTGTGGCTCAGAAGGCTCAGTTGTGTCGTCGTATTCAGGTTGATGCCGTTGCTGTGCGTCTTGCCCACCTGACTGTAGTTGTGGCTGTGCTCGCTGTCCCACACGGTCAGTAGAATGCGCGTAGGCAGAATCGACATATCGACTTCGACCATGTATTTTCTTGAAATCCTCGCCACGCAGCGTTCAATTCTCGATGTCGTTGCACCAGCCGATAGCATGGCGGTGGCGTAGTCCGACAGGAACTGGCACACTTCCTTCACATATTCGTGCGACCACGATTCGTTATAGTGCGTCATCTCCATTTTCATCGTCATCTTCGAGAATTTCAATGTCTACAAGGTCGCGGTCCACGTTAATTATATGATGCTTGTCGTTAAGCATCCGCAGTTTTCTCATAACGTTAAAGCCGAAACTGAAGATTATAACTCCGAAAATCAGAAGCCATATAATCACAACTCGGCTCATCATTAAATGTGCTGATAGTGTATTCGCAATATACTCCATATCAATGTTTTATTAAAATCTTTTTTGCCGAAGAAGGAAATCTCCTCCGACTCTCGGTGTGCAAAATTATTGCATATTGTTGCACCGGAAAAGAAATGGTGATTATATGTTTCTATTGCCGCAATCGTAAAAAAGTATTATGATTTATTATTAGTAAAACCGATTGCAGTTATCGAAAATAAAACAAAATCCGATGCAAGACAGTCCGATAAAGTTGTATCTTTGCATCGCTAAATAAACGAATAACGTAGAAGAACATGGAATTAAGGCAAATAAAATATTTTGTCAAGGTAGCCGAAGTTTTGAATTTTTGCGAGGCGGCGCGCCAGCTCAACATATCGCAAAGTACAGTGTCACAGCAGATTCAGCAACTTGAAAACGAACTCGGGGCATCGCTCCTTACGCGCGACTCTCATCATGTAAGTCTTACTGATGTCGGAAAGGCTTTTCTTCCGCAGGCTGTGCGAACTCTGAAAGCGGCAGCAAGTTGTCTCGACCGCATTCGCGACATTCAGATGCTCGATTCTGGCGAATTGAACATCGGCTCGACTTATTCATTTTTGCCGCTCCTCAAAGAAACCGTGCTTATGTTCATGAAGCAATATCCGGGAGTCAAGATTAATATCATGTGCCACTCTATGGAAACACTTCTGAAGATGCTCAACGAAGAGCGCATCGACGTGGCTCTTAGTTACAAGCCGAATTTTGTCCAGCCGGGCATCGACTCGCACATCATGTTCGACAATAAACTTGCCATTATCGTTTCCGATACTCATCCTCTTGCACGACTTGAAAAGGTTCGTCTTGTTGATATCGAGAAGTTTCCTTTTGCCATGCCTGCCAAGGGCTTGCAGGCTCGAAACACATTCGACCTGCTCACCAAGGATAAAGATTACCGCTTCGATATTCGGCTCGAGATAAACGAAGTCAATCTTCTGCTCGACCTCGTGCGTTCTTCAAGTCAGCTTGTCAGCGTAATCAGTCAGGCTGCTGTAGTCAGAACTCCCGGCATCAAAGTCCTGTCGCTCGACCAGCGCGGAACGCAGATGGAGGGCTCGTTCCACACTTGCAGCAACGCCTACATGAAGCGTGCCACGAAAGAATTTCTAAATATGCTCTGCGAAAACAAGGCTTATAACATGAGTATGCTCGAGTTTCTGTAAAAAATTGCTATTTTTGCAGAAAAGTTAACAAAAACGTATTATGATTGGAGCAATAATAGGAGATATTGCCGGAAGCACTTATGAATTCTGCAATACCTTAGATTACAATTTCGATTTCTTTCCGCGCGGTTGTTCGTTTACCGACGATTCTGTCTGCACAATAGCCGTTGCCGATGCCATTCTTAAAGGAGTATCATATCGCGATAGCCTTGTTTCTTGGTGTCGTAAGTATCCAAATCCGATGGGCGCATACGGTTGTTCTTTTTCACGATGGATTCGTTCCGAAAATCCCCAGCCTTATGGCAGTTACGGAAACGGCGCGGCAATGAGAGTTTCTCCAACCGGATGGGCTTTTTCTACTGACGAAAAGGTCGCAGATGAAGCAGCAAAATCGGCAGAATGTACTCATTCTCATCCCGAAGGCATCAAAGGCGCGCAGGCAATAGCACTTGCCATTTTCAATATCCGCCAGAAAATTTGGAAAAATCCTCTCGAAGATGCTCGCCTTCATTGTCGGAGAATCTATGGTGATGATTATCTCGAACGAATCCCGAAGGAAGGGGAGTGGAATGAAACCTGCCAAGGCTGCGTTCCGTTGGCTCTTCATCTATTCTCGCAGTCGTCAAGTTTCGAGGATGCCGTTCGTAAAGCCGTTTCTTATGGTGGCGACAGCGATACGCTTGGTGCAATCGTAGGTTCGCTTGCCGAAGCATATTACGGAGTTCCGACAGAAATCGCAACAAAAGCCTTGAGCCTTCTTCCTACAGAAATGATTTGCGTCTTGTCCGATTTTGAAACAAAATTCAATCCCGAATCCGAGGTTTGCAAGCTTTTGCGGTAGATGTTCGGGGGTTGCATAAGCCTTAGAGACAGTTGACAATTGACAATGTCTTTAGAGAAAGTTGAAAAATCGTGCCATGGTATAGGTAAGTAAGCCAGAAGGTACGGGGTAGCTTCGGAGTAGGAACGGAGTAGGAACGGGGTAGCTACGGGGAAGGTACGTTCAAGGTTCGTTCAAGATACGTTCAAGCAAGCCGATAGTAATGGGGAAGCAAGCCGAAGAGTACGGGCAAGGTAGGAGATGGATAAACAGTAAATTGATAGTAAGAAAGCTTCAGCCGTTTTAATTTATAGTCAGAAAAATAAAATGATAGGGGCTGTCCATCAAAGAGACAGTCCCTATCGCGTAAATTTATAAAACAACAGAAATATTTCTCATTATTCAGCAGGGCTGAACTGATCTTTTCCTACCGAGCACAGAGGACATTCAAAATCATCAGGAAGATCTTCGAACGCAGTCCCCGGTGCTATTCCTGCTTCAGGAACGCCAACTTCAGGGTCGTACTCCCAACCGCAAATGTCGCAAACATACTTTGTCATAGTAATAATCTTTTAGTTTGTTAATACTTATTTATTAAATACTTGTGAATCTCAGTTACTGTCGAAACACGGCTGCAATATACTACATATTTTCGAATCCGTTACAAAATGCTCGTTTTTTTTCAGATGTTAGAAAACATCATTCTCTTTGGATGCCCGATTGTTTCAGAAGATTTGCCATAAGAGTACAGCTTTTTCTGTATCGCAATTTTTATACCCTAAAATTTGGAATTTGTATAAAAAAAACGTGAGTTCGTCAATGCGCATTATATAATGTGTGAAAAGCACGAAAGTAAGAAAAATGCGTTTTTCTGAAAAAATAATCCGTAAAAAGTTTGGATGTAAAGAAAAAGTCTGTATCTTTGCAAAGTCTTTCGGAACAAAACACGAGTGTTTAAAACCCGAAAGAGTTTGTTCTTTAAAGTGTGATTTCAAGTGAGAAATTACTTCTAAACAAAACGCTTGATAGTGTACTGGTAAGAATAGGTAAAAAGAGTTCATTGAAAGATTTACATAGACGAAGAAGTACAGGAGCTGTGAGTTGGTTTAAATGCTGACTCACGGGTAAAAAACAAGATACGAACT
>FNBQ01000015.1 GCA_900102385.1 Bacteroidales bacterium KHT7 | reverse complement strand
CTGTTCGATCAGGGAGTCCTTCTCGTACATGGTCTCAAGGCGAACATGAAGAACAAACTCATGTCGCTTGAGGAGAAGATTCTGCTTAGGAAAAGATGCATCATCGAGTGCATCAACGACCTGCTCAAGAACAAGGCAAACCTTGTACACTCACGCCATCGCTCGATACATAATTTTATCATGAACATCTGCTCTGCCCTTACTGCGTATTGCTTCTTCGAGAACAAGCTGGATGCCCTTCCTGTGCATGTCGAAAAATCAAGACAACTTGAGCTGTTTGAACTCTAATCTTATCCCGAACTGGCGTATACCATGTTGTCTTTGGCTCTCGTAACGAAGAATGCCCCCTTAAGATGAAAACACTCATATAACTGCTTGAAGAATACATACCCCTTGTCCATCAAGTAGAAGGCGAATGCTTCAACTGGTATCATAGGCATAACTTTAGAGTCGTGCACCAAGCCATTGGTCATTATTATGTAAGATGGTATGTTGCCTCGCAGGTCAACCAGCGTGTGCATCTTTACGGCTCCTTCGCCATGATGAAACTCTGCCCAAGGAGACAACTCCAGGCAAAGTCTGATGGTGGTACTGTCCAAGGCGTATACCATTTCCTTAAGACCAAGACGAAAGTAATCGTCATGATACAATTCTTTTGCCTCCTTTATAAGAACTTGCGCGAAATCCCTGTAAATCTTCCAACTTCTTTTTTCATTGGACTCTGCCAATGTTGATTTCGGAACAGGACTAAGACCTGCATGGTAGAGATCTTTTCCACAGAACTCAAGTGTCATCTCTATATCTCTCAGACCAGATCTGTCCGTAAATTGAGCAAAGCTCATGACCTTGAATTGGTCAAAGCAAGTGAATGATCTGGTGCGCCAGTCACCCTTGTAACGATCAACGCATTTTTGGAATTCATAGCGCGAAACTAGAGACATTATCTGTGAAAATATGGTTTTCTTTGTACTCATTATAGCAAAATATCGCCATTAGAGGCATTGTTGCTAAGGTACAGAATTTAATCCCAAAATGCGAATACATACTATATTTTATTGGTTATCAATAATTTATTTAGCGTGTTTAAAACTTTAACCGGACACTAGTGATTCAATATATAAACAGCAGACTTTCTATAAAGAATGACTATATCCTCTTTGCCGAATTTGTGTTATTGTATGTTTTATTAAACATGTTAACTTACGTTAAGTTGCTATATGTTTTTGGCGATTATTGGATATTAACTGATAATATTGGTTATTTTCCTTTCTTGGTATTAGGAGTTTTCTTAAAGAAGTTTAATAAAGTAAATAATTGGTTTAAAGAAAATTATGTATTCTATACTCTACTTTTGTTGGTAGTATTATTTTCGTTGAATATTATTTTTGATGTGCCATGTATAATAAAAGATGAGTATTTTGATTATCTTGTAAAATTTAGGACTTTTGTTCTTATTTTATTCTTCTGGAGTTTGTTCATGAAGTATTTGCATAAAATTCCAAAGAAGATAAATTCTTATTTAATAAATATAGGCTCGCAAACAAAGGAAATATACATTTTGCATTCTTTTCTTCTTTATAATGTGTCGTTTGTAGGATATAAAATTGTTGGGATTGAATCAATTATACCATATTCATCCATTTTTATGCAGTTGTTGATAGCATTACCATTAAGCGTTCTTGTTGTGTACGTTTCGCTTTGCATAAAGAAAATTTTAAATATAAATAAAATAGTGGCTCTGCTAACTTTAGGTGAGTACAAAATAAAATGAGTTTCTGAATTCTGAAACTCATTTTTATTTTATAACTGTCCGTTTTCAACCAGAAGAACAACTCGTTCTGTTAGTCTGTCATCTGTTTCGGATTTATATTCTTTCTTCAGACTTGCGCCGAAAACCGAGGCAAATGCCTGATAGCATCCCGATTTGAAAGGTCCCATAAACGCCTTTATAAGTTCGTATGCTGGCTGGTTACACTCTCGGTCAACCAGTTTTATAAGCAGTTTGCCTTGCGCGTATGTAAGTTTTTTCATTTGCGGAGTGTACTGCTCTTTAATACCTTTCTCAACGCGTTTTATATGAGCGTCCTTTGCTTTTTTGTTTGGCAGAGTCTCCAAAATTTCGTATGTCTCTTTTACAGTCTGATTTACTTGCTTTGCAATCGGAAGAGTTTTCTTTACATTTCGCACAAGCTTGTAATATCGAGCCATCTCTCTATCATTCTTAAACACAAGTTTAGGATAGATGTAAATGTTTTGTAACTCTACGTATGCAATAGTATCGCCCCTATACAAGCACTTGCCAATCTTTATTCTTGGTGCGGCAATAGGTTCGCCGGGGTCGTATTTATCCTTATCGCTCTGTGCCGTAGCCGGCAGGCAGAGTGATAAAAATACTATCAGCACTATATTTTTAATAAACTCACGCATTTCGTTGCAAATGTATAATTTTTTAGCGAGAATAAAACAATAAATAGTTATTTTTCTAAAACTTATACATTACTTGTACCTGAAGATCTTGCTTGTGATTGGAATCTATTTCTTCCTGACTGCTGCCTATTTTATCTTTGTTGGTATACCTAGTCATTCCAGCCTTAAGAAGAATGCTAATATTTTTGTGCGGAGTGTATTTGCTTGTAAGTGCATAGCGCATGCCGTGCGAGTAGAACGACGGATAAGAGAAAGTGTAAAGCAGATTATGCTCGTATGCGTAGATTCTGCTGTCGTAATCGTCGGTGTTAAACCAAGTAACATCGAGATTTGTCCTGAATTTGTTGTTCTTAGTGGCATAGTTTACGCTCTGCTGAACAAGAAAACCTCTGCTCGATGTGTATTTAGACCTGTAAAGGCTGTACGAGCCAGTTGTCTTGAACTTAAACTGACTTACATTCAGCGTGCCTTGAAGTCTAGCTGTATGAAGCCAATAGGTTGCAAGAACCTTTTCGTTTTTGTCAATCTTATAGTCCTTCTGACTGCGTTTTCCTCTGTATCTTGCCGACAGACTGAAACTGCGTGTTGGCTCCCATGTTGTGAGCGAATATACGTCTGTTCCGTGCGATGAAGCGGTAACCAGATATTTTGGCTTAGGAAAATAATACCAGTCGCCGTAAAGTTCTTGCTTTAAGTATCTGTTAATGTCGAATGTCGTGCCCAAATATAATCCTCTCTCGTTCTTCGCCTTGCTTCCTGCCGAGAATGAGTTTGAGTAGATTGCATTGTATCTGTACGAGTAAAACCGAGGGATGCACACAATGTTCCATCCCAGAACCGGAGAGATGTTGATATAGTTTATTGCGGCTATTCCTCCGCTGTTTGAAGTTGCTATCTCTGCCGAATAATTAACAAATCTGTTAACATACTCAATATTAACACTACCGTTATAAAAAGTGCTTCCAACCGGGTCGAATTCCTTATAATATAAGGTCGGTTCTTTAAACGCCGTGTTGAAATGGTTGTAAACAAACGTTGCTCCAACCTTAAAATTGTTGAAAGTAAATGTTATGTTGCTGCCTGCAAGTGTATTATATATGTTATGCTTTTTGTCAATTTCTGATTTGGTTCTGTGAAGTCCGTCATCTTTTATCGTACTTATCAACGAGTCGTTTGTCAGCGTAGCGTCCATAGGTTGATAACTGTAATAAACAGTCTGTTCATAGTGTTTATTGTTAATAGTAACTGCCGCGCCTGTGAAAAATCCGTATTCGCTTGTCGATGAGTGCTTCTTTATTCCACCGTTGTTATTAAGTGAGCGTAATGCCGAACTTTTTCCGTACTGAAAACCCGAATTCAGAACCAATCCTTGCCCGAACGAGAGTTTATATCTGCCAACTATTGCTCGCTTAACAATTCCGATGTTCTGAAGCATCAGATAGAACGAATAGAAGTCGAATGCCTTGTTTCTGCCTTTGAAGAAAGGCTCTCCGGCATCTTTCTCTGCCGTGAAACCAAGGTAAAGATTGTCTTTGTAATGGAAGTTGTACCTTATGCTGTGATAAAGAGCATTTCCGTTGTACTTTCTGTTCGGATATTTCTTCAGAATACTATCCGAATAATGCTTGTATCCAGCTTTCTTGTACCCTAACGGGATGTCGGTGCGAGCCACCAGTTCGCTTCTTCCGTATTTCAAAATCTGCCTGAGTGATGGGTAGGTCACCTCGGTAGTGGTGTTGTTAGAGGCAGTCAGAAAAAGTTCGAGGAAGGTTCGTTTCTTGTAGTCGAGTTTGTTAACAAGTTGAAGTTCTGACAACGATTTCACAGGACCGTACACATAAACGTACTGCAAAATGTTCTCAATGTCCTTCTCGTCGATGAATGGAAGTTGTCTCAGGTCGTTCTGGGTAGCCTTGTTTATGTCAATCTTGTTGTTGTAGATTTCATAAAGTTGTTCTACCAATGTTTCAACTCCTTGTGTTTCTGATTCATCGTCGTCAATCAGTTGTTGTACAAATTCGTCCCATGTTATTGTATTTGTCTGTGCTTTAATATTCACACCTTTTAAAGCGCCAAATAGCACATTAAATAAAATAAAATAACGAATAACTTTTACAATTCTATCCATTGTTTGTTCAATTATAGTTTATTTAAATATAAAACTGCTACAAAAATAAGTAATAATAACATAAATAATAGGATTTTTAACGCATAAAATTGGTAAAATCTGTTCAAATATTATACATGAATCGATTTTACTAATTTAATGATTCGATAATATTGTACCAAAAATTTCAAATAGTGTAAATTTGCACCGACAAAGAAAAAGGTTCTAAACCCAATCTTGCTTTACCTTATAATACCAATTAAATTTAAGAATTTAGAGATTTTATGAAGAGAAGCATCATGTATGTTGCAGCATTTGTTGCTGCGCTTACAATCACTTCTTGTGCCAATGATGAGTACACAGAAGTAAGTTATGAAAATGAAAAACAGACGGCAGAAGCAGACGTGATGTCTGGACTTGATGACGTATTTTTCGAGGTTGCTGATTCTGCGTCTTACACTCCTGAGGAATTTGCCGAACATCTGTACGGTAATAGTAATAAGGTTACTCGCCTTACTCAGGAGGAGCAAGATGTAGAGCAACTGAAGAAAGAATTTCTTCAGAAGAGTGCCAAATTGGGCGAGGAGATATACTCTGAGCTTGATGACGCAAACGTGAAGACAACAAGAGGCGTTACTTGGAGGTACGAAACTTATACACTATATTATAATAGTGTCGATGCTAATGGAAACACAATCAAACTTTCTTCCAAGATTGCTTATCCAAAAGGTGTCTTCTACGGTTATCATGACCCAGACTATATCTGCTTGGATTGTCACTACACTATGTGCGACAATTCGGAGTGTCCATCACAGAAAGACCCTTATTCATTAGGTCTGTGCAGTGGTGACGCACTTGTGGTATGTCCTGATTATATTGGTTACGGTTACACATCTAACCTTACTCATCCTTACCTTTGTGAAGAACTTACGGCGCGTAACAACGTAGATTGCGTTAAGGCTGCCCTCGCCTTCATAAAGACTAAGAAGATGAAGATGGAAAAGGACTATTATACTTATACAATCGGTTACTCTCAGGGTGGCGCGGTAGCCCTCGCCACTCAGAAGTACATCGAGAACAATTGCGACTACTCTACAAAGCAGCTTCTTAAGTTAAAGAAGACTAATTGCGGTGGTGGTCCTTACGACCCAACGGCAACAATGGATACTTATGTTCAGCAGGATGAGATTGCTTATCCATGCGTGTTGCCGCTTATCGTAATGGGTATGAAGGCAGGCTATCCAACTTTGATGAAGAATGTTAAGGTTGAGGATTATTTTACTTCTGCTTTCCTCAATGCTGGCATACTTCAGGCTGTGGCAAGCAAAAACTATACGGTTGACGAACTTAACGAGATGATTGAAAAGAAAGTCGGCTCACGTCGCTTGTCTAAGATTATGAGCAGCAAGTTCTTCGACCATAGCAGCACAGAGTACAAACTCATCTCTGAATGTCTCGAGAAAAACAATCTTACAAAGGGTTGGAGTCCTACAACTGTGGTGAAGTTCTACCATTCAAAGGGTGACGATGTTGTTCCTTATGTTAATGCAACGAATGCTTACAACAGATTGAAGAATTCGAAGGTAGATGGCTTGACAAATGCTCTTGGAAGTCCTAAGCACACAACAACAGGTACAATGTACTACTTGGGCATACTGAAGGGCGAAGTTGTATTTACTTTGATAAATTAAAATTCTCTGCGAACCCATTAGAAACTACAATTATATTACTCGTGAATAGAAACGTTCAAGAGACTTTATTCTTGGACGTTTCTGTTTTTTGTAGGTGTAAGAAATGCAGAATTCAATTCATCACTTACGTTATATGTTGAGGATGTGAAAACTTAGTACTTATTATATTTGCATTGTACTCGTTGTAGACGCTGAAAGAGGCTACAACGAGTCTTCCTACTATCTTCCTACTATCTTCCTTCTACCTTGGACGAACTTACAGGCTTGCTACCCTATTCCTTCTCTATTCCTTCTCCCCGCCTTAAAAGGTATTTATGGATAATGACTTATTTTGCACCTATTTGCAGAATTGAATAAACGCAGAAAACGTATTTCTATTCCCGAACTGGCGTTTAATAAAGAGTAAAAAAAATCCCTCCGCATGAATAGTAACGGAGGGATTTCTATAATTTGTAATGTTAAAATCTTTACTGCAAAAGTTTGCTAAGATCGTTCTTCTGAGTGTAGTTTACACCGTAACAATCTTCGTATGCTTTAACGCTCGACATGATGTATTTGTGAGCCTTTGCAAACTCGTATGATGGGAATGTTGCGTATGAATTCAGCCAATCATAATCTTCCATCGACTTTAAGTAACTAACTGCATTCTCTGGTGCAATGTTTGCAAGACCGTAAACTAGGAATGGAGGATAGTCGAGCTGTGTAAGACCATCGTTTGCTGCACGGCGGTGAATAAGACCGCTTGCGCGTCCAATAAGAGCAGTTATCTCGCCCTCGTCAGACTTTCTGGTCAATGCAATCTCGCCGCCAGTCTTTGTTGTATATTTCACGCTCAACTCAAAGCCTTCTCTGCCATAAGGTACTTTTATGAACTTGCTATATGCAAAGTAATGATCCATATACTCCTTTGTATATGTTGAGTTGTTAGTGTTAAGATAAACTGTCTCTATCGTATTCTGAGACAATTCGTTAGTTATTGTATCCTGTCGTCCGCTGCCGATAATAAGATAGAACACATTGCTGTTTTCGCTGCGTTTGCTTATTCGCTCAGTCTTGGTAACAGTCTTTAGCGATACAGAGTCGAAATCAACGTATGTAAATTCCAAATCCATAAAGTTAAGGGCATCATCAGGACATGCAACATCATAGACAAGGATACCTTCGTCTCCCGACAATTCTCTTCCCGAAGGGAAGTTATCTTCATTCATGCTTACGCAGGCAGTGAATGTGGTTGCCACTATGCCCGTAAGCAAGTAAAGCAGTTTTTTCATATCTTCTAAAACGTTATTATATAATATATTATATCGGCTGCAAAGATAGATAAAAAAAATGGAAGATATGTATAAAGTTTGATAAAAATGATGTATATTTGCAGCCGCTTTAGAAATGTGGACAGATTTGGGCTGCTTGCAACCACGAAAAAAAATGCTAAAATCGTAGCGGGATTTATCTGCTATGTTGCATTTCTCCCCAATTTCTCTCCCCATGTAATAATTATTTAACGATTTTAAATTTTATTGTAATGGGATATTTATTTACTTCCGAGTCGGTTTCTGAAGGTCACCCAGACAAGGTGGCTGACCAGATTTCAGATGCAGTTCTTGATGAGCTATTGGCGTTCGACCCAACATCAAAAGTTGCATGTGAGACACTTGTAACTACTGGTCAGGTGGTTCTTGCCGGCGAGGTGAAAAGTGATGCGTATGTCGATTTGCAGGATGTGGTTCGCCGCACCATTACCAACATCGGCTATACAAAGGGTGAGTATATGTTCGAGGCCGATTCTTGTGGTGTACTTTCTGCTATTCACGAGCAGAGTGCCGATATTAACCGTGGTGTGGAGCGCGAAGAGCCTATGGAGCAGGGCGCCGGCGACCAAGGAATGATGTTTGGTTATGCCACAACCGAAACAGAGAACTACATGCCTCTGGCTCTCGACCTTGCACATCTTATTCTTCGTGTTCTTGCCGACATCCGCAAGGAAGGTAAGATTATGACTTATCTCCGCCCAGATGCGAAGAGTCAGGTAACTATTGAATATGATGATAACGGCGAGCCAAAGCGCATCGACACAGTTGTTGTATCAACTCAGCACGATGAGTTCGACAACGACGAGGCAATGCTTGCCAAGATTAAGGAGGATGTTATCGGTGTTCTTATGCCTCGCGTAATTCAGAAGATTAAGAACAAGAAGGTACAGTCGTTGTTCTATGGCGACATCAAGTATCACGTAAATCCAACCGGAAAGTTCGTTATCGGCGGTCCTCACGGAGATACAGGTCTTACTGGCCGTAAGATTATTGTCGATACCTACGGAGGAAAGGGTGCTCACGGTGGTGGAGCATTCTCAGGAAAAGACCCTTCGAAGGTTGACCGCAGCGCAGCCTATGCAGCACGTCATATCGCAAAGAACATGGTTGCTGCCGGAGTTGCCGACGAGATGCTTGTTCAGGTTAGTTATGCCATCGGTGTTGCAAAGCCAATTAACATATATGTAAACACTTATGGTCGCAGCAATGTTAACATGACCGACGGCGAGATTGCAAAGAAGATTGACGAACTGTTCGATATGCGTCCAAAGGCTATCGAGGAACGTCTGAAGCTGAGAAATCCTATCTACACAGAGACTGCTGCATATGGTCATATGGGACGTCAGCCAGAGGTTGTGAAAAAGGTGTTCACCTCAAGATATCTTCCAACAAAGGAGATGGAGGTTGAACTCTTTACATGGGAAAAACTTGATTATGTTGAAAAAATAAAACAGGCTTTTGGCCTGTAAGCTATAGCTAATAATCAGTAATACAGTCGTTCGCTCTTAGTTGGGCGAGCGACTTATTTTTTATCAGAAATTAGGGCATAAAAAAAGGGTGCACGCCTGCACCCAACCTTGTTAACCTTAAATCTAATACTATGAAAAACACGATGCAAATTTACGTATTTTTTTGATATTTGCAATATTTTTACGAAAAAATCTTCAAAAAAGTTGGAAAATTTTTCTTTACCAAGTTCCTTTTTTTGAAGATTTTTTTCTTTTTGTTTTTATTGATAGTTATAAGCTTTAAATCTGATATTTGGCTATCTTTAATTATCGCCGAGTTGTTTTTCTATCACATCGAAAATGTCAAACAATTCCTTTACGGTTGCGGCGCGAAGCATGGCGATGCGTGTCTGGCGAAAATCGGGAATGCCTTTGAATAGCGGAGAGGCCGCAAGATGACGACGGATGTGAAGTATTCCACGAATCTCGTCGAGGCGGTTTACACTGTCGAGAACCTCTTCGCGCAGAACATTCAATTTCCAACTGAATGAGAGTGGCTCGAGATGTTCGCCAGTGTCGAGAAAATGGCGGATTTCTTTGAATATCCAAGGATTGCCGAAGGTGGCGCGACCAATCATCACGGCATCGACGCCATATTTGTCGAAACATTCCTTTGCTCTCTCGGGAGTGGTTACGTCGCCGTTTCCGATAATCGGAATATTCATTCGCGGATTATTCTTAACCTCGCCAATCAGAGTCCAGTCGGCCTCGCCGGTGTACATCTGGGCGCGCGTGCGTCCGTGTATTGTGAGTGCCTTAATTCCGCAGTCCTGAAGCTGCTCGGCAAGATTTACAATAATTTTGTGTTCGCTGTCCCAGCCAAGTCGGGTTTTTACGGTCACGGGCAGATTCACGGCATCTACAACCGCCTTGGTTATCTCGAGCATCTTGTCGGGGTGCTGTAGCATACCGGCTCCTGCGCCCTTTCCTGCAACCTTCTTTACTGGGCATCCAAAGTTGATGTCGATGACATCGGGCTTTGCCTGCTCTACGATTTTAGCAGCCTCTACGATGGCATCTTTCTCCCTGCCGTAAATCTGAATTGCGACGGGGCGTTCCTCGTCGCTTATGGTGAGTTTGCGCATGGTTGAGTTTACCGAGCGTATTAGTGCCTCGCTCGATACAAACTCGGTATATACCATCGATGCTCCGAATTTCTTGCATTTCAGGCGGAAAGCGATGTCGGTTACATCTTCCATCGGTGCAAGAACAACGGGCTGTTCTCCCAAATCAATATTGCCTATTTTCATTTTTTATTCTGTTATCCAATTTTTGTTGTGAGCCTTTGTCTTCTGCGGATTGTAGTAGATTGACTCTCTTGTTGGTATCAGCACCTTGTATTTTTTTGCCGATGGATTGCTTGTTGTGTCAACCTCGGCTGTTATTGTTGAGACCGACTCGCTAGTTGATGATGAGACATTGCTCACATCGTCGAGTTTCTTGCTGTGGCGGCTCTTTCGGTTGCGGCTGCGACTTTTCTTGCTGCGCGACTGTTTGTGATGTCGGTTTTTCTTTGCTGATGACGATGACTTTTTCTCCTGCTTCAGATAAATATTTCTTATCCAAGGGTTTGCTTGACGAAGGTCGGAATAGTTGATTCCCTGTCCCAAGGCAAAATCAGCCCAGTTGTCCATCTCCGAAACATACTCCTCTGTATATTCCATTGGCGGATAAAGGTCTATATTTCTGATTTTGAAGCCGAATTCTTTTGGATTCTCGAAGAATTTCTTCATTACGAGAATGCGGAACATGTATCTCGAAGTCTCTTCGTTTATGTGAAGGTCGAGTGCCGTTTTACATTGCTGGCGTTCAAGTTGTTGCGTGATGCGAGCCATTCCGGCGTTGTAACTTGCCGCCACCGTTAGCCAGTCGTGATATTTGTCGTAGGCCTTGTGAAAATAATCGCATGCCGCCTTGGTCGATTTTTCAATGTCGTATCTTTCGTCAACCATCTCATTTACTGTAAGTCCGTGCTCCTTGGCTGTGGCTTCCATAATCTGCCACAAGCCGCATGCGCCTACGGTTGAGCGTGCAAAGATGTTGCAACTGCTTTCTATGCACATCAGATACTTGAAATCGTCGGGAATGTTGTTTTCGGCAAGGATAGGCTCGATTATCGGAAACAGGCGGTTGGCGCGTTTTATGGTGAGCATCGTGTTTGTGTGTCCGTACTGGAATGCAAGCAACTCACGGTCAAGACGTTCGCGCAGGTCGTATCTGTTCATGCTTATCTTCTCGCCGCAAAACTCAAGAGTGTCTAATGGGGGTATTCTGAAATCATTCTGCCAAGGGCTTACTTTCATGGCAATGGCATTGTCAACAATGCCAATTACGGCAGCCGAGTCGAGAAACTCGTTGTTGCATTTCTGCGATGTAATGATTTCGGATTTTATAGAGTCTTTCTTTGCCTTTTTCTTGAACGGATTCCACGGAATTCCGGCGTGGCATACCATCGTGCTCAGTAAAAGCAAAGTTGCAAATGTATGTCTTGATTGTCTTATAGTCATGAACAAATAGGTTTTAGTGGCGCAAAAATACGCCTTTTATTCAAATTATGCAAGCGTAGAAAGTTGATTTGTACATTATAATATGTCGATTATCAAAGAATTTGATTAAATTTGCAACGTTATTTGTACATGTATGATTCGTAAGGACTTTGAAATTATGGCGCCGGTTGGCTCAAGGGAGTCATTAGCAGCGGCAATAAAAGCAGGAGCAGATTCTATTTATTTTGGTATAGAAAACCTGAACATGAGATCGCATTCTGCCAGCACTTTCACGATTAACGACTTGAAAGAGATGGCTCAGATTTGTGAGGATAATGGATTGAAGAGTTATTTGACTGTTAATACTATTATCTACGGTGAGGATCTTGTGCTCATGCGTCAGATTATTGATGCTGCAAAGGAGGCCAAAATTTCGGCTGTAATCGCATCGGATGTAGCAGTGATGGCTTATTGCAACAAAGTTGGTCAGGAGGTTCATCTTTCTACCCAGTTGAACATCTCGAACATCGAGGCACTTAAGTTCTATGCTCAGTTTGCCGATGTAGTTGTTCTTGCGCGCGAACTCAACCTGAAGCAGGTTCGCGAAATTTACGATCAGATTATCGAACAGAATATCTGCGGACCGAAGGGCGAGCTTATTCGCATCGAGATGTTCTGCCACGGAGCGTTGTGCATGGCAATCTCGGGCAAGTGCTATCTCAGTCTGCACAACATGAACCGCAGCGCAAACCGAGGCGCGTGCATGCAGGTTTGCCGTCGAGGATATATCGTAAAAGACAGAGAGAGCGATATTGAACTCGAGGTTGACAACAAGTACATAATGAGCCCTAAAGACTTGAAGACAATCCGCTTTATGGACGAACTGATGGAGGCTGGCGTCAGAGTTTTGAAGATTGAAGGCCGCGCCAGAGGTCCGGAATATGTCCACACCGTTGTCAGTTGCTACAACGAAGCTATCAACAGCGTTATCGATGGAACTTTTACCGAAGAGAAGAAAGACGCGTGGGATGCTCGCCTCGTAACCGTCTTCAACCGCGGATTCTGGAACGGATACTATCTTGGCCAGAAACTCGGCGAATGGAGCAGACACTACGGCTCTGAGGCTACCGAGAGAAAAGTATATATTGCCAAGGGAATCAGATATTTCAGCAAGATTGGAGTGGCTGAATTCAAGGTCGAGGCTGGCGAACTCAACAAGGGCGACAAACTCCTGATAACTGGTCCAACAACCGGAGCCATGTATCTGAATGCCGACGAGTTGCGAGTTGACCTGAAGACTGTTGACAAGGCAACGAAGGGACAGCACGTTTCGTTCGTCGTACCAGACAAGATTCGCCCAAGCGACAAACTATACAAGATTGTAAGTGCCGAAAGTCTTAACATAAACAAAAACTAAGATGGACGACAGTAAATATATTGAGATACTCGTAAAAAGCGTGGAACAACTGAGCGACATGAACTCGCTCAAAGACTTGTTCCATCAGCACGAGGACGGCACTCCCCTGCCGTCGGGAAAAATTCTGAACGAGATTATTGAGCTTGCAAGAGCCATCATCTTCCCCGGATATTATGGCGAGAACTCGGTTAACAGCCGCACGGTTCAGTACTCGCTCGGCGTAAAGGTTGAGCGAATGTTCGACCTTCTGGTTGAGCAGGTCGAGGCAGGACTGAGCTTCAACTGCAAGACGTGCGTTCAGTACAACCGCGTGAAGGCAAAGGAGATTGCTTCTGAACTGATTGCGCGACTTCCGGAGATAAGACGAGTGCTTGCAACCGATGTGATTGCGGCATACAACGGCGACCCCGCAGCCGAGGACTACGGCGAGATTATCAGTTGCTATCCGGTAATAAAGGCGTTGGTAAACTATCGTCTGGCGCACGAACTGTTTTTGCTGGGAGTTCCGCTCATTCCGCGAATCATCAGCGAAATGGCTCATTCTGAAACCGGAATCGACATTCATCCGGGAGCAACCATTGGCGAGTACTTCACCATCGACCACGGAACGGGCGTGGTAATCGGCGCAACCTGCATCATCGGAAACAACGTGAAGCTTTATCAGGGCGTAACGCTCGGCGCGAAGAGCTTCCCGCTCGACAAGGACGGAAATCCTATAAAGGGCATTCCGCGCCACCCAATTCTCGAAGACGATGTGGTTGTGTATTCAAACGCATCAATCCTTGGACGAATAACCATAGGACGAGGCGCGGTGATTGGGGCAAACGTGTGGGTTACGCAGGATGTTGAGCCCGAAGCAAAGAGAGCAAATAAAATCAAATAACGAAAATACGTAAAAGCAAAATAGAAAATGGAAGAATTTGAAATGATTGCCAAGACATTTGAAGGTCTGGAAGAAGTATTGGCTAAGGAGTTGACTCAACTTGGTGCCAACGAAATTGAGATAGGCCGCAGAATGGTGGCTTTCAAAGGTAACAAGGAACTTATGTACCGTGCCAACTTTGCTTTGCGTACGGCAATCAGAATACTCAAGCCTATAAAGCATTTCAAGGCAAAGAGTGCCGAGGATGTTTACGATGCTGTTAAATCAATTGAGTGGAGCGATTTTCTGAACAACAAGACAACATTCGCCATCGACGCCGTTGTCTTTTCTGAGGAATTCCGCCACTCAAAGTTTGTTGCATACAAGGTTAAGGATGCCATTGCCGATTATTTCCGCGAGAAGACGGGCGACAGACCAAACGTCCGCCTGAGCAATCCGGATATTCAACTTAACATACATATTGCCGAGGACAAGTGTACTCTCTCGCTCGACTCATCGGGCGAAAGTCTGCATCGCCGCGGCTACCGTCAGGAGGCTGTAGAGGCTCCTCTTAACGAGGTTCTTGCTGCCGGAATGTTGATGATGGCAGGCTGGGACGGATCAACCGATTTTATAGACCCTATGTGCGGTAGCGGAACTCTCCCTATCGAGGCTGCGCTCATCGCTCTGAATATTGCTCCGGGCGTGTTCCGCAAGGGATTTGCGTTCGAGAAGTGGCCTGATTTCGACAAGGAACTCTTCGAGAGCATTTATAACGACGATTCTCAGGAAAGAGAATTCAACCATCATGTTTATGGCTATGATATTAAGAATCAGGCTGTTGAGATTGCAACCCGAAACGTTAAGGCTGCCGGCCTTAGCAAGTACGTTACAATTATGCAGCAGGATATAGCCGACTTTGAGGAACCAAGAGAAAAGGCTCTGATGGTTACTAATCCTCCTTACGGGGAGCGAATTTCTTCGCCAGACTTGCTTGGTTTGTACAAGACTATCGGTGAGCGTCTGAAACACGAGTTCAAGGGCAACGACGCTTGGATTTTGAGCTATCGCAAGGAGTGCTTTGATGAAATCGGACTGAAAGCCTCAACACGCATTCCGCTCTTTAACGGCGCGTTGGAGTGCGAGTTCAGAAAATATCAGATGTTCGACGGCAAGATGAGCGACTTCCGTGGCGAAGGCGGCGACATCAAGACTGACGAGGAGCGTCGTCGCAACCGCGAGCGCAAGTTCCGCGCAAAGCGCGATTTCAACCGTCGAGACGATGATAATCAGGAAGAGACTGAAGGAGTTCACGGACATCATCTGCGCGGCAGGGACAAGGACAACTTCCGTCCGCGCAAACTAAGATACAACAGCGAGGAAGGCGGCGACCGCAAGTTCTCGAGAAACAAAGACAGAAAGGGCGGATTCGACCGCAAGGGAAAGTCTGACTTTAAGCGCGGCGGCGGTTTCAAGAAGGATTTTAAGAAAGATTTCAAGAGAGGCGACAGAAAGTCATTCGGTCGTGGCAGAGAAGATGAGGATTAAGTTAGTGTTGTGATGATGAAAAAAGTAGCGATAATTCTATTCTGTCTCATGGCTTCGATGAATGGCATGGCTCAAACAAAAAAGGCGATAACTCTTAACGACGTTATTCCCGGCGGAACAAATTTCAGAAATCTCCGGCCTGAATACGTCTACACCGCTTGGTGGGGCGACGAATGTGTTGAACTGACGGTTGATGCGTGCAGCAAGGTTGACAAGAAGACCGGTGCGCACTCTACCCTCTTCGGAATAGACAAGATAAACAGCATTCTTGAGAAGAACAAGACCGGAAAAATCCGTAACTTGCTCTACGCTGCTTTCCCTTACGGAAAGAAGACTCAGGTGCTGGTTACTAACGGAAAGTTCTACGCCTTGGTCGATTGGACTAAGGAAACTGTTGTTAAAGAGATGATTCTGCCGGCAGGCGCATCAGCCTTCGAATTCTGCAAGGAATCGGGCTGTTTCTCGTACGTTAGCAGCGACAATATCTTTGTTGTAGACAACGGCGGAAATTCTCATCAGGTAACAACCGATGGCTCGCACGACTTGGTTTACGGACAGAGCGTTCACCGCAATGAGTTCGGCATCGAAAAAGGTACATTCTGGAGTCCGAAAGGCAGCCTGATGGCATTCTATCGCATGGACCAGAGCATGGTTCCAGATTATCCGCAGGTTGATATAAGCACACGCATCGCAACTCTCGTTCCCGACAAATATCCGATGGCGGGCTGCAAGAGTCATGTTGTAAGCGTTGGAGTTTTCAATCCGGCAACCGACAAGACCGTTTATCTGAAGACGGGCAACGGCATTGACAGATATTTTACAAACATCAGTTGGAGTCCCGACGAGAAGAGCGTCTTTGTTATCGAACTTAACCGCGACCAGAATCACGCTCAGTTGGTTCGATACAACGCATCAACGGGCGACAAGGAAGCCGTTCTTTTCGACGAGAAGCACGAAAAGTACGTAGAGCCATGTAATCCAATTGTGTTCCTGCCATGGAACAGCGGTCAGTTCATCTATCAGACAAGAAAAGACGGATACAATCATCTTTATCTGTATAATGTTGATGGAAAGTTTGTTAAGCAACTAACATCAGGCAAGTTCGAGGTTAAGGAAATCTGCGGATTCAACAACGCGACAAAGGAAGTTTTTTATGTCAGCAACGAAATCAGTCCGTTAAAGCAGAATGCTTTCGCCCTAAACGTGAACACTTTGAAGAAGCGTCCGCTCGGCAATACCGAAGGAATCCACACCGTGGCTTTGTCGGAGAGCGGAAAGTTCATCACAGACAAGTATAACTCGGCAAAAGTGCCTTTTAAGGCTGATATCATCAATACAGCTACAGGCAAACAGCGTAACATTTTTACCGCTGCCGAGCCGATGAAGGATTACGAAATGCCTGAAATTAAGGTCGGCACGATAAAGGCTGCCGATGGAGTTACCGATTTGTACTATCGCATCGTTCTGCCTGTTGGCTTTGACGAGAGCAAGAAATATCCGGCAGTTGTTTATGTCTATGGCGGCCCTCACGCTCATCTTGTAGATGATTCGCGCTTCTACGGCGCTCGCGGATGGGATTTGTACATGGCAAGCAAGGGCTACATCGTCTTTTCTGTTGATAACCGAGGCAGCGAGAATCGTGGACTCGAGTTCGAGAACTGCACGTTCCGCAATCTGGGCGTTGAGGAGATGAAAGACCAGCTGAAGGGGGTAGACTATCTGAAGTCTCTTCCGTACGTCGATGCCAACCGCCTTGGCGTTCACGGATGGAGTTTTGGCGGATTCATGACAACAAGCCTCATGACAACATATCCCGATGTTTTCAAGGTTGGTGTTGCCGGCGGTCCGGTTATCGACTGGAAATACTACGAGGTGATGTACGGCGAGCGTTACATGGATACTCCAGAGGCAAACCCTGAAGGCTACAAGAATACTAGCCTGCTTAACAAAGCCGCAAACTTAAAGGGCAGACTATTACTTATTTACGGAGGCAACGACCCAACATGCGTGCCTCAGCATACGCTTTCGTTCATCAGAGCGTGCATCGACAACGGAACACATCCCGACCTGTTCGTATATCCCGGACAGGAACACAATATGCGAGGTCTCGACAGAGTTCACTTGCACGAACACATTACAAGATATTTTGACGACTTTTTAAAATAAAATACTATTTCAGAAAAATGAGAATATTACTGTTAGGAAGCGGTGGTCGCGAGCATGCAATCGCTTGGAAGATAGCACAGAGCAAGAAGGTAGAGAAACTGTTTATTGCCCCGGGCAATGCCGGAACAGCCAACGTGGGAGAAAACGTGGCTATAAAGGCCGATGACTTTGCGGCAATCAAGACATTCGTTCTGGAAAATGCCGTAAACATGGTTGTCGTTGGTCCTGAAGACCCATTGGTAAAGGGCATCTACGATGTGTTCAAGAACGACCCTCAACTTGCAGGAATCCCGGTTATCGGTCCTTCAAAGCAAGGTGCCGTGCTCGAGGGAAGCAAGGATTTTGCAAAAGGCTTTATGCAGCGCCACAACATTCCGACAGCAGCATACAAGACTTTCAACGGAAATACAATCGAAGAGGGTTTGAAGTTCCTCGAAACGCTGAAAGCACCGTACGTTCTGAAGGCTGATGGACTCTGCGCAGGCAAGGGCGTACTCATCGTTCCTACTCTCGAAGAGGCAAAGAAGGAATTCAAGGAGATGCTTGGCGGAATGTTCGGAAATGCTTCTGCAACGGTAGTTATCGAGGAATTTTTGAGTGGTATTGAGTGCTCAGTCTTCGTTTTGACAGATGGCAAGAACTACAAGATTCTGCCTGAAGCAAAAGACTACAAGCGCATCGGCGAGCACGACACAGGCTTGAACACCGGTGGAATGGGAAGCGTTTCTCCTGTTCCATTCGCAACAAAAGAGTGGATGCAGAAGGTTGAAGATCGCATCATTCGCCCAACTGTCGAGGGCTTGGCAGAAGAGAACATCGACTACAGAGGCTTCATCTTCTTCGGACTGATAAACGTTGAGGGAGAGCCGATGGTTATCGAGTACAACGTTCGTATGGGCGACCCTGAGACTGAGACAGTTATGCTTAGAATAAAGAGTGACCTTGTTGATTTGCTCGAAGGCGTGGCCGAGGGCAACCTAAACGAGAAGAATCTTGAGATTGATGAGCGTTCGGCTGTATGCGTTATGCTCGTATCTGGCGGTTATCCAGAGGCTTACGAGAAAGGCTTCCCAATCACGGGAATCGAGAATATAAGCAACAGCATTGTCTTCCATGCCGGCACAACGGTTAAGGACGGCGAGGTTGTAACAAATGGCGGTCGCGTAATTGCCGTAAGTTCATACGGAAAGGACAAGGCAGAGGCTCTGGCACAGTCAATGGAAGGTGCTAAGAAAATTAAGTTTAACAAGAGTTATTATCGTACAGACATAGGACAGGATTTGTAATATATGTCGATAAAGAGAATACAGAACGAGGTGGCAGCAAGCAGGTTTACCCTGCCTGTTGTCTGCTTTGTGTCTGCGCTTGTGTGGTTTACTCTCTCGGCAGAGACTACAACCACAGGGGCAGAATGTAGCAGATATTGGAACTGGCTGTCGAGGCGTTTTGCTTCGAACTGGATGTTGGGCAACGCCTTTATGCTGATGCTCAACTATTTGTGTGTCTATCTGATTATGGAACTCAACAATCGGTATAACATAATCAGAACGCGCACACACATGGCATCTGCTGTATTTGTATTGCTCGCATCTTGCAGCGTTTTTCTGCATTCTGTTCAGCCTTACGCAGTTGTTGCCGTATTGCTTCTGCTGTTTTATCATTGTCTGTTTCCGACATACCAGCAATACAATGCCGTGGGATGGATTTTTAACGCTTTCATGGTTTATGGAGTGGCGTTGCTGTTCTTTCCGCCGTTGTTGTATTTGTTTCCATTCCTTCTTGTTGCAATGTTTTTGTTGCAGAGCCTTACGCTTCGCACATTCTTTGCAATGCTAATCGGAATCATTGCGCCGTTCTGGTTCGTCGGGGCTTATGAGATTGTCTTTGGCGATGCGTATGCCTTGGCTGAGATGTTCACCGGGTTGTTTGTAAAGCCTGATTTCGACTATTCTGTAATCGACAGATACCAATGGATTTGTTTGGGTGTGATTGCGTTCGAACTCATCATTTCGTGGGCGCACTACCTGCACAATATCTTCTTCGACAAGATAAAGACGAGAGTCCTCTTTGCAATATTGATGACTAATGTCTTTGCTATGCTCGTCTTCATAGGGCTCTACCCTATATACTTTAACGTATGGTTTGCTGTTCTTCTGCTAAATGCCAGTCCGATGATTGCACATAACATGGCATTGAACTCCAGCAAGATATGCGTATATCTGTTTTACATTTCGATAATAATAGTGTTGCTTATGGCAACTTATTCAATATGGAAGCCTTTACTCAATTCTTTTTAGACCACGGATATTGGGGCATGGCTGTGGCAGCCTTCATTGCCGGAAGCGTGTTTCCGTTCAGTTCGGAAGCCGTGATGCTTGGTCTGCTTGCCATCGGTCTCGACCCTCTGAAGATTGGCATCTTTGGAACTGTTGGAAATGTTCTGGGCAGCATGTTCAACTATTGGGTTGGAACATTCGGGCGAGTGGAATGGATTGAGAAATATCTGCACGTCAAGCGCAAAAGCCTCGAAAAGGCGCAGCGTTTTGTTGGAGGACACGGAGCGTGGATTGGCTTCTTCTGCTTTTTGCCTATCTTGGGCAGCGGAATTGCCATCGCCCTCGGAATGTTGCGCTCTAACGTGGTGCTTACAACAACATCGGTTTTCTTGGGCAAGGCTATAAGATATGCCATTGTTATTGGAGTTTATGTAATGTTTAAAGTTGTATTGTAAATGAAGCATTTTGCATTAAACATATTTGTCGTTCTGCTGATGGTTTCGTCGGTTGCGCTTGTTGGCTGTGGCAATGCTAAACTCGACAGGATAAACGTTACCGTAACCATCGAGCCTATGCGCTATTTTGTTGAGCAGATAGCCGACAGCCTCGTTTCGGTAGAGGTTATGGTGCCTCAGGGAAGCAGTCCCGAGACATACGAGCCAACGCCTCAGCAGATGGTTTCGCTGTCAGACAGCAAGGCTTATCTGCAAACAGGTGGGTTGGGCTTTGAACTAAGTTGGATGGATAAACTTGTGCAGAATGTTCCTTCTATAAAGGTGTACGACACGAGTAAGGGCATCGACCTTATCGCCTCTCACTCTTCGGACAAGCATCATGGCAGTACCGATCCGCACATCTGGACATCGCCCCGAAATGTAAAGGTTATTGCCGAAAACATTTGCAATGCTCTTGTCGAGATTGACAGCATTCATGCCGATGAATATCGGCGGAATCTGGATAGATTCATCGTCCGGATTGAGAATGTCGACCGTCAGATTCATGCTTCGCTGAAGGACAAGACGAGCCGCTCGTTCCTCATCTATCACCCTACTCTTACTTACTATGCGCACGATTACGGGCTTATGCAGTATGTTGTAGAGATTGACGGAAAAGAGCCGTCGCCGCAGCAGTTGCGTTCGCTAATAGATGTGTGCAGAAACGAAAAGATTTCGACAATCTTTTTGCAGGAAGAATTCAATACCCGAAACATCGGCCTTATAAGCCGCGAGACAAAGACAAAGCCTCATCGGATAAATCCTCTTGCCTACGATTGGGAGAAGGAAATGCTGAACATTACAAACATTCTTGCCAATGAGTAGCAAACTTCCGTTGATTAAGCTTGAGGGAGTGGATGTTAGGTACGATGCGCGTTCGAGATATGTGCTGAAAAACGTAAACCTGACCATCTACGACAAGGATTTTCTGGGCATCATCGGTCCAAACGGCGGAGGAAAAACGACTCTGTCGAAGACCATCTTGGGTCTTGTAAAGCCAACTGCCGGAAAAATCCGATTCTTCAAGAACGGCAAAGAAGTTAGGAGTATAAATGCCGGTTATCTGCCACAATACACGCAGATTGACAAGCAGTTTCCTATTTCGGTCTACGATGTAATTCTGTCGGGACTGAGCAAGCAGAAATCACTCTTCCGCCCTTATACAAAGGAGCATCACGCGCGCGTTAGCGAGATTGTTGCCCAGATGGAGTTGCAGGGCTTGGAACAACGCTCCATCGGAACGCTCAGCGGCGGCCAGATTCAGCGGGTTTTGTTGGGCAGAGCCATCGTTAGCAAGCCCGATGTGGTTTTTCTCGACGAGCCGAACACTTATATCGACAAGCATTTCGAGGGCATTCTCTACCGACTTCTGAAAAAGATAAACGAGGATTGCGCCATCGTGCTTGTGAGTCATGATATCGGAACGGTTCTTCAGAACGTAAAGACGATTGCGTGCGTAAACGGCGAGGTGTGCTATCATCCCGACACGCAGATTTCTGCCAAGGAACTTGAGGCGTACTTCGACTGTCCTCTCGAACTCATCGGGCACGGCGGATTGCCTCATCGGATGCTCGGCTATCATGGCTCGACGCATCACTGGAACTTAAAATAAGTCGACAAATTTTCATTGTATGGCATTAAACTGCTATCTTTGTGCGTTTGAATATAAAATTGAAATAAAATAAGTTAATAACATTATAACCAAATGAAACAGTACAAATTGATAAACAACCTTCTTGGTTGGCTTACATTTGCCATTGCTGCTTTCGTGTTCTGTTCTACCATAGAGCCGACGGCAAGCTTTTGGGACTGTCCTGAATTTATAACCACAGGTTATAAGTTGGAAATCGGACATCCGCCTGGCGCACCTTTCTTTATGCTTACTGCAAACCTTTTCTCGCAGTTTGCAAGTGACCCAACAACCGTTGCCAAGATGGTAAACACCATGTCTGCATTGTTGAGTGCCGCATGTATCATGTTCCTTTTCTGGAGCATCACTTACTTGGCAAAGAAGCTTGTGTGTCCTAACGAGGAGCAGATGAACTCTTCGAAGATGTGGACAATCATGGCTTCGGGTCTTGTTGGAGCATTGTGTTACACATTCAGCGATACATTCTGGTACAGCGCAGTAGAGGGCGAGGTTTATGCCTACTCATCTCTGTTCACCGCTGTTGTCTTCTGGCTTATCCTGAAGTGGGACGCTCAGGCCGACAACTCGCACAGCGACCGCTATCTCGTTCTGCTGTCGTACCTTGTCGGATTGAGTATCGGCGTTCACTTGCTGAACCTTCTTTGTATTCCGGCAATCGTTCTTGTTTACTATTACAAGAAGAATCCTAATGCCGAACTGAAAGGTTCGCTTCTTGCGCTTGGTGCTTCTATGATTCTGATTGTGGCAGTGCTTTACGGCGTTGTTCCGGGAATCGTAAAGGTTGGCGGATGGTTCGAGCTGTTGTTTGTAAACACTTTGGGCTTCGGGTTCAACACAGGTCTTATCATCTACCTCGTTCTGCTCTGCACTTCAGTAGTATGGGGCGTTTACGAGAGTTATGTAGGCGAGAATCGCGTAAGACAGAACATTTCGTTCGTACTGTCTGTGGCACTTCTTGGTATTCCGTTCTACGGACACGGCGCTTTGAGCGTTGTTATCGGAATCGCTGTGCTTGCAGTCTTGTACTTTGGAGTAAACTTCAAGAAGCAGGGCAAGAGCATCGTAAGCAGCCGAATCCTCAACACCTCGTTGTTGAGCATGCTTGTTATGATTATCGGCTATTCGTCTTATGCTCTGATAGTTATCCGTTCGTCTGCCAATCCGCCTATGGACCAGAACTCTCCAGAGGATATCTTCACTCTTGGCGAGTATCTTGGACGCGAGCAGTATGGCTCTCGCCCATTGTTCTACGGTCAGGCTTATACTTCGCAGGTTAAGCTTAAGGTTGATGAGAACGGCGGATACTGCGTTCCTGTAACAAAGGAGGGCGCGCCTGTATATCAGCGCAAGGAGAAGCATGATGCCAGCGAGCCAGACAGATATTTCGTGGTTCGTAACAAATATGAGTATGAGTATGCTCAGAACATGCTCTTCCCTCGAATTTATTCGAGCGACCATGCAAAGGCTTACGAAGACTGGCTCGGCGGTGTTGAGGGAACTCAGGTTCCTTACGATCGTTGCGGCGAGATGATATCTGTAAAGATGCCTTCTCAGCTTGATAACTTGAAGTTCTTCTTCTCTTATCAGGTTAACTTTATGTACTGGCGTTATTTCTTGTGGAATTTCGCTGGCCGTCAGAACGATATTCAGAGTAATGGCGAGATTGAGCACGGTAACTGGATTACCGGAATCAAGCCGTTCGACAAGTATGTTCTTGGTATTGATATGGACAAGATGCCAAGCGAGCTGAAGGAGAACAAGGGCTACAATGTGTTCTTCGCATTGCCGCTCATCCTCGGACTTCTCGGCATCTATTGGCAGGCATTCCAGAAGAAAGAGGCTGGTATTCAGCAGTTCTGGGTTGTGTTCTTCCTGTTCTTCATGACGGGTATCGCCATCGTTCTGTACCTTAACCAGACTCCTCAGCAGCCTCGCGAGCGAGACTATGCTTACGCCGGCTCGTTCTACGCGTATGCGATATGGATTGGTCTGGGCGTTGCCGCACTTGTTGAGAATATCAACAAGTTGGTATTGAAGAAAGAAAACAGCATCGTTACATCGGCAGTTGTCGGATGTTTGTGTCTGCTTGTTCCTATTCAGATGTGCTCACAGACTTGGGACGACCACGACCGAAGCGGACGATATACTTGTCGCGACTTCGGACAGAATTATCTGAACAGTCTAAACGGACAGAATCCTATCATCTTTACAAATGGCGATAACGATACGTTCCCATTGTGGTATAATCAGGAGACTGAGGGCGTTGGTACAAGCGCACGCGTCTGCAACCTCAGCTATCTGCAAACCGACTGGTACATCGATCAGATGCGCCGTCAGGCTTACGATTCTCCAGCCCTTCCTATCAACTGGAAACGCTATGAATATGAGAGCGGTACAAACGAGTACATCTCAATTCATCCAGAATATAAGGAGGCAATTGCCAAGATGTATGCCGAGAACAGAGCAGAGGCTGAAAAGGCATTCGGAAAGGATCCGTTCGAACTGAAGAATGTGCTGAAGTACTGGGTTCGTTCAACAAACGAGGAAACTCACCTCATTCCTACCGATACGCTCTACATCACAATCGATAAGAATGCCGTTCGCAAGAGCGGAATGATGATGCCTTCTGACTCTATTCCAGACAAAATGTGCATCTCGCTTGCCGGCAAGAGAGCGCTTTACAAGAGCGATTTGATGATGCTCGAACTTCTGGCTCAGACTAACTGGGTTCGTCCTCTGTTTGTTGCGATTACCGTAGGTTCAGACAATTACATGAATCTTGGCGACAACTTCATTCAGGAAGGTCTTGTAAACCGTATCACTCCGTTCAACACAACAAAGTGCATCAGAATGGATACTGAGAAGACTTACAATATGCTGATGAACAAGTTTAAGTTCGGCGGTCTTGAAACTCCGGGACTCTATCTCGACGAAACGGTTATGCGCATGTGCTACACTCACCGTCGTCTGTTTGGCGAACTTGCCAAGAATCTGCTTGCCGAGGGCAAGAGAGAAAAGGCTGTGAAGGTTGTAGACTATGTAGAGAAGCACATTCCTGCTTACAACGTGCCTCACGATTTCCAGAGTGGTTCGCTCGAAATCGCTAAAATCTATGCCCTTACCGGACAGAAGAATCAGGCAAACAATATTCTTAACCAGTTGGAAAAGAAGAGTTTCGAGTACTGCGATTACTATCTCAGCCTGAATTCCGACCGCTTCAAGATGAATGCTCAGGATTATCAGTATCACATCTATATCCTCAACGAGATTGTAAGTCTGCTTCGCAATCAGCGATTCAGCAACAGCGACAATGTGGCTAAGAAACTCGACAGCTACATCAACTTGTATTACAAGAAGATGGGTTATTCTGGCGCTCCTGCAGAACACAATGTCGAAGGTGATATCAATTCAGGTAGCATCATTGAGGAGGGCGAGTAGTACGAAATTCTGAACTTGATATGATAATAGAGCAACCGGCAAAATATCTGCGTTGGCTTTATCCAAAGGCTATTTGGAGAATGGATCCGTCGGAGAAGTCTGTTTATCTGACTTTCGACGACGGTCCAATCCCGGAAGCCACTCCATGGATTATCGAAACGCTCGAACGCTACGGCGTAAAGGCTACTTTCTTCATGGTGGGCGATAATGTGCGCAAGCATCCCAAAGAGTTCGAGTTGGTTAAGAGCCATGGTCACCGCATCGGAAACCATACTTACAACCACATCGGCGGAGTGTTCTTGCTTGCCGTAAATTATCTGAAAAATGTTGATAAGGCAAACAAGGTACTGAAAACCGACCTCTTCCGTCCGCCGCGCGGATGGATGAGACTCATTCACTATGAGGTGCTGAGAAGACATTACAAGGTGATAATGTGGGATTTGGTTACACGCGACTATAGCCGACGCCTTACTGCCGAGGATGTGTTGAATAACGTAAAACGATATGCCCGTAACGGTTCGATTATAACTTTTCACGACTCGCTGAAAAGTATTGACAAACTCAAGACAGCCCTTCCGCAGTCAATCGAATGGTTACAGGAGCAGGGTTACGAGTTCAAAGTTTTTGATTGATGGACTGTAAACAGAAAATATCTGCATTCATAAAAGCCGAAGCCAAGCGCCTCGGCTTTTGTGCTTGTGGACTTGCCAAGGCGCAGCCCGTGAGCATCGAGGCTCAGAGAATGTTGCGAGAAAGCCTCGACAAGGACTATTGCGCCGACATGGATTATCTTCGCAACTATTTCGAAATCAGAACCAATCCGCAGTTGCTTGTTGATGGGGCGCAAACCGTCGTCAGCGTTGCTTTGAATTATTATCCCGAGAAAAAACTCGACGACAGTCAACTTCAGTTTGCATATTATGCCTACGGAAAAGACTATCACGATGTGATGAAGGAAAAACTCCGCCATCTTCTCGAAAGCGTTGCGAAATATCTTGATGAACAGACTGACGATATCCGTGCAGAACTTCTCGGCGATGCTTCTGAATTTAGTGGAAGGGCTTTTTGTGATACCGCTCCTATTCTCGAAAAATATTGGGCGCAGCAATCAGGCATCGGTTGGATTGGAAAGCATACTCAGGTTGTAATTCCGTTCTTTGGGAGTTACGTATTTCTTGGGGAGTTGGTTATAAATCTTGAATGTTCTGCCGACGAACCGTTAAAAGAACGCTGCGGTAAGTGTCAAAGATGCTTAAACGCTTGTCCAACAAAGGCATTGAAGGAAAATAGAATGCTCGATGCGCGAAAATGTTTGTCGTATCTGACTATCGAAAACAGAGAAGATATCCCCGAAGAGGCTTCCGAGGCCATGCAAAGTTGCGTTTACGGATGCGACCGGTGCATCAAGGCATGTCCGTGGAACAGATTCGCTTCGCCAACCCGCGAGGAAGGTCTGATGCCAAACGAAGCATTTATGAATATGACTCCAGCCGATTGGGAAAACCTCGACGTCGAAACCTATCGCAAGATTTTCAAGGGTTCGGCGGTCAAACGCGCCAAGTTCGAAGGGCTTCAGCGCAATATAAAATGCGTTCTTGATAATCTGAAACGGAAAAAACAGTAAAACGAAAAAGAAGGACAGCTTCGCAGCGATCCTTCTCTCCATTTTTAACCTAAACCTTAACTATGAAAAAATCTAATGTTTTTTTCAGTTTCAAAAATCGTAAATAATCCTTATTTTTGCAAGAAAATCAAGGAGTAATTTACGAATATTAACGTTTGTTAACATTTGTTAACATATACAGCGTAAAAAATTCATACTTATTTTGGAAAAATCAGTCCGCGTAGTTTTTTCGTCTTGCAATCCTAAAATACGAAAAATCTCAGCTTTATTTGCGTTTGTCTACTATTTGAATTATCTTTGCACACTATTTTATAATCGATTATAATGAAGAAACTCTTTATAGAGACTTACGGCTGCCAGATGAATGTTGCCGACAGCGAGGTTGTGGCTTCAATCATGAAAATGGCAGATTACGACGTTTGTGAGAAGATAGAAGATGCCGATGCAGTCTTCCTTAACACTTGTTCTGTTCGCGAAAATGCGGAACAGAAAATCTACAACCGTCTTGAGGCGCTTAACGTTATGCGCAACAAGGGAAAATACTTCCACATCGGTGTGCTCGGCTGTATGGCAGAGCATGTAAAAAACGATTTGATGAACAATCATCATACCGATTTGGTTGCCGGTCCCGACTCGTATCTCGAATTGCCTAATCTTATTGCTCTGGTCGAAACAGGTCATAAGGCTATCAATATAGAACTCTCAACAACAGAGACTTATCGTGATATTATACCTGAACGTATATGTACAAATCATGTGTCAGGATTTGTCAGCATCATGCGCGGATGCAACAATTTCTGCCACTATTGCATCGTTCCTTACACTCGCGGACGCGAGCGCAGTCGAGACATCGAAAGCATTATAAACGAGTGTCTCGATTTGCAGAAAAGAAACTACAAGGAGGTAACTCTTCTTGGTCAGAATGTTAATTCCTACAAGTTCGAGAAGGATGGTGAGGTTATCGACTTCCCTACCCTTTTACGAAGGGTTGCCGAAGCCATCCCGAACATGCGCGTGCGTTTCTCTACATCTCATCCTAAGGATATGAGCGACGAGACTCTGCGCGTTATTGCCGAAGTTCCGAACGTTTGCAAGCATATTCATCTGCCTGTTCAGAGCGGAAGTTCGCGCATTCTTAAACTGATGAACCGCAAATATACTCGCGAGTGGTACCTCGACAGAGTCGATGCCATCCGCCGGATTATTCCGGATTGCGGACTGAGCACCGATATTTTCTGTGGATATTGTACCGAAACCGAGGAAGACCATCAGAAAAGTCTGTCGCTGATGAAGATTTGCGGCTACGATTCGGCTTTCATGTTCAAATATTCTGAACGTGAGGGAACATACGCCTCAAAGCATATTCCCGACGACATCCCGGAGGAAACCAAGATACGCCGTTTGAACGAACTTATCGCCTTGCAGAACGAACTTTCTGCCGAGAGTAACAAAAAGGACATAGGCAAGGAGTTTGTGGTGCTTGTAGAGGGCTTCAGCAAGCGTTCTAAAGAGCAGTTCTTCGGTCGCACGGAGCAGAACAAGGTTGTTGTATTCGACCGCGGAAACCACAAGATTGGCGACTTTGTTAAGGTGAAGGTGCTTGAATCAAGTTCGGCAACCCTGAAGGGCGTTGAGGTGACAGACTGAAAAAAAGTAACTCGAAATTAGGGATTTACATCGTTTTTTTTTAACTTTGCCAACATGTCTAAGAAGAAAGGCGCTATATACTATAATGTACAGTTTGTAACTTCGTGCATCAGTACCACTATGGTGTTATTGTTGCTCGGAGTTATTGTGTTTTCTGTAATTTCGGCGTATAGCCTGTCGAACTACGTTAAGGAGAACATCAAGTTCTCGCTTCTGCTGAGCGACGAGACATCTGTTGGCGAGGCAAAGGCTCTGCTGCGCGATTTGGGCAGGTACGACTTTATCCGAAGCAAGGATTACATCTCGCGCGAGGATGCCGCCAAGGAGCAGGCAATAGCCCTCGGAGCCGATCCCGAGGATTTTCTGGGACATAATCCCTACACGGCATCAATTGAAATCAGTTTGAAGTCGAACTACGCAAATTCCGACAGCATTAAGTGGATTGAAAAGCAACTTAAACTCAAGCCGAAGGTGCTCGACGTGGTTTATCAGGAGGAGATTCTTGATGTGGTGAATCAGAATACGAACAAAATCTGTTTGGTATTGTTGGTCATTGCGTTTTTCATGACAATGATTTCCGTTAGTCTTATAACCAACACGGTCAGACTGGCTATTTACTCGCGGCGATTTGTGATAAACACAATGAAGCTTGTCGGTGCAAGTTGGAGTTTCATCCGCCGTCCGTTCCTTATTCAGAGCCTTTGGATTGGTCTGATTGCGGCAGTTGTGGCAAACGTAATGCTTGTGTGCGCGGCCTATGCCCTGTATCAGTTCGACCCTGATTTGAAAGAGTTTATAACTCCGCTTATGCTTGTTATTGTGTGTGCAAGCGTATTTATGTTCGGAATAATAATAACATTGTGTTCTTCTTATTTCTCTGTAAACAGATACCTGAAATTGAAGGACAAGGATTTGTATTATATTTAAAATCAAAAATGGATAGATCAAATTATGCTTTCAGTAAGATGAATTTCATCTTGTTGGCAGTTGGTATGGTGTTTGTCGTTCTCGGCTTCATTCTGATGTCTGGTTCTGGCTCTGCCGAGGGAACATTCGATGCCGACATTTTTAGTGCCCGCCGAATAAAGGTTGCTCCTTTGTGCTGTCTTTTCGGCTTCCTGTTTATTATTTATGCAATAATGTTCAAGAAAAAAGATAGTAAGGAGATTAAGGACTAATGGATTGGATTCAGGCTTTAATTTTGGGTATTGTTCAGGGACTTACCGAATATTTACCTGTAAGTTCGAGCGGACATCTCGAACTCGGAAAGGTTATTCTTGGTCCTCAGGCAGAGGCCGGAGGACTTACATTCGATATCGTGGTGCATGTTGCAACGGTTCTCTCTACCCTCGTTATTCTGTGGAAAGAAGTTTCTTGGATATTTAAGGGATTATTCAAGTTCCAGTGGAACGATGAGACAAAGTACGTTGTAAACATCTTGGTTTCGATGATTCCTGTGGGAATCGTAGGATTGTGTTTCAAGGATTCTATCGAGGCTTTGTATGGCCACAACCAGAGTGCGAAACTGGCAATTGTAGGCTCATGTCTGCTTGTTACTGCGTTGCTTCTGTCTCTTACTCATTTCTACAGAGTTGGTGACGAAAAGGTTAAGGCGAAACTGTCTCCGCTTCATGCGTTTATTATCGGAATTGCGCAGGCTGTGGCCGTCCTTCCGGGACTCTCTCGTTCTGGCTCTACCATTGCAACAGGCTTGCTTCTGGGCAATGACAAGAGAAAACTTGCTCAGTTCTCGTTCCTGATGGTTATTCCGCCGATACTTGGCGAGGCTTTGCTCGACTTCAAGCATTTCTTTGCTCCATCTGCCGAGTATCTTGCAGAGCACGGCTCAGAGATGATTGCCGTTCCTGCTGTTTCGCTTATTGTAGGTTTCATTGCAGCATTTGTAAGCGGATGTTTTGCCTGCAAGTGGATGATTGAGTTTGTTAAACAATGCAAGCTGATATATTTTGCGGTATATTGCGCCATCATCGGAGTGGTTGCTCTCGGCTTTGCTTTTGCTTAAACATAAAACAATATTTATAGGTGAATTTTCTTAACGGAGAGATTGTCTATATCGACAAGGGCTATCGCCTGACATCGTTCAAGGCGGTAGCGAAGGTAAGATATCTTATCTCGAAAAAGATTGGCGTAAAGAAGCTAAAAGTTGGTCATGCCGGCACGTTAGACCCTCTTGCAACGGGAGTTCTGATAATCTGCACGGGCAAGGCTACAAAGAAGATAGATCAGCTGCAGGCTCATACCAAGGAGTATGTCGCTGGTCTGAAACTCGGAGCCACTACCCCATCGTTCGACATGGAGCATCCTGAAGACCAGACCTATCCTGTTGAGCACATTACCAAGGAGTTGGTAGAAGAAACGCTTCAGAAGTTTGTGGGCGAGATTCAGCAGGTGCCGCCGGCTTATTCGGCTTGCATGATTGACGGACATCGTGCCTACGAACTGGCTCGCAAGGGTAAGGACGTTCCGCTAAAGGCAAAGACTCTCGTCATCGACGAGATTGAGTTGCAGGAGTGCGAACTGCCTTACATCAAGATTCGCGTTGTGTGCAGCAAGGGCACATACATCAGAGCATTGGCAAGAGATATCGGCGAGGCTCTTAACAGCGGAGCCTATCTCACATCGCTCCGACGCACAAGGGTTGGCGACGTAAAGGTTGAGGACTGTCTGCAACTCGAGGATTTCGAGGAGTGGCTCAACAATCAGGAAATAGAAATGCCCGAAGAGGCGTAATTTTTGTAAAACAGAATAAAATTTTCAATATATGAAGTTATCACAGTTCAAGTTTAAACTTCCAGAGGAAAGGATTGCTCTGCGTCCTTCTTATCATCGCGATGAGTGCAAATTGATGGTTGTACACAAAAAGACTGGTGATATTGAGCACAAGGTTTTCAAGGATGTGCTCGACTATTTTGATGAGAAAGATGTATTCGTTTTTAATGATACAAAGGTCTTTCCTGCCCGTCTTTACGGAAACAAGGAGAAGACTGGAGCACGCATCGAGGTGTTCTTGCTGCGCGAACTGAACGAAGAATTCCATTTGTGGGATGTTTTGGTAGATCCAGCCCGCAAAATTCGTATCGGAAACAAACTTTACTTCGGCGAAGACGATTCAATGGTTGCCGAGGTTATCGACAATACAACATCAAGAGGTCGTACGCTACGATTCCTTTACGATGGTCCTCACGATGAGTTCAAGGCTGCTCTTTATGCTCTCGGCGAGGCTCCAATTCCTGATTTCCTGAAGGAAAGAAGAGATGCCGACGACGAGGATATGGAGCGTTTCCAGTGCATCTTTGCAAAGAACGAGGGTGCTGTAACTGCTCCGACAGCAGGTTTGCACTTCTCTCGCGAACTCCTTAAACGTATGGAAATCAAGGGCATAGAAAGTGCGTTCCTTACTCTTCACGCAGGTCTTGGAAACTTCAGAGACATTGATGTTGAGGATCTTACAAAGCATAAGACCGATTCTGAGCAGATGTTCGTTGGCGATGATGTCTGCAACATTGTTAATACTGCAAAGCAGGAAGGCAGAAAGGTCTGCGCCGTAGGCACAACCGTTATGCGTGCGTTCGAGACAGCCGTCAGCACCGATGGTCGCCTTAAGCCGTTCGAGGGCTGGACAAACAAGTTCATCTTCCCTCCATACGAGTTCCAGCTTGCCGATGCGATGATTACGAACTTCCATCTTCCAATGTCAACATTGCTGATGATGGTTTGTGCGTTCGGAGGCTACGACGTGGTTATGAATGCCTACGACGAGGCTTTGAAGAACGACTATTCGTTTGCCACTTACGGCGACGCCATGCTTATTGTAGATTAAAAAGTCCGTGCGAATATGAGTGTAGTATATTTCAGTCTTGGTACAAATCTTGGCGAAAAATACGCTCTTATGAAGCAGGCAATTCTGCATATCGAAAAGCGGATTGGGCACGTTGATGCCCAGTCCGCTTTTTACGAGACTGAGCCGTGGGGCTTTCACTCCGAAAACAAGTTTCTGAATTCGGCTGTAAAAGTCACGACGTCGCTCTCTCCATTACAGATTCTCGAAAAGACGCAGCAGATTGAGCGCGAGATGGGGCGCATGTACAAGTCGGTCGGCGGACAGTATTCCGACAGACTCATCGATATCGATATTCTAATGTACG
Source organism: Bacteroidales bacterium KHT7 (assembly GCA_900102385.1). GTDB lineage: Bacteria > Bacteroidota > Bacteroidia > Bacteroidales > Bacteroidaceae > Ga6A1. The sequence continues at coordinate 65,777 of FNBQ01000015.1, read as the reverse complement.
ACGACTTGGTGGTGCAGACCGATGTTCTCACGCTTCCTCATCCGCTTATGCACGAGCGTCTGTTTGTTATGGAACCTTTGGCTGAGATTGCGCCTCGGGCTATACATCCCGTATTTGCAGAAACCATTGAAAACTTGCTGTTTAAATTAAAATAATAGAACGAAAAATATGGACAAATATATTTATGAACTTCAGATGAAAGTTCGCGACTACGAGTGCGACATTCAGGGAATTGTGAATAATGCCAACTATCAGCATTATCTTGAGCACACACGCCACCAGTTTTTGCTGAGCCTCGGCGTAAATTTCGTCGAGATGCACACTCGTGGCATCGATGCCGTGGTTGCGCGCATCAACATTCAGTTCAAGACTCCGCTGAAGAGCGACGACGATTTCGTGTCAAAGCTTTATCTGAAGAAGGAGGGACTTCGCTACGTCTTCTTCCAAGACATCTATCGCGCATCTGACAACAAACTTGTGATAAAGGCTCAGGTCGATACTGTTACGCTTGTAAACGGACGTTTGTCTGAGTGTGAGGAGTTCTCGAGAGTCTTTGCTCCTTTCGTTTCTGAATAATGGAACATCCGTTGCAAAAATTCAGGTTTTGCCCGTGCTGTGGCGGACGCTTTGTAGAGAACGATTTCAAGTCAAAGCGATGCGAATCTTGCGGCTTCGTGCTCTATCTTAACGCGGCTGCATCAACGGCAGCCTTCATTGTCGATGACGGCAAACTGCTCGTTGTAGAGCGTGCAAAAGAGCCCGCGAAAGGCACGTTCGACCTTCCCGGAGGCTTCGTTGACTGCTACGAAACGGCTGAGCAGGGCATAGAACGCGAGGTGTTGGAGGAACTCGGTCTGACAGTAAAGACGAAGAAGTACATTTTTTCAAACTCAAACCGATATGTTTACAGCGGCTTCACCGTCCATACGCTCGACATGTTTTTTGAATGCACGTTAGATAATTATTCCGATATTCGTCCGATGGACGATGTTGCCAACTACAAGTGGATTCCGCTAAGCGAGGTAAATCCTGTGGATTTTGGTCTTGAGTCGATAAGACAAGGCGTTGAGCGTTTCTTGAAAGAAAAATGCATCTGAAAAAATAAAAAGGAGAATACTGATTTAGCGTATTCTCCTTTCTTTGCATCTATAGATTCTTGATATCGTCGATAAACTCCTTAATGCCTTCTGAAGCGCCTTTGGCAATAATTTTCACATCGTGCGAACCGGGCACCGAAACTGCCTTAGGGTCAATAAGATAAACCTTTGCCGAACGCGGAACGTAGTTTATCAGTCCGGCAGCCGGATAAACATTTAGCGATGTTCCGATTATCAGGAAAATATTGGCTTTCTCGGCGTAGTTTATGGCTTCTTCCATCATCGGAACCTGCTCGCCAAACCACACGATGAACGGACGCACCTGAGAGCCGTCTTCGCAAAGGTCGCCAATCTTTACTTCGAGATTGTCTTTGGTTAGTTCTTTGATAAATCGCGGATTGTTTGGCGATTTTGAAGACGTAACCTTCATCAGTTCGCCATGAAGGTGGATTATGTGCTTGCTTCCAGCCCTTTCGTGCAGATTGTCAACGTTTTGTGTTATGATTGTAACATCGTAATCTTTCTCGAGTTCTGCTAATAGTTCATGACCGCGGCACGGCTCAACATCGAAGAGTTGCTTGCGCCTTTCGTTATAAAACTGCGTTACGAGTGCCGGATTGGCAATGTAACCTTCAATAGATGCTACCTGCATAACATCATACTGCTCCCATAGTCCGCCCGAATCGCGAAATGTGCTTATGCCACTTTCTGCCGACATTCCGGCGCCTGTTAGTACAACGATTTTTTTCATGATAAATACGTTAAAATTAGCATAATAATGCAAAAATACTAAAAAAATAAGCAAACAATCTTACTACATTCAAATAAAAACGTAAATTTGCATGCTTTAAAGAATTAAATAATAATAAATAAAAACATTTTTATAATAATGGATCAACAGAGTTACTCTGCAGGCCTTAACATTGGTCAGCAATTAGTAGGAATGGGTATTGCAGACCTTCCAAGTTTGGACGATTTCCTGAAGGGAATAAAGGACGCTGTAGAGGGTGCTGCCGAGAAAGCAAAGAAGGCAGAGGCCGAGGGCAAGGCTTTTCTTGAAGCAAATGCAAAGAAAGAAGGCGTTATCGTATTGCCAAGCGGCTTGCAGTATATGGTTTTGAAAGAAGGAACAGGTAAGAATCCGGGTGCAACAAGTCAGGTTAAGTGCCACTATGCAGGCACACTTATCGACGGAACTGAATTCGACAGCTCGTACAAGCGCAACGCTCCTGCTACATTCGGTCTGAATCAGGTTATCAAGGGTTGGACCGAGGGTGTACAGCTTATGAAGGAAGGCGCAAAGTATCGCTTTTTCATTCCTTACGAACTTGGTTATGGCGCTCAGGGTGCCGGCGGTTCAATTCCTCCATACAGCGCACTCATCTTCGATGTAGAGCTTATCGAGGTTCTTTAAAATTATTCAGAATTCAAATAACTTTTTAATAAATCAAAAACATGAAAAAATCAATCGTAATTGGCATGGTGGCATTGGCAGGCTTTGCTGCATCATGTACTAACAGTGCCCCAAAGGCAGATATGTCATCAGATCTTGACACACTGAGTTACGCTATCGGTATGGCACAGACTCAGGGACTTAAGGATTATCTTGTACAGCGTGTAGGCGTTGATACTACTTATATGGACGAGTTTGTCAAGGGTTTGACTGAGGGCGCAACTGCTGGCGATGACAAGAAGAAGGCTGCATACTACGCAGGTGTTACAATCGGTCAGCAGATTGGCGGCCAGATGAAGCAGGGCATCAACCGCGAACTTTTCGGCGAGGATTCAACTCAGACTATCAGCATGAAGAACTTCATGGCAGGTTTCATTGCCGGTGCTACAGGCAAGGGCGGTCAGATGTCTGTTGAGAAGGCTCAGGAACTTACTCGCGTTAAGATGGAGGCTATCAAGAAGGCATCTATGGAGAAGCAGTATGGCGACTATAAGAAGAAGAACGAGGACTTCCTTGCAAACAACAAGAAGAACGCAAAGGTTAAGGTTCTTCCAAGCGGTTTGCAGTACGAGGTTATCACCGAGGGTAATGGCGAGAAGCCATCTGAGAACAGCATGGTAAAGGTTAACTACCGCGGTACTCTTATCGACGGAACAGAGTTTGATAGCTCATTCAAGCGCAACGAGCCTGCTAAGTTCCGTGTAAATCAGGTTATCAAGGGTTGGACTGAGGCTCTTCAGCTTATGCCTGTAGGCTCAAAGTGGAAGCTCTACATACCACAGGAACTTGCTTACGGAGAGCGTGAGGCTGGTCAGATTAAGCCATTCTCAACTCTTGTATTTGAGGTTGAACTTGTTGGTATCGAGAAGGAGGATAACAAATAATGAAATCTGTTCGTTATAGCGTTATCGCGTTGGCTCTTCTGTGCAGCACGTTTGCGTTTGCACAGAAAGCCAAGAAAAACAACAAGAAAGAAGCTAAGACCGAAGTCGCCGTAAGAGAGGTTAAACTCCCAAATACCGACTCGCTTGGCTATGCTCTCGGAGTTGCAAACTCACAGGGCTTGAAGCCTTTCCTTGTTCAGAAATTGAATGTTGATACAGCCTCTTGCATGAACGATTTTATCCGTGGTTTGGAGGATTATTTCAACAGCGTAAACGACAAGGAGAAGGTGGCATACTATGCAGGCCTGAATGTCGCTCCGCAGTTGATGGACATGATTTTCAGCTTCAACAAGACGCAGCTCGATGGCGACAGTGCCTACACCGTTTCTCCCGAGAATGTGATTGCTGGTTTCAAGGCGGCCGTTTTGGGCAAGTCTGATTTCTCCACAAAAGATGCTCAGATGTATCTGAAAAACGGCGTTGACAGCATAAAGAAGAAGAATGAGCTTGAGGCTAAGGCTGTTGGCAACGCGTTCCTTTCTGCAAACAAGAAGAAAAAGGGCGTTGTTACTTTGCCAAGCGGACTTCAGTACAAAATCATTACAAAGGGTAAGGGCGCGATTCCTGTCGATACAAGTTACGTAAAGGTGAACTACGAAGGTAAGTTGCTCGACGGAACAGTTTTCGACAGTTCGTACAAGCGTAACGAGCCTGCTGAATTTGGTGTAACTCAGGTTATCAAGGGTTGGACCGAGGCTTTGAAACTTATGCCTGTAGGCTCAAAGTGGGAGTTGTACATTCCTGAGGATTTGGCCTACGGTGCAAGAGCTGCAGGACAGATTCCTGCTTACTCAACGCTGATTTTTACAGTCGAATTGCTCGATATTGTCGAAAAACCAGAACACGGTGGTCACCGTGCAAAAAAATAGTCGGCAAAAGATATCGAAATAACAATAAAGGAAGCGCTACATCTGATTGTAGCGCTTTTTTTGTTGCATTTTTCTGCCATAACTTGATGAAGTTAAAAATATTTTTTATATTTGCTTACAAATTGATAATTTTTTTATTATGGAGAAAATAGATAGTTTGGACAGACAGATACTGAAAATCATCTCAGGAAACGCAAGAATACCATTCAAGGATGTTGCTGCCGAATGTGGCGTTTCGCGCGCCGCAATACACCAGCGTGTACAGCGTCTTTTCGATATGGGCGTAATAGTTGGCTCGGGCTACAACGTAAATCCGAAGAAACTGGGCTACTACACTTGTACTTATGTCGGAATCAAACTCGAGAAAGGCTCAATGTACAAGAATGTGGTTGAACGTCTCAATCAGATTCCTGAAATTGTGGAGTGCCATTTCACAACAGGTCCTTACACAATGCTTACAAAACTTTATGCACGCGACAACGAGCATCTTATGGACTTGCTCAACAATCAACTTCAGGAAATTCCGGGCGTCGTATCAACCGAGACTCTTATCTCGCTTGAGCAGAGCATAAAGAAGGAAATTCCAATTCAGGCTAACAAATCAGAGGAGCAGGAAGAGGCTTGATGGCAATGAATTCGTTCGACTGGAAAGGGGCGTGCGATGAAGTCTTTCATTCTGAATGTCCAAGCCGCGGAAAGCAACCGATAATCGGAATAACGGGTAATTACTGCGATGCTAGTTGCACCATTGCCGAGGGGTACTATCAGTCTGTGCTTAAGGCTGGTGGAACGCCGCTCATCATTCCTCCATTTACCGACAAGGAGGCGATGCTCGAGGTGCTCGACCGCGTTGACGGGCTTCTGTTCTCGGGTGGCGGCGACCTTAATCCGCTGTTTGTGGGCGAGGAGCCTGTGCGCGAGCTTCATTCGATAAACTTCATGCGCGACGAGCAGGAGCTTTTTCTTGCCCGGTTGGCTTTCGACCGTCAGATTCCGATGCTTGGCATTTGCCGCGGAATTCAGATGATTGCCGTGGCTCTTGGAGGTGAAGTCTATCAGGACATCTATTCGCAGCAGGAGGGTGTGCATCTGAAGCATTCTCAGGATCTTGACCGAAGCATTGCATCGCACAGCGTTAATGTGGTGAAGGATAGTGTTCTGGCATCAGTTTTCGGTTCAGAAAAATTGTTCGTCAATTCGTTTCATCATCAGGCGGTGAAGAATGCCGGCCCTCATCTTCGGGTATCGGCAACGAGTCCCGATGGTGTTATCGAGGCTGTCGAATCGTCAGAACATAAGTCGATAGTCGGCGTTCAGTGGCATCCCGAATGTTTTGCCTTGAGAGGCGACGACAGCATGATGCCGCTCTTTGAGTGGCTTGTGGGCGAATCCTCATCGTTCATGAAGGCAAAGGCTGTTCACGACAAGGTTTTGTCGCTCGATTCGCATTGCGACACGCCGATGTTCTTCGACCAAGATATTCATTTCGACCGTCGCGATCCGAAAATCCTCGTCGATTTGCACAAGATGCGCGAAGGTCGGCTCGATGCTACAATTATGGTTGCTTATCTAAAGCAGCTCGAGCGCGACGACAATTCTCTGCTTGCTGCAACGGCAAAGGCAAACAACATTCTGTCGGAGATTGAGACGATGGTTGCTGCCAACAGTTCGGCGGTGGGCATTGCATATTCTCCTGTCGATTTGTATCGCCTTAAAAGCGAGGGTAAAAAGGCTGTTATGATGGGCATCGAAAACGGATATGCCGTAGGAAAAGACGTTGCCAACATAGAGGCTTTCAGAAAGCGTGGCGTGGTTTATATGACGCTCTGCCACAACGGCGACAATGACATCTGCGACTCGGCAAAGGGCGCAAACGAGCATAACGGCGTTAGCGATTTTGGCGAGAAGGTAATCAAGGAAATGAATCGCGTTGGAATGATGGTTGACCTTTCGCATGGTGGCGAGAAGAGTTTTTACGATGCGCTCGACATCAGTTCAACTCCGATTGTATGTTCACACTCAAATAGTCGCGCGTTGTGCAATCATCCTCGAAACATCACCGACGACCAGATGCGGAAACTTGCCCAGAAAGGTGGAGTGATGCAAGTAACGCTGTACAACGGCTTCCTTCGCACCGATGGCAAGGCAACGATTCTCGATGCTATCGCTCATCTTAACAGGGCTGTCGATATAATGGGCATCGACCATGTTGGCATCGGCACAGATTTCGATGGCGATGGCGGAGTGCCGGGATGCGCATCGGCAAGCGAACTGATAAATTTCACTCGTCTTCTGTTAAAAGAGAGATATAGTGAAGAAGATATTCGAAAAATATGGGGCGGAAACTTCCTTCGTGTCATGACAGAGGTTCAGGCAAAGGGCTGTATCCGCTTTTGATATAAATTCTTTGTATGAAGATAAATAAGATTGTTTTTTTACTGCCTTTAGTAACTCTGTTCTTTTCGGCTTGCCACAGTCAGACTTCAAAGTCTGGCAATGCAGAGGCCGATACTGTTGTTCTTGCTCCGTCTTTTAACGAAGACAGCGCATTTGTTTTTGTCCAGAAGCAATGTGAGTTTGGGCCAAGAACGATGAATTCTAAGGCTCACGACAAGTGCGGAGATTATCTGGTTGCGACTTTCAAAAAATACGGTGCAACGGTAACTGAGCAGTTTGCCGATGTTAAGGCTTTCGACGGAACTGTTCTGAAAAACCGAAACATCATTGCATCTTACAACGTTGATAACGGTGCACGAATACTTATTTGCTCGCATTGGGACTCTCGTCCGTGGGCGGATGCCGACCCCGTCGAGAAGAATCACAAAACTCCCGTTATGGGAGCAAACGACGGAGCGAGCGGCGTTGCCGTGATGCTTGAATTGGCTCGTCAGATTCAGCAGAAGAACATAAATGTAGGCATCGATTTCATCTGCCTTGATGCCGAGGATTACGGCACTGACAACGACGAGGAATCGTGGGCTTTGGGCGCTCAGTATTGGGCTGCAAATCCGCATGTGGCAGGCTACAAGGCACGTTACGGCATTTTGCTCGACATGGTTGGCGGACAAGGAGCACGCTTCATGCAAGAGGGCTTCTCGCTCGAGTATGCGCGCTCGGTCGTAAACAAGGTCTGGAACGCAGCCGAAGAAGCTGGATATTCATCGGTATTCCCTCGCAAGCAGGGCGGCTACATCACCGACGACCACGGTCCGATAAACAAAATAGCAAATATTCCGACAATCGACATAATTCCTTATTACGAAGGAACTTCGTGCTCTTTTGGTCCAACGTGGCACACGATAAACGACGATGTGGAGCACATCGACAAATCAACTCTAAAGGCTGTCGGACAGACAATGATGCAGGTTATATACAACGAAAAGTAAAAAGATTTTATAGGATGAAACAAACTATTAACGAGATTCAAGATGAGGTTATCGAAGAGTTCTTGGATGTAGAGGATTGGATGGACAAGTATCAGATGCTTATCGACTTGGGAAATGAGCAGGAGCCGCTCGACGAGAAGTATAAGACAGAGTCGAACCTTATCGACGGTTGCCAGAGTCGTGTGTGGCTTCAAGCTGATTTGGTCGATGGCGTTATTCATTTTCAGGCAGAAAGTGATGCGCTTATCGTAAAGGGCATCGTGGCATTGCTTATCCGCGTGCTTTCAGACCATACTCCAGATGAAATTCTCGGTGCAGACCTTTATTTTATAGAGAAAATCGGACTGAAAGAGCATCTTTCGCCAACCCGAAGTAACGGCTTGCTTGCAATGATTAAGCAGGTCAGAATGTATGCATTGGCTTTCAAGGCTAAAATGGCTTAAATTTCGTTTATGTACAGACGAATTTTCTTTTCTTTTATAATTCTGTCTGTTTCAATCTTTGCCTCTGCGCAAGAATTGGAATGGAATGTTGATGCCAACGGCTTCTTCGACAATATGGAATTGTCGAGCAAGCATCGCAACGACGGTACTCTGACTGGCTTTTGGATTGAACCGAAAGTCGGTATCAGGGATAGCGTCCATGCGCTTAGAGTTGGCTATGGGGCGGTGAATTGTTGGGGTGGCGAGAAGATGTTCAACAACGAGACTCTCACCCTTTATTATATGTACGACGGGGCTCCGTTCCGTGTTCTTGTCGGAGCGTTTCCGCGCGAGGAATTGTACGGCAATTTTCCGACTTGCATTTTCAGCGATTCGTTGAGATATTATAACAAGAATGTTCAGGGCGCGTTGTTTCAGTATGGAACGGACAAGGGCTATGTAGAGGCTTTGCTCGACTGGACTGGTCAGATTGGACACAACCGTCACGAGCAGTTCTTGGCGGGCTTGTCAGCTCGACTGAATATGGGACATGCTTACATGGGCGTTCAAGGGTATTACTATCATTACGCCCTTACGCTCGATGCTCCTGCCGATATGCACATTCAGGATTATTCAATCTCGAATGGTTTCCTTGGCTACGATTTTACTGAGCAGACATCGCTCGATACTCTTTCTGTTCAGTGTGGCGTCCTCTTCGGAATGGAGAGAGACCGCCGCGGAAAGACGCTCGACTGGAATCTTCGCCCCGGAATTCTTTTTGAGGCAACTTTGGGCTTGAAATGCTTGTATCTGAAGGAGACTTTCTACTGCGGGAAAAGACAGCAGATTCAGGGCGATTTGGGCATTAACAGATGGTATTGGAACGACCCTTATTATCGTTCAAAAATCTACAACCGAGTTGATGCTCTCTATCGCTTTGCCCATGGCAGAGGATTCGAGGGTTACATCGGTGCTGTTGCCCACTTCGACGGAGATGTGATTGACTGGCAGCAGCAAATAAAAGTTTCAGTCTCGCTTGGTAACATGAAGCAGCACAAGCGAAAGCTCCTCAGGAATGTAAAAAAGAATGCTTTCTCCGACAGAAAGATAAAACTTTAATCGTCAATAAGTTTCAAAGCGTTGCGGTGTAGGGCAATACAGATTGTGTTTGCCTTGAAATAGTCTTCCGACATCATAAGCAAACCTCTGTATGGTCCTCTTACGCCGTAAGAGTCTTTTATAATAAAGTACGTCTTTCCGTATTGGTCGTAAGCCAGTCCGATGGCATGCATGGCATGGTCGTCCGTGGTTTCGAACGTTTCCAGTAATTTCGCCCTTTTCTTCGTTGTCATCGAACTCCTTTTCGGATAGAATGCAAGACCGAATTCTGGTGCGTAGCCTTCGTTCGACACATCACCATCCCATACGAATGTGTAACCTTCTCTGATTGCCTTCTTTGCCAGATTCAGCAAAACATCGAGTTCCAGATTCAGCATGTCGTAATCCTCCCAGTTGTCGGGAGAGTCGAGATGGCATCTTTTGTTGTAAGGCTGAAACGGACTATTGGTAATCTCGATGTAGTTGTCCATGTTCAACTGAAGATGGTTGGCAAACGATTCGGGCGTAAAGTCCTTGTTGTTATATCTGAAAGTTTCGGGTTTCTTACCTAAAGCCTTGTCTACGATTGCCGTGATGCCTTCGGTAACTTTGTCGTAGCCGATGCCTTTCTTCACATAATCCTTCAGCGAGAGTTCGAGCGTGAATCTCAGTTCGCTGTAGTTCACTTTCTTTTGCTGATATGTCGAAAGAGGAACGATTCCGTAGTTCTTAACCACGTTGAAACACGAATGAGGTAGACTTCCCTTGCGGAATTCCTCGTGCCCAGCCATCCGATAGTAGTGCAGCGACTGGTCGATTAGTTTACCTCTGTAAACATAATCGTACGAGAGGTTTACAGAGTCCACCCCAAGACGCAGCATCTCCGACTCGAGCATCGACAGGGTAGAGAAAGCCCAGCAGTTGCTTGAGTATCCCTGATGTTTTACGGGTGTGTATCTGTTAAGTACTTCGATAGAAAAGGAAAGGTTGGGAATCTTGGTTTCGTTTTCTTGAGCCTTGCTGCAATAACTCGAAAGTATAAATAACAGTGTAAGTATAATCGTGTGCCGAATACAATCCTTAGTCATATATAATATAAGGTATATTTTAATAATCGTTTACAAATATACAAATTTTAATGATTGTTGGAACTTTGTTTCCAAATAAAATTGTATATTTGCATTACATACTATTTTATCAAATATTATAACATGGAAAATAACAACAAAAAACAATTGGAAATCGAAGTGTCTCCAGAAGTGGCACAGGGTATATACTCAAACTTAGTTGCAATAACTCATTCTACCTCAGAATTTGTGGTTGATTTTGTCCAGATGATGCCGGGAGTTCCAAAGGCAAGCGTTAAGAGCAGAGTAATTCTTGCTCCTGAACATGCTAAGAGATTGCTTTATGCATTGCAAGACAATATTTCTAAATTTGAGTCGAACGTTGCTCCAATTCAGTTGCCAGAGCAGAAGGCGCAGAAGGGTGACACTTACGTTCCGAATTTATCAGATTTTAAGGGAGAGGCTTAATAAGCCTCTTTTTTTGTATATGATACGCGTTGCATAAGCAGGTTTGCAACAGTTTGTAAAACATCTTTCAGGGTACGGGGCTGCAAGAAGATGTGCATCTTGATGCAAGCAAGAAACTTTGTTCAAGATTCGTTTAAGGTACGGGGTAGGAACGGAGTAGCTACGGGGTAGCAACGGGGAAGGTACGTTGAAGCAAGCCGGAAGGTTCGAGATGGGTTCGAAATGCTTATATTGATGCAAGTCGGAAGGAAGCCAATCCATAGCCAATAAAATGCCGGAGGGTAGCCTGTGAATAGCCATACTGTCAAAGCAATAGAATATTATCGTAATTAAGCTAAACTGAAATTTTCTGTATTACGCTTAAAGTGAGGGCAGGATTTCTTCAAATGTGTTGCTGTTAGGTTATTGGGCTGATAGGTGTTCTCCAGATAATTGAGGATAATCATTAAAAGAAATGCAGATGGTTCGTAGTATTGTTATCCCTGAGCGTTTCCCAGAATCGCCGGGATATTATTCCGAATAGGTGTATATAATAAGGTTGTAATTCGCATAATGCACCGCTCAATAATCGAGAAAATATGTTGTGAAACATTATTTTGAATTTTGCTGATTGTGTCTGTTTTAGATCTTAAAAGAGGTAAAACCACTCCATAATTCTTAATAAATGTTAAAAGATGTTAAATTTTAATACGGTAGGATATGAAACTTATTATAAGGTACGGTTATTTGGAATTTTATTAGTAATTTTGCAGTCCAAAATGGGCACTGCCCAAAAGGTTTAAATCGGATAATTACAAATAATATAATAATTTAATAAAAACAAAATGCCTACTATTCAACAGTTAGTAAGAAAGGGAAGACAGGTATTGGAAGACAAGAGCAAGTCACCTGCTTTGGATTCATGTCCACAGCGTCGCGGTGTTTGTGTTCGTGTTTACACTACAACCCCTAAGAAGCCTAACTCAGCAATGAGAAAGGTTGCTCGTGTTCGTTTGACAAACTCTAAGGAGGTTAACTCTTACATCCCAGGTGAGGGACACAACTTGCAGGAGCACTCAATCGTGCTTGTTCGCGGTGGTCGTGTTAAGGACCTTCCGGGTGTACGTTATCACATTGTTCGCGGAACACTTGATACTGCAGGAGTTGCAAACCGTACACAGCGTCGTTCTAAGTATGGTGCTAAGCGTCCAAAGGCTGGTAAGTAATTCGTACAGAGAACAAAAATCCCTTTTAAACTATTAATTATTTAATTTGTTTTGTTTGTTGGAAGCACAAGGTTGAGTAAATGGTTCGGTGGAACCGTTGAAGAGCGAAAGCAGCCCCAAACTAAACATTATTTATCAAAACAATGAGAAAAGCAAAACCAAAGAAAAGAGTGATCCTTCCAGATCCTGTTTTCAATGACACAAAGGTTTCTAAGTTTGTGAACCATCTGATGTATGATGGAAAGAAGAATACATCTTATGAGATTTTCTATGCAGCTCTTGAGACTGTAAAAGCAAAACTTTCAAATGAGGAGAAATCAGCTCTCGAAATCTGGAAGAAGGCTTTGGAAAACGTAACTCCACAGGTTGAGGTTAAGTCACGCCGTATCGGTGGCGCTACATTCCAGGTTCCAACAGAGATCCGTCCAGATCGTAAGGAGTCTATTTCAATGAAGAATCTTATCCTTTTTGCTCGTAAGCGTGGTGGTAAGACTATGGCTGACAAGCTTGCATCTGAGATCATGGATGCTTACAACGAGCAGGGTGGTGCTTTCAAGCGTAAGGAAGATATGCACCGTATGGCCGAGGCTAACCGTGCATTTGCTCACTTCAGATTCTAATCATTTAAAAGAAGTTATATTATGGCAAAAACAGATTTGCACTTTACACGAAATATTGGTATCATGGCTCACATCGATGCCGGTAAGACAACAACTTCTGAGCGTATCCTTTTCTACACTGGTAAGACTCACAAGATTGGTGAGGTTCACGAAGGTGGCGCAACAATGGACTGGATGGCACAGGAGCAGGAGCGTGGTATCACTATTACTTCAGCTGCAACAACTACATTCTGGAACTGGGATAATCACCAGTACAAGATCAACTTGATTGATACTCCGGGACACGTTGACTTTACTGCTGAGGTTGAGCGTTCACTTCGTGTACTCGACGGTGCAGTTGCTACATATTGTGCAGTAGGTGGTGTTGAGCCACAGTCAGAGACTGTATGGCGTCAGGCTGATAAGTACAATGTACCACGTATCGGTTATGTTAACAAGATGGACCGTTCTGGTGCTAACTTCTTCGATGTTGTTCGTCAGATGAAGGATGTACTTGGTGCTACAGCTGTGCCTATCAATATTCCAATCGGTGCAGAGGAGAACTTCAAGGGTGTTGTTGACCTTATTAAGATGAAGGCTATCCTTTGGCACGATGAGACAATGGGTGCTGACTACGATGTAGAGGATATTCCTGCTGAGTTGGCAGACGAGGCTGAGGAGTGGAGAACAAAACTTCTTGAGTATGCTGCTGAGTGCGACGAGGCTTTGATGGAGAAGTTCTTCGAGGATCCTTCTTCTATCACAAATGAGGAACTTATCGCTGCTATCCGCAAGGGTACGCTTTCTATGCAGATTACTCCAATGTGCTGCGGTTCTTCATTCAAGAACAAGGGTGTTCAGACATTGCTCGACTATGTTTGTATGTTCTTGCCTTCTCCAGTAGATACTCCAGCTGTTGTTGGTACAAACCCAGACACTGGTGCTGAGGAGGATCGTCGTCCTGCAGAGGATGAGAAGACTGCTGCTCTTGCATTTAAGATTGCAACTGACCCATACGTTGGTCGTTTGACATTCTTCCGTGTTTACTCAGGTAAGGTAGAGGCTGGTTCTTACGTTTACAACGTTCGCTCAGGTAAGAAGGAGCGCGTAAGCCGTTTGTTCCAGATGCACTCAAACAAGCAGAACCCAGTTGACGTAATCGGTGCTGGTGATATCGGTGCAGGTGTTGGTTTCAAGGATATCCGTACTGGTGATACACTTGCTGACGAGGATGCACCAATCGTACTTGAGTCAATGGAGTTCCCAGAGCCAGTTATCGGTATCGCAATCGAGCCTAAGACTCAGAGCGACGTTGATAAGTTGGGTATCGGTCTTGCTAAGCTTGCTGAGGAGGATCCAACATTTACTGTTAGAACTGACGAGCAGAGCGGTCAGACAGTTATCTCAGGTATGGGTGAGCTTCACTTGGATATCATTATCGACCGTTTGAAGCGTGAGTTCAAGGTTGAGTGTAATCAAGGTAAGCCACAGGTTAACTATAAGGAGGCTATCACTCAGACTGTAATGGGTCACCGTGAAATCTACAAGAAGCAGTCTGGTGGTCGTGGTAAGTTCGCTGATATCATCGTTAATGTAGGTCCTGTTGATGAGGACTTCAAGGAAGGTGGTCTTCAGTTCGTTAACGAGGTTACTGGTGGTAACATTCCTAAGGAGTTCATCCCATCTGTACAGAAGGGCTTCGAGAATGCAATGAAGAGCGGTGTTCTTGGCGGATTCCCAATGGATTCTTTGAAGGTTGTTCTTGAGGATGGCTCATTCCACCCAGTGGATTCAGACCAGCTTTCATTCGAGATCTGTGCACTTCAGGCATACAAGAATGTATGTGCTAAGGCTAAGCCAGTCTTGATGGAGCCTATGATGAAGCTTGAGGTTGTAACTCCAGAGGAGAACATGGGTGATGTTATCGGTGACTTGAACAAGCGTCGTGGCCAGGTTGAGGGTATGGAAAGCAGCCGTTCTGGTGCTCGTATCGTCAAGGCTATGGTTCCACTTGCTGAGATGTTCGGTTACGTTACAGCACTTCGTACTATCACTTCAGGTCGTGCAACATCTTCAATGACTTACGATCATCACGCACCAGTATCAAGCTCAATCGCTAAGGCTGTGCTTGAGGAGTGCAAGGGTCGTACAGATCTTGTATAATTAGGATAAATCGAGTTAGAGGTGCCAGTTAGCGAATGACTCTTAACTGGCATACCTCTTACTCCTTATTATATTAACAATTTAATAAAACAAAATGAGTCAGAAAATTAGAATTAAACTAAAATCTTACGATCACAACTTGGTTGACAAGTCTGCCGAGAAGATTGTAAAGACAGTTAAGGCAACAGGCGCTATCGTTAGCGGTCCTATTCCATTGCCAACACACAAGCGTATCTTCACTGTTAACCGTTCTACATTCGTTAACAAGAAGTCTCGCGAGCAGTTCGAGCTTTCTTCATTCAAGAGACTTATCGACATCTATAGCTCTACAGCTAAGACTGTTGACGCTTTGATGAAGCTTGAGCTTCCAAGTGGTGTAGAAGTTGAGATTAAGGTTTAGTACATTAAAAGATTTTATTAAAAATTACTGAAATGCCAGGATTATTAGGAAAGAAAATCGGAATGACATCCGTATTCAGTGCCGAGGGTAAGAACGTACCATGCACTGTTATCGAAGTAGGTCCTTGTGTTGTTACTCAGATTAAGAGTGTCGAGAAAGATGGTTACGCTGCCGTTCAGGTAGGTTTCCAGGATGCTAAGGAGAAGAATACTTCTAAGCCAATGATGGGACACTTTAAGAAGGCTGGTGTAACACCAAAGCGCCACTTGGCCGAATTCAAAGATTTTGACACTGAGTACAACCTCGGTGACGTAATTACAGTTGAGCTGTTCAACGATGTTAACTATGTTGACGTTGTTGGTACATCTAAGGGTAAGGGTTTCCAGGGCGTTGTTAAGCGTCATGGTTTCGGTGGTGTAGGCCAGAGCACTCACGGTCAGGACGACCGTCTGCGTAAGCCAGGTTCTATCGGTGCTTGTTCATACCCAGCAAAGGTATTCAAGGGTATGCGCATGGGCGGCCAGATGGGTGGCGACCGTGTAACTACTCACAACCTACAGGTGTTAAAGGTTATTCCTGAGCACAACCTTCTTTTGATTAAGGGTTCTGTTCCGGGATGTAAAGGTTCAATCGTAATAATTGAGAAATAATGGAAGTTAATGTATTAAATATTAAGGGCGAGGAAACCGGTAAGAAGGTTACTCTTAACGATGCAATCTTTGCTATCGAGCCTAACGATCATGCTATTTATCTTGACGTAAAGCAGTACATGGCTAATCAGCGTCAGGGTACAGCAAAGTCTAAGGAAAGAAGTGAGGTTAGCGGTTCTACTCGCAAGCTTGGTCGTCAGAAGGGTGGCGGCGGCGCTCGTCGTGGTGATATCAACTCTCCAGTTTTGGTTGGTGGTGGTCGTGTATTCGGTCCAACTCCACGCGACTATGGCTTCAAGTTGAACAAGAAAGTTAAGGCTCTTGCTCGTAAGAGTGCTTTGTCTTACAAGGCTCAGGCAAACGCTATTTTGGTAGTTGAGGATTTCAATTTTGAGGCTCCAAAGACTAAGGAGTTCGTTGCTATGTCAAATAATCTCAAAGTTGCTGATAAAAAGTTGCTTGTAGTTTTGCCAGAAGCAAATAAAAATGTATATTTGTCTGCTCGTAATATCCAGCGCGCTGACGTAGCTATCGCTTCTGCAATTAACACTTACAAGGTGTTGAACGCAGACGCTTTGGTCGTTACTGAGAGTTCATTGAAGGAAATTGAAAAAATCTTAATCAAGTAAGGAGGTTAGAATATGGCATTTATTATCAAACCGCTGATTACAGAGAAAATGACTGCAATCACAACTAAGTCTTCTGAAGATAAGAAGCTTTACACCTCAGAGAAGAATGCTCAGGCTAAGAATGCAACCGCTGAAGTTGTCAAGTATGTTGTAAAGACAAAGAATGGCAAGTACAAAGGCGGCGTTCAGAAGGAGAAGACAGTTTACTCTTACACTAAGCCGGCTCAGGTAAAGTATGGTTTCCTTGTAAAGCCAGAGGCTAACAAACTTGAGATTAAGAAGGAGGTTGAGACTCTATACAACGTAACAGTTGTAGCAGTTAACACTGTTAACTACGCAGGTAGAAACAAGAGCCGCTACACAAAGGCAGGTCTTATTAAGGGCCGCACAAACGCTGTCAAGAAAGCAATTGTGACTTTGAAGGAAGGCGATACTATTGATTTTTATAGTAATATTTAAATAAAAGATGGCAGTACGTAAATTTAAGCCCACAACACCGGGTCAGAGACACAAGATTATTGGTACTTTCGAAGAAATTACTGCATCAGTACCAGAAAAATCTCTTGTATACGGTAAGCGTTCAACAGGTGGCCGTAACAATGTCGGAAAGATGACAATGCGCTACAACGGCGGCGGTCACAAGAGAAAATTCCGTTTTATCGATTTCAAGAGAGAGAAGGATGGTGTTCCAGCTGTAGTAAAGACAATTGAGTACGATCCAAACCGTTCGGCTCGTATCGCATTGCTGTTCTACGCTGATGGTGAAAAGCGTTATATTATTGCTCCTAACGGTCTGCAGGTTGGCAGTACTCTGATGTCTGGAGAGAAGGCAGCACCTGAGGTTGGTAATGCACTTCCATTGCAGAACATCCCTGTCGGTACTGTAATACACAACATCGAGCTTCGTCCTGGTCAGGGCGCTCTCCTTGTTCGTTCTGCAGGTAATTTCGCTCAGTTAACTTCACGTGACGGCGACTATTGCGTTATCAAGTTGCCTTCAGGCGAGCTTCGCAAAGTTTTGGGCACATGCAAGGCTACAATCGGTAGCGTAGGTAACTCAGACCACTCACTTGAGTCATCAGGTAAGGCAGGTCGCTCACGCTGGTTGGGCCGTCGTCCACACAACCGTGGTGTCGTTATGAACCCAGTTGATCACCCAATGGGTGGTGGTGAAGGTCGTCAGTCTGGTGGTCACCCACGTTCACGTAAGGGATTGTATGCTAAGGGTCTTAAGACAAGACGTCCAAAGAAGCAGTCTAACAAGTATATTATCGAAAGAGCTAAAAAGTAACTAAGTTAATTGAGTAAATTATGAGTCGTTCATTAAAAAAAGGTCCATACATCAACGTAAGTCTTGAGAAGAAGATACTTGCTATGAATGAGAGTGGCAAGAAGAACGTTGTTAAAACATGGGCTAGAGCTTCAATGATTTCCCCAGATTTCGTGGGACATACAGTTGCAGTTCACAACGGAAATAAATTTATTCCTGTTTATGTTACTGAGAACATGGTTGGTCACAAACTAGGTGAATTTGCTCCAACACGCAGATTCGGCGGCCACGCAGGTAAGAAATAGGAACGAGATTTGTTAAGATTAAAAAGAAGAATAATATAATCATGGGCAAAAGAAAGAAGATTGCTTCTGCTGCAAGAAAAGAGGCACAGAAAACCCAGTCTTTCGCTACAATGCGAAATGTTCCTTCTTCACCACGCAAGATGAGATATGTTGTTGACATGATTCGTGGAATGGAGGTTAATAGAGCACTTGGTACTTTGAAGTTCTCAAGCAAGGCTGCTTCTGCTGGCGTAGAAAAGTTGTTGCGCTCAGCAATCGCAAACTGGGAACAGAAGAATGATCGCAAGGCTGAAGAGGGCGAACTTTTTGTAACTACAGCATTTGTTGACGAGGGTGTAACTCTTAAGAGAATGAGACCAGCACCACAGGGTAGAGGTTACAGAATCCGCAAACGTTCAAATCACGTGACTTTGTACGTTGATACAAAAACTAATGATAAAGACTAAATAGATGGGACAGAAAGTTAATCCGATAAGTAACAGACTTGGTATTATCCGTGGTTGGGATTCTAATTGGTATGGCGGCAAGAACTTCGGCGATTCTCTGCTAGAGGACAGCAAAATCCGCAAGTACCTGAATGCTCGTCTTGCTAAGGCTAGCGTTTCAAGAATCGTTATAGAGCGTACATTGAAGCTCGTTACTATTACTGTTTGCACTGCCCGTCCGGGTATTATCATTGGTAAGGGTGGCCAGGAAGTTGACAAACTTAAGGAAGAGTTGAAGAAGATTACTGATAAGGACATCCAGATCAACATCTTCGAGATAAAGAAGCCAGAACTCGATGCAGTCATTGTTGCTAACAACATCGCTCGCCAGGTAGAGGGTAAGATTGCTTATCGCCGTGCTATCAAGATGGCTGTTGCAAACACTATGAGAATGGGTGCTGAGGGTATCAAGGTTTTGATCTCAGGTCGTCTTAACGGAGCAGAAATGGCACGTTCTGAAATGTTCAAGGAAGGCCGTACTCCATTGCACACTTTCCGTGCAGATATCGACTATTGCCACACTGAGGCTCTGACTAAGGTTGGTTTGCTTGGTATCAAGGTATGGATCTGCAAGGGTGAGGTTTATGGCAAGAGAGATCTTGCGCCTAACTTCGTTCAGGCTAAGGAGAATGGTCGTGGTAATGGTAACAACAACGGCAAGAGAAATTTCAGAAACAAAAAGAACAACAATCGCTAATTAGTTAGACATTATGTTACAACCAAAAAGAACCAAATATAGAAGACCGCAAAAGGGCCGCTGCAAAGGTAATGCCCAGAGAGGTAACCAGTTGGCCTTCGGTACATTCGGTATCAAGTCTTTGGATACAAGATGGCTTACAGGTCGTCAGATTGAAGCTGCCCGTGTTGCTGTAACACGTTATATGCAGCGTGAGGGTCAGATTTGGATTCGTGTCTTCCCTGATAAACCAATCACTAAGAAGCCAGCCGACGTCCGAATGGGTAAGGGTAAGGGTGATCCAGTAGGATACGTATTCCCATTGACTCCTGGTCGTATCATCTTCGAGGTAGAAGGTGTACCTTATGAAATCGCTAAGGAGGCTTTGCGCCTTGCTGCTCAGAAGCTCCCAGTGACTACAAAGTTTATTGTTAGACGTGATTACGATAAAAACGCTTAATTATGAAGATAGCAGAAGTAAGAGAATTGTCAGATAAGGATTTAGCTGAAAGAATAGAGACTGAGGTAGCTAACTACAATCAGATGAAGTTAAATCATTCAATCTCTCCGTTGCAGAACACTGCACAGATTAAGGCGTTGCGCCGTACGATTGCTCGTATGAAGTCAGAATTGCGTCAGAGAGAACTTAAAAAATAATGCTCCTCATGGAAAGAAATTTAAGAAAGCAGAGAACAGGTGTTGTTATTAGCGACAAGATGGATAAGACTATTGTTGTTGCCGCTAAGTTTAAGGAGAAACACCCTATCTATGGTAAGTTCGTTAGCAAGACTAAGAAGTACCATGCACATGACGAAAAGAATGACAGTCATGTTGGTGATACAGTTTTGATCATGGAGACTCGTCCATTGAGCAAGACTAAGAGATGGAGACTAGTTGAAATTATTGAAAGAGCTAAGTAATTATGATACAGGCAGAATCAAGATTGGTAGTAGCTGATAACAGCGGTGCTCGTGAAGCTAAGTGTATCCGTGTATTGGGTGGAACTAAGCGCCGTTATGCTTCTGTAGGTGACACTATCGTTGTCGCTGTACAGAATGTTATCCCATCAAGTGATGTAAAGAAGGGTGCGGTATCAAAGGCTTTGATTGTACGTACTAAGAAGGAGATTCGTCGTGCTGACGGTTCTTATATTCGTTTTGATGATAATGCTTGCGTATTGTTGAACAATGCAGGTGAGTTGAGAGGTAGTCGTATTTTCGGTCCTGTTGCACGTGAGTTGCGTGCTGCTAACATGAAGGTTGTTTCATTAGCACCTGAAGTACTTTAATTTTATAAGTATACAGTAATGAGTAAGTTACATATTAAGAAAGGCGATACAGTTTACGTCAATACTGGTAAGGATAAGGGAAAGACTGGTAAGGTGGTTAAGGTCTTCGTTGAGGAGAACCGCGCTATCGTTGAGGGTCTTAACATGGTATCTAAGAGCCAGAAGCCAAGTGCTCAGAACCCAAATGGCGGTATCGTAAAGCAGGAAGCCCCTATTCATATCTCTAACTTGAATTTGGTTGACCCTAAGTCAGGTAAGCCAACTCGTGTGGGTATTAAAATTAACGAAGATGGCACTAAGGTGCGCGTCGCTAAAAAATCTGGAGAGGAGATTAAGTAATGAGTAATACTGCAAACCTTAAGAAAGTCTATGCTGAGAGCATCGCTCCAGCATTGATGAAACAGTTCAATTATAGCTCAAAGATGCAGATTCCTGTACTGAAGAAGATTGTCATCAACCAGGGTCTTGGTATGGCTACTGCAGACAAGAAGATCATCGATGTTGCTATCAATGAGATCACAGCTATCACAGGTCAGAAGGCTGTAGCTACAGTTTCTCGCAAGGACGTTGCAAACTTCAAGTTGCGTAAGAAGATGCCTATCGGTGTCATGGTAACATTGCGCCGCGAGAAGATGTACGAGTTCCTTGAGAAGTTGGTTCGCGTGGCATTGCCACGTATCCGTGACTTCAAGGGTATCGAGAGCAAGTTCGATGGTCGTGGTAACTATACATTGGGTATTCAGGAGCAGATCATCTTCCCAGAAATCAACATCGATTCTATCGAGCGCATTTTGGGTATGAACATCACTTTCGTTACAACTGCGAAAACAGACGAGGAGGGTTACGCTCTTCTGAAGGAGTTTGGTTTACCATTTAAGGACGCTAAAAAATAATAAAGTATGGCAAAAGAATCAATGAAGGCTCGTGAAGTAAAGAGAGCTAAACTTGTTGCTAAATATGCTGAGAAGCGTGCTGCTTTGAAGAAGATTGTTAACACAGGCGATGCTGCTGAGGCATACGAAGCAGCTCAGAAATTGCAGTCTATTCCAAAGAACGCTAATCCTATCCGTCTTCACAACCGTTGCAAGCTGACTGGTCGTCCAAAGGGCTATATCCGTCAGTTCGGCATCTCTCGTATTCAGTTCCGCGAGATGGCTTCAAACGGTTTGATTCCAGGTGTAAAGAAGGCAAGCTGGTAATAAACAGAACATTTTAAATATTGTCAGGGTAGTCCTGATTAATTTAATAACATTTATATGACAGATCCAATAGCAGATTATCTCACCAGATTGAGAAATGCAATTAGTGCAAAGCACAGAGTTGTTGAAATCCCTGCATCAAACTTGAAGAAGGAGATCACTAAGATCTTGTTCGACAAGGGTTACATCCTGAACTACAAGTTCATCGAGGAGGGTCCACAGGGAACAATTAAGGTAGCATTGAAGTACGATGCTGTTAACAAGGTTAACGCTATCAAGAGCCTCAAGAGAGTTTCTACTCCAGGTTTGCGTAAGTACACTGGCTACAAGGACATGCCGAGAGTTATTAACGGATTGGGTATTGCTATAATATCTACATCTAAAGGTGTAATGACTGATAAAGAGGCTTCAGAACTTAAGATAGGTGGTGAAGTGCTTTGTTATGTATATTAATAGGAGGATTCAGATATGTCAAGAATTGGAAAGTTACCTATCGTAGTCCCTGCAGGTGTTACAGTAACACTTAAGGACAATGTGGTTTCAGTTAAGGGCCCAAAGGGTGAGCTAACACAGACTGTTGATCCTTCTATATCTGTTGATTATACTGACGGCAAGATTTCTTTTGCCCCAGTTGAAGGTGCTGATATTGATCCAAAGCAGCAGCAGGCATTCCACGGTTTGTACCGTGCATTGGTGAACAATATGGTTCACGGTGTTTCTGAAGGCTACAAGAAGACTTTGGAGTTGGTTGGTGTAGGTTATCGTGCATCTAACCAGGGTAACATCATTGAATTCGCTTTGGGTTACACTCATAGCATTTTCTTCGAGTTGCCATCTGAGATTAAGGTTGAAACTAAGTCTGAGAGAAACCAGAATCCAATTATCATATTGGAGTCTTGCGATAAGCAGTTGTTGGGCCAGGTTTGCTCTAAGATTCGTTCTTTCCGTAAGCCAGAGCCTTACAAAGGAAAGGGTATTTTGTTTGTTGGCGAACAGATTCGTAGAAAGTCTGGTAAGTCAGCTGGTGCTAAATAATTTTAAACTCCTACGATTATGACAACAAAATCAGATAGACGAATCAAAATCAAATACAGAGTACGTAATAAGATTACAGGTACAACAGAGCGTCCACGTTTGAGCGTATTCCGCAGCAACAAGCAGATCTATGTACAGGTTATTAACGATTTGACTGGTACTACTCTTGCTTCTGCATCTTCACTTGGCATGGAAGCTATGCCTAAGAAGGAGCAGGCTGCCAAGGTTGGCGAACTGATTGCCAAGAAGGCACAGGAAGCTGGTGTTACTACTGTCGTATTCGACCGTAACGGATACTTGTATCATGGTAGAATCAAGGAGGTAGCTGACGCTGCCCGCAATGGTGGACTTAAATTCTAATTAATTATGGCAGTAAAAAATGTAAAAATAGGCAGCGATGTCGAATTGAAGGACAGATTGGTTGCTATTAACCGCGTTACTAAGGTTACAAAGGGTGGTAGAACTTTCACATTCTCTGCTATTGTAGTTGTAGGTGATGGTAATGGTATCATTGGCTACGGTCTTGGTAAGGCTGGTGAGGTTACAGCAGCAATCGCTAAGGGCGTTGAGTCTGCAAAGAAGAACCTTGTAAAGGTTCCTGTTCTTAAGGGAACTGTTCCACACGAGCAGGCTGCTAAGTTCGGCGGTGCTGAGGTATTTATCAAGCCTGCATCTACTGGTACCGGAGTGGTAGCAGGTGGTGCTATGCGTGCTGTTTTAGAGAGTGTCGGTATTACTGACGTTCTTGCAAAGTCTAAGGGCTCATCAAACCCTCACAACCTTGTAAAGGCAACTTTCGAGGCTCTTGCTGAGATGCGTGACGCTAAGACTATTGCACAAAACAGAGGTGTGAGTCTTGACAAAGTATTTAGAGGATAAATAAAAAGGAGGAATATTTATGGCAACTATCAAAATTAAGCAGATCAGAAGCAGAATTGGTGCTCCTAAGGACCAGAAAAGCTGTCTTGATACACTTGGATTGAAAAAGTTGAATCACGTTGTAGAGCGTGAGGATACTCCTTCTTTGCGTGGTCAGATTGCTAAGGTTCATCACCTAGTAACTATTATTAAGTAATCAATCGTTTAACATAGATTTGATATGAATTTAAGTAATTTGAAGCCAGCTGCTGGCTCTGTTAAGACTGCAAAGAGAATTGGTCGTGGTCCAGGTTCTGGTAAGGGCGGCACTTCTACTCGTGGTCACAAGGGTGCAAAGGCAAGATCTGGTTATAAGAATAAGATTGGTTTCGAAGGTGGTCAGATGCCTCTTCAGCGCCGTCTACCTAAGTTTGGTTTCAAGAACTTCAACCGTGTTGAGTTCCAGCCAGTAAACTTGGATGCTATCCAGAAGTTGGTAGAGGCAAAGAATCTTGCAAAGGTAACTATCAACGATTTCGTTGCAGCAGGTTTTGTTTCAGCTAACGCTAAGGTTAAGGTTCTCGGCAACGGTGCTTTGACTGCTAAGGTTGACGTTGAGGCAAACGCTTTCTCTAAGAGTGCTGAAGCTGCTATTCAGGCAGCAGGTGGTAATGCAGTAAAACTGTAAATCAAAATGGGAAAGGCTAGAGAAACATTGTTGAATATGTGGAGAATTAAGGATCTTCGTATGAAGATCCTCATAACTCTCCTTTTCGCTGCAATATACCGTTTTGGTTCGTTTGTGGTTCTACCTGGTATTGACCCTGGTCAGCTGGCACGTTTGCATGAGCAGACCAATAACGGTTTGATGCAATTGTTGAACATGTTCTCGGGCGGTGCGTTCTCAAATGCTTCGATTTTTGCATTGGGAATCATGCCATACATATCTGCTTCAATTGCAATCCAGATTGCGTCGATGATCATGCCTTCTGTTCAGAAGATGCAGCGTGAGGGCGAAAGCGGTAGAAGAAAGCTTAATCAGTATACCCGTTATCTGACTTTGGTTATATTGATTGTTCAGGGCTATTTCTATATCGAAAACTTGAAGGCGCAAGCAGGTGATGCTATAAATCCTGCAATCAGTGGATTGGCATTCCAGCTGATTTCTACTGTCATTTTGGCAGGCGGAAGTATGTTCATCCTTTGGTTGGGTGAGCGTATTACAGACCGTGGAATCGGTAATGGTGTATCAATTATCATCATGCTCGGTATCATTGCTCGCCTACCAGCATCATTCACACAGGAAGTTGTAACTCGCTTGGAGAATGCGCACGCTGGTGGTTTGGTAATGTTCTTGATAGAGATGGTAATTCTGTTGGCAGTTATGATGGCAGCAATTCTTCTTGTTCAGGGTACTCGCCGAGTTCCTGTTGACTATGCAAAGAAGATTGTTGGCAACCGTCAGTACGGTGGTGCTCGCCAGTATATCCCATTGAAGCCATACGCTGCTAATGTAATGCCTATCATCTTTGCACAGGCTATCATGTTCATCCCTCTGACACTTGCAGGCTTTAGCGGTAAGAGCAACAATTCTGTTGTAATGTTGTTTATGGATCATACAAGTTGGCTTTACAATATTGTATTTGCCTTGTTGATTATAGGATTTACATATCTGTATACAGCAATTACACTGAATCCTGTTCAGATGGCAGAGGACTTGAAGCGTAGCAACGGCTACATCCCAAAGATTAAGCCGGGCAAGGATACTGCAGATTATATCGACGGTATCATGAGCCGCATTATTCTTCCGGGTTCTTTGTTCTTGGCATTCATCGCTTGTATGCCAGCATTTGCCGGTATATTCGGTGTAAAGGCAGAGTTCGCTCAGTTCTTTGGTGGAACATCTTTGTTGATTCTTGTAGGTGTAGTGCTTGATACTCTGCAGCAGATCGAAAGCCATTTGCTGATGAGTCACTATGACGGATTGTTGGAGGAAGGTCACATCCGTGGCCGTAATGCTGCTCCTGTAGCTTAAATATTATTGATTAAAGGCAATGATATTTCTTAAGACTGATGAAGAAATAGAACTACTTAGGCAAGCAAATCTGCTGGTGGGTAAAACGCTGGCAGAACTTGCCAAGATTATACAGCCGGGTGTAACAACCCGCCAATTGGATAAGGTTGCCGATACTTTCATTCGCGACCATGGGGCTGAACCAACATTCCTTGGTTTCCCCAATCCTTACGGCGGTCCGTTCCCTGCGAGCATCTGTACATCTGTAAACGATCAGGTTGTACATGGAATACCAAATGATAATCCGCTTGAAGAGGGTGATATTGTTTCTGTTGATTGTGGAACTCTTCTGAATGGGTTTAATGGCGATTCGTGCTACACATTTTGTGTAGGCGAAGTTAGTCCGGAGGTTATGCAACTTCTGAAGACAACAAAGGAATCGCTTTACAAGGGTATTGAGCAGGCTGCTCCCGGAAGGCGTTTGGGTGATATCGGCTTTGCTGTCCAGACACATTGCGAAGACAAAGGATACGGAGTTGTCCGCGAATTTGTTGGACATGGAATTGGCAGGGAAATGCACGAAGATCCGCAAGTACCGAACTATGGTCGAAGAGGTAACGGACCTCAGATAAAGAATGGTCTGTGTATTGCGATTGAGCCAATGATTACGTTGGGAAGTCGTGAGATATACATGGAACAGGACAGATGGGGTATAAAGACTCGCGACCATTCAGTTGCTGCCCATTACGAGCATACGATTGCGGTACGCAAGAACGGCGCAGATATTCTTTCATCATTCGAGTTTATCGAAGAAGTTTTAGGAGATAAAGCAATTTAATTATTATATGGCAAAGCAGTCAGCTATAGAACAAGACGGAGTAATCGTAGAGGCATTGTCAAATGCAATGTTTCGTGTTGAACTGGAAAACGGTCACGAGATTACAGCACATATCTCAGGTAAGATGAGAATGCATTACATAAAGATATTGCCCGGCGACAAGGTTCGCGTGGAGATGTCTCCATACGATCTTTCAAAAGGCAGAATAGTATTCAGATATAAATAAAATTAGATATGAAAACAAGAGCATCATTAAAGAAGCGTACCCCTGAGTGCAAGATTGTTCGTCGCAAGGGACGTTTATATGTTATTAACAAAAAGAACCCTAAGTTTAAAATGCGTCAGGGTTAATTGATTATTTTTGCAGAAAAAAATAATATAGAATATGGCAATTAGAATTGTTGGTGTAGATTTGCCTCAGAATAAGAGAGGTGAAATCGCGTTGACCTACGTATACGGTATAGGTCGTAGTAGCTCAGCAAAAATCTTGGAGAAGGCTGGTGTCGACAAGGACATTAAGGTAAAGGACTGGACCGACGACCAGGCTGGTAAGATCCGTGAGATTATTGCTGCTGAATACAAGGTAGAGGGTGACCTTCGCTCTGAGATTCAGTTGAATATTAAGCGTTTGATGGATATCGGTTGCTACCGTGGTGTACGTCACCGTATTGGTCTTCCTGTTCGCGGTCAGAGTACTAAGAACAACGCTCGTACTCGCAAGGGTAAGAAGAAGACAGTTGCAAACAAGAAAAAAGCTACTAAATAATAATTAGATATGGCAAAGAAAACAGTCGCAGCTAAAAAGAGAAACGTAAAGGTTGACGCTATGGGTCAGTTGCACGTACATAGCTCATTCAACAACATCATCGTTTCTTTGGCAAACAGTGAGGGTCAGATTATTTCATGGTCTTCAGCTGGTAAGATGGGATTTAGAGGTTCTAAGAAGAACACTCCTTATGCAGCTCAGATGGCTGCCCAGGATTGCGCTAAGGTAGCGTTCGATCTTGGCCTAAGAAAGGTTAAGGCATACGTTAAGGGTCCAGGTAACGGACGTGAGTCTGCTATCAGAACTGTACACGGAGCTGGTATCGAGGTTACAGAGATTATAGACGTTACTCCATTGCCACATAATGGTTGCCGTCCTCCAAAGAGAAGAAGAGTATAATTGAAATAACCGATTTATCAAAATGAGACTGTGTTTCGGCTGCAACTGTAAGGCAGTCTCATTTTAACACAAAAAACTAAAATTAAAGAAAGTATGGCTAGATATACTGGACCAAAATCAAGAATCGCACGTAAGTTTGGCGAGCCTATTTTTGGAGCTGACAAGGTTCTTTCAAAGAAGAATTATGCTCCTGGACAGCACGGTAACAACCGTCGCAAGAAGACTTCTGAGTACGGTGCCATGTTGGCAGAGAAGCAGAAGGCAAAATACACTTATGGCGTTCTCGAGAAACAATTCCGTAACATGTTTGAGAAGGCTGCTAGTTCAGACGGCATTACCGGTGAGGTATTGTTGCAGAACTTGGAGTCACGTCTTGACAATGTAGTGTTCCGTTTGGGTATTGCTCCAACACGTGCAGCTGCTCGTCAGTTGGTTAACCACAAGCACATCACTGTTGATGGTGCTGTTGTTAACATCCCTTCATACGCAGTTAAGCCAGGTCAGGTTATTGCTGTTCGTGAGAAGTCAAAGTCATTGGAGGTTATTGCCAATGCATTGGCTGGCTTCAACCACAGCAAGTACCCTTGGTTGGAGTGGGAGGAAAGCGCAAAGGCTGGTAAGTTCCTTCACAAGCCAGAGCGTGCTGACATTCCAGAGAACATTAAAGAGCAAATGATTGTCGAGTTGTACTCTAAATAATAATTGAAGAATGGCGATATTAGCATTTCAAAAACCTGATAAAGTTTTAATGTTAGAGGCCAATGACAAATTCGGTAAATTCGAGTTTCGTCCATTGGAGCCTGGCTTTGGTATTACTATCGGTAATGCCTTGCGCCGAATACTTCTTTCATCTTTGGAAGGTTTCGCAATCAACACCATCCGTATTGCAGGTGTTGAGCACGAATTCTCTTCTGTAGAGGGCGTTAAGGAAGATGTTACTAACATTATCTTGAACTTGAAGCAAGTTCGTTTCAAGCAATTAGTAGCAGATCGCGAGTTTGAGAAGGTAAGCATTACCGTATCAAACGCAAGCGAGTTCAAAGCCGGTGATATAGGTAAGTATTTGACTGGATTTGAAGTGTTAAACCCTGAATTGGTTATTTGCCATTTAGATTCTAAAGCGACAATGCAGATTGACATCACTATTAACAAGGGTCGCGGATATGTCCCTGCCGATGCAGAGGAGAACAGAGACAATGTCAGCGATGTTAACGTGATTCCAATCGACTCTATTTACACTCCAATCCGTAACGTAAAGTACGCTGTAGAGAATTTCCGCGTTGAGCAGAAAACCGACTACGAAAAGCTGTTGCTTGAAATTACAACTGATGGTTCCATTCATCCAAAGGACGCTCTTAAGGAGGCTGCTAAAATCCTTATCTACCACTTCATGTTGTTCTCTGACGAGAAGATCTCTATCGAGAATGCTGGTCTTGACGACAACGAGGAGTTCGATGAGGAGGTATTGCACATGCGTCAGTTGCTGAAGACTAAGTTGACTGATATGGATCTTTCTGTTCGTGCCCTCAACTGCTTGAAGGCTGCAGATGTTGATACACTCGGCGACTTGGTACAGTTTAACAAGACCGACCTGCTTAAGTTCCGTAACTTTGGTAAGAAATCGCTCACTGAGCTTGATGATTTGCTAGAGAGTCTGAATCTTTCGTTTGGAACTGATATTTCTAAGTATAAATTAGATAAAGAATAAAAAAAATGAGACATAATAAGAAATTTAACCATTTGGGTCGTACCGCATCTCACAGAAAGGCAATGTTGTCTAACATGGCAGCATCTTTAATCTTGAGTCCGCGCAAAAGAATCACTACGACTGTTGCGAAGGCAAAGGCTTTGAAGAAGTTTGTTGAGCCTTTGATCACTAAGAGTAAGGAAGATACTACAAACGCTCGTCGTGTTGTATTCAGCAACTTGCAGAATAAGTTTGCAGTAACAGAATTGTTCCAGGTGATTTCAGCAAAGGTTGCTGACCGTCCAGGTGGTTACACTCGCATCATCAAGACTGGTCTTCGTAAGGATGATGCTGCAGAAATGTGCTTCATCGAACTCGTTGACTTCGATGAGAACATGGCAAAGGCTGCTGCTAAGAAGACTCGTACTCGCCGTTCTAAGAAGAATAGCGCAGCAGTAGAGGCTGAGGCTCCTGCAACAGAGGCTGTTGAAGCTACTGAAGAGGCTCCTAAGGCTGAATAATTGTTATATTCTATATTCTATATAAAGGCTGTTCTGAGAAGGACAGCCTTTTTTATTTGCGGGTTTGTTTGTTGATTGCATTCGCTCGGGTTCAGAAATGCCCCATTTAGCCATTCTGTTTTTTTGCAAGTTTCTATCTCCGTGCAAGAAATACAACGTTTATTTGCCCTTTTAAAGAAATGTAGTAAATTTACAGATAAACATCAGTCAAATAAATGAAGAGTAAAATATTTCTAATTCTATTGTTCGCAACGCAGTTTGCTTGTGCACAAAAGCAAAAACATGTTTCCGTTATTGAAAGTTGTGAATATAAAAAGACATTGAATCATACTGAGTAAGTGCGATTTCCTTACGGGAAAGTCTATATTGACGGTAAGTGGTATGAAAAAGATATCTGCATATTGGCAGACCGCGGTTTTTTGCAAGTGAGGATTCGATAACATTATCTATTGATTCTTGTGATATAAGGGTGGCTTTAACAGAATACAGAATAAAAAGAGATTTGAATTTCTAAGGGGGCATTATGATTGGTATACTGAAGATTTCTCACTTCGGGAAATGGCATTAAACTTGAACTTGTAGAGTCTGACAGCATAGAAAAATACATCGTATACAGACTCTATAATGACAATGACGTAGATAACAACTTCCTGACATCAGAGTGTAACGGCATTCTTGCGATGTATTCAGTTGGTTATAAGTGGAACCGCGATAAAATTGTCGCTTTTCTGAAGAAAGTCCGCAATTCGAATTTTGAATAGAAGGCTATCTTCTGTTCTTCTTTATGCTCGACGAAAAATTAGGCATGTATGAGCCCTCTTCTACGCCCCAGTCTAACTCTGGTACTTCTATAGGAGAATCGTCTCTGTATGGCACCACTATTTCTTTGTAGACCGACACCTCGACAAGTGCTATTCCCGAGCGGATGATGTCGAGTTCTTTTGCGGCTGCCCACGATAGATCTATCATCAGTCGTTTTGAGTGTGGACCGCGGTCTGTTACCTTTACGATAACTTCCTTGTCGTTTTTAGGGTTTCTGACCTTCAGGTATGTGCCCAGCGGATAGGTTAGGTGAGCGCACGTCATGCTGTCTTTGTTGTAGCGTGTGCCGTCGCTTACTCTGCGCCCGTGCAGTTTGTTTGAGTAGTACGATGCCTTTCCCGTTGTGGTGTCTTGTGCATGTAGCGTTAAGCATGAAAAAAGCATAAGACACAACACGTATATTTTACTTATATTCTTCATTCATTGACATTTTTCTTACATACGCATTTACAAAGATAGTAAAAATGTGTGATGTAAGCAAAAATCGCTTTTGAAAAGTGCTTTTGTGCTTCTGCGCCAAGAAGTGCGTTTTCTCTGTAAAAAATGAAGACTGCCGGTATGAAAAACATACCAGCAGCCCTTTATTTCAAAAATCAAAAACTTATGATTATGTCTCGTTATTAAACGATACCCTGAGCCATCATAGCCTTTGCAACCTTCATGAAGCCTGCAACGTTAGCACCCTTAACGTAGTTAACGTAGCCGTTAGCCTCAGTACCATACTTAACACAGTTAGCGTGGATATCGTCCATGATTCTGTGAAGCTGGTTGTCAACCTCCTCGGCAGTCCAAGAAAGACGCTCAGAGTTCTGTGACATTTCAAGACCTGATACAGATACACCACCAGCGTTAGCTGCCTTACCCGGAGCGTAAAGAATCTTAGCATCCTGGAATACCTTAATAGCCTCTGGAGTAGAAGGCATGTTAGCACCCTCAGATACTGCGAATACGCCGTTAGCGATAAGCTTCTGTGCATCTTCGCCGTTGATTTCGTTCTGAGTTGCAGATGGAAGAGCGATGTCTGCCTTCTCGCCCCAAGGACGAGCGCCCTCTACATACTTGCAGCCATACTTCTCAGCATATTCCTTGATACGTCCGCGCTGTACGTTCTTAAGATCCATTACGAAGTCGAGCTTCTCGCGAGTGATACCGTCTGGATCGTAGATGTAACCGTTAGAATCAGACAAAGTAACAACCTTTGCGCCAAGCTGGATAAGCTTCTCTGTAGTGTACTGAGCAACGTTACCTGAACCTGAAACAAGAACTGTCTTGCCCTTGATATCGATGTTCTTAGTCTTAAGCATGTTAAGCAAGAAGTAAACGTTACCATAACCTGTAGCCTCAGGACGGATAAGAGAACCACCGAACTCACGGCCCTTACCTGTAAGCATACCAGTAAACTGGTGAGTAAGCTTCTTGTACATACCGAACATGTAGCCAACCTCGCGGCCACCAACACCTATATCACCTGCTGGAACGTCCTCGTCAGCACCTACGTGACGGTAAAGCTCAGTCATGAAAGCCTGGCAGAAACGCATAACCTCGGCGTCAGACTTGCCACGTGGAGAGAAGTCTGAACCACCCTTAGCACCACCCATTGGAAGAGTTGTAAGAGAGTTCTTGAAAGTCTGCTCGAAAGCAAGGAACTTAAGGATACCAAGGTTTACAGAACGGTGGAAACGGATACCGCCTTTGTAAGGGCCGATAACGTTGTTGTGCTGGATACGGTAACCCATGTTAGTCTGTACGTTACCCTTGTCGTCAACCCATGAAACACGGAACTCGATTACGCGATCTGGAATACAGAGACGCTCAATGAGGTTAGCACGCTCAAATTCTGGGTGCTTGTTGTACTCTTCTTCGATTGTAGGAAGTACCTGAGATACAGCCTGGATGTACTCTGGCTCATTTGGGAAGCGTCTTTTCAGATCTTCCACTACCTGATTTGCGTTCATAATGAATTTTTCTTTTATTGGTTGTTTAAAAATTTCAGTATTATCAAACAATAGAATAAAACTATTTTCTTGTTTGCGCTGCAAATATACTACTAAAATTTATTCAAACAAACTTTTTGCTAACAAATCGTTAGTTTTAATAAATATTTTTGTAAAAAAAGGCATTTATGTATGCGAAATCCATTTTTTTTCATATAAAAATACAGAAAACCACGTTTTTTATTATCAGACTGACTGTTTTATACATTTTCTATCAGATAATGTATAACAAATGTTGCATAAATTTTAGTTATGCCGATATTCTGTCAGATGTCTCATTCGGATATAAAAACAGAAAGTTCGGAACAGGAAAAACAATAGAAAACCCGAAAAGAAAAAAAAGTTTTCGAAAACTTTATCATATTGAAAAAGTTTTCTATCTTTGCAGCGTCATTTTAAGTTTTAATGAATAGAATAACATTTTAATGGAAGAAAGGGATTCAAAGAGAGAGGAACTGAAGGGAAGGATTCTGAGAGTTTCGATTGAAGCAT
The DNA here is from genome assembly GCA_900102385.1 of Bacteroidales bacterium KHT7. GTDB lineage: Bacteria > Bacteroidota > Bacteroidia > Bacteroidales > Bacteroidaceae > Ga6A1. The sequence goes on along the minus strand of FNBQ01000015.1, from coordinate 32,678 downwards.
TTGCAAAAGATGGTATCAAGCCTGTAACGATGGACAAGATAGCGTCTTCTCTTTGTATCAGTAAGCGAACTCTGTACGAGGTGTATGAGGACAAGGAGGCGTTGCTCGAGGACTGCTTCCGTCTTCTGAATAGCGAAAAACAGGCTCGCCTAAAGAGTATGTACGAGAACTGTGACAATGTTCTGACGTTCCTTTACGAACTATACAAAATGCACATGAACGAGATTCAGACTGTGAATCCGCGACTGTACGACGACATCGTAAAGTATCCAAAGTTGCAGGAGATGATAAAGTGCGAGTCGGCTGAGCGTAACAAGACCGCCGGCCAGTTTTTTGCTCGCGGAGTTGAACAGGGCTTGTTCCTTCCGGAAATAAATTACGGACTTTTACGCTTGGTGAACGAGGTAGTTCGCGAGGGATTTATGAAAGACAATTCGAAACTGAAGGAGTTTTCGATGGAGGAATCGTTTCGTACGATGTTTTTTATAAGTGTCAGAGGTATTTGTACGGAAAAAGGACAAATGTTATTCGACAGCTTGTTTCTAAATAAATAAAGGTAAAATAAGATTTTAATGAAAAGTAGAATGTTTTTTTCAGTAGGCCGAAACTGGTTGCTGGCTTTGTGTGCCGTTGGCTCGCAGGTGGCGAACGCAGAGACGGTGCAGCTCAACCTTGAAAAGGCTATTGAGTATGCGGTAAAGCAGAATCCGTCGGTAAGGATTGCGAATCAGGACATTGAACTGAAGAAACTCGCCGACAAGGAGACCACCGAGGGACTTTACCCGACTCTCGATTTTACGGGCAGTTTTACTCACAACTTCAAGGTGCAGACAATTCACATGATGGACAGAGACATCAAGATGGGTTCGCCTAACACGGTGAATGCCGGTCTGGCACTTAATATCCCAGTGTATTCACCTTCGCTTTACAAGACGATGAAGTTAACAAAGACAGACATCAGTCTGGCAGTCGAGGCTTCGCGCTCTTCTAAACTCGACCTCATAAAGCAGGTGTCAAAGGCTTATTATCAACTACTTCTGGCACAGGACAGTTACGAGGTGCTTGCTGCAAGTTACTCGGTTGCCGAGCAGAACTACAAGGTGATAAGCGACAAGTTTGACCAAGGCAGAGTGAGCGAGTATGACAAGATAAGTGCCGAGGTTCAGGCTCGCAACATAAAGCCTCAGATGGTATCGGCAAAGAATTCCATTGCCCTTGCAAAACTTCAGTTGAAGGTGCTGATGGGAATGGATAGCAATGTTGAGATTGAGGTAAACGACAAACTTGAGAACTACGAGGCTCAGCTGAAGGATCAGATTCAGATGTCATCGCTCTCGCTCGAGGATAATACTACACTCCGCCAACTCGACCTGAACCAGCAGATGCTTAACCACAATCTGGCTATTTCTAAGACAAGTTTCCTGCCTACCGTTTCGTTGTCGGGCGCATATCTCTACACAAGTATGTCTGACAACTGGAACCTGTTCAAGTACAAGTACAACCCATACGTTTACGCAACTCTCAACGTAACAATTCCAATCTTCCGCGCAAAGAACTGGACTTCTTTGAAGAAGGTTAAGATGCAGCAGAGAGAACTTGCGTTGAACAGAACAAACGCCGAACGACAGATAAACATGCAGGTTCAGACTTATCTCGACAATATGTCGGCAAGTCAGGAGCAGGTAGAGTCTAACAAAGAGGCAGTAGTAAAGTCAGAGAAGGCCCGCACCATTGCCGAGAAGAGATACGAGGTAGGAAAGGGAACGATTCTCGAACTCAACTCGTCGGTTGTAGACGTAACCTCAGCCAAACTTACCTACAAGCAGTCAATATACGATTATCTTTCAGCCCGTACCGACCTTAACTATGTGCTTGGACATGAAAGCAAGTATCTTGAGATGGAGCCTGAGGATGACGGCTCTGTACTGAAGGCAAAGAAACCTGCAAAGGAAAATGCAAACAATAATGATAATAAATAAGACAATGAATAAGATAAAGTTTATGGCTTTTGCTGCGATAGCAGCTTGCACGCTTGTTTCTTGCGGAAAGAAGGACAAGGAAAATGAGACCGACAAGGCAAAAGAGATACCACAGGTAAAGATTGCCGATGTGGTTGAGGATGACATTGCACAGACCGAGGTTTACACGGCTACTGTTGAGAGCGATGTTAAGAACAACATCTCGCCTAACGTGCCTTACCGTATCGAGAAGATTTATGTTGAGGTGGGCGATCAGGTTCGCAAGGGTCAGGTGCTCGTACAGCTCGACCAGTCGTCACTCCGCCAGTTGAAACTTCAGATTGACAACACTCAGATTGAGTTCAACCGTGTTGAGGCTCTCTACAAGGTTGGCGGCGCATCAAAGGCTGAGTACGACAATATGAAGATGAACCTCGACGTGCTTCAGACTCAGTATCGCCAGATGGTTCAGAACACACAACTCCTGAGCCCTATCAGCGGCGTTGTTACAGCCCGCAACTACGATAACGGCGATATGTACACAAACACTCCAATACTTACGGTTGAGCAGACAAACCCTGTAAAACTTTTGGTTAACGTTTCTGAAAACTATTACAAGTTGATAAAGAAAGGTCAGTCGGTTGACATCACTCTCGATGCTTACGAGGGCGAGAACTTCACCGGAAAGGTAACAATCGTTTACCCAACCATCGATGCCGCAACTCACACCTTCCCTGTTGAGATTACGATAAACAACAGCAAGCAGAAGGTTCGTCCGGGTATGTTTGCCCGTGCAACCGTAAGTTTCGGCTCACAGCGACATGTGCTTGTGCCAGACGAGGCTCTTGTAAAGCAGGTTGGTGCAGGCGACCGCTATGTTTATGTATATCAGGGCGATTCTGTTGTATACCAGAAAGTTGAACTTGGCAAGCACATCGGCACAAGTTACGAACTTATGAGCGGCGTTGAGCCGGGTTCTAAGGTCGTTGTTGCCGGTCAGAGCCGCTTGACTAACGGCCGTAAGGTTGAGGTTGTTAAGTAACAGCCGCCTCTGTTTTATTCATTCTAACAAAAAAGAAATTATATGAGTTTATACGAAGGAGCGGTAAAACGCCCGATTATGACGAGCCTCTGTTTCTTTGCCGTCATAGTCTTTGGTATCTTCTCATTCTTCAAGTTGCCTATCGACTTGTATCCGGATATAGATACCAATACTATCATGGTAATGACTTACTACACAGGAGCCAGCGCCAATGATATTGAGAATAATGTGACCCGTCCGCTTGAGAATACGCTTAACTCTGTTGAGCACCTCAAGCACATCACGTCAAACTCGCGCGAGAACATTTCTGTAATCACCCTTCAGTTTGAGTATGGTTACGATATCGATGTGCTCACAAACAACGTGCGAGACAAGCTTGACATGGTTAGCAGCGCCTTGCCTGATGAGGCTCAGACGCCTATCCTGTTCAAGTTCTCTACCGATATGATTCCTATTCTGCTCATCTCTGTTCAGGCAGACGAGAGTCAGAAGGCACTTTACAAACTGCTCGACGAGCATGTTGCCAACCCGTTGGCGCGTGTTGACGGAGTGGGTACGGTGTCAATCTCGGGTGCTCCGCAGCGTGAGATTAACATCTACATGGACCCACAGAAGATGGAGGCTTACAACCTCAGCCCGGCTCAGGTTAGTAACGCCATCGCTGCCGAGAACCGAAACGTTACAAACGGTACTGTTGATGTTGGTACGCAGACATACACGGTTCGTGTCGAGGGCGAGTTTACAGACCCTCAGCAGATGCTGAACGTTGTTGTTGGCACTCGCAACGGAACGAACGTATATCTTCGCGATGTGGCTCGCATTGAGGATAACCTTGAGGAGCGTGCGCAGCGCACATTCAACAACGGCGTTCAGGGTGCCATGATTGTGGTGCAGAAGCAGAGCGGTGCTAACTCTGTTGCCATCTCGGACAAGGTTATGAAGATGCTTCCTGACCTTGAGAAGAATCTTCCTTCGGATGTAAAACTGGGTATCATCGTTAATACTTCGGAGAACATCCACAACACTATTAACTCTCTGGTTGAGACTATTATATACGCAATGCTGTTCGTGGCATTGGTTGTGTTCATCTTCCTTGGCCGATGGAGAGCAACCGTGATTATCGTAATCACCATTCCGATGTCGTTGATTGCCTCGTTCATCTATCTGTATGCAACGGGCAGTTCGTTCAACATGATTTCGCTTTCTTGTTTGAGTATTGCCATCGGTAACGTTGTGGACGATGCCATCGTTGTGCTCGAGAATGTTACTACGCACATTGAGCGCGGCTCTAACCCTAAGCAGGCTGCCGTTCATGCAACCAACGAGGTGGCAATCTCGGTTGTAGCCTCAACGCTTACAATGATTGCCGTGTTCTTCCCACTTACAATGGTTACGGGTATTGCCGGAATCCTGTTTAAGGAGTTGGGTTGGATGATGTGTATCATCATGACGGTTTCTACTCTTAGTGCGCTTTCGTTTACTCCAATGCTTTGTTCGCTGTTGCTTCGTTTGCAGAAGAAGCAGAGCAAGCTGTTCAAGAAACTCTATACCCCTATTGCCAACGCTCTCGACTCGCTCGACGACTGGTATGAGCGTCGAATCAACTGGGCGGTTCGCCATCGTTACATCGTGCTTGTGGGCTGTTTTGCATTCTTTGCAATGAGTATTGGTGCTGTTGCTGTGTTCGGAATCAAGAGTGAGTTCTTCCCTGCCAACGATAGCGGTCGTGTGGGCATCACCCTCGAACTTCCTATTGGTACACGAGTTGAGAAGGCCGAGGAAGTGGCAAAGGCTCTTACCAACAAGTGGATTGAGCGTTACGGCAAGACAATGCAGAGTTGTAACTTTACCGTTGGTCAGGCAGGCGATGACAACACATACGCTTCGCTCCGCGATAACGGTTCGCACATCATTTCGTTCAACGTACAGATGATTCCGTCTAACGAGCGTGAGAAGGGATTGGCTCAGATTTGTGACGAGATGCGTGCCGACTGTAAGGCAATCCCAGAACTTGCCAAGTACAACGTACTTCTTGGCGGTAACTCGGGCGGCGGAATGGGCGGTCAGAGTACAGCATCGTTCGAGATTTACGGTTACGACATGGACGAGACCAAGCGCGTTGCCGATGAGCTTGCCGACTCTCTGCGCCGTCATAGCGATATGATTACTCAGGTTAACATCTCGCGTTCCGACTATCAGCCTGAAATCGTTGTAGAGTTCGATCGCGACAAACTGGCTCAGCAGGGCATCGGGCTTTCTGCTGCCGCTACAAGCGTTCGAAGCCTCATCTACGGTAGCCAGATGTCATACTATCGCGAGGATGGTGAGGAGTACGACATCAAGGTCCGCTACGAGCCTTCTGCCCGTATCTCGGTTGACGACATCGAGAACATGGTTATCCCTAATGCCAAGGGACAGAACGTAAGAATCCGCGACATCGCAACGATAAAGGAGTCTGCCATTCCGCCAACCATCGAGCGTAAGGACCGTCAGCGTATCGTAACGGTTAATGCCGTTCTTGCCGATGGATATGCACTCTCTGATGGTGTTGAACTGGGACAGAAAATTTACAAGAACATGGACTATCCTTCAACAATAACCGTTCAGGTGGCAGGTTCGTACGAAGACCAGATGGATAGTAACAGAGACCTCGGAACACTCGGTATACTTATCATCATTCTTGTGTTCATCGTTATGGCGGCTCAGTTCGAGAGTCTGACATATCCGTTCATCATCATCCTTTCCGTGCCGTTTGCATTCTCTGGAATCATTCTTGCGTTGCTGACAACTGGCACAAACATGAACATCATGTCAATGCTTGGTGGTATCATGCTTATCGGTATTGTGGTTAAGAACGGTATCGTGCTTATCGACTACACCCAACTTATGCGCGAGCGAGGTCTGAGCCTTATCCACTCGGCTGTAGTGGCAGCCCGCAGCCGTCTGCGCCCAATCCTCATGACAACGCTTACAACCGTACTTGGTATGGTTCCGATGGCTATTGGTACGGGTGTAGGTGCCGAGATGTGGCGTCCGCTTGGTGTTGCTGTTATCGGTGGTCTTACGGTTTCAACAATCCTTACTCTTATCTATGTTCCTGCAATGTTCTGTATCTTCGGTTCTGTGGGCATCTGGAGAAAGCGCCGCAGCCTGAGAGCAGACCGCGAACTTAACGAGTATTGGAAGGAGCACAAGGCCGAGGAGCAGTTGAGCGCAAGTCGTGCTACTTCAATGGAGCACTCATCACACAAGTATATTGAATAATACAGATTCTTGATATGAAGACTATTTTTATAACATACGATCAGGCACATCACGATGATGTAGTAGAAGTGCTTACAAAGTCTACCGCCCGAGGCTACACGCTTTTGCAGGGCGTAGGCGGAAGAGGCTCGAAGAACGGTGAACCGCACCTTGGTTCGCACGCATGGCCGTCAATGAACAATGCCATCCTTACTATTGTTGAGGATAAATTGGTAGATACGGTTCTTGAGCGTCTGCGTCAACTCGACGAGGACAACCCGATGCTTGGTCTGAGAGCATTTGTGTGGAACGTAGAACAGAGCATCTGATGAGGCTCTGAAAGCATAAAAAACGCGGCGGCATCCTTCCTTCTGTTGGGATGCCGCCGTTTTTTTTGTTGAATAGCGTGGTATAAATGTGCAAAACCCGAACGCATCTCGAAGGAATCCCGAAACCTGCACATACAATTTCATCTTGTTATGTCTCACGAAAACGAGAGAATAAACTTTTTGCAGTTTTGCAAGAAAAGTATATTTTTGCACAATCATTCAATTCAATATCCTATTACAAAGAAAAATAAGATGAAAAAGGTATTTTCTGGTGTGCTGACAGTTATAATGGCTGCAAGTTGTCAGACATCACCAAAGGTAGTGGCAGAACTTACAGAAGCATATCCCTCTCGCCCTGCCAACTCTGTTGTTGTTTACGATGTGAGCGATTCTGTGCCTACGGCAGCAATGACTATCGGAAAAGTAAAATGTGTAGACGGCGGACTTACGCCAACAAAAAATTGTCTCTATGGTAATATGCTGGCTTTGGCGGTAAGGAAGACTGCCGAAAGTGGTGGCAACGTGCTGCGTATAGACAAGCATAAATATCCCGACGGAAAGTCAACCTGCCATCGCGTCTGGGGTACGATGATGCTTATGCCCGACAGTTTGGTAAAGGCTGATACTCAGACATCGCTCCAGAATATCGAGGAGAGGCATGATGCCGAATATGCCGAATATGCAAACGCGATGATTCAGAGGCAGAAGAAACTCTACGATGTTCCTCATGACGTTGTAAAGATTGGCTTAGGTCCCGGATGGATTCTGTCCGAATTTACGACTTATAATGGCACATATAAGCGCAAGATGGGATTTAATGTCTCTGCCGACTATCAGCACATCTGGAACTATGGATTGGGTCTTGGCGTAAACTATCAGTACTTCGGAACAACATTCGACAACGACTTGAAGTTAAAGATGCATTACATCGGTCCAAGTCTGGCGGGAAGCATGAAACTTGGCAAAAAATGGATTTGGGATGTTCAGTTAGGTTTGGGCTATACGAATTATACCGAAAGCATATCAAACGGTTATAACTCCGTCTCAGAGAGCATTAGCCGTATGGGAGTGATGGCTCAGATGGGAATTCATTATAAGATGTCGGACAAGATTGGCATTGGCTTGCAGTTTGATTCGTTCAGAATGTCGATGGAAAGGCCTGAGGGAATAGACACCTCAAAGTACGATTTCTACGGAATTGAGCGATTGGACCTGCAATTTGGTTTGAGATTCTACATGTAAATATTTTGTCGGCAGTCTGGCAAACAAAAAAAGAGGGCGTGTCTGTTTTTTTTTGACACCCCCTCTTTTTTATTTGATGACGTATTTGTCTAATCTTACGTTCTGCCGAATTTGCAATCAAATAAATTATTCTATGCATAAGGTATATTTCCTCATATAATCATCAGAATAACTTTTACAATTCCACAATTCTTGTTTATTCCATAAATTGTTATTCAAAGGTGCTCCGTTTACTTTTATTTCTGTAAATATTTCCCATAAAGGAACTACTCCATCTTCTTTTGGAGTATTCTTTAATGAATGTTTGGATTCCCATTGTACACTTGCTCTGAGAGCAAATTTTGGCGGTATCACAAATTGTGTATCATTTTCACCAACTTCATATTTGACACGATTATCACTATTTACGTAGTAATTGTCAATTACTACCGAATAATTATTGATTAGTGGAGTTGTTGATATAAATACTTCATTTTCAGTATTGTTCTGTATCTCAAACTCATAGCTACAAACGTAATCGCACGATTCGAATAATAGAGTCATGCAAAACGAGAATAATAAAAAGAAACTTCTATTTTTCATATTTATATTAATTGAATAACTTCGTTAGCTTGCTACTGAAGGGACGCAAGAATTTGGCAGCAAGAAAGATTGGAAATCTGCAAATGTTGAATCTCTTATCAATCGAATTTACGCACAACAATGCCTGACATATATTCTGTAGGAGGATATGTTATAGGATTTCTACGACTGAAATTGTCAAAATAGTATTTTGCAGGTATGTCATATCTTGCCAATATCTCATTATTATCGACGATTGTTTGCCATGAGTGACTATTGTATACTGCCTCGTCTAAAATAAATAATGTTACTGTGTCTGTTATATAAACATCATCATCAAAATAATAATCATCAAAATATGTGTAAATCTCTTGCTTTGTATTAGGAGCAATATCGTAAAAGAAATAGTTATTACTTTCTGTCAAAACCGTATCGTATAAACAATGATTATCTCTTATTGTAACGATTTTATTCGAATTAGGAATAAAATCGCGTGTTTTTAACGCAGCCACAACAATGCCTGATTCTGACACGTTTTTTACAACCATACAGTTAGTTTCAACCGTTTCAGGACATCCTGTAAGAGTCAGAAGTAGAATAATAGCAATGGTAAACAAGCTAATTTTTTTCATAAAAAATAATCAATAATAAAAAAATAGGTTGATAACTCAGAACACGGCAGCAACTTATAAAAGAATACTATTTGAGGTAGTATTGATTTATTAATCAACATTGCAAAAATACACATCATAACATACATAAACAAATACTTTTATAACAAAAAAGTACATTTATTCTTCCATAGAATTCCCGTTCTGCCGAATTTCCGCGCTCGATCTCTGGTAGTAGCAAGCGAACTGAGTTCGGGGCAAATTCGGTATCCCATGGGGGCTAATCCTTCGGGATGCATTCGGGGTTTCCTTAGTTCTTGCCTACTTCTTGCGAATGAAGTATTTGTCAACAGTTAACTGTGGATTCCGAATTTTCAACTTCACCATAACCTACCCATCACCTAATCTAGCTATACCCAACATATAGCTTACATATAGCTTCCCTATACCTTGCCTATACCTTCCCACCATTTTGTATTTCCCAAAAGGCAAAAAAGTTCACTTTTTCTACAATTTTGAATTCTGTGTTTTGAAAACAATTGGAACACACGGTCTAAGAAAATATTTAAAAAATACACTAAAAATGATAATTTTCTTACTTTTTTGTCTTCGAACAAGATTTTATTAATGATATTTATGTTTTAGCTCGGTTTTTATGACTTTTGTGAAGATGGATTTCTGCCGATAAGTTAGATACATTCGTGTATGGCAGAAATGCAACTTCATAGACGAGAAGATGAAAGACAAAGGGCAAAAACCTTGTAGCGGCATATAACAGAAAAAGAGGCTGATGCCGTTGCTGGTATCAGTCTCTTTTGGGTTTGATGTCTTTTAATTCGTTTACTTCTTATAAACCTTCTTGCCGTTCTCGATGTAAACGCCGTGCTGCGAAGGCTTGTTCAGTTTCATTCCGTTTACTGAGAATGATGCGTCGCTTTCAGTATTCCTATTAGCCGAGATATTCTTAATATCGGTAGTGAGAACCGTAACGCTTTCAGAAGCATCTGAAAGTGCGCCATGCTCGTTTACAGACTGAACGGAAACCACATCTCCCACATTTGCAACAAATCTGCATTCAGTTGGGAAACTTACGGCCTTTCCGTTTACCGTTACAACATAGCAGATGGCATAGTCGTCGGCATTCCATGTTATTACGTTGCCGTTAAGCGAGAGAACTGGAGTTGAAGTCTTCTCTACTATAGGCTGCGGATTCCAATAGCCTGTCTTGCCGCTGCTCTTGTCGCCGCTGAACACGTTCTCGATGGTGTATTGCTTAGCCTCATCGTCGGTAAGGAAGTTCTTAGCCTTGCCGCTCACCTTGTTGCCTGTTGTCTTGTCGGTATAGTAATAGTCGCTGATGCTCTCTGTGCTGCGAGCATATCCGTTGGCATCCCACATGTCGTACACCGCCCAGAGTTTAGGCAGACCGCCCATTGTTGGATACCAAATGCCGTCGTATGGAGTAACCTCGCTCTGTGTGTGAAGGAATACCGTCATTGGAGTTTCGTGCCATGGGCGGCCAAAGTATACCTTGGTGTCGCTCGAAGGGGATGTTACTCCGCTGACAATCTTGGTGTTGTTGAACACATATCCCCATCGGGTGTTGGCTGGATGGTTTGGCGCGACGATATATCCGCCTGCCTGACGCACGATTTTCAGCGTACAACCCTCGAAGAATACATCGCCCGAACCGTATATGAAGTCGACCGCGCCCTCGATTGTTGAGTTGTTCCAGAACTGGCGGTTGTATGTCGAAGCCGAATAATAGGTGTCTTGATAAGAGCGGACATTGCAGTTGTTTATAACTGCGCGGTCTGACGACATGTTAAGCGCGAGAGCCTGAGGACCAGCCATCTTCTCTACGGTCCAAGCCTCGTTTACAAGCGTTACGTTCTCCATGAAGAAGTCGGTTGCCGCTGCCGTAACCTCCATCGAAGCACCTGCGTTTATGTGATACCACACGCGTGTTCTGTCAGAACAGCCACCGTCAAGACGGTCGCCGGCAATCGTAACTTTATCTACTGCCTGACCGATGAGGTGAATGTTTGGCTTGTTTACGCAAACCAGATTACATTTGTCGTATTCGTTTGCTCCGCCCGGAATCTGAACGGTCTCGGTGCTTGTCGAGCCAGCCGATGTGTCGGCGTATCTCATTCCGTAACTTGCATTGAACGTCTTGTTAGGGTCTTTGTAATAACCTTCTTTTATGTAGATGAGATAAGGCTTTGCTGATGCCGAAGGTGCGTCGTCTATTGCATCCTGAATGTATCGATACTGCGCTGGCATGTCGGCTGATGCTTCAATCTTGTCTACGCTGAGGGAATGGTCAACAATGGCGTTGAACGTGCGTTGAGCCGGCTTCTGTCTGTCCATAACCGTAAATTCTACCTTAACCTCAGGAGCGGCGTTGCCCGAAAGGTCTTCGGCAAATCCAGCAGGCATCACGAAGTTGTAGGTTGTGCCGTATTTCAGGTTGAAGTAGTTGAACGAAACGGAGCGCGAGTTCCATGTTGGTTCAAGTTCCTTTGTCTCTCCGCCGCCCGAAATCGTAACCTTGCCGTTTACGAGGTTTGCGCTGCGGATGCGCTCGTTGAACGATACTGTGATTGTTCCTGAACTGCTTGTTCCGGTTGAGCCATTAGTCGGAAGAACGCTTGTAACAACGGGGGCGTCGTTGTCTTTCACAACCTTGGCTGTTCCGAGGACGAAAACATTGCCGAAGCCTGTTTCTGAATGGTCGCAGTAGTCGAGTCCGTCGAACTTTTTGTCGAACTGGTACGATGTGCTAAGAGTAGCGTCGCCGTCTCCTACAATGCGTATTGTAACCAGATTTTTGTCCATTGCCGATTCTGGCAGACTTATTGCGATGTCATCTTTCAGAACATTTGCCGTGATTGTCCATTTTGCGCCGTCGATGTCGGCAAATGATTTTCCGTCGGTGCTTATCTGAGCCTTCCAGTTTGCGCTTGCCATGTTCTTGGCTGCCATTCCGGCATACATCGTTGCCGAGGTGAATCCGATTGTCGAGAACTGATATTGGAATGCCACGTCGGTTGTGCGGTAGCCGTTTTGGTAAAGACCGTTAAGACCGCTTAATGTTGCAGACTCTCGGCTGCGCACTACTGGAGTTCCGCCGTTCTGCGTGTAAACCAGAGAGCCGTCGCTAACCCTTACGATGCTTGCCTTTGCGTTTCTGCTTGCATCCCATACAACGTCGGCGTTGTAAGGATATTCGGCTGTTGTGTTGTAGGCATATCCCTGAACCTTCGAAGCGTCAAATACGGCAATGAAGTCCTGAACCTCGTAGTTGGCTACCAGTTCTATGTTGCCGTTTACTTTCAGATTACGGATAGCGTTGTTGCCTGCATTCTCGTTATCGTCGGTCCAGCTCAAGAATTTCAGAATCTTGCTTTCGTTGGCAGTGGCTACAATTTCCGTTCCCTCCTCATACTTGTTGCCGTTATTGTTTGGCGATATTGTTACGCTTCCGAGCGACATCTCCATGTCGTTGGTAGTGCGAGCCGTTACAGTGTAGACGTTAAGCGGAACGAAGACGGCAGTGATGTCTTTGTCGGCATCCATTGTAATGGTTGTAGTAGGCTCGGTAGAGATTGTCTTGCCGTTGTTGTCCTGCCATTCCTTGAATGTGAATCCGAAGTTTCTTGTAGCCGTGAGAGTTGCCTCGCTGCCTTTCTTGTATGATGTGAGAACTGGGTTTACTGTAATTTTTCCAGCGTCGGCAGGAGAGACTTTTGTTGTCAGACTGTATCTTGCCTGAGCCGATGAGTTTCCGCTCTTTGCCACTCCGTGAATTGTGACGTCGCTCAAGCATATTGTCTTTCCTGTTGCCTCGCCCGAATACCAAGGATGGATGCGCAGATAGAGCGATTCGCCCTCGTCGAGCGTAAGCACAGGCTCGGCGGTTACAAGATATGCTGTGTTGCTTGTCATCGACGCAAACTCTTTTATCTGCACCGGATTTGCAAACTGGGCATCGGTTGAATAGTAAATCTTGCATCTCATTCCGTTTCCGCCTGCTCCGGCAACATACATGCTTATCTTGTCAATGTCTATGCTTGTGTTCTCGGGAGCCGAAACGCCAAACTGAATGAATCTGTCGCTCACCTCGTCAATCTCTCCGGCAGGCCATTTGTTGCCAGCCACGCAGTTGCGCTGAACGGTATGGCTTGCATCGTAGTTGCTGCCCTCGGGCCACACGGCAGCCTTGTTTATGTTTTGGTAGCCCGAAACCGTCATGTTGCTCATTGTCTGCTCAAGAGGAGTGATGCTGCCTGTAACCACTGGCGTAGCGTTGCTGGTTAGAGGCCATACTACGCTTGTCTCTATTCCTCCTGCGCTGCTTTTTCCTGTTGCAGAGAGTTCTATGGTCTTGCTTGTCGTTCCGTCTGTTGCGGTGAGCGAGCCTCTTGTCACGCCCTCTGCTGAAACCTTGAAACGGATGTAGATTGTAGAGATGAGTGTGTTTCCGTTGTAATCTATGCTTGCAGAGTTAGAGAAATTGGTTTTGTCGGTAGAAACCTCGAATCCGCCTTCGGTCTTGAATGTAAAAGTACCCGCAGCCTTGGCAAGTCCGAAGGCTGAGATGTTGAACTCTTTGGTTACGCTCATGCCGATGTAGGCGGTTCCCAAATCTCCGTCTGAAGGTGAAAGTGAGACCTCGTTGCTAACTATCACATATTTAGCCAGATTTGCAAGCACCGCGCTGCTCTTTGGTGTGCTTACGGCGTTCTCGCCGTTCTTAACCGCCTGAGCAAACAGACGTGCCACCAGCGTTGCGCCGAGGGCTTTTGGATGTGTTGAGTCGTCGGAACAGAAAATGTTGCTTGTACAGAAGTCGTTTCCGTAGCTGAGATACATTTTTCGGGTAAGTTCGGTAATGTCTACAACCGGAACATCATCGTACTCGCATGCTACATCTTTCAGAGCCTGCACATAGTCCATTGTATTATCCGATTCGGCAAGTTTGTTGTTTGTCGTTATTCCGCTTTCGGTCAGTTTTGCGAATCCATCGCCCAAATCGTGCTGCCCCTTTCTCGATATGTTGCTTCCGCTGAAGTATTTTCGGCAGATAGGCGTTACGATAATTGGAATTCCGCCGCGAGCCTTTGTCTCGTCAATGAATGCACGAATGTACTTTTTGAACGTGTTGAACGGTGTTGTTCCGCGATAGTCGGTAGACGCCGCCTCTGTTGTGTTGCCTATGCTCTTGTAGTATGCAATAACCTCGTCGCCGTCCATTCCGTTGTTCTTCTCGTCGTTATGGGCAAACTGAATCAAAACGTAGTCGCCCTGCTCGATTGTTGTGTTGCTGCTTTTGCTTGCCACCATCGTTGGCCAGTAAGCTGCTTCGTTGTAGAAACTTTTCGATGAGGCTCCCGATTTGCCGCGGTTGTTTACCGTAACAAAGTTGGCATCGAAAAACTGTTGTAGCATCTGGGCCCAACCGCGTTTGTCGGTCGAACTCTCATCGTAGGTCTGCATAGTAGAGTCACCTATGCTATGCACCTTTATCTGAGCTGTTGTGCTCGTCGCTGCCGTTAATAGCAGTGCCGCCGCAAGCATCAGAAACTTAAAGAATGTTTTAGTCATACTTTTTTGGTATTAGTTGTTAGTAAAATTGATTAGAAAAACTCGCAGCAAAGCTACGCCTTATATTTCAATGCTATGGGTTAAAAATAAACTAATGATGGGGTGTTTTTAGTTCAAAGTGCTTTTAACGCATTTTTTTTTATGTCTAACGAGTTCTTTCTTGGACAGGGCTGAGTAAGGTATCATCTTGTATGCGAATTCGGGATAAATTATACATTTCTTACCTGCATTGTTAATTGTCAACAGTGAAAGCTATTGAATTTGCATTAATATACGCATCGGCTTCCTTCCTCGAAGCTTCCCCCTTGCTATCCTCTTACTATCCCCTTACTACCCTCTACCTTGAAAGTAGCTTTTTTGCCTCTTTTCTGCATAACGATTCGTTTTCTATCTGCATATTATTACAGACTGCGTTTTTTGTCCCGAACTCGCGTATCTTGTTATAAGCCGCATTTCTCTTCCTTTTTCTTTTGAAAGGTGGGGCTTTTTTGGTCGTGTCGTTCCTTTTTTGTAATTTTGCCGCCGATTTTGTTAGAGGAATGAAGAATTATCTACTTCGCACATTTTTACTCACACTCCTTGTAGTGCTGATGCTTGCAGCCTTAAGATACCTGCCCCCCATAACTATTTGTGGCACAACGCTTAGACAGGTTAATATTCTTTCGGATATATGCCCTTCGGAAGAAGAGCAGGCCGAGAAGGATACCGTAGTTTTGCCGGTGGTGAAGCCGCCGTTTGTGGCTCATTGCCGCGAGGGCGTTACCTGCATCGAGGATTTCGGCGACAGTCTCGGAACGGGAATGTTGAAATACTATCAGGCACTCGACAGCCTTCAGACGCTCGACCGCCCTGTGCGCATCGCCTATTTCGGCGATTCGTTCATCGAAGGCGATATCTTCACTGGCGATTTGCGCGCTCTCCTTCAGAAGAAATACGGCGGATGCGGAGCAAGCTATGTCGATATCTTCTCTATTACCGATGGATTCAGACAGACGGTTCGCGTGTCGTCATCGGGCTGGATTGCTCATGTATTCAACGATACCACAAGGTTCGACAAGAGCCGTCAGGGCATTGACGAGCGATATTTCATTCCGCGCGAGGGTGCATACGTCAATGTGTCGGGACAGAGCCGATATGCAACTCTGCTCGACACCTGCCAGCGTTCTACAATATATTTCCAGACATCGGGAAACATCGTACTCACGGCAAACGTGAACGGCTCGGAATCAAAGGAATTCCTCTTTGCCCCTTCCGAAGGATTGCAGAAGGCTGAGGTGAAGGGCAAGATAGGACGCGTGCGCTGGACGGTGAACGGCGAGACAGCCTCATCTGTGTTCTACGGCGTGGCGATGGAGGGCAACAGAGGCATATCGGTAGACTGTTTCAGTATGCGAGGACGAAGCGGCGCAACTCTCCGCAGCATTCCGCAGAACCGACTCCGCCAGTATGCCGAGCAGAGGCCTTACGACCTCATCATCATACACTACGGACTTAACGTGGCATCGAAGTTCGGCAAGGACTACGGATATTACAAAAAGGCGATGCTCAAGACCATCAAGTATCTTCAGGAAGCATTCCCTAACTCGGGATTCCTGCTCGTGGGCGTGGGCGACCGCGGATACAAGAGCGAGAGCGGCGAGATAAAGACGATGCCGGGCGTAAAGAATCTGGTGGCTTACCAGCAGCAGATTGCAGCCGAGGCTCACATTGCCTTCTGGAACCTGTTCGAGGCGATGGGCGGCGAAGGCTCGATGGCAGAACTCGTACACTCAAAGCCGTCGAAGGCAAACTACGATTACACGCACATAAACTTCAAGGGAGGACAGTATCTGTCGCACTTCCTTTACGATGCTCTTGTTGAGGGCAAATATAATTATGACAAGAGGAAGGAATATGAAAGAGAATAGAAAGATTCTGCTGCTCTTTGTGCTGTGCCTGCTCTTCGTGGGCATAGATATGGCAAAGGGCACGGAGGATATTGACGATAAAAAGACGGCGGTGAATGCTGTTGCCTTGGACAGCATCGCTGCCGACTCGGTAAACAGCGGTGCGTTGCATTTCCCGGGAATGAAGAGTAACGAACTTATCCGCGGCGAGGAACTCGATAGCATTTTTTGCAAGATTCGCGGCAGAAAGGATATCGTTCGCATCGTTCACATTGGCGATTCGCACGTCCGGGGACATGTGTTCAGCGTGGCGGCACGGCACAGACTCGAGAAGAAATGGGGTGACAGTGCTGTTGAGGCTCAGAAAATCAGCTATCAGACAACTGCCATCGCCACCGAGACGGGCAAGCCGGGAATTGTTTACAGCGCGATAGGACGCAACGGCGCGGTGTGTGCCCACTTCCTTAGCGGCGACTATATGTCGAGGGTTAAGGAGCTGAATCCTGATTTGGTTATCGTGTCGCTTGGAACAAACGAGAGTTACGGCTCGTTCAGCGGCGAGTCGTTCAGAAACAATCTTGACAGCCTCTGCGTTATGATTAACGACAGCTGTCCGTCTGCCAAGATAATGCTCACCACGCTGCCCGGCTCGTTCAAGCGCATAAGGGTGCGCGGCAGAAACCGTAAGGGACGGCGCAGATATTCTTCAACTCCGGTAGAGAACAAGAATACCGAGAAGGTGCGCCAGATTTGGCTCAACTATGCCGAGGAGCACAACCTTGCAGTCTGGGACTTGTACGGAATTATGGGAGGCGATGCCAGCGCATGCAAAAACTGGCGAAGGGCAAAGTTCATGCGAAGCGACTTTGTTCATTACACTCACGAAGGCTATACTTATCAGGGCGAACTGATGGCTGAGGCTATTATAAAACAATATAACAAGTATGTGGCAAGACATTGATTTTAGCAAACTTTCTGCGTTGTTGCTGAACTATGACGAGAAGAACCAGCTCATCTTCAGCAGCGGATTGTTCCTTTTCCTGTTTCTTGCCTTCTCTTGTGTCTACGCATTGCTGCGCAAGGCTCATACGGCGCGACTGCTGTTCGTAACGGCTTTCTCGTACTATTTTTACTACAAGAGCAGCGGCACTTACTTCCAGATTCTTGCCATCGTAACGTGCTTCGACTTTGTTATGGCACATGGCATCTACTCGTCGGGCAAGAAGTGGCAGAGGCTTCTTTTTGTATGGCTAAGCGTGCTTGTAGATATGTCGTTCCTCGTCTACTTCAAGTACACGAATTTCTTCGGAACAATATGGGCTGATATCACCGGCGGACACTTCGAAACGCTCGATATTGTACTGCCTGTCGGAATATCATTCTTCACCTTCCAGTCGCTCAGTTACACCATCGATGTGTACCGTGGAAAACTGAAGCCGCTCGACAGTCTGCTCGACTATGCCTTCTTCGTAAGCTTCTTCCCGCAGTTGGTTGCCGGACCTATCGTTAGGGCGAGCGATTTCATTCCGCAGATACACCGAAAGATGATTGTTACTCGTGAAACATTTGGCGAAGGATTGTTCCTGATTGTTGCCGGATTGTTCAAGAAAGCAGTCATCTGCGACTATATAAGCGTCAACTTTGTTCAGCGAATTTTCGACAACCCGTCGCTCTATTCGGGCTTGGAGAATCTGCTCGGAATCTACGGTTTTGCCCTTCAGATTTACTGCGACTTTTCGGGCTACAGCGATATGGCTATCGGAATCGCTCTTCTGCTCGGATTTAACTTTCCGCAGAACTTCAACAGCCCTTACAAGAGTGCGTCGGTTGCCGAGTTCTGGCACAGATGGCACATCTCGCTGTCGAGTTGGCTGCGCGATTATGTCTACATCTCGCTTGGCGGAAACCGCAAGGGCAAGTTCATGACTTACGTCAATCTGATTCTGACGATGCTTGTGGGCGGATTGTGGCACGGCGCTTCGTGGAACTTCGTGGCATGGGGAGCGATGCACGGCTTTGCCTTGGCAGCCCATCGCTTGTGGAACAACATTATGGGCTTCGGCAAGAATCATCGCTACGGATGGTTCCTTCATGCCGTGTGCGTTGTTGTTACGTTCCATTTCGTGTGCTTGGGCTGGGTTTTCTTCCGCAACACAAGTTTCGACAACTCGCTTACGATGCTCGGCCTGATTTTCAGCAACTTCAAGCCGCAGATATTCTGGCAACTTGTTCAGGGCTACTGGGGAGTGATGTCGCTCATGCTTCTGGGCTATCTGCTGCACTTCGTTCCCGACAGTTGGGTTGAGCGCAGTCAGGGCGCAGTTATCAAGATGCCGCTCGTTGCTCAGGCGTTGCTTGTGGTCGTTGTAATTTATATCGTCATTCAGATTAAGAGCAGCGACGTTCAGCCGTTTATCTACTTCCAGTTCTGATGCTAACGGGGCAGGGCAAATAGTTAAAGAATGTAAATAAATTAAAATATATTCTTGTAATTTGTTCTGCTTTAAAACTTTATTCATATTTTTGCTTCGTTTTTTATAAAAAATACCAAATGAAGAAACATATTATTTTGGCTCTCTGTGCCTGTGTGGCGCTGAATGTGATGGCTGGTGACGAAAAACACTGGACGCAGGAGAATACTGGAAATCTGAAGGCTTTGCACAAGGTCTACGAACTTATTGCAAAGAAGGAATATGTTAAGGCTGAGAAGGCTCGTATGGCTCTGAAGGAGAAACTCGACAAGCAGAATGCCAAGGATGCCGGCAAGAATATTGATTATGTAAAGAATCTGTATCCGCTCTGGGATTTGGCCGAGGTGCTTCAGCACAGCATCAAACTCGACCCGATAAAAGACCCCGACAAGGTGGTTAACTACTGTCCTCTGTGTGCTTACGAGACTTACGAGAAGGTTGTGAAGTCTAACATCTATGTTAACGAGGCGCGCGGATGGCTGGCATCAGAAAAGATAAACATGGGATTTGCCGTAATCGAGAGTCAGGTTAATGCCGCACTCATGGATTACGCTTGTACCGAGAACGACGAGGAGACTTACGGAAAGGTCTACGCCGCTCTTAAAGATACTCAGTATGCTTCCGAACTGCTCAAGAGGAAAGACAACGCAGGCTATCGCACGGCAATGAATGCCGAGTCAATTACCGGCTACGAATATTATCTTACAAACTATCCGCAGGGCGAGCACTTCAAGGAGATTCACCAGTTGCGCGACGATTTGGCTTACAAACGTGCCGACAAGTCGCCCGAGGGATTGTCAGAGTTCTTGAAGAAATATCCCGATGCCTACAACTATTCAACCGTCGAGAACGAGATGTACTTCAAGGCTCTCACTCTCTCTAAGGATACAAACACGGTGGCATCGTACACCAATTACATGAAGACATATCCTAACTCGCCATACTGCGGAGAGGCTCAGGACATAATCTACAAACTGGCTTACGACGATGCCCTGAAATCAGGTCAGGTTCGCGAACTGAAGGAATATCTTGCAAAGTATCCTAACAGTTACTACACTTCTGAGATAATGAAGCAGATTGGCTCAACCGAGTCTGAACAACTTATCAGCGAGTATGCAAGTTATCGCGACTATCTCATTTATGAGAAAGACCACGGCGGCAACGGCGACCCGAAGATTGAGCGCATCTACCGCAATCTCATCTATATGGAAAATCATGCACACCGCATGGGCTTCCGCGGATTGGTAAGATTTGTGAACGAGACTGTTGAGGCTGGTGGAAAGAAGCAGACCGTTCAGATGATTTTCAACAGCAACGGACTGATGCAGGAGCGCAATCCTTCGAACGGTGCTTCTACAAAGTACAACAACTATTGGAGCAGCAACGGATGGGTTGAGCGCGGCATCGGCGCAAAGACATTCACATATACTTACAAAGACGGCTTGGTTAGTGCCCGTATCGCCGGCGGACAGAATCTGGTTTACCGCTACAACGGTCTTGCACTTGCAGGCATGAAGGAATATGTAAACAACAAACTCCAGAACGAGACGACATTCAACGAGGCTACCACTCAGCCACAGAAGATTGTCGGCCAGCAGAAGGAGATTATCAACGACTTTAACGACAAGGGCGATGTCTCAACCCAGACTGAGAAGATAAAGGGCGTTACAAGCGTATATACTTTCGAGTACGAATACGACAAGCGCGGCAACTGGACCAAATGCGTAAAGAAGAAGGACGGAAAGGTGCTTGAGACACGAACAAGAACGATTACATACTTCAAGCGTACTGCCGACGATTCGACCTTTGAATTTTAATCTTTTTGGGCAAACAGTATTGCCGAAACGAAAGATTTTATTATATTTGCAACCGCTAATGTAAAAAAGGCTGCTCGAATGGTGGAATCGGTAGACACGAGGGACTTAAAATCCCTTGACCAGTAATGGTTGTGCGGGTTCAAGTCCCGCTTCGAGTACAAAACTATAAGTAGAGGCTCTGTAGTCATTCATTGATTACGGAGCCTTTTTTAATACAAATAAACAAATCTGGTATGAAAAAACTTTCGGTACTATTTGTAATGTTGGCTGTGTCTTTTGTTGTCAAGGCTCAGGAGAGTTCAGATTTTGCTATGTACAACAGCAACCCTTCGGCTCTGTATTTCAGCAAGAACGAGCCTGAGGTGGTTCACACGGCTGTGTCGCTGTTCAAGGACGATGTTAAGGCGGTTTTCGGCAACGAACTGAAATCGGCTAACATCGCCAATGCCGATATTCTGATTGGCTCGCTCGCCAACAACGAGTGGCGCAAGTGGGCATCTTCCAACAAGATTTCAACCGATTCGCTCGCTGCCCATGCCGAGGCGTTTCTGCTGAAGGTTATTCATACATCAAAAAAGCCTCAACTCCTGATTCTTGGAAGCGACAAGCGCGGCGCGGCATACGGCGTGCTTTCATTCTCGCGGATGCTTGGTGTTTCGCCTTGGCATTGGTGGGCCGACTGCACGCCCGAGAAGAGAAGCGAGTATGTTCTCGACTCCGAATTCGAACTGTTCGACTATCCGAAAGTTGCTTACCGCGGAATATTCGTGAACGACGAGGACTGGGGCATGACTCCGTGGTCGAGCGAGAACTACGAGCCGCGTATGCGCTCGCTTAACGGCGGCAGCGAAGATATCGTAAAGGGCGAAATCGGTCCTTACACGCACGAGCGAATCTTCGAACTTCTTCTGCGCCTCAAGGCAAACACCTTCTGGCCTGCCATGCACGAGTGCTCAAAGCCTTTCTACAAGGTCGAGGGCAACCGCGAGATGGCGCGCAAGTACGGAATAATCATCAGTACAAGTCATTGCGAGCCTATGATGCGCAACACCAACGGCGAGTGGAGGCTCGACGGAAAAGGTGAGTACGACTTCATTCACAATGCCGATAACGTAAAGAGTTTCTGGCAGAAACGACTCGATGAGGTAAAGGACGACGACTGCATCTTCACACTTGGAATGCGAGGCGTTCACGACAGCGGAATGAAGGGCGCATCGTCTCTGAAAGAGCGCGTCGATGCCCTTCAGAAAATCATCGGAACGCAGCGCGATATGCTCTCGTCAACTACTCACCAAAACATCGCCGACATTCCGCAGCAGTTCATTCCTTATAAGGAGGTGCTCGAATGTTATCAGAATGGACTTAGAGTTCCTGATGACGTTACTCTGATGTGGTGCGACGACAACTACGGATATATCCGCCACTTCCCTACAGCCGAGGAGCAGAAGCGAAAGGGCGGAAACGGAATCTACTATCATATAAGTTATTGGGGACGACCTCACGACTATCTGTGGCTTGCCTCAACGCATCCCGAGATGATGCAGAGCGAGATGAACCGTGCCTACAACAGCGGCATCCGCAACACTTGGATTGTAAACGTGGGCGACATCAAGCCTGCCGAATATCTCACGTCGCTCTTCCTCGACATGGCGTGGGACATCGAGAAGGTTAACGACGAGGGCTTGAACAAGCATCGTGCCGACTGGTATGCCGAGCAGGTTCATGTTACCGACCGCCGTCTTTCGGTTGTGTGGGACTTGTACTACGACCTCTGTTTCAGTTGCCGGCCAGAGTTTCTTGGCGGCACGCGCACCGAGGAGAAAGACCCGGCATGGAAGCAGATAAGAGACCTCAATATGAACGAGAAGGACATAAAAGACCGTCTGGCAAAGGTCGACAGAATGCTCCGTACGTTCGACATCGTGGAGAGCACAAGTTCGTACACAAAGAGTCCGGCTTGGTTCGAACTTGTTTCTTATCCTGTTCTTGCCGTTGCCACGATGAATCAGAAGATGCTTGGTGCGCAGATGGCACGACACGGTTTGGTAAGTTGGGACGTTCCCGAAGATGCTCAGGCCGGAATTGCTGCTTTGTGCCGCCGCTACAACAGTTTCTTGGATGGCAAGTGGAAGGGCATGATAGATTATGAGCCTCGCAATCTGCCTGTGTTCAAGCCTGTTACCCGAACAACTCTTTCGACTCCGATGCCCGAGGGCGAATCGGGCGAAGTCGTGTTCGAGTCGTACGAATCGTGCGTGGGATACAATGTCAAGAAGAATGCCACAATGTCGTTCGAGGTTGAGGCAGAGCAGGGCAAGCCGCTCACAATCGAGGTCAGGCTGCTGCCAATCCATCCGTCTGAATCTGACGGAAAGCTCGAATTCAAGATTAAGTTCGAGGATTCTGAGCAGACAGCCAGCATCCGCACGCGCGACCGCGAGGAAGAGTGGAAGCAGAATGTTCTGCGCAACTATTCTTCAAAACAGTTCACATTCACGCCAAAGCAAAACGGAAAAACGTATGTTACGATAACTCCTCTGTTCGATGGTTTCAAGGTTCAGAAGATTATTGCCAGATGATAAATGCAGACATTTGTTGATGTTATAATGCCGCTTCCTCTTGCGGCAACGTTTACCTATTCGGTGCCCGACGACTTGGCATCGCAGGTGGCACGAGGAAGCAGGGTGATTGTTCCCTTCGGACGAAAGAAAATATACACCGCCATTGTCGAGAATGTGCATTTCTGCCGTCCCGAGGGCTACGAGGTAAAAGACATATACGAGGTTCTCGACTCCGAACCGATTCTTCTGCCCATCCAGTTCAAGTTCTGGAACTGGATTGCAGAATATTATCTCTGCACCAAGGGCGAGGTTTACAAGGCTGCCGTGCCGTCGGGGCTGAAACTCGAGAGCGAGACGCTCATCGAACTGAATCCCGATTTTGTTGCCGATGCGCCTTTGCCCGAACGCGAGCAGAAGATTCTCGACCTACTTTCTGACGGTAAGGAGAAGCCCGTAACTCTCATTGAGAAGGAACTGAAGGCGAAATCGTTGCTTGCCGTTGTGAAAAGACTTCTCGAGAAGGAGGCGGTTTTTATTCACGAGTCGGTAAAGCGCAACTACAAGCCAAAGACCGAACTTCACGTCCGCCTGTCGAATGCCGTTTCGGGCAACGAGAAGGTGCTTAATATGCAAATTGATGCCCTCAAACGCGCCCCAAAGCAGCAGATGATGCTGCTCGATTATCTTTCGCGTTCGGGCTGCCTTAACAAAGCCATTCCCGACGAGGTTAGCAAGAAAGACCTTCTTGCCAACGGAGCATCAACAGCGGCTTTCGCGTCGCTGGTCGAGAAGGGCATCTTCGAGACTTATCAGTTCGAGATTGGCAGACTACGCGATTCTGACTTCAAACTCAACGACTTGCATCCGCTTAGCGAGGCGCAGCAGAATGCCTATAATGCCATTCTTGGCAGTTTTATGGAGAAGAACGTGTGTCTGTTCCACGGAGTTACATCGAGCGGAAAGACCGAAGTCTATATCCATCTCATTCAGAAGGTGCTCGAAGCCGGAAAGCAGGCTCTCTACCTCTTGCCCGAAATAGCCCTCACTACTCAGATTACCGAAAGGCTGAGGAGTGTTTTCGGCAATCGGCTTGGCATTTATCACTCAAAATATCCCGATGCCGAGCGCGTGGAAATCTGGAACAAAATGCTTTCCGAGAAGGCTTACGATATTGTCGTGGGCGTGCGTTCGTCGGTCTTTCTGCCTTTCCGCCGTCTTGGACTCGTAATTGTTGATGAGGAGCACGAGACAACCTACAAGCAGCAAGACCCGGCTCCGCGTTATCATGCGCGTAATTCGGCAATTGTTCTGGCATCGATGTACGGCGCAAAAACGCTTCTCGGAACGGCAACTCCGTGTCTCGAAAGTTTTTACAACGCCGCCACGGGCAAGTACGCGTATGTCGAGCTGAACACGCGCTATAAGTCAATCCAACTGCCTGAGATAAAGGTCGTAGACATCAAGGATTTGCGCAAGCGAAAGCTGATGACGGCAGCCAATCCCTTCTCGCCAGATTTGCTCGCCGCCATTCGCGAGGCACTCGAAAACAAGGAGCAGGTAATCTTGTTCCAGAACCGTCGCGGCTACGCTCCGGTGGTTGAGTGCAACACCTGCGGATGGGTTCCGCGATGCAAGAACTGTGACGTTAGTCTTACTTATCACAAGGGGCTTAACATGCTAACCTGCCATTACTGCGGATACACCTATCAACTTCCGCAGAAATGCCCGGCTTGCGAAGGTGTGGAGATTCGCAGCATCGGCTTCGGCACAGAGAAGATTGAAGACGAGATTCAGAAGATATTTCCGGATGCGAGGGTTTCCCGAATGGATCTCGACACCACTCGCACCCGAACGTCATACGAACGCATAATCGACGATTTTCAGAATCACCGGACCGACATTCTCATCGGTACTCAGATGATTTCTAAAGGACTTGATTTCGACCGCGTGAGCGTTGTTGGCATCCTTAATGCCGACACGATGCTCAACTATCCCGATTTCAGAGCCTATGAGCGCGCCTTTCAGATGATGGCGCAGGTGGCAGGACGTGCCGGACGCAAGCACAAGCAAGGTCGTGTGTTTCTTCAGACTAAGAATGCCGATTTGCCGATAATCCGTCAGGTTGTGCGTAACGACTATGCGCAGATGTATCAGGAGCAGATGGAAGAGCGTCAGTTGTTCCACTATCCGCCGTTCTACCGCATTATAACAGTTTCGCTAAAGCATCGCCAGCCCGACACGGTCGAGGCTCTTGCGCGCGATATGGCTCAGCGGCTTCGTTCCGTTCTGGGCGAGAGAGTTCTCGGTCCGGACAAGCCAGCCGTGGCGCGCATTCAACTTCTGTATATCCGAAATATCGTAATAAAAATCGAGAACAACCTTTCTCTGAAGGCTGTCCGCGAACATCTTCTGCGCATCAGGCAGGAGGAACTGATGCAGGAATCGTTTCGCTCGGCTATAATCTATTATGATGTAGACCCTATGTAAGTTATTTGTTTCTGTTCTTTTTCTTCAGTTCGGGATAACTTACCCTAAGGTGATAGATGCTTTTCAGTTTCTCTTTCAGGACCGATTTTGTTGTGGCAATGTCCTTGAAGGTGATAGGACATTCCTTGAAGAATCCGTAGTTTGTCTGCTCGTCGATGATTCTCTCTACCAACTTACTTATGCTCTCGTCGGTATATTCCTTTAGCGAGCGCGAAGCCGCCTCAACCGAGTCTACCATCATCAGGATAGCCTG
The DNA here is from genome assembly GCA_900102385.1 of Bacteroidales bacterium KHT7. Classification (GTDB taxonomy): domain Bacteria; phylum Bacteroidota; class Bacteroidia; order Bacteroidales; family Bacteroidaceae; genus Ga6A1. Next base: position 6,607 of record FNBQ01000015.1, on the reverse strand, counting down.
CTCTTTTGTCTGCGGATTCGGTCCCGGATAGGTAAAGTCCTTAATCTCTACTTCCTCGTCGGGATGAGCGTTCTTGTAGGTTATGTAGAAGTATTTCGTAACGCCGTTTCCGTGGTGTGTGCGGATGAAATCCTTTATCACTTCCGGAATATTGTATTTGTCGGCAATTTTCAGTCCGTCTATAACGTGGTCGATAATGATTTCCGCGCTTGTGTGGCAGTCGTTCAGTTCGTCGTGCGGATTCACGCCGCCCAACTGATTTTCTGTAAAGAAGGCTGGCCGGTAGAGTTTTCCGATGTCGTGATAGAGTGCGCCCGTCCTCACAAGCTGGCTCTTTGCGCCTATGCTGTTGGCAACCGCTGCCGCAAGATTGGCAACCTGCATGGAGTGGTTGAATGTTCCCGGAACGGCTTCTGAAAGCCTTCTGAGCACATCGTTGTTTACGTTAGACAACTCGATGAGCGTTACGTTTGACAGAAATCCGAACCATTTTTCAAGATATACGAGCAGCGGATAGGTGAGCAGCAGCAACACTCCGTTGATGATGTAGTTCTGGTACATGGCGATGTCGAGTTTTGACAAATCGTGTACCTGGATAAGTTGTATGGAGAAGAAGCATACGCAGTATGTTACCACCACGAGCAAAGCCGAGCGCACAATCTGTGAGCGTTGCGACAGTTCGCGCAGCGAGTAGATGGCAACGAGTCCGGCAAGTGCTTGGACAATCACGAACTCGTATCTGTACTCAAGCATCTCGGAGCATGTGAAGATGACAATCAGATGTGTGATAAATGCCGTTCGCGAGTCGAGAAAGACCCTCAGAATGAGCGGAACCATCACGAACGGAAGCATGTTCACATTCAGAATACGGTACTTTATCATTACCGAACAAAGGAACACGAACGTAAAGATGCAGCAGGCCAGAAGAATCATGGTGCTGAGGCTTTCGAGATAGTCCTTGCGGTACATCATAAGGAAAATGTAGAAGCAGAACATCTGTATTCCGCAGAACAGAAGGTGTCCGATGAACATTATGCCTTTGTTCGTAGAACTGTCCTGTTCCGTAAGATATCTTTTGTACGACTCTACCTTGCTTGCAATCTCCTCGGTAACAATCTCTCCGCGGTCAACAATCTTCTCGCCCGACTGAACGTAGCCTCTCGCTTCGGATATGCTTGCTTCGAGATCCTTTCGGGCTTCGTCCGAGCGGATGTTGTCGTAGATGTAGTTGGCAATAATCAGATCGTTGATGTCGAGCGACTGCATCATCGCCTTGCTAAAGTGAATCGTGTCGGAGTTTATTATGTATTCGTATGCCTTCTTTGGCGACAAGACATCCGCGCTGTTGCACGTTATGGCGTGGTTTCCGTCGGCAACCATAAAGGTGTAGTAGTTGTTGCTTCTCAGCATCGACATGTCTTCGGTGCTTACGACTCCGCGCTCGTACACCGTGTTCAGCATTTTTTTTATGTGGTTGAATGTCGCTTCGGGAATCTGGTCCTTCTGTGCAAGCAGTTTGTTTATGGATTGCGATTGTGCCGACATGCTCTTCTTGAAGTACGGCTCGAAGCCAGCCATCACGCTGTCGCGCTCGCGCTTTATCACCTCGTCCGATTTGTAAACCGGAAAACTGAACGTAGCCATCAGTCTGCTCGAATGCCAAGGCTTCTTCAGTTCGTATTTCACGTTGAACATATTTTCGCGCGGCATTACGTACGCAATCAGAATTGCCGTCAGGAAGAATATTGCGTATCTTAGCAGCGGGTTTTGTGCGTCTTTCCAGTTAATAAACTGTTTATTAAGTGCGTTGACATTCATACTATATGGCTTTTATGTGCGAAAGTAATAAAATTCTGTGGTATATTGAAATAAAATGTATACTTTTGCACCTAAAAATCAAATTACATTACCATAGTTATGGCAGAAAGAAAAGTAAGAGTCCGTTTCGCTCCGAGTCCAACCGGAGCATTGCATATCGGCGGTGTGCGCACTGCCTTGTATAATTACCTGTTTGCAAAGCAGCATGGCGGCGACCTCATTTTCCGCATCGAGGACACCGATTCTAACCGTTTTGTACCGGGTGCCGAGGAATACATCATCGAGTCGTTCAAGTGGCTCGGAATCAAGTTCGACGAAGGCGTAAGTTTCGGTGGAAACTACGGTCCATATCGCCAGAGCGAGCGTCGCGACATCTACAAGAAATACGTTCAGCAGCTTCTCGATGCAGGCAAGGCTTACATCGCCTTCGATACTCCCGAGGAACTTAACGCTAAACGCGAGGAAATAAAGAATTTCCAGTACGATGCCTCTACACGCATGATGATGCGCAACTCTCTTGCAATGCCAAAGGAGGAGGTTGACAAACTTATTGCCGACGGAACTCAGTACGTCGTTCGTTTCAAGATTGAGCCGGGCGAGGAGGTTCATGTCGATGACCTTATCCGCGGCGATGTTAAGATTATGAGCGACATCCTTGACGACAAGGTTCTCTACAAGAGTGCCGACGAACTTCCGACATATCATCTTGCCAACATCGTAGACGACCATCTGATGGAGGTTACTCACGTTATCCGTGGCGAGGAGTGGCTGCCAAGTGCTCCGCTTCACGTTCTTCTCTACCGTGCCTTCGGATGGGCTGATACAATGCCTCGTTTCGCACATCTTCCGTTGCTTCTTAAGCCAGACGGCAAGGGCAAGTTGAGCAAGCGTGATGGCGACCGTCTTGGCTTCCCAGTGTTCCCACTCGAGTGGCACGACCCTAAGACTGGCGAGGTTTCTTCGGGCTATCGCGAGAGCGGTTATCTCCCAGAGGCTGTCATCAACTTCCTCGCGCTTCTCGGATGGAATCCGGGCAACGACCAGGAGATAATGACAATGGACGAGATGGTCAAGTTGTTCGACATAAGCAAGTGCAGCAAGGCTGGAGCAAAGTTCGACTATGTTAAGGGAACATGGTTCAACCACGAATATATTCTTCACAAGACAAACGAGGAGATAGCCGCTCTCTGGGCTCCTGTCGTTGCCGAGCATGGCGTGAGCGAGAGCATCGAGCGCATCACCGAGGTTGTTGGAATGATGAAGGACCGCGTAAACTTCGTGAAGGAGCTTTGGGACTTGTGCTCATTCTTCTTCATCGCTCCGGAGACTTACGACGAGAAGACTATCAAGAAGCGTTGGAAGGAAGATTCTGCCGAGACTCTCACCAAGTTGATGGCAGTTCTCGAGCCTCTCGATGATTTCAGCATTTCTCATCAGGAAGAGGTTGTAATGAAGTGGATTGAGGATAATGGCTACAAAACCGGCGATGTGATGAACGCATGGCGTCTAACACTCGTGGGCGAGGGCAAGGGTCCTCACATGTTTGATATTTCGGCATTCCTTGGCAAAGAAGAGACTCTTAACCGAATGCGAAAGGCAATAGAGGTTCTGAAGTAAGCAAAAGGAATGTATAGTTTTGTAATTTACATATATGTCATTGGCGTGCGCATAGCCTCGCTCTTCAGCAAGAAGGTAAGGCTGATGGTAAACGGCCATAGGCAGACCTTCAGGATTTTGCGTGAGCAAATAAAGAAGGACGAAAAGTACATCTGGTTTCATGCAGCCTCGCTCGGCGAGTTCGAGCAGGGCAGGCCGATGATGGAGCGTGTTCGCAAGGAGCATCCTGAGTTCAAGATTCTGCTCACGTTCTTCTCTCCTTCGGGATACGAGGTGCGTAAGAACTACGATGGCGCGGATGTCATCTGCTATCTTCCGCTCGATACTCCGACAAACGTGCATCGTTTCTTCAAGTGCGTCAAGCCCGAGATGGCATTCTTCATAAAGTACGAGTTCTGGCAGAACTATCTGAAGAAGTTGCAGAAACTTGGAATCCCAACGTACAGCGTGTCGTCAATCTTCCGCAGGAATCAGGTGTTCTTCCGCTGGTATGGCGGACGCTATCACAAGGTTCTTACTCGTTTCACTCATCTTTTTGTGCAGAACGAGGAAAGCAAGCATTTGCTTGCAACCCTCGGAATAAACAACGTAACGGTGGTGGGCGATACACGATGCGACCGCGTTATAGACATCTTCCGCGAGGCAAAGCAGTTGCCGATTGTCGAGGCGTTCAAGCAAGGTCAGAAGACGTTTGTCGTCGGAAGTTCGTGGGGTCCAGATGAGGATATCTACATTCCTTATTTCAACAATCGCAAGGATGTAAAACTGATAATCGCGCCTCACGTCATAAGCGAAGACCATCTGAAAGAGATTGAAGGCAAACTTCAGATGAGGAGCATCCGTTATACCGAAGCAACGGAAGAGAATGTAAAAGATGCTCAATGTTTGATAATCAACTGCTTTGGACTGTTGTCGTCAATATACCGATATGGCGAGGTTGCTTATGTCGGCGGAGGCTTCGGCGTTGGAATCCATAATGTTCCCGAGGCTGCCGTTTACAGCATTCCGGTGATAATCGGTCCGAACAACAAGCGTTTCCAAGAGGCGCAGCATCTGCTTAAGATAGGCGGTTGCTTCGAGATAACCGATTCGGCATCGTTCCTCAGCATAATCGGAAAACTGCTCGACGATGAGGCTTTCTGTGCCGATGCTGGCGCAAAGGCTGGCAAGTACATTCGTGAGAGTGCTGGAGCAAGCGACGCTGTTTTCAAATCGGTGTTCAACTGATTCTATCAGAAAGAAAAAATAACAAGAGGCTCATTCGCAAATGCGTTTGAGCCTCTTGTACTATGTAAAACCCAAGTAATGAATCTGCCCGATTATCTAATCTTCTTGTATCCGTAGCGTGCCACAGAACCAAGTTCCTCTTCGATGCGGATAAGTTGGTTGTACTTAGCCATACGGTCTGTACGCGACAAAGAACCAGTCTTTATCTGACCAGAGTTTGTAGCAACTGCGATGTCGGCAATTGTTGTATCCTCTGTCTCGCCAGAACGGTGCGAAGTAACTGTTGTATATCCGTGGCGGTGAGCCATCTCAATAGCGTCGAGAGTTTCAGAAAGAGAACCAATCTGGTTAACCTTGATAAGGATTGAGTTTGCAGCACCCATTGCGATACCCTTCTCAAGGAACTTGACGTTTGTAACAAACAGGTCGTCGCCCACAAGTTGGCAGCGGTTGCCGATGCGCTCTGTAAGTTTAACCCAGTTCTCCCAGTCGTTCTCATCAAGACCGTCCTCGATAGAGTCGATAGGATATTTTGTTATAAGTTGCTCCAGATAGTCAATCTGCTCCTCTGCGCTCAGTTTCTTTCCGTTAGGGTCTTTCTGCTTGCCGTTCTTAAGCTGCTTGTAATCGTAGAAGTACTTGCCGTTCTCAACAACCGCAAACTCGCTTGATGCGCAGTCCATTGCAATCTTCACGTCTTTGCCCGGCTCGTAACCAGCGTCGCGAATTGCCTGACAAATAGAGTCGAGTGCATCTTCAACTCCGTCAAGAGCAGGAGCGAAGCCACCCTCGTCGCCAACTGCGGTAGACAAGCCTCTCTTTTTCAGAAGTTTTGCAAGATTATGGAAGACCTCGGCACCCATGCGTACAGCCTCTCTGATAGAAGGTGCACCAACTGGGCGAATCATAAATTCCTGAAAGGCGATAGGAGCATCAGAGTGTGCGCCGCCGTTAATGATGTTCATCATAGGAACAGGAAGAGTGTAGGCGTTTGAACCGCCGATATATCGGTACAGAGGAATGTTGAGAGCCTTTGCTGCGGCCTGAGCAACGGCAAGCGATACGCCAAGAATTGCGTTTGCTCCAAGTTTGCTCTTTGTTGGCGTTCCGTCAAGGTCGAGCATCAACTGGTCGATAGCGCGCTGTTCAAACACATTTTTTCCAATCAATGCAGGGGCGATTACATCGTTTATGTTGGCCACGGCCTTCAATGTTCCTTTGCCAAGATAGCGGTTTTTGTCTCCGTCGCGAAGTTCGAGTGCTTCGTTCTCGCCGGTGCTTGCGCCAGATGGAACGGCTGCACGACCTAAAACATCATTTTCAAGAATCACATCCACCTCAACGGTTGGATTTCCACGAGAGTCGAGAATTTCTCGACCAACAATTTTCTTTATTTTCATTCTGTTAAGATATAAAAGTTATATGATATCTGTCAGTTTGCAAAAATACTCTGTGCCGGCAATCCATGCAATCACGAAAATTAGTGAATTTTTATGCCTCAGTAATCAAAATTAGCTATTCATTGGCATTTTTTTAGCCCGATAAAAGAATGAAACGATGTTCAAAAAGACTTCTGTAAAACATGAAAACAGAGAGAATGACAGAAAAAGAACTTAATTTTCTTATATAATATGTGTAATTTTGAGATTTGCATAAATTTTGCAAAATTTTGAATTTTTCTTTCTGAAAAGTTTGGCGGTTCGGAAAAAGGCCGTATCTTTGCACTCGCTTTCGGGAACGAGGCGAGCCGCCAAGGTCAGCGACTAGTGAAGGAAAGCAAAAAACGAAAGAGTTCATTGAAAGATTTACATAGACGAAGAAGTACAGGAGCTGTGAGTTGGTTAACACTGACTCACGGGTAAAAAACAAGATACGAACTGTCAATTCGATTTATCGGTGCTAGGAAACTAAACAAATTATATTTTACAATGAAGAGTTTGATCCT
>FNBQ01000018.1 GCA_900102385.1 Bacteroidales bacterium KHT7 | reverse complement strand
TCACACTCGACAGTCGAGAAAGTTGTGTCAAAGTCGGAACGGCAGACAGTCCGCGGGTGCAATGCTCCAAAGGTTCTTCCGTGGGTACATATCGCCATTTCAAACGCCAAGTCGTTGTTCACAGACATGTATCACGGAATCAAGGAGGAGTTTCTTCAAGAATACTTGAATGAATTCTGCTACAAATTCAACCGTAAATATTTCGGTGACAGGATGTTCGACCGATTAGTTATCGCTGCCGTTTCGTATAAGCCTACGTTTGAGCACAAATTATATAACGGCAGGGCGAATTGCGGATAATCATTTAAAATAATTTCAGGTTTACACACCTTAATGCTCCGACCAAAGGGGAATGATTTGATAGATGGTTTTAAAGGCTATTTGTTCTCTGGTGAGTATGTCAGAAATAGTTTATTAAGGATAGTCACAGGCATTAAAGTTTATAGCATAGCCAAAGCCATGCTTGCTAAAGTTAATTTGCCAATACCATCTATTCAAGAACAAAAAGAGATTACAAGCGTTCTCTCAAAAGTTGATAAAGCAATAGCGTCCGTACAAAACAGCATTGCTGCTGCGGAACGACTGAAAAAGAGTCTCATGCAAAACGTTCTCACAGGTAAAATGAAGCCAGATGGCACATTCCGTACACCCGAAGAATTCTATATCGACGAAAAGTTCGGCAAAGTTCCTGTAGGATGGGAAGTTAAGAGAATCAAGGACTTTGGAGAAGTACAAACAGGTAAAACTCCTCCGACTGATGAACCTGAAGTGTTTTCAGACAAAGAAAATGGTTTCATGTTCATAACTCCTGGAGATTTAGACGTAGCGAAATATATAGAGGAAACTGAAAGATATGTTTCAGAGAAAGGTATAAGATATAGTTATGTCCTTCCCAAGGGTACTGTTTGTGAAGTCTGCATTGGCTCCACGATAGGTAAAATTGGCATTACGACTGCAACATGTTGCTCAAATCAACAAATAACATCTGTCATCGTGAACAATGAGCATGATGCAGAATACTTGTATTATGCTATGTTGTCAAGAAGAGAGCATTTCAAAAGTGTTGCAGGCATCAATGCTACACCACAAATCAACAAAAGTGGATATTCCAAATACAGAGTGCTATGTCCCAAAGACAAATTGGAACAAATAGCAATCGCAAAAAGAATCAGTTCGGTAGATAAAAGCATTCATGAACATGAACAAAAGATAAAATCCTTGGAGCGATTAAAAAAATCTCTGATGCAGAATTTATTAACAGGAAAAGTAAAAACAATTTAACAAACTTGAATTATGATAAAGTATTTAAAAGTCGAAGGACTTAATGGTAACAAAATGTCATTGGAATTTCATTTTAATGATGATTTGAATCTTTTTACAGGTTTAAATGGTTGTGGCAAAACAACAATACTTAAAATCTTGTGGTTCGTAAATAGTGGACATTTCGTTCATCTTGTTAATGAAATCGTTTTTCAATCACTAACATTGAAAACAAATAATTATAAGATTTCAATTACTAGAAGTGAGAAAGGAGCTGAAGTTTTATTTAATACAGGAAAAGGTGACCGTAAAGGCTTTATTCCTCTGTCAGATGGAATCCAAAGAAGGGTTTCCAATGATGTCTCAATTGATCTGTATGAAAAGAGCGATGAGTCTGTATTCTTTCCAACATTTAGACGAATTGAAGGAGGCTTTTTGATTGAGAATTCAATATATAGAAGGACTCCATTTCCAATGAAAAATGCGTTGTCAGATTTGTCTAATGAGTTATCTACTTCAAAGCACAAATTTGTTTCGTATGTATCTACTGAGGATATTACACTATTGGTAAATAGAGAATATTCTACAGTAATGCGAGAAATAAATGAATTACAAGAGAACAAGTTTGGTGCGATACGTGAGCGAATAAAAGACAAAAAGGGGAAAAAATCTGATTTCATTCTTCAAGAAATAGAATCAGATATTACTGATGTGGAAAATAAAAGTGCAGAGAAGCTTCTACCTTTTTCTACTTTAAAGAATCTGATTTTGTCGATATTTAACAAAAAAGGTATAGAGATGGATGCTATTGTCTTTGGTGATTTTGAGAATGCCATTTCATCAGAGAAGTTGTCTGCGGGTGAGAAGCAGATGTTAAGTTTCTTGTGTTACAATACATTCTCGAAGAATAAGATAATCTTTATTGATGAGCCAGAATTAAGTTTGCATCCAGATTGGCAACGTTTATTAGTCCCAACACTTTTAAAGCAAGGGAATAATAATCAGTTCTTTATTGCGACCCATAGTCCTTTTATTTATACAAAATATGCAGATAAAGAGATTGTACTTAGTGAAGATAAAGGAGGAATGTGATGGGGAAATATTTAACAGAAGATGAATTAAGGTCTACATTGAAGCATTCATCTATCCCAACTATTTTAGTTGAGGGGAAAGATGATCTGAAAATCTACAGATGGATAGAAGAAGATATAAATGCTTCAACTACGATACATATTGATATAATGCCTTGTGGATGTAGAAATACGTTGATAAAACTATATCATTCACGTTCAGACTTTAAGAAAGTTCTATTTATAGCTGATAGAGATTGCTATGTTTATAGTGCCATTCCGTCAGAGTATTCGGATATTATTTTTACTACTGGGTATAGTATAGAGAATGATTTATACCATGGAAAGGGTATAGAGAAACTATTTAACAAAGAGGACGCATTGATTTTTAATCAGTTATTAGATGCTTTTTTGGAATACTATGCAAGAGAAGTCGAAAAATATAAGAATGGAGAAGAATATGAATTAAAATTGGCACCTCAGCACATATTGAGTAATTATAAGTTGAAAGATGAGTTTAAGCCATCAGAAACTCCGCAGCGATCAACGATTTCTTATCTGAAAGCTGATTATGATTTGTTATTACGTGGGCATTCACTATTTCAACTGTTAAATATGGTTTTAACTAGAAAGGATAGAAATAGTAAACCCAACATGGATTCTGTATATGAGCTTTGCTATAAATGTTACAAATCGGATTGCATAGATAATCTAAAAAAAATAGTTTTATCATCATTGTAATTATGAGCAAACTACACGAACAAAAGCCTGTTGAGGCGAAGGTGACAGAATGGCTCTCTAAGATGGGATGGATGCCGAAGACTGTCGAGGAGTTAAAGCCTTATAACCGCTTGCAAATGAATGCGGTGATAGAGCCTATCTTGGTGGAGAAAGTGGTGGAACTTAACTCTATCAAGAAGCAGGCTGCAACGTCGGCGGTAGAAGTTCTACTCAATAATCTCCGAAATCAAAGTCCGATAGAGGGAAATGAAAATTTCCTGAATCAATTGGTGGATGGCGTTACGATGACTATAGACAAAGAGGACAAGACCATTCGCTTCATTGACTTTGAGGATATTTGGCAGAACAGTTTTATCGTTACCAATCAGTATTCCGTTCAACAGGTTCGTGTAGATATTTGCTTGTTAGTGAATGGTATTCCATTGATACCCATAGAGGCGAAACAATGTGCCAGACGAGGAACAAACTGGCTTGAAGGTGTACGTCAGTTCCAGACATACGACCGTAGGGGTGACAAACTCTTTATGGCACATCTGTTTGGTGTAGCCTGCAATGGACGTCTGTGTAAATATGGCATCCCAGGAGTCTCAGCCTCGTACTTTAACGAATGGAAGGACTCTGTGATTGCCAACAAATTTCCTAATCCGATTCTTGACCCAAAGAATGATCTGTGCACGACATACAAGGACGAAGAAGACGGATTGATGCATTTCGATGTAGAACGATTGCCGAATGGTAATCTGTTGGAGCAGATGAAGTTTGGTATTATCGGATTACTACAGCCTGAACGGGTGTTGGACATCTTGCAGTATTTCATCGTGTTCGAACGTGATGAGGGGAAGATTATCAAGAAAGTGGCACGTTATCAGCAGTTAAGGGCTGCAAATAAGATAGTGGAACGTGTTACTCATTCGGATAAGAGACAGGGCGTTATATGGCATACGCAAGGTTCTGGTAAGTCATTGACAATGCTTTATACTGCCTATAAACTTCGCAGGGCAGAGGAATTGAATGATCCTACCATCTATCTGGTTGTTGACCGCAAGGATCTGAAAGACCAGATAGGTGATACTTTCTTAGACTGTGTATTTCCGAATGCACGTCAGGTGATGAGTGTGGGTGATTTGAAATCCATCATCAAGGATAAACCTGCGGGTGTTTATATTACGACTATTCAGAAGTTTAATGAGTTGGGGAATATTGCTGATGAGCGCGATAATGTTATTGTGCTGATTGATGAGGCTCATCGTACGGAGTATGGTGACTATCAAATGGAACTGAGAGCCGTGCTGCCTAATGCCAGGCGTTTCGCCTTTACGGGTACCCCTATTCCTAAAACGCATAGGGAGTTTGGCATCAAGGGAGAGAATGGCAAGATTGAGTTCTATTTGGATAAGTACAGCGTTATTGACGCCATCAACGATGGAGCCACCAAGCCCATCAAATATACACTTGGCCCCTCACAGTGGTTCCTTGATAAAGAGAACCTGAAGAAAGGCTACGAGGAAATTACGGCTGACTTGGAAGAAGATCAAAAGAGACAAGTTGAGCAGAAAGTACAGCCATGGAAAACACTGATGAAGAAGCATGAACGCATATCGGTATTGGCTGCAGATATTGCTAAAGATTTTAAGGAACGTTTGGAACCGCAAGGATTCAAGGCACAAGTGGTAGCCATTGACAAGGAGGCCTGTGTGCTATACTATAATGAACTGCTGAAATACTTCGACAAGTCAGAGTTGCAGATTATCTTCTCTACAGGCCAGTATGAAACAGGAGAGCGTTATGATTTGTTCTCACCGTTCTATCTGACAGATAAAGAACGAAAGCAGTTGATTGAGAAATTTAAGAAGCGCATCACACCAGAGGAGCAAGCAAAGGGTAATAATCTGAAGTTATTCATCGTCTGCAATATGCTATTGACCGGCTTTGATGCGCCTATTGAACAGACTATGTATTTAGACAGTCCGTTGCGTGACCACAACCTGCTCCAAGCTGTGGCAAGGACAAACCGTCCGTACGATTATGGTGAGGGAGAGATAAAACTCACAAAAGAATTTGGACGGATAGTCGATTATGTAGGCGTGTTCCAAAATTATAAGGAAGCGCTGAACTATGATCCTCAGGACATAGGTGAGTTTGAAGATGTGGATTCCTTGCTGAAGGAATTCCCAAAAGTGCTTGATACTGCCTTTAAGCATTTTGAAGAAATCAAGTTGGAAGATACTTACGAGTGTCAGATTGCTATTATCAGAAAACTGAGCGAGATAGACCATGGGCAGTTTGAAAACGAATTCCATCGTGTCGTACAACTATGGGAAGCCATCAGCCCAAACCCAGGGCTTCGCCCTTATCGCACAAGGTATCAGTGGTTGGTTACTATCTATGAGCTCTATATGGAGGAGTTCCGCCGTATTGCCTTTGACGCAGAATTCTATGCTGTTCAGACAAGGAAACTTCTGAAAGAGAGTACCATGTTGCTCGACTTTAGGGGGCACATGCCGGAAATAGCTATTGATGCAGACTATCTGACGAAATTGCAGGAAACGAAGTTGTCACCCAGTGACAAGGCTGAGAAGATTATTCGTGACATTGAAACAATGATTCGAACGAATCAGAATAGCAGTGCTATTTACATTGAATTCCAAGAACGGCTGGATGCTTTGATTCGACAGAAAAATGCTAATGCAACTGAAATTGAAGGAATCCTAAAACAGTTGAGTGAACTCTATACAGAGGTGGACGAGGCTATTGAAATGCCTAGAAAAATGGGGTTTGACAACAAAGGTACCTTCGAAATATATCAAACAATCAAGAATCATATAGAGAACTTCAGCGAAGAATTAGTTAGGGATTTTGCAGAGAAACTGACGGAGAGAATCCAAGCAAAGATTTATATTGGATGGCAAGAGGTGACGCCAGAGTATAATCGTATGAGATTTGAGGTTGAATTATTAGCCGCAAACGAGAAATACGAAGCGCTGAATTTGGACGTTGAAGGTGAACTTGGTGAAAAGTTGATGAACTCTATCTTAGATAACTTTAGTTTGAACTAATGATACTACCAGCCAATTATATAGTAGAACACCGCAACGTGAAGCATGCCCGTCTTCGAGTTAATGAAGATGGCTCTGTGCATTTGTTTGTCCCTAACAGCTTTACCGAAGAAGAGGTATCTAAAGTGTTAGAGATGAAATCCGAGTGGATAGCTTCTAAGCAGCGCTTCTTTCAGCAGAAGGGAAAAATATTGCTAAAACGAAACGAACTTCTCTTGTTTGGTAATCGATATGCCTATTACTATTCATCACAATACAAGAATAAAGTGGTGGTAAATGATGAGAGTAAAACAATACAGGCGAGAAGGGATTTACTTAACATCCCAACTCAGGAGAAGTGGCTGAAATACGTAGCAGGTATATATATACGTCCAAGGGTGCATGAACTATCTGAAAAATTGTTACTTCCATTCAACAGGCTATTTATACGTAGTCAGAAGAAGAAATGGGGTAATTGCTCTTCAGATAAGAACATATCTATCAATTGGCGTATCATCAAGGCGCCAGAGTTTGTGATAGATTACGTGATTATTCATGAGCTCTGTCATACGCTGATAATGAAGCATACATTGAAGTTTGAAACTCTGCTCAATTCCCATTGTCCGGAATATAAGCAAGCACAAGCGTGGTTGGAGAAATATGGTAATAGTTTGTAAAGATATAATAGATTACAATAGAACTATATGGGTAAGACGGTAACAACATATCTAATAGACGGAGATCCGAAAGGTACTCAGTATGTGTTCATCAGCAATAAGATTTGCCAGATGTATGTAATTCCTCGTTCTAATCTCTCTATTCTGAACGAGCGACAGGAGTTGCAGACACCAGCGTTTTATATCTTATTGGGTGAGGATGAGGCAACAAAACCAAAGGCTTACATTGGTGAGACGGAGAATTTCCGTGAGAGGGTGAAAGACCACGATAGTAAGAAAGCGTTTTGGCAAAAGGCATTGCTGTTTATCTCAAAAGATGCAGCTATGACAAAGGCTGATGTGCAATACTTGGAGCTTTATTGGTTGCAATATCTTTGATGTAGCAAAGCCAAAGGAGGAACATCTGTTTTATACAAAGGGGCGTGGCTGTGATGCTAGAGGCTTCTATGATGCCAACGGATTTACTGTTTTAAAGGGTAGCATTATCGCCAAATCGTCTGTTCCATCGTTTACATGGAAAGAGAAACGTGAGAAACTACTTTCGGAATATACATCTGCAAATGGAGACAATTTATTATTGGAATCCGACAAAACATTCTCCAGTGCAAGTACAGCTGCCGACTTCTGTATTGGCAGTAGCAATAACGGTTGGCTTGTATGGAAAGATAAGGATGGACAAACTTTAGATTCAGTGTATAGAAAGCAATTGGAATAGAAGTTTTCTCAATATAAAAAACGTTAATATGTGCAATGAACGTAAGTTTAACATAGAAGATTTTGACGAGTATATCCGTCATAGAGAACCAGATAAGAAGGAGAAAGCCTATATTTAACAAACAACCATATGTTTACAATTGGTGGATTGGATGTAGGTACTCGCACATATGCACGGGCTACGGAGGAATGGAAGAGGCATTCTCGATTGAATGAGCCTGCAAGTACAGGACAAACTTGAGACAAGTCCAGTATTTGAGCCCAATTGATGACTAACAACGATACAAAGATATGAGGGATAAAAGAATATATAGTATGTTTGGCCCGAAGATAAAGGCCATGAGACTGGAACATGGATTGAAACAACGGCAGTTGGCAGAGTTGCTGGAGACGGACATGCCTATGTATAGCAAGATGGAATTGGGAGCAAGGCGTGTAAGACGTGACCAAGTTCCCAAGTTAGCAGAGCTGTATAAGGTTGACGAGAGGGAACTGATGAAACTATGGCTAGCTGATGGCGTCTATGCCATCTTGAAGGAAGAGGACGAAAAACTCCGTTTAGATGCCATTGACTTAGCAAAAGAGTATTTCCAGTTGAATAATGGTCTGTAGGAAATGGAAAAATATTAACTCGACATTTGTTTTCGCAGTCGCACAAGATTGCGGAAACTTGCTTAAAATGGGGTCGAACTCAAACCGATTGTTTTCGCATTGTTTTCGCAAAACGAAAAATCAGCAACTTGAATTTCTTCTAAGTTGCTGATTTTTAATGTGGACCAGCTTGGGCTTGAACCAAGGACCTCCAGATTATGAGTATCTTAAAGTGATATTCTATGATATATCGTTGTTTTGAAAGTGTACTGAATATCAATGTTTTACGAAAATGTGATTTTCTATGAATATCAAAAAACACACCTAACTGAAACAAAATGTTTACGCATTGTTTACGCAGAATTTGGGACATAATAGGCGGTTTCAAGCAACAGACTATAATCTGGAGGTCACAAATAACCGAATGAAATCGCCACAAATGACCGAATACAAATATGCCAAATGACCAAGCGAAAGAACGCCAAACAACCAAATTACGCATAAAATCGACCGAAAAATAGTCCTTTTTTATAG
Organism: Bacteroidales bacterium KHT7; assembly: GCA_900102385.1. Lineage (GTDB taxonomy): Bacteria > Bacteroidota > Bacteroidia > Bacteroidales > Bacteroidaceae > Ga6A1. Next base: position 79,141 of record FNBQ01000018.1, on the reverse strand, counting down.
TTTTTCAACAAAAAACTTGCAGAAAATCTCAAAAAGGTGTATCTTTGTATCACAAAAAACCTCAAAAAGGTACAAAATGTAACAGATGAAAATCTCAAAAAGGTGTAAAACGCATTGTTATGAAGCGTAAAATATATCAGCAACTCCTTGATTGGAAGGAGAAAAGGAATGGTGAAGTGGCACTACTCGTAGAGGGAGCGCGACGCATCGGAAAGAGCTATATCGTAGAGGAGTTCGCCAAGAATGAGTATGAGTCATATATCCTCATCGATTTCAACAAGGCTCCCCAGATGGTCAGAGACTGGTTTGACCTTTATCTGGAAGACCTTGACACGCTTTTCCTCTATCTGAGTCAGCACTACAAAGTGAGACTCCATGAACGCAAGTCACTTATCATTTTTGATGAGGTTCAGTTATGTCCCAGAGCAAGAGCTGCTATCAAGTTTCTGGTGGCCGACAGGAGGTATGACTATATTGAGACAGGATCCTTGGTAAGCATCAAGAAAAATACGCAAGGAATCGTACTCCCTTCGGAAGAACGTCCTATACAGATGTACCCTATGGACTTTGAAGAGTTCCTTTGGGCTACAGGTAACGACATGCTGATGGACTTGATACGAAAGATGTACGCAGAGAAGAAACCGATGGGACAGGCTTTCCATCGTCAGGCTATGGATGCTTTCCGCCTCTATATGATAGTAGGAGGAATGCCGCAAGCCGTCAAAAAGTATGTTGAGACAAAGGACTTTGATGCTGTAGATGCTGCCAAACGCGATGTGCTGACCATCTATCGTAACGACATCTTTAATTATGCTGGCGAGATAGACGACAAGGTGGTTTCAATCTTTGATCAGATACCTCCTCAGTTATCCAAGCACGAAAAGAAATTCCGCCTGTCTGCCCTAAAGCCAGGTGCGAAATATCGTGATTGGGACGATGCTTTCTTCTGGCTGAAGGATGCAAGAGTTGTCAACATCTGCTATAATTCAACAGAGCCGAACATCGGACTAAAGATGAACGAAGACCGCACGACATTGAAGTGCTATATGAACGATACAGGCTTGTTGATCAGTCATGCCTTCGATGAAAAGGGCATTGTCTCGTCTGAGATTTACCAGAAACTGCTTTTTGGTAAACTGGAGGTAAACGAGGGGATGCTCATTGAGAATATCGTGGCTCAAATGTTGACAGCCAGCGGTAACAAACTCTTTTTCTATAGTAAGTCATCAGAGGAAGCTGAAGAACGTATGGAAATAGACTTCCTGCTCCAGAAGGACAAAGTGACCAGCCGTCATAATATCCGTCCGATAGAAGTCAAGAGTGGCAAGAACTACACGTTGTCTTCCCTTACGAAGTGCATGAAGAAGTTTGGAGAATATATGACCTCTCCTACTATTTTGCATGCAGCCGACTTTAAGGTAGAGGGTGATGTCACCTATCTTCCTCTTTACATGACACCCTTATTGTAGAAAATCATACTCTATCCAAGTATGATAGTTAAAGATGCTCAAAGATACTCTATTTTCTGCCAGACTATTACGTTCCATTAGGGAAAATGTTGTACCTTTGCAACGCATTAGCATTTGAGCGAACCATGAACGAAATGTTGCTCTTCTTGTTTCTGACAGGAAAGTGAGTATGCTCACCAGAACGTGGACTGGTAAAAATCCATTCCGATGGATCATCGTGCGGAGGGAGTATTAGTCGGAAGATACTTCATTCAACTCCACACAAGAGGCGCTTCAGGGATTGGGACCGATTAGCATAAGCCCGGTTATCATACAGCGACAGAAGATGCCAAGATTGCACAGCTGCATTTGATTATTGCTTCGGCAATGGTCAAACGCAGCTGTTTTTGTATATATATGTGTACTGAAATGGTTGCATGCGTGAGAACAAACATGTTTAATTCATTAAAAACATTTCAGGCATGAAATTAACAAAATCTCTACCGGTCATTAAGGAGCGTAATTGCAACGCTTCTTTAGTTCTTGACACTCGCACCAATCGCAAGAATGTGAGTGAGTATCCTCTGGCCATTCGATTCACGGTTGACCGAAAGTTCTTCTATCATCAAGTCGGAGGTTCATATTCCGAGAAACGATTCTCTGACATCTGTACTGCTACCAAGAGTTCATCGGAAAACTACAAGGAGCAGAAGATGTGGCGCGAGGAAATCGTTCCGAAATACAAGGAAATGCTCGTCAATCTCAGCAAGGGAAATCCTTTCACTTATGAGATGGTACGTGTGGCTGTCACCACAGGCAATTCCAATATCGAGGTTGCCAAAGAAGACAAGTCTTTTATCGGTATTTGGCAAGAATACATCTATCACCTTCAGAACGACGATAACGGCAAGCGTTATTCTACAAGCGACAGCTACATCAGTGCATTGAACTCCTTCCAAAAGTTCTTAGGGAAGGATACCATCAAGGGGTTTAATATCAGTGTGGCTGAAATACAGAAATGGAAGGATTGTATGTCTAATGGCATTAAAGGTAAAGACGGCAACATCGAAGGACAAATATCTGATGCAACTGTTGGACTTTACCTTCGCTCCTGTCGCACCATATGGAATCTCTGTCGCAGTCAGGGATATTTGTTGGATGTGACCTATCCCTTCTCGAATAAGAAGGAGAAAAATCTTGTCAGTATTCCGCGAGGCAAGGTGAAGAAGAAAGTCTATCTGAAACGAGAACAGTTTACGGAACTATACCATGTGTTTATCAACAAGAACTATCCTGAGACATGGAAGAAAAGCTATGCTGAAAGAGCACATTATTCCCTCGGATTGTTCCTTGCCCAGTATCTTTGCAATGGTTTTAATCTTGCTGATGCTGCACGTTTGCAGTATAACGACTATTATTTCCAGACGGGTAGAAGGGCATTCCTCTTCAACCGCAAGAAGACAGCAGACAGGAGTTCTAATAATTCCGAGGTCGTTATACCTATCATTGAGCCGCTGCAAGTTATACTTGATGAAATCGCAGCCCCTCCCACCCTTGGAGGTTATGTATTCCCACAGATATTCAACGGGGAGACAAGTGAAAAAGTAAGAAGGAAACTAACGGCACAGGAAAACTCTAACGTTAAAGACCGTGTGACCAAGATATGTCACGATATCCTTGGATGGGATAAAGCAATCCGCCCATCAGGAACCTGGTGCCGTCATTCGTTTGCCACAAACCTCCGTAATGCTGGTGTGGAAAAGACTTACATTGATGAGAGCATGGGACATTCCAGCAATTCAAACGACATGACCAATGTGTATCTGGACACATACCCAATTGAAATGCAGATGGAGTACAACTCCAAACTGCTTGTTCTTAATACAGAATCAGCCGAGCGTGACGAACTGATGTCAAAGCTCTCAAAGTTGTCAAATGAGGAGCTTGCACAACTTCTCGCAAAAGCCATATAGTACCACATAATATTGTATAAAGTATGATGAATATACTTGATGAATTAAGCAATGTGAGCGATTTCCATAAAATGCGAGAAAAGGCATCACTAAGCATCTGTTCTTGGAAAGCAGAGCATGAAAACGTTTATAAGGAATTCAAGAACAAGATGGACAGCATCAGTGCTGGAGACCTGTTTGCATTAGACACGATGTTCGGTCTTGCCTATGACTGCTTGCCTGATAAACCAACGGGCAAGAAGGTGACATCATTGCCAGACTTCGGATCTGCCGATGGAATTTGGCAAAACCTTCCTCAATACACCAAGTCCTATATTGCTGAGACAAGTAAAAATGATGGTAAAGCAACCAAGGAAGACTGTCTTTCTTTGATAGAAGAGGCTGCTGATTACATGAACACATGCATGTCATTTGTCCCCTCTTTTGTGAGCAACTTAAAGGCGAAAGCTATGGATGAAGAGAATGACGCCATTCGATGCATGTACTACTACATGATGTTTGATGGCGGCTCCACAAAGATGATTGAGACGCTGAATAGCATCATGGATGAGGAAATCCTTGACCAAGAAGATTTGACCATGATCCATGGGGCTGTTGGCTTTATGGTTCCAAGCAGCATAAACCTTGGTGTGGAGACAAAAGAATCTTGGGAAAAAGTTGCAAACTTATGTGCCCCTGAAATCTGGAAGGATATCAGCTATGAACTTAGTAAGTCAGAAGGCAACCGGGGAAGAAAGGTTGAAGTCAAATGTATTGATAGCCTGTTGACGGGAAACAAATCTGCATTAAAAGAAAAGATCCTTCTTTTTACTGAAGAGAATCCTGGACCAATATGTTTGGCGTACCTATTAATTGCGTTAATACGAGCTGATGCCATTACGAAGAATGTCAGTTATACTACTTTCCATCGTGCTATCGAACAGTTTACCAGACGAAAGATTGGCATTGACTGTCCCCAGAAACGCTATGGCGAACTGAAGGACTATAGATTTAGTGGGCCACAGAAAGGCAGCTGGGCTAAGGCTAAGCAAATCATATATCTTTGGACGGATATATTTGCGGCAGTTGTATAAGTCTCTCTTCTTTTGTCAGCAATATGATAGGCGGATAATCGGAATAAAAACTGATTATCCGCCTATTTTGTTGATTTGCTGTTAATAAACATTGATTGTCATCGTGTAAATGGTTGGTTATATTAAGGTATAAATAAACCGACCAATGTCCCATTGAAATGTCATTACCTTTGCTCTCGGAATCGATTCCAAAGAGAATCATTGAGGTTCTGCAGACCTCGTAGTATCAATTAAAAATGACATCAATTATGAATATTGACGAATTAAAACAAAAACCTGTAGCAATGATGACAGGAGAGGAACTGAGTTTTCTCATTGACAGTCGTATGGCTACTTGGGCAACAGAGATTGCGAGTCTCAGTCAAAGACGTATCTACTATGGCATTGAAGGCATCGCTCAGATATTCGGTTGTAGTGTTCCAACAGCCAACCGCATCAAGAAGAGTGGTGTGATAGATGATGCCATCACTCAGATTGATCGCCAGATTGTAATCGATGGTAACCTTGCCCTTGAATTGGCAAAGAAAGCTGGTACCATCAAAGTCAAAGGTGATAATAAAGCTCATGAGGTATGACATATATCGATTACATGAATCAGTTCTGGCGCGCTTCATCTTTGGAGTACATGTCCACCAGCGAGGTTGCACTCTACGCTTTCATAGTGAACGAGTGCAACCAACACCGCTGGAACATGCCAGTGCCATGCTCTACGGTACGGATCTGCGAGATGCTTCACATGTCCAAACAGACACTTTGCACCGCTCGTAAGAATCTTGCCAAGCGTGGACTTATCTCTTTTACTGAAGGCAAATCACGTCATGTACCGTCTAAATATTCACTACTAATTTGGACGGATAACTTGACGGTAGAGTTGACGGATGGATTGACGGCAGACTTTACCCCTTTAAAAGATAAAGAGAAAGATAATAGTATTAAAGAGAGCTCATTAAATTTTTCAAACAAAAGAAGAAATGGAAACGACAGTCAAAATCGACGTAGAGGCATTAAAGAAATCTCTACTACAGCATCGCCATATGAAGGCTCGTTTTAAGTTGCCTATGTCTGAAGACGAGGCATATGCTTATCTGTTAGCAGCAATGATGGCTGAGGTGGAATATCGCCACCGTAGCTTCTGTACTAGCGAGGATATGGAGAATCAACTTCATGAGATAGCTCATTGGCTTACCTCGTCATCCCCCAAGTTCGGTATGCTACTATGTGGTGGTTGCGGTAATGGCAAGAGCACCATGCTCAAAGCATTCCAACAGCTACTAAACAATCTGCGTATTCCAAAATCATTCAACGATGGCACATACGGAATCCAGATAGTGGATGCTAAATACATTGCATACTTGTGCAAGAACAACTATGAGGCATACCGCAAACTCATCAGTGTGGATATGCTCGGCATCGATGATCTTGGCACAGAGCCTTCGGAGGTGATGGATTATGGCAATGTCTATACTCCAGTCATTGACCTATTGACAAAGCGCTACGAAGAGCAGCTTTTCACCATCATCACCACCAACCTCACTCCACAACAAATCAGAGAACACTATGATGACCGCATCGCTGACCGTCTCAACGAGATGGTGGAGAAAATAGTATTCAAGAACGGTACATACCGCAACAATTAACTAATTCACAAACTTTTTAAATCTTGTAAAATTATGATTTCAAACATCAAGACCGTGACACTTAGATTGTCACAGAAGGAATTCAATTTCCTTGTGAACGGCATCAATGCCAAGTTCTTTATGGACATCATGTCCCATCTGACAGCATCGTTTTCTATGGATGAAAACGATACAGATCCCCAACTCGTGTATGGGCCTACAGCCTTCTTTCATCTCTACGAACTCGCAGAGCGTTGGGAGGTTGCTCCCAAGGATGTGCTCCACATCATGTACGACCTGGAGCAGAACGGATTGATAAAGTATTCACTCTCCGAGAATGAATTCGCTATCGAGCCATGCATCACAAGTTTCGTCTCTACTGATGACGTGGTGCATAAGGGGACTAATTGCAACACTCCTCTTGATGAACTTTGCTTTGAGATGATGACTAAAAAGCAGATTTCTGAAGCTATTGCTCGTTACGACAGCTTGATCACTCTTCATTTCCCTATGATCACACTCAAGGCATTCTCGCTCAAAAAAGACGTGAATGAGAATATTTACGAGAGCATCAACGGAGTTGTAGTGAATCCCTAATTGCTAACGGAGAATGGCTGGTTGTCGAGACTCAGCAGCGAAGCAATCAGCCATTCTAATTGAGATAAAGATAGGGAAAGGAATGCCACCTAAAGGAGCCTGAATTTTCGTACTCTCTAAACAAGAAGTGTCAATGTCCGACAATCCACTTCGCTACTTGCCAGACTGTTTGACCTCTTGCAATACTCGCAGGCTCGCATCGGGTTGACCAATCCCAATTATAACTTAACGATAAAACCCATCTACAAATGAACAAGATAATAGAACCCAAAGGGCGTAATCCACGTATCACCGTGTGCTATACGCCCGACGAGAACCAGAGAATTATAGAGATGGCTTCCGCCTGTGGGCTGAAGAAAAGCCAATATATCCACGATACCTCTCTGGGACGGGAGCCAAAGGTGATGATGAGCGACAAAGAGGCAGATGCCCTGATGTCACTAAAAGCTGCCCGAGGCGAGCTGGTCCTAATTAAGAATGCCCTTCATGGCACTACCCAGGAGCAGCGTAAGAAATACTTCCGCAACGAGCAGTTCATGCGCCAGTGGATGGAAGGTGTAAACAGCCTTATCCGCAGGTTAGTAGAAATAGAAGGAATGTTCAAAAGATAATGGTATGATAGCAAAAGCAAGGTCTATATCGCATGGCTCAGCCATGACGAACTATGCCACCAAGCATAATCGTGCAGACATAGTGCTGACACGTAACCTTGGCGATGGGCTTACTCCTCTCGCCATGTGGGGAGCGATGGAAACCATCCACCAGAAGTACGAACCGAAATTCAGGCGTAAGCCTGTCACCAAGCCGACCCTTCGGATGGAGGTTTCCCCATCCCTTGAAGAAACGAAGGGATGGACACTCAATGACTGGTACGACTATGCGATTAGGTTTCTTGATGAGTTCAAGAAAGAAGTCCAAGCCAAGGATGGAAAGAAGAAAGTAAAGAGCAAGTTCAATCTGGACAGAGCACAGATATTTGCATGTCTTCACTTTGATGCAAAGTCTGGCATTCCTCACCTTCACATCCTCATCAACCGCATCGACCTTGACGGGAACCTGATGAACGACTCCTTCATTGGCGATAGTGCAGTCAAGGCAGCCCATGCCATCAATGTTGAACGTGGCTGGGAGTTGCCCGAGGATATTCATGAGGCACACGAGAAGGAGATAACGGAAGCTTGTTACAACATACTCCGTGGAATGGCGAGTTATGACTGGGACACTTATAAGCACGGGCTTGAAAGTCGTGGTTACAAAGTCCATGAGCAACGTGACAAGCAAGGTGTATTACATGGATATACCATACTTCGTGGTAACTCCCGTTTCAAGTCATCCACGTTGGGCAAAGGTCGCAACTTGAGCGTTCCTAAACTTGAAGCCACATGGAAGAAGCTTCATCCTGTAGCTCCAAGTATTGATAAGCCCAGTTATACTATTGGCACCACTCAGACTACAGAACGAAAGTCGTTCACAGAACACAATTCTGCACGTCAGAGCATCGCTCAATACAAGCCAGAAGCGCCATCTGTATTCAGGAAGATATTGTCTGTTGATGGTAAGAATTATTCCATCGCAATGCCAGTAGATGCTTACAAGGCTATGAAGGAGACCATCGAATCATCAGACGAATCTGTGCAATTTGAAAACGTCTTGAATGTGGCTATGCTACTGTTCATGAACTACGTTGATGCAGCCACAACCGTTTCTGAATCCTGTGGTGGCGGTGGTTCCACTTCATCAAACTGGGGTAAGAACGATGATGAAGATGAGCGTGAGAGGGCTCGACGCTGCGCCCAACATGCCAACTGGCTATGCAAACCAATTAGAAAATATAAAGGTCCACACCGTTAAAATAAGATTCGTTATGGGAAATAAATATGATACCCTTGTCGAAGAAATCAACAAACAGGAAGAGATCAAGGAGCAAAAGGTTAACCTTGCCAAAGAACTTCAACTTCTTAAGCAAGCTATAAGCAACTTGCACGATAGCATTCAAAAAGTTGAGAAGGCTCGCAAAGATGGAACAGATATGGTGATTGCAATGAAAGCAGCCACCGACAGTATGGATATGGCAGTTTTCGCATTTTGTCGTGCTGTTACCCGTGCCGAGGCTACAGTCTTAAAGGTTGAAATGACCGACGAGTGCTTAACCACCATCCAATCTGCAAGAGAGAAACTGATTCAGGCAGAGACAGATCTACTTGCCAGCCATAGAAGGTTGCAGCTACAAGAATTTCGCAATCAGAACGAAGAAATCATGTCTTTCTTAAAGTCTTGTCAAGGAGTATTCCTGTCACCCAAGGTATTCTGGTGGTGGGCTGGCATCTCGTATGTCACAGCGCTATATTCACTTTGGTGCCTTCTGCAAATGCTCCTTCAATGGGTGAAGTCTTAATCAACCACCTCTGAATAATACAAAGGTGTGTCACTTCAAAGTGACACGCCCTCATACACAAAATGAAAATTGAATTCTATTTATATAAGGATAACTCTTATATGCGATTCAATTCACTCATTTATTAATTAATACCTATGGCAACGCCACTCCAAACATAATGATTCGGAAGATTATTTCCGTTTGCATTAAATAAGTTTTCTGCCCCATTTGCAGGATCATACATGGTAAAACCATTTACTTCCCTTTTTACTGCAACCCAATGACCACCATTATTAACTAATACCACAAAGTGGTTATAGTTTATGTTCTGATCTCGCAATATGTCCTGCAAAGTAGGATTACCTCCATTAAAATTCAGAAGCTGAATGTGATTGTTATTAATTCTTACAGTCTCTTCAGGAAACACGTTTGCGAAGGCTATATTTGCAGCTATCAGCAATGGCGTATTTACGAAGACTTCTGCTGCCATCCCAAGCTGATGTGCATAAATAGCTATACTTGATGGCAAACTGATATGTGTGCCTCCGACTATAAATGCATCTACCAAAGCTTGTGAATTAGGTGCCAAACCAATTTGGACCACTTGTATCCCATGATATGTATTCTCGGGTTGAGGCGGATTATGTACATTCAAGTCGAATAGAATAGCGTCCAATGCATAACCTCCACAACAATTGTTTAGGTTGGGTTGAAAACCAGTTTGAGCTAAATTAAAATTAAAAGGCATATTACTTGTTTTTTACTTCCTTACTCTATCTTAGGCTTTTCAGGAACCGCCTGTGTTATTAAAATCTCTGTTGAATTGCTAATGTGTTTATGTCTTCATAAGCATGCATTTTTTAGTTCGCCTACTCTTCGTCGGATTTTCGGCACCTCCGTTGTTGGCCACAAAGATACATACGTATTTAAGGCTGAAGAAAATATATCTTTAAACGACGGGATTGTCCACTGAATGTATGCTAAAGCTTGTAGCCCACCTTATAATAATAAGAACTTAGATATTAGAAATCTGCTTTTTTCTTTTCTCTTTCACTCGTTTTCTGGAGCCGATAAATACAAAGAGATCGTCTATGCTGTCTTTGTGTCCTCTGCTAATGGTAAACTCTCTGCCATTATCCATTCTAACCATGTTGCCAACTATCACGTCGATATGCTCTAAGTTCACAACGTATGAGCGGTGGATACGCATGAAATAATCTGGATCCAAGTCTTCCAATACCTCGCACATAGGTATTGTAACCATGATTCTGCTCACTTTGTTTTCTTTCAGCAGATAGATATTACAACAGTCCTGCTGTGCCTCCAGATACAAGATGTCGTGTATGCAGACTCTCTTATAGCCCCACTCAATCCTCACAAACACATGCTCACTGTAGCAAGCACTCCCATTAACATTCTTTTCTTTCATAATAAAAAATTTTTTTTATGTAAAAGTAAACCGTTAATTATGTACTTGGGAGAGCTATCCACTGAGCAACATTATTATCCACTAAACAGCAAAATAACAGGCAACTTGTAGCGCTGATTAGTGGATGTTTTCGCTGTTTGAAGATTGAATATTATTTTTCTCATCATTAATCGTACCTTTGTCATAAAGACGCAGAAAAAACTTGATTTTAAAAAGCTGAATGTCATCAAGAACGTGAAAATTGTAACAAGTTACGACAAATTTGAAACGAAGTACTACAAAGTTGTTGTTAGTGCAACACCCTTTTCCATCTATTCTTCGTACCTTTGCAGTCAAATAATTGTATAAACTTAAACTATTACAGCTATGCAGGAAACAATAGTAGGAAACAATGGCTTGCAAGTTACATGCAATGCTAAGTTGATGGAAAACGTAAAGGCAGCTAAGCCAGTCTCAATATCAATGACTGGCTGTTGCACGATAGGCTTGACGGAAAATCTCAGTGGATTCATTACTCCTGAGGGACTATTGAAGAAAGGTAATGCAACGATAATTGTCGCAGATGACAAAAACGAAAGCGGGTCGAAAGCATTTCCAATTCCAATCTCAGGTGAAAAAATGGCTGCATTTCTAGATAGGGACAACTGTATTGTTGTATTGGCAGCAGGTAACAATGATATTCAGGTCGCCAAAAGTAAGACTCCCTTTACAATGGGGAAAGAGCTTGATTTTGAAAAGTTACAGACCGTTTTTAATGGAGACAGCAGCATTAGTGATATTACTGATATGGTACTTCGCCGTGTTGAACTTAATAATCATGGTTCCTATCAAGAAAGAATATTAGTTGCATGCAGGAAAGACAACAAACCAACTGCATATCTTGCCGACTATGACCAGGGCTGTCAATATTTCACGACATTAAGAAAACTAACAGCTTTTGAGCAGAAAATCAAAGGCGACGGGGAGTGGGAGATGAATATGGGCTTTTTGAATGGTGAAGGTATGTGTTTCCCTCCCAACTATATTTATTACGACAATACTGACAACATGGACTATATTTCACCTGACGACTCCGACTCCTATAAATTGGGAAGGGGGCTAAAGGAGATAGACTTAGATTTTGCGCATGTCAGACAACTTAAAAGTTCTGGATATTTCGATTACAACAAGATTCAGTCTGAACACATGCTGTATGTAGCAAAACGGAATAAAGCTGATTACCACCACATTTTTCTACAAGACATATATCATAGCACTTTAACCCCTATAGAAATTTCGTGTGGTGCAGGGAAAATAGATATTAATAGCATAGAAGCCGTTTCATCTGACAGTTCTGATTTCTCATGTATTTTTGCTATCGGAGATGACTTAGATGATACTGATCGTAAAGACGATGTACTATATTTCGGAATTTTACCAAATGACATAAGCAAGATAGAGGACAACAAACAATATTTGATGCCAATATATAGCGGTGTAAACAAAGTGTTCCCATGTAAATTTTTAGATGGAACCTTGTCTGGTTATTTGCTGCTTACCATCGGTAGTTTGATTCGCTTTGTCTATGTTGCCAAAGAAGATTCGCTGATGACCTTTCCCGTAGAGATAGATGATACGGAAACCGAAAAACAGGATAAGATAAACACATTTAACTGTTATCACATACAGTTGGATTTTGGCACATCTGATGGTCTTATGATTCCTGCAGGAGACATTACCATAACAAGTCCTTATACTTGTCTATTGGAAATTATGGGCAAAAGATATGTAATTTGTAATGACAAATCTTTAAAGCTAAAGAATATCATTTCCCCCACCTTATACATAACTCAATATGCTGATGAAATTTATAGTTCAGAGTTTGGTGTGAATATCTCGACAAAAGATGCAAAAGGAAATGAACTGACACTCTCTTTTCAGGTTAATCCATCTGCTCAATATGAGAATGTCGTCGGCAACATGACCGCCAAGGATTGGTGTAATGCAAAGAAAAGCAACGATGATTTCCTTATTCCAAAGGATTATAATAGTGAGAAAAACATGGAAAGCATGAGGTCTGCTATTTCCAAAATTTCAAAGGCAACCAAATGCAGCACCATTAGTTTGCAAAAGGGTGTCCATGCCAGAAGAATAAATACTGAAGATATTCAGGAATTCTCTCTTGAGTTTGATGGTTATGACATTATCTATAGTGAAAATAACGTATACCAGCTTTATCTTTCTGTTAAGGCAGAATGTCTTGATGGGAGTCAACTTAAAGGAATATTTGGAAAAGCTAAAAAGAAATTGGCTGGCCTAATTAAGGCTGCTTCCAAGAAATTGGTCGAAATAACAAAAGTCATTGTAGTTAAAACGAGGGATGTCGTCAATACTGTCGTGGAATTTGTTAAAGACGGCATAAAATATGTCGTAGAAGAAATTCTCGACTTTGTAAGTAAAGCATATGATACTATAACTGCAATATTCGCAAGAATCTCTGTGTTATTCCAGGATATTATGGAGTGGATTGGTTATTTGTTTAACTGGGATGATATTAAGAAAAATGCGGAAGAAGTGAAAAAAAACATTCTGGATGCAATAGGCAATTGGAAGGGCATACTCTATGATTGTACAAACTTTACTAAAGAAAAGATAGACAAGATTCCACCGATAATAAACGGTGAAATAGATAAAATGGAAAACAAATGGGGAAATATTAAACTATGCGATTTAATAACGGGGGTTAACAACACTCAGCACCAAAAGCAATCAATTATGATAGGGACTGCCGCTTCTAATAATATATTTTTAGAAAACCTGCTGTATTGTCCCAATAATATGCCTACGAATCTTCAGGACAAAAGTGAGAAAAAGGTTAGCGATGCTTTTATACAATTGCTTAATGATATAGAAAATCTGATAAAAGAGAATTGCGATAAAGCAATTGAGCCAATCACTACTTTCATAAATTCAATTGACAAAAATAATTTCTTCGATACTCCTTTGAAAGTGTTTTTTGAGCTCATAAGAGGTTTGGCTTCCATTCCTTTCTGTATCGTGAATTCCTTGTTTACGATAGTTGAAGACACAATTGATTTGATATTCGAGGAAATACAATCCTTCCTTGAGGAGAATATGAACATTCCATTTTTCAGTTATATATTTAAGAAATTATCAGGGGGAATGGATTGTAATCTTATAAATATTGTATCTCTTGTTCTATCTTTACCATATACTGCCATTAAAAAGATTATCAAAAAAGAAAAAACTGGTGTCAAGACAGACTCTGCAAGTGACTATATCAGTGAGGGACTTGCCTTATTAGGGGCTATTTTAACTCCAATACAAAAAATCGTTGACTTTGTGTATTCAATTGCTAATACAGGAATACCAGATATGGAAGGTAATACAGTTAAACCGAGCAAATACCTGAACATATTGAATACAGCTCTTGCCTTTATATGTGATACTTTAACAACTTTTTCTTGGTTAACGATGATCATTTTATCTATAGATGACTCGACGTTAAATACACTCTCGAGATTGAGTTTCGCCATTCTTGGATACTTGTTAGTATTATCAGATATGGCCTCAGTATATCTTGATGGAGACAAACAGGTCTTTGACTTTGCGAGGTTATCAACTTTGTTTGCTATTACAGGCGGCATATTGACTTGTGTATCATCACTTTTGGCGTTCATTTTTTATTTTGCAGAGAATTCTTTTAAGGATATTCTAAAGAAGAATGCATTTTGGGATTGTGCTTCAATGGTATCTTCTGGGTTTGGAAGCATTTCCACTATATTATTCGAAAAAGCGGTTAATGAGGTGACAGAATATGTTGCAGGTGTAGCAGGTGTTTTATGCAAGATCGTTTTTTCTTTCTTGTCGGGAGGTACATGTATTTTCAGTTGTGTATTGACATTTAATCCCCTAACGACTGATAAGGCATTAGAAAGTATTCAATATCTAAAGATATCAAATTTGGAAATAAATAGCAAAAAGTAAAACATATGAAAACAAAAATTCAAAACATTAAGTACTTTACGAAGCGGATGGTACTCATGTTGCTCCTTGCACTGCTCACGACGGCGACGGCATGGGCAGACGGCATCAGCTACTTGGATGCCACTGGCACACAACAGTCATGCACGACCTATACGACTGTAGAGAGCAGCTCAACCTTTTGGAACAGCGGCTGGTTTGTGGTCAATAGCAATACAACCATCTCTGACCGCATCACCGTAAACGGCACGGTCAACCTGATTCTCACCAACAACGCGACGCTGACGGCCAGCAAGGGAATCACCGTTGGCAGCGACGCTACGCTGAACATCTATGCTCAGACGGACGACGAGGCGACGATGGGAGCACTCGTGGCATCGGGAGCCAACGATAACCGTCAATATAATGCAGGCATTGGCGGTGTGGACAACACGGCTGCCGGAACGATTACCATCAACGGCGGAAAAATCAATGCAACAGGTAAGGTTGGGGCCGGTATAGGCTCTGGCGGTCAATCTGGAGCGACCGTCGGCACCATCACCATCAACGGCGGCATCGTGACGGCACAAGATGGTGATGGCTACGGCGCCGGCATCGGTGGCGGAGGGATACTAGGCAAAGCCAGCACCATCAACCTGAACGGCGGAATCATCAATGCCGCTGGTATCGGTTCCGGCTATTTAGGCGGCGATTGCAGCATTACCGTCAATATCTCCGACGGCATCAGGAAGATTGTTGCCACTCCCGTTCAGGGAGGCGCGTGCATCGGCAAAGGCAAGTCTGCAAGCGGCTCTGTCACCGTGAATTTCATAAGCGGCGGTAACATCGTGACCGGCGATGACAAGGATGCCGTGTTCTACGATACGGACGAGGGCTCGGAGCGTCAGATTCGTACCAAGGCATTGAATCACACCGTTGCGATGAGCGATGATCTAAAGGCGCACATCACTGTTTCCACCGAGCTCGCGATTACGGGCGAAACCGTCACCCTGACGCTCGGCACGGCGGTTGATGCTTCGACGCTCAAAGTGAACGACGGCACCAGCGACCTGACGCTGACCGATGCTGGCAACCGCAATTACACCTTCACCATGCCCGCTGGCAACGTGACCGTGACGGCATCCACCGCTACCACCTATTCCGTCAATCTGCCTGCCAATATGGAGATTGTAAGCGCAACGAACACAGCAGATGGCAGCGGTAAGTACATTTCGGGAACGGTTGTCACGTTCAAGGCGAGCTTTTCCTATACGGCATCTAATGTGTATGACGGTGCGAACACACTGACGGCTGACGACAGCGGCAACTACAGCGTTACCGTAGGCACGGCCGACATAACCGTGACGGCCACCATCGAACACAGCAGCAACATCGACCTGTCGCAAGCCCCCAGTGACTTCACCGTCGTCGATGGCAATGTGCTGACAGGCTCGACGAGCCACACCGTGACGATAGCCAACGGCGCAAGCATCACGCTCAACGACGCGACCATCACCGGCGGCATCGTCTGTGCAGGTACAGCGGAGATTACCCTTGTCGGCACGAACAGCGTGACGGGTGCAAGCTATAAGGCAGGCATACAGGTCGGCGGTTCAGGCACTACGCTCACCATCAAGGGCAACGGCTCGCTGACAGCAAACGGCGGCGAACAATCCGCAGGCATCGGTCTGAGCCGTGCTTGGAACCCTGCCAATGACGTTATCGGTGGCGATATTATCATCGAGGGCGGAAACATCACGGCAAACGGCAGCGTCAATGATAAGTGGGGTGCAGGCATCGGCACAGGCGTTATTAAAGGCGGGACTGCAATGCTTGGCACCATCACCATCAAGGGCGGCTCGGTTAAGGCAACAGGCGGCTCGGAAGCTAACGGAATCGGAACTGGATATACCTACGGCGGCTGCACCAACACCATCGGCACGGTGACCATTTATGATGGCATCGATATGGTTGACGCATCGAGCATCAAGAACTTCAACAACGTGATCTATATGCACGGCGAAACAAACGTGACCGCCAACAAGATAGACTACTTCACCATCATTGAGAACGGCAACCGCCGTGTTATCGCACCAAAGGATGATACCGACTACACCATTACCATTGCCAATGGCATCGAGCACGGTACGTTGACGGGTGCTGCTACGGCTAAGTATATGGAGAAGGTGACGATAACTGCCACACCAGCTCTCGGATACAGATTCAGCCGCCTTGTTGTAAAGGATGCTCAGAACAACGACGTGGCTTCCACGGGCAACAGTTTCTTCATGCCAAAGAGCGACGTAACGGTAAGTGCAGTGTTTGAGCAAGGCACTCACGGCACGACGGAGTTTGTATGGGGCTATATAGGCGATTATTATAATCCTTTTACCCTGGAAGCCACCATCTACGACGGCGTGACCACAGTAAATCTTCAGCAGGGCAAAGAATACAATATTGGTAAAGATTATTTTGAAGACGAACCGGGAATGGGGTATTGCGATAATACATTCCGTTTGGATGAAGACCCGTATGCAGAAGGCAGAGACATTCCGTATTCAGGCGGAACGGGTTCATTTATGGAGGGCGGCTACGGCAATTTCAGGCTTAATGGCGATGCTGGCTTCTACGACATTACAATGACCGATGTCGGCAACGGCAAGTGGAATGTATCTATTCTGAAAACCGCCGGTCAGATGGATGTCGTGCCCGATCAGACCTACACAGGCAGCGCCATTACTCCAGAGCCGCTCGTCATAGCCGGTTCGCTCAACCTCACCAAAGGCACGGACTATGTATATTCCTACGAGAACAATGAAAATGTTGGCACAGCTAAGGTGAGAGCCACCTTCCAAGGCACCTACGAATCGCTGGGCCATGTGGAGAAGGAGTTTAAGATTGTCAAGTCCATGACCAATAATGACATCAGCATCACCATTCCGTCGCAGACATGGAATGGCTACGAATTGACACCCGACATCATCGTGAAGGACGGCGAGACAGTGCTCACTGAGAATACCGACTACACCGTGACGCCTCCGAGCGGCCCAATTCAGGATTCTGGCAACCATGCCTATACAATCACCGGCATGGGCAACTATGCTGGCTCAAGAGAAGCGATGTTTACCATAACACCCTACTTAGCAGATCAATTTGGTGCAGTATACGTTTATCAAGACCAGAACGGAAAAACGGCGTTATTAGAAGGCACATCGGTAGAGCCAGTCGATATTCCTTCTGTTATTAACAAAACCGTGAATCACGTAACCAACAACCGCGTGTTCACTCCGGGCGTGGCTTCGACGGTGATGCTGCCATTCAACTATACCTGCAGCGGCGAAGAGGGCGGCACGTTCTATAAGTTTGTAGGCGTAAAGAAAGAAAACGATAAGTGGGTTGCTACGATGCAGGAAACAGGCAATGATGCAAATAATGAGGGCACGCTGATTGCCAACACGCCGTATCTGTTTATGCCTACAGCGACAGAAATGACGTTCCCAAATATTAATGGGAGTGTGACGCTCAGCACGGAAGGCGGCGGCAACTGCGTGACAGCTGACCCTGGCAGCCACTGGACGTTTAAGGGAACATACTGGTTTAAAGAATGGAATTCCAATGATTATTATACCGCAGAAGAGATAGGCCGTGCCTACGGCTTTGCCGGCGTGGCGAAAGATGGCATTAATGTGGGTGACTTCGTAAGGGTAGCCAGCGGCGCCAAGATTCGCCCGATGAGGGCATACCTGCTGTGGAACGACATGCCGAATGCGGCTAATGCCCGTGCACTGACCCGTGGCACAGCAGCAACGGAGGAGGAACTGCCGCAGAGCATCACTGTGCGCCTGGTAGGCAGCAATGGCGAGGTGACCAGCATCGGTGAGATTGACACCAAGACAGGTGACGTTACATTTGACGGATGGTACACAATAGACGGCGTTCGTCTTAGCGGAAAGCCAAGCAAGAGCGGCTTATATATTAATAATGGAAGAAAAGTAATTATAAAGTAAATAGTACATACAATGGAAAAAGAGAAATATGTGAAGCCTACTTGTAGAGCTATACGGTTGACGCATCGGATGCAGTTGCTGGCTGGTAGTGGTAGTTATACAGATCCTACTCCGCCCAATGTACCAGACTATGACGATTGGCTGGAATAACATCTGATGGGCTATGAGTATAATTCAAATAATAGCATTAATCGTTCTGGTTGGCTTTGTCATCTTTGGGTTGTGGTTTCAGTTCTATATCAGACGCTGCCATAAAAGCAATGCCAAAGAGCATGCCAAGAGATTGCGCGAATGGATTAAGCGCAATCCCAAACGTGCGAAAGAATTGGGCTACATCCGCAAAGAAAAGAACGATGCGACGGAATAAACACAGTTGTTGAGAAATATCCGTACTGATGATTACCCAGCATGAATGAGATTGCTTAATTCATGAAAACGGAACCACCCAAAAGTCCTTCTTAAGAGGCTCCAGGGTGGTTCTATTTTTGTTTAAATCCCGCAGAAGTCCTTAAATAATGTTAAAAAATTATCTCGCATAGAGTAATAAATTATATTGTGTTAAAAAAAATGTTACTTTAGTACCCGTTTATTATATAATAGGTACGAAAGAATGTTTTCTCTAGTTGAACTCATATATAGTATCGCCTGTACGGTGTACGTCACAACCAGCCTTATGCTTTCTGCTGTGCGGTGGTTTCATGCCTGTCCAACAGCACGTGCGCACAAGGAGTATTATTATCCTGCACGCCGTATAGTATCTATGATATTTCTTACTCCAGCAGTTCTATTGCCCTATATACTTGCTCCAAAGAACCACGAAGCATGGCTGTTGACTAAAAGCTATTTGTTGCTGATCAATTTCTTTTCCAGTGCAGTATTGTTGTTTGCCTATTTCGGCAAGATGAGACAGTGGCACAAGTGGCGGTTGTCTAGCCAAGTAGCTTCTATAATAACTTTTGGATTGGTAGCCTTGTTGTTAATCATAGCCTGTTGGCCAAACTATCATCTGACAGCAGCAGTGGAACAAGCCCTTCTTACCACTGTGACCATAACAGGACTGCTACTGACACTGTATAGTGCAGTAGCCATGTGGCTGGTATGGAGGTGGACTCTGGAATACAGCACTGATAACTACTCCAACACGGATGATTTTCCACTTTCGTATGCTCGCCGTGTGTTTATGGTGCCTGTCTTTCAGGCTTTGTTATTATGGCCAGTCATACTCTTCGATAGTCCCACGTATGTTGCAGTTGTCAACCTGCTTATATCTGTTTTTAATGTTGTGTTTCTTATCACCATTCTTTCACCAAAACGCAAAGAGAGCCATCTGGAGTGTGTAATGGAAGATGCAGACACAGCAGCAAAAGAGCAGTCAGAAGAGAGTTGCTCGAAAATTTGCCCCCCCCCACACACACCCAACCGCTTCAGCTTTACAGACGTACAGCCTAAAGATGCTTTGTGCACAAGGAATGACATAACAGCAGACCATCCGTGCCATCACCTGAAAGACATACCAGAGAATACCAGACAAAAGATTGTTGATGGCATAGAAATGGCATTGGAACATCAACAATTATACCTTAATCCAAATCTCAGGCTCAGAGAAGTCGCTGAAGTGTGCGGTTATAGCCAGACATACGTTTCGAGAGTCTTAAAAGAGCAGTATGGTGGCTTTTTCGACTATGTGAATATGCTGCGTTGCCGTCATGTAGATGAATATATGGATCAACATCCGGAAGTTACCAAGGAGGAAGCCATTACTAAGTCTGGTTTCAAAGATCGCCAGACCTACTATCGTATCAAGAAAATCCTATGTTCAAACGAACGTCAGCAGGATTAACCTCCCAGAGTTTTGTACTTGGGAGAGCTATCCACTGACCAACATGTTGTGCTGATTAGTGGATGTTTTCGCTGCTTAATCTGTAACAAAAGAAAGGGCAAAACTTTATGGGTTTTGTCCTTTCCTTTGTAATATAAGATTCTTACTATTTATATTTCATGTAAGCCTTCTGCAGTTTCTCGTCGTATTTGTTCTGTGCATATTGAGGACCATTGTAGTGTCGGGCGAACTCTGTCCAGTTAAGGGTGCGGAGATACTTGTCCCAACCATTGAATTTCAGGAATGCCGTGAAGAGATCGAGTTGTCCTCCTTCGTTGGCGCACATCTTTTCAACAAATTCCCTGGCATTCTTGCATCCACATGCAGCGTAGTTGAAGCCCATAATCTGGAACAGTCCCCAACTAGCAGAACAGGCAGCAGCTTTCTCGTGGATGGCGAGTGCCTTATTCAAACGTTCGTATTCACCCATACCTCCCTTGTAGTGGCTCTTTGTCCATTTGGGATAGAGAATATCCTCATTGCCTTTTACATAGTCCTCAGGGTTAAGCCCTTGTTTCTTGAGTTGACTCCAGAAGATATGACCTTCAAAGAGAATAGCAGGACGACCAGGGGCAAAGAAACCGCCACGGCCTCCTGTCTCTACCTCCTGTACGGCTTTTATGGCTGCCACTTCTACACCCAGGACATCAGCGCAGCGCTTGAAATCCTCTTCGGTGAGCCGAAGGGTGGCTGTCTGACGTGCATTCTCGTCCTGCAATTTGCTCCATGTGCCTTTACCGACAATACCATCAACAGAAAGTTTGTTCTTACGTTGAAAGTCACGTACCATCATGTCGGTCTGCTCGTCAAAGAGCCCTGTCTCATCTACTTTGTAACCCCATTTATTGAGAAGTTGCTGTAAAAGAACAACATCACTTCCCATTGATCTCAATTTAACAGTTTGCATAATTCTTGTTTAATATGTTTAACACTTTTGATTCTCAAGTAACAGCCTGACATTTACCTGCTGCAGGCCATCATCAAGTTTTAGATCCACTACATGCTGGTTTCTGACATACTTTTCGCGCATCACCAATAGCTGATGGCCTTTAAGGTGAACCTGATATGTCAGGCAGTCACTGGCTAAGTGGTAAGTCATATCGTTAGGGTTCACATATGGCAGCATGATAAGAAAGAGATAAGCCTCCATCATTGAGTTTACTTCGCCTTTCCATGAGTATCTGTTACCATTGGTCCTTAGCCTTAGCACTCTCTTCTTGGAAAGTGCTTCCAGATGGTTGATAAGCAGTTCGCCATATTCACTATCACCGTCATCAGCTTTTCTAGTGATTGCTTTATGGAAGAATCTTATCAACCATCCAAATATAAAACAGAGCGTAGCAATCATGACTATTTGCTAAAGTGACTTGTATCTTCTACCCTTTGCTGTGCTTCGTTCACCTTGGCAAGAATCTTCAGAGCCTTGTACGACTTTGTCTTGTCAATATTGAGTCTTAGACCACAAAGGGGGCAACACAGACTGTTTGAGAACAGAATTTGCTGAATAGAAGTTGGAATATAGCTACCACATCGTGGGCACGGCATACCTGGCATCCGTTGAGATGGCTGTTGCGTTCTTTGTCTTACTGGGATCATAGCTTACTCTTTCGTTTATTCGTTTGACACCTTTTCATTTTTTTCTGAGTCCTTTTCCACGTCAACTATCTGCAGATTATTGGTGGTTAGGCTCAGCAGATTCGACAAGCCACCAGGCATGTCAGCCTGCTGCATTTTCACTTTCACCTTCATGTTGGCGGCAAGTCCCTGTCTGACTTTCTTTTCCGTGTTGCCATCAATATTAGAAGCCGCCATTGAAACCCTCAGTTTGACCCCATCAGAGTCGGGATTATCATCGTCTTTCTTTTCATTGAAGGAGAACATGGATTGTTTATCGGCACTGACCGCATCAATAATCTGAATATCAAAGTCAAAATCAGCTTCCTTTACCTGGAGTAGCGGTAATGGAACTAACGTCATCAGTGGTATGCTGACACGCTGTTGTCGAGGAATGCCATTGTCATTTGCAGTGTATGTGAATTCAAGCATCCTTAAGTTCCCGACCTCTCCTGTAGCGGTGTTATAGGAGTCAAATGCCAGCTCGTAGAGATAGCTCAGGTATCTGCGTGTTGACATACTATCCGCATCAATTGTTGCGACAAGTGGACCAGAAATCAGATCCTTTAACTCCATAATCTGTTTGCTTACATTATTATTTTTCGTTTCCATATGCGAACTGTTTTATTCATCTTTCAGAAACATATTGATATTATTAGGTGATACCTTGAAATGCAGAGTATGTATGGCATCTTCAGGTAACTTGGCTAGCTCTTCTGATGTCACACACACACATCGACAGATGGGACGAGCCGCTTGCGGTAGATGTTAACATCCTGTATCAAGGCAGCAAGCCCCTGGTCAATGGCAGCCTTCATGGCTGTTTTCGCCTTTTCGTCACAGAAACTATTGGTGCTCTTGTCGAGTAGATCCCGTATTTCCTGATGATTAAGCAGGAAGTCATCAGCCACATTCAGGATGATTCGTGCCAGGTTCTGCTCATTGATGGTTCCATCTTCGTTAATGATGGCTGTGGTCTCCTTTTGCAGAGCCTTTTGAATCTTACGGCTCAAAAAAGTACTAAAATCACGCCTCGTCCTCTTGTCTTCTTTGAGTGTCAGCAGAGGAGTTGCCTCATTTGAATCTTTGGCTGTCGCAACTTCGCTGAAGATGGGGATGGTACTGTCAAGAAGCAGTTTGGCACATGATTTGGCGATACCCTTAACGATGTCGCGCAGGGCAGGATAGTTAATCTCATACTGTTCTACTTCACTTGAAGAGTCTGTAATGCCATACTGGATAGAAAGATCCATCTCGCCTAACGCAACGGCAGGCAGTGAAAAATTGTCCAGACGGCCATTCTTGCTATAGACATCCTTTAATGATATTGCATACATGTTTGCCTGATGCTGGGCAAAGACCATATCCCGAAGGATAGAACTGATAATAGTACTTAATTGAGCCATAAGTTTCTGTCAGATTAGAAAAACTTGTTACTAAGCATTCGCCTTTTCCTTGGGAGATGGTGCCACCTTTACAGTCAGTGTCCTACTACCAGCAGTCAAGGTGTAGGTTCCCTCCTTCTGCAGGTCGAATGTCATGTTGTCTCCGTCCAGAGTACCGGAAACCTCTGCCTCACCGGACTTCGCCTTAATGGCGTTTGGCTCAAAGAGGCCCTTTGGACTCTTATAGGTGGCGATGAGCTTCACAGGTTTGCCATCTGCGGGCAGAACAATGTTAGTCTCGCTTACCTCCAGTGTACCATCAGGATCACTCACGTCAAGAGAGCTGCCGAGCAGTTCCAGAACCTTGGCGAGACCTGCGGGCATACTGTCCTGACCAGCCTTCACAGCAACATCCATGGTGTACTCCACGCTGTACTGTGAGCTCTGTGTAGCCTTAGAGTCCTTCTTCGATGAGTAGTTTGCCTTCATGTTCGCCTGAACACTGAACGGACCCCAGCCAACCTTGGCAGAGATATCCGCTCCTGCATCGAGAGAAGATGAAGAGCTGGTTTCGGAAACAGATGATGACGAAGCGGAAATGTTCGCTTTGAAGTTGATGTCAATGTCGTGAATGGCGATGTACGGGATTGGTACAATCGTCAGCAACGGAACATTCAACTGAGCCATGCGACCGTTCTGCAGGAACTCAAAGGTCACATTCACCGCTTCTTTCTTACCAGTTTCTGGGTCTGTATTAAGGCCCACCTCCTGAATGAACTGCCATGAAGTCTGCGCAGCCATAGCCTGTGCTTCGATACATGCCTTCAAAGGTGCTCCGATGACGGAGCCAAACGGAATCGCCTGCAACGCACTGGTTGCCACTTGCGACGGTGTTGAATCTATTGCCATATTTTTGCATTTTAGATTAGTCCCTACTCGTTTTACTATTAGGCCTTTCGGGGGAAAACCTATCAACGTTGACGCTGCAAAAATATATGAATTTGAAACAACTTAAAAAAATAACATCCGAACGACCGTATTATCCACTAAACGGCATTTATTAAAAACTGATTTTTCGGACAGAGGAATTTTGACTTCTAACAAAAAAGCATCATAGATACTCTATGATACTGGGTGTCCGAAAATGGGAGACTGAAATAAAATGTTTACGCATTGTTTACGCAGATATGAAAAAAGGAGTTACGCGATTTCGCGTAACTCCTTTATTTTCAGTGTGGACCAGCTTGGGCTTGAACCAAGGACCTCCAGATTATGAGTCTGTTGCTCTAACCAACTGAGCTACAAGTCCGATTTGCGTTTGCAAATATAGGGCAAAATATTGGAATGACAAAGAAGATTGGCAAAATTTTAAATCTTTTTGCTATTTTTGCAACCTAATTACTCGTAAAGAAAGATGATTGACAGAAAGATAAAGAATCTTGTTTTCGACTTCGGCGGAGTGCTCGTGCAACTCAACATGAAAAGATGCGTTGAACGCTTCGCTGCACTCGGATTCACCGATGTGGAGAAATATGTGAATGCTTATTCAAAAGAAGGGCTCTTTCAGGAGCTCGAACTCGGAAACGTGTCCGTGCCGGAGTTTTGCTCCGAAGTGGCAAAGCATTGTTCCGACGGCGTTTCTGATAGCCAGATTCTGGATGCGTGGAACAGTTTTCTCAACGGAGTGCCGGTTCATCTGATGAATGCCCTCATTGATTTGCAAAAAGATTATCGCGTCATCTTGCTGAGCAACACCAACAAACCGCATTGGGATTTCTCGTGCCGAGAATATTTCAGTCACGACGGACATTCGGTCGAGGATCATTTCGAGAAGATGTTTCTTTCGTTCGAGATGCATGTCACAAAGCCCGATGCACAGATCTTCGAGCAGATGTGCGCGCAGGCTGACATCCTTCCCCAAGAAACTCTCTTTCTCGATGATGCTAAGGCAAACTGCGCTGCTGCTGAAGAACTCGGAATCAACACGCAATTGATTACGGCAGGCGAGGATTGGCGTAATTTGTTCAAATAGTACATTCTATGTTTATATATAAGGTAAATGATTGTTCGGGGATAGCACCGTCGGTTGCCACAATCGGCTTTTTCGACGGAGTGCATAGGGGGCATCAGTTCTTGCTTAATGGTGTGAGAGAACTGGCGCGCCAGCGTGGACTCGCGTCTATGGCGATAACATTTTCCGTACATCCGCGCAAGGTTCTGCACGAATCGTACATGCCGCAACTGCTAACAACGTGCGACGAGAAGCTTACGCTCCTCGAGAAAATCGGGCTCGACCAGACAGCGTTGCTCGACTTCTCGCAATCGCTCTCGCAGATGACGGCTCGCGAGTTTATGCAGAAAGTCATTTCCGAACTCCTTAACGTCAAGGTTCTCGTCATCGGCTACGACCATCGCTTTGGGCACAATCGCGAGGAAGGATTCGAACAATATGTTCAGTACGGAAAGGAGATGGGGCTCGAAGTCGTTCAGGCTCAAGTCTGTTCCATCGAGCATGTAAACGTAAGTTCGTCGGTTGTCCGCAGTTTTCTTGGCGAGGGCTATGTTGATATGGCAAACCGATGTCTCGGTTACGAGTACGCCATAGAGGGCAGGGTGGTGCACGGCTTCCAAGTAGGAAGAAAACTCGGCTTTCCTACGGCCAACATTCAGCCAGAGGATGCCGACAAGATGCTGCCTGCCAACGGTGTTTATGCCGTTAAGGTCGATGTACAAGGCCGAAAATGCTTCGGAATGCTGAATATCGGCTGCCGCCCTACGCTAAACAATGGCGAGAATGTCAGTATCGAAGTCCATATTATCGACTGGGATTCTGAAATATATGGCGAGAAAATTAAGGTCGGATTCGTAAAGAAAATCAGAGACGAGCAGCCCTTCGACAATCTCCTACAACTCGAATCGCAGTTGAAAAAAGACGCCGAATATGTAAGATTTTTGTTCTATTCGTAAACTTAATGTTAAAAAAACTATAAAAAAATAGTTATTTCGTATTTATTTGCGAAAAAATTTGGTGGAAATAAAAATCTGCCATAATTTTGCACAAGAAACGATATAGCGCGTTTCAATGAAGTTCGAAGAAGAAAATAATTAGAATTGATATGAAGAAAATTTTTATCATTATTTTTAGCCTTTTAGCTTTTATGCCTGATGCTCTTGCACACGGAATTGGTGCAGGTGAGATAGCATTGGCAAGAAAGAAATTTGCTTCTCCTATCAAAGCAACTGACATTTTTGTTGGTGAAAAGAAGATGGCATGCTACAGCGTTGACAGTGAGTTGGCAAACAAATATCTTAAAGAACAGATAAATAACGATATGGCAACTGCCGCAGAGGCTTGGGTGCCATTGGCATATATGTGTGTCGAGGACTTCAATAAACTGATTCTTGCAAATCAGGATTTGAACGACGAGACAGCAGTAGCACAGGTGAGTGCTGCAATGGACCTGAAGACAAAGTTCCAGGCAGAAATCGACAAGTTTGAGGCTTGGTCTGAGGCTCAGGCAAAGGCAATTCAGACAGCAAGAGCAAACAGACTTGCAAAAGAGGCTGCTGCAAATGCTGCTTACCTAAGTTCTCTTACTCCAGAGCAGAGAGCACAGAACGAGAAGGCCGTTGAAAGATGGAAGACTCTTCTGAATCCGGAAACTCTTATCGTTGGTGTTGGCCTTCAGACAAAGGAGGACTTGCAGGACGAGATTGGAAAATACTTCTCAAGCGCAGAGGGCGATTTCGAGGACTATAAGTTCGGTCAGCACGAGGTTAAGATGATGTTTGCTGGCGACGATAAGGTTCTCAGCAAGATTATCTTCCGCATCTCTGGTGAGGATGGCGAGAAATACGCAGCAAACTTGGCTAACGTCTCATCTTTGAAGTTTGACCGTAGCTACAAGGTTAAGAGCCACACTACAAACGCTCTTATTGCTGATATTCCAGACCTTGATGTTGTAAAGGTTTACAAGTGTAAGGATACAACTTGTGAGGTTTACACAGGCGAAGGATTCGTAGAGGTTTCATTCTCTAATTTCAAGCGATAAAATTTTCTTCTTCATAAATACATTTTTTTAACCCCGGGGCTGTTGACAGTCTCGGGGTTTTTATGTTCGCCCAGCATGGGCATACTCTAACGGGTGCAAGTCCCCAAGCCGCCCTGATAACGGGAAGGCTACAGCCAAAGACAAGGGTGTCCATCCATTGCGAGGTGGAATCTGAAGGAAGTCGGCGGCAAACATCTGGCCTGACGAACAGAAACTTCATACAAGGCATTTGACCGTGGGTAAGGTTGCCAAACAGACCAAAGCCCGATAGCTATTCGGAACGGTTGGTGTAAATGAAGTAGGTATAAGATAGAAAGACAATGCCCTTATTCGAGGAGGTCTCATTGACATGGTGATTAGTTGCTCTTACGAAAATCATGGAGTAAAGCTTGCAGTGAGAAGTCTGCCGAGGTCATAGTACTCAAGACACGTGTGCCTACAGGGAAGGACCGAACCGTGCAGCGTTTTAGTAATTGAAAGTTACGACTGCCTATGAATCAGTAGCTCCGCATGGAGGCTACTTGCCGAAAGTATGACGGAATCAAAGGATAGGCAAGAGTGATGTTTGGTAGTTGATGACCGAAGACAACAAGACGCACACCCTCGGAGGTGTCAAAGTACGGAACCGCCGTATGCCGAACGGCACGTACGGTGGTGTGAGAGGTCGGTAAACATGAAAGCAGGAGATAAACACCTGTGATTAGTGTTTATCTCCTACTCGATTGCTCTTTTTTTGAAGGTTGATTTTATTCGAATTCCTCGCCGGCTTCGACGCCTACGTCGTTGACGTATTTGCGGATGCTTGCATCGCCTCGCTTGCAGATAAGCAGAAGGTTGTCGTGCTCAACAACCGTATAGCCTTCCAACCCCTGAATAACGGCGAGTTTGTTCTCCGGAAGGATGATGAGGTTGTTGTTGCTGTTGTAGTTCAGAATCTTTCCGCCCTTGAATACATTGTTCTGCTCGTCTTTTGTGGAAACTTCGTGGTATGTCTCCCACGAACCGAGGTCGGCCCATCCGAAGTCGCAGTGCATTACATATACGTTTGACGAACGCTCAAGGATTCCGTAGTCGATAGAGAGGTTAGGGCAGGTAGAGTAGTGCTCCTCGATAAACTTTCGGATGTTGTCTGGTCCTTGTAATTTCGCTGCCTCGTCGAGAATCGTTGCAATGTCGGGAATCAGCGTGTTGAAGGCATTGATAATTACCTTTACGCTCCACATAAATATACCGGTGTTCCAATAGAACTCATCGCTCTCTACAAACATCTTGGCGAA
The DNA here is from genome assembly GCA_900102385.1 of Bacteroidales bacterium KHT7. Lineage (GTDB taxonomy): Bacteria > Bacteroidota > Bacteroidia > Bacteroidales > Bacteroidaceae > Ga6A1. The sequence goes on along the minus strand of FNBQ01000018.1, from coordinate 50,451 downwards.
CGAAATCTCGGGTTTCTCGGTAAACGATTTCACTTTGTGGAAGTTGTTTTCCGATTCTTCGAATTGGATGTATCCGTAACGAGTGTCGGGGCGTGTTGGCTTAATTCCGAAGGTGAGGAGCACGTCGTTCTGCGTTATGAACTCGAATCCGCGCTGCACATCTTTGCAAAACTCAGTTTCGTTGAGGATTATCTGGTCTGACGGAACAATTATCATGTTTGCATTAGGGTCGTTGTCGTAAATGCGGTGTGCAACCCATGCAACGCAAGGCGCGGTGTTTCGTCCCAATGGCTCATAAACGATGTGCTTGTCATCCATTTCTGGAAGTTGCTCGTTAAGCAAGTCGCGAAATCGCTCTTGTGTGCAGACGTAGATATTCTCTTTTGGAATGATATTGCAGAAACGATCGTATGTCTGTTGCAGCATACTTCTTCCCGTTCCAAAGAAATCAATAAACTGTTTAGGCTTGTCTTTCCGACTGCATGGCCACAAACGCTTGCCAAGTCCTCCTGCCAATATAACGCAATAGTTATGATTCATCATAGTCGTCTTGTTTGTAATTGTTACTCTGGCTAAGTTAGTGTTTTATTTTGTATTCTCAAAGTAAAGGAATAAAATTTGCTAAAAAGTTGCCGAAAAGTTTGCTGGTTCAATATTTTGTTGTATCTTTGCACCGCATTTAGCAAATTGAGTTGTTGCCCAGATGGCGGAATCGGTAGACGCGCTGGTCTCAAACACCAGTGAGGCAACTCATCCCGGTTCGATCCCGGGTCTGGGTACAAAGAAAGGCTGATAATCGTTCTGATTTTCAGCCTTTTTGTTTACTTGTATTTTGCATACAGATGATATTTTTAATTAAGTGGGTTGCATCACGAAAACGATTGGATATTTCTAACTAAATAATACAAATAAATGAGACGATTAACTATTACTATTCTTTCTTTGTTCCTTGCTCTGAACATATTTGCTGAGCGCATAGACATGGGCGTGTGCAAGAGTAAGAGCGCGAAGGACAATACAAAGTTTATTGCGCAGAAAATCGCCTATCTGGCAGACAAATGCGGCGGCGGAACATTGTATTTCCCTGCCGGAGTATATAATGTGGGTCCGATAGAACTGAAAAGCAACACAACGCTCGAACTTGAGGCCGGCGCGTTGCTGAAGTTCTCTAACGATATGGACCTTTACACTCCGTTTGTTGAAGTTCGTTACGAAGGCGTTGTTATGAAGACTTTCAAGCCGCTGATTTATGCCGTTGACTGCGAAAACATCACGGTAAAGGGCGAGGGTACTATCGACGGACAAGGAAAGGCTTGGTGGAACGAGAAATTCAAGGTTGACCTTGATGTTCGCGACAGAAACATCATGACTACAAACAAATATCAGCAGATGTGGGAAGATGCCAACGATGTTGAGGCTATAAAGGCTGAGACAAACGTTGATTGGGCGCAGAACATAAAGAATCGCTTCTTCAGACCGCCTTTCATCCAGCCTGTGCGATGCAAGAACGTGAAGATTGAGGGCATCCATATCCAGAATTCGCCTTTCTGGACTGTGAATCCTGAATTCTGCGACAACGTAACGGTTCACGGAATTACAATCAACAATCCGCTGTCGCCAAATACCGACGGAATCAACCCTGAGAGCTGCAAGAATGTTCATATAAGCGACTGCCACATCTCGGTTGGCGACGACTGTATCACAATCAAGGCTGGCCGCGACTATCAGGCAAGAAAGATTGGCGTTCCTTGCGAGAACATCACGATTACAAACTGCACGATGCTTTCGGGACACGGCGGCGTGGTTATCGGAAGCGAGATGAGTGGCGGCGTTAAGAAGGTTACCATCAGCAACTGTGTTTTCGATGGGACAGACCGAGGCATTCGCATCAAGAGTACCCGAGGTCGCGGCGGTGTGGTCGAGGATATTCGCGTAAGCAACATCGTGATGAGCAACATAAAGCAGGAGGCTGTCGTCTTCAATCTGAAATACAGCAAGATGCAGAAGGAAGAGAAGACTGAGCGCACTCCTACATTCAGAAACATTCACATTTCTGATATGATATGCCGAGGCGTTAAGACTCCAATCAAGATTGTCGGTCTTGAGGAGGCTCCAATCTCGAACATATCACTCAAAAACATAAACATCACCGAAGCCAAGGACAAGTGCATCTTTGAAGATTGCAACAATATCCTTATGGACAAGGTTATTGTAAACGGCGAAGAGGTGAAACTTGACCTCTAAACCATAGGAAGACTGTTGCCGTTTATCTTTCGGTAGAGGTCGAGTGCAAAGACATCGGTCATGCCCGAAATGTAGTCGAGAACAGTCATAATCTTATCGTAGACATTATCGCTATCAATACTGTATTGCTCGGATATTCGTCCGAGCAATATTTTTGAATATGCCTTGTCGGGATGCATCTCGGCTTCTATCAGGAGTTGAATGAGCGTGCTTATAATCTTGAAACCGGCAAGTTCGATGTCTACCACGTCCTTGCATCTGTAAATCTTAGCGAAAGCCACCTTCTGGCATTGCTCGTAAGCCTGTCGCGGTCTTTCGGGAATATGTTTTAGCAGACAGCCCTCGAATGTTCCTGAAAGAATCTTTTCCTCGTTTTCGACGAAGACATCGGTGCATGCGCTTGTGAGCAGGCTTATTACGCAGGCGCGCAGATAGACAATCTGTTCGTTAGTGTCTGTCACCTCCTCGAATCTCTCTCTTATCTTCGCCTTTTCTTCCTCGTCGAAGAAGTTGAACAGGAGTTCCTGTGTTTCTTTGGTTGAGAGAAGTTTCAGTTTGTGCGCATCTTCCAAGTCCATAATTTCGTAGCAGATGTCGTCGGCAGCCTCTACAAGATAAACCAGCGGATGACGGGCGAATTTCAGAGGTTCGCCTTCCTTGCTCATCTTTATTATTCCGAGTTCTTCGGCAATCTTTACATAATCGTCCTTCTCGCTTTCGAAGAAGCCGAATTTGCCGTTTTTAGTGGTTGCCGATGATGAGAATGGATACTTTACAATCGAGGCGAGGGTAGAGTATGTCATGACGAAACCGCCGGGGCGGCGACCCTTGAACTGGTGTGTGAGAAGTCTGAACGCGTTGGCATTTCCCTCATAGTGTATGAGGTCGTTCCATTGTTCGTCGGTGAGTTCGGCTTTCAGAGCCTTTCCTTCGCGTTCGCTGAAGTATGTGCTTATGGCTCTCTCGCCCGAATGGCCGAAAGGCGGATTGCCCATGTCGTGAGCCAGACAGGCTGCCGTTACGATGTATGATATTTCTGAAAAATGACTGTCTTTCAGTTCTGGGTGCTTTTGCAGAAGCCGCTCGGCGCAGTTATTCCCCAGCGAACGTCCAACGCTTGCCACTTCGAGGCTGTGAGTCAGACGGTTATGAACGAAGACGCTTCCCGGCAGCGGAAAAACCTGAGTCTTGTTTTGCAGCCTTCTGAATGGCGCAGAAAAAATCAGACGGTCGTAATCGCGATGAAATTCGTTACGGTCGTCTTTTCTCTCTTCGTGTCTGCTTTCCTGTCCGAAACGTTTGTTTGTTATAAGTTGTTTCCAGTTCATCATAATAGGCAAATTTTCTTGCAAAAGTAACTCTTTTTTTTTACTTTTGCACCTAATTATTAACATTATAATGAAAGTTCAGATAATAAATAAATCGCATCACGCGCTGCCTGCGTATGCTACCGGATTGTCGGCAGGCATGGATTTGCGTGCCAACATAACCGAACCAATCGTATTGAAACCATTGCAGAGATGTCTTGTACCGACAGGCTTGAGCATTGCCCTTCCCGAAGGATACGAGGCTCAGGTGAGACCGCGCAGCGGCTTGGCTCTGAAGAAGGGCATCACCGTACTTAATTCGCCCGGCACAATCGATGCCGACTATCGTGGCGAGATTGGCGTTATTCTTGTTAATCTTTCTGATACCGATTTTGTAATCGAGGATGGCGAGCGCATTGCGCAGATGGTTGTGGCACGCTACGAACAGGTAGAGTGGGAGGCAGTTGAAACTCTCTCGGAAACAGAGAGAGGCGAAGGTGGTTTTGGCCATAGTGGAAGAAAATAATGAGAATTAGTCGATTATACATTGGGATACTTCTTTTGTGCGGAGTGGGCTGCGGATTTATTTCATGCGGCTCGCAGAAGCAGGCCGTGCAGAAAAAGCACAGCGTTGCAAAGGCAAAGAGCAAGAACGCAGTAAAAATCCCTCAACTATCATACGAACAGCAGCGACAGTTTGACTATTGTTTCTCCGAAGCCCTCAGAATGAGAAGGCTCGGCGAACATTCTGCCGCATTCGAGATGTATAAGCATTGTCTGGAGATTCAGCCAATGGACGGCAGAACGCTCTTCGACCTTGCTTCTTATTACATGTCGCTTAACCTAAAAGACAAAGCCGAAGAATACTACAAGAAAGCCGTCGAGTGCGACCCCGACAATTTCTGGTACAAGCAGATTCTTGCAAATCTTTACGAATACGACAAGTCGAAGTACGACGAGGCTATTGCCGTATACGAAGATTTGTACAAGAATTTTCCGCAGCGCAACGATGTGCTTTTCTCCCTTTTGTCGCTCTACAAGAAGGTGAATGATGTTCCGAACTCAATCAGAATACTGAACGAGGTCGAGGCTATAGAGGGCAAATCGGAGGAATTGGTTATGGAGAAGATGCTTCTGCTGATGAAACTTGGCGAGAAGCAGAAAGCCATCGATGAGGTTAAGTCTCTTCAGGACGAATATCCTAACGATTCGCGCTACAAGGTTATTCTTGCCGAAACGTACAATAGCGCAGGAGAGCCAGATAAGGCATACGATTTGTATCGCGAGGTTCTTGCCGAAGATGGTTCTAACGCATTGGCGCGCCTGTCTCTGGCAAACTTCTACGATGCTGCCGGAAAAGATTCGCTCTACGAGCAGCAGGTCGATACGATTCTGTCGCTCCGCAGCGTAGAATCTGATGCAAAGGTCGTTCTTCTGCGTCAAATCGTGATAAAGAACGAGAATGAAACGCCCGACACGGCATACGTCATGAGCAAGTTCCGCAAGGCACTTGAGAATACCAACCTCGACAATGCCGGAATTCCGATGCTTGCTGTGGATTATATGCAGATGAAGAACATGCAGGAATCCGAGGTTAAGCCAATCGTGAACAAGATTCTCGATATTGAGCCCGACAACTCGCTTGCCCGCCTTCAACTTCTTAGTTATGCCGTTCAGAAGGGCGACTACAAGGAGGTGGCTGTCATCTGCGAACTCGGAATAGAGTACGACCCCGACAATCTTACATTCTACATGTACGGCGGTCTTGCCTACGACCAGATGAAGCAGCACGAAAAGGCGCTCGCTGTTCTGAAGCAGGGCGTTGAGCATATCGACGACAGCAGCGATGCCAATATAGCATCTGACTTGTATTCGATTCTTGCCGATGTGTATCACGACAAGAACATGCTGAAGGAATGTTTCGAAGCTTACGACGCATCGCTTAAATATAACAGCGACAACATCGGAACACTCAACAACTACGCCTACTATCTGTCGTTGCAGAATCAGCAGCTCGACAAGGCTGAGGAGATGAGTTACAAAACGATAAAGAAAGAGCCCGAAAGTTCAACATTCCTCGATACTTACGCATGGGTTCTGTTTATGAAGGCACGATATACCGAGGCTAAGATTTACATCGATCAGGCCATCAAATATGGCGGCGGTGAAAGTTCTGGAATCATTGAACATCAGGGAGATATCTACTACAAGTGCGGCGAGACAGCCAAGGCCCTTCAGCTTTGGAAGAAAGCCGACTCGATGGGATGCGACTCAAAGACATTAAAGAAAAAAATCAGGTTAAAGAAATATATTCAGTAATGAAAAGAAGATTTATTCTGGCTGCCGTTGTCTTGGCTGTAATGCAAACAGCCGGAGCGCAGGTTGAAGCCGATTCGATTGTTGCAGATTCGTTGAAGAATGATTCTCTGAAACTTGATTCGATGGCTGTTGATACGCTCTTTGTTGACAGCGTTGAGGTGGCAAGGAAGAATGCCGTGGCGAAGAAGAAAGAGAAGGCAGCCGAAAATCTGAAAAAACTTAAACTTGTCCTTTCTAACATTGTGGACAAGGGTGCGATAACTGCCAAAGCAAGATTGAATCTGACGCTTGGCGACCACAGTCAGAAGGTGAACGCAACCCTTCGGATGAAGCGCGACGAGAGCATTCAGCTTATGATTCTTGCCCCTTTCATCGGCACAGAGATTGGACGATTGGAGTTTACACCCGATTACATGATGGTTGTTGACCGCTTTCACGCTCAGTATGTACAGATAGCATACGATGAAATCGACTTTTTGAAAGAGGCGAAGATTGATTTCTACTCAATTCAGGCAATGTTCTGGGCCGATTTGTATTCTCCCGGCGTGAAGAAGACCACCGCATCCACTCCATTTGGAATAGGAACGGCAAACAACAGTCAGATATATCTGAAGCCTCTGGGCACAGGACGAATGCAGTTCGGATTCTGGGCAAACCCAACCGATGGAACCATCGGACAGGCAAAGGTTTCGCGCGTCGGAACAAAATATCAGGTAAACTGCAAGTATCAGGCTTACCGTAAACTTCAGTCGGGCAAGAATTTCCCAACATCGGTTCTCATCTCAATCATAGCCGACCATAATCTCTCGCTCGACATGAGTCTGAGCGGTTTTGGCGACAGCAGCGACTGGGAGACCAGAACAACTCTTTCTTCAAAATACACAAAGTTGTCATCTGTCGAAGAATTGTTCTCTTCGTTTTAGTAGCCTATGAGGAAGGTCCTTTTAATATTCTGCATGTTGTGCCTTGCGTCATCGCATCCAGCGATGTCGCAGAATACGCCTGCGCCAACGTCAAAATCAGCCACAGCAACAAAGTCGGCAAAGAAGATAAAGGAGTTGCAGGAGAAGCGCGACGGCTTGCAGCAGAAAATTTCCCAGCAGGAAGCGTTGCTTCGCTCTACAAAGAAAGATGTGAGAAGTCAGCTCAACGACCTTGCGCTTATCACAGGGCAGATTGACGAGCGCAAGAACTACATTCATACTATCGAGGGCGACGTGAATATCCTTACTGCTGATATTGCCGACCTTCAGAAGCAACTCGACATTCTCGAAGAAAAACTGAAGGAGCGAAAGCATCGGTACGAGCAGTCGGTAAAATATATGTACCGAAACCGTACGGTTCAGGACAAACTGATGTTTATCTTCTCTGCCAAGTCATTCTCGCAGTTGTATCGCCGCATGAGGTATGTTCGCGAATATGCCGTTTATCAGCGCGCGCAGGGCGAGATTATTGCCGAGAAAGAACGTCAGATTCTTGAAAAACGTAGCGAACTCCTTAATGTGAAGGGCGCGAAGGACAATCTTCTTCAGCAAGGTGTTCACGAACAGAAAGTGCTCGAAGGCAAGCAGATGGAGCAGCGCAAAATTGTAGACGACCTGAAGAAAAAGCAGAAAAGCCTTCAGAAAGAGCTGAATAATCAGAAGAAAGATGCCACCGCTCTCGATGCTCAGATTGAGAAACTCATCGAGAAGGCGATAACGAATAGCTCGAATTCAGAAAAAATTGCCGCCGTAAAGAAGAAAGGAAAGGCAAAGACAGCCGCAGCCAAGGCTAAAGTAACGGAAAAAGAGAAGAAAGTTGCCGCTGCCAAGAAAGCCGAGGCAACCGCCAAGGCAAAGGTTCAGGCAGCAGCCAAGAAGTCGGCAACCGAGCGTGCCGCCGCTGCAAAGGAGGCTAAGAAAGCCGCAGCCGAGAAGAAGAAAGCCGAAGAAGAGGCTCTGGCAGCCGAGGAAGAGGCAAAGAAAGCCGCCGAAGAGGCAAAACGACTTCTCGATGAGGCGGTAGACAAGGATAATGCCGAGTTCAACGCCAAGTTTGAGCGATGCAAAGGCTCTCTGCCAATGCCAATCACCGGAACTTACGTTATTGTGAGTCATTTCGGCCAGTACAAGGTCGAGGGCTTGAAGGACGTTGTGCTCGACAGCAAGGGCATCGGCATCAAGGGCGCGGCAGGAGCGAGCGTGCGTTGCGTGTACGACGGCGAGGTTACAGCCGTGTTTACCTTCAACGGAACGATAAGCGTTCTGGTGCGCCACGGAAGTTACATTTCGTTTTACAATAACCTTGCTTCGGTTAGCGTGAGCCGAGGCACGAAGATAAAAGCACGTGAAATAATAGGAAAAGTTGGCTCTGACGGCGACGGAAATTCATTTCTTAATTTCCAGCTCCGAAAAGAAACGACGAAGCTGAATCCCGAGCAATGGCTTGCACGATGATATCTGAAAATCCCGATTATTTCGGGATTTTTTCGTTTCTGATGATTCGTTTTTCGCATCGTGTGATTGTTTTGTAACAATGGTGAAATCGACGCAGAGTTCAAAAATCCTATCGAATGACTGTAAAACACCAACTAATGAAAAGAATTTCCTAACGACTTTCTCCCAAATCGCATACCTTTGCAAACAGAACAACGAAACAGTGATGCTTCGCTGTTCAGAGTTAAAAGCTTTTTTGCATTTTAGACATAAGTTAGTTGTTATATCAGTTTTTGCACGATACTTATTAATTTTGGATTTTAATCTATGGTGTTTACCTGTTTTAGTTTTAATGGTTTTAGATTTGTTTTAGGAAAACGACGGAGAGCTTGCTGTAAAAGTAATTGGAAAATTAAAATGAGAGAGAACTTTTTTACTTCTAAAAATTTTAACAAACCTTGTTTTTCCAAAGTGGTTTAATTACACTTAGATACTCTAATTCACACCTATTCGTAAAATTCAGTTAAACAAATACAGCAGGCTCTCCTTTTTATTTACAAATTTTCTTATATTTGCAAAACCATTGTTTTTAATAAGAATTGAAACTATGAAGTTTTTTTTGCGTTTAACCCTTATAAAGATGCTCTCTATATCTTTGTTGATAACAGGATGTAGGGAGTTTCCCAATGCTACAAAGAATACTCTTAGCAAGACACAGTGCGATTCTATTATGGCTAAGGCCGAGAATCTGCGTGTAAGAGGCAAGGCGCTGCGCGAAGACTCGCGTTTTGCCGAGGCAATGGATTTTCAGCAAAAGGCGCTCGAACTGTCGCTTGATGCAAAGGACACGCTTAATATCGTCTACGATTACAATCAGTTGGCCACTACGCTGCGCCGTCTTGGACGCCTCGAAGAGGCTATGCACCAGCATTACAGCGCACTTCAGTATGCCGAGGAATACAGCGATAGCGCGGCAATGTTCAAGAGCCTGACGGCTGCCGTAAACGGATTGGGCAACGTATTCTATTCGCTCGGCGACCTTGATGAGGCCGAGAAATACTTCCGCCGTTCACTAAGCGGCGAGAAGGTTCTGAAGAGCGATGTCGGACTCGCCATAAACTATGCGAATCTCGGTTCTGTATTCTTGGACCGCAATCAGATAGATTCGGCAAGGGTGTACTTCGAAATGTCCATGAAGATGAATGTCGAGATTAACAATCTTCGTGGACAATCGCTTTGCCATGTCCATTTCGGCGATTTGTTGTCTAAAGAGAAGAAGTATGAGGAGGCGATGGAAGAATACCGTAAGGCTGCAAACATGATGCGTGGCATTGGCGATGTGTGGCATACCATACAGCCGCTTCTGTCGCTTGGAAACCTGCTTGTAGAGAACGGCTCTTCGGTCGAGGCGAACGCCGTTTCGGACAGATGTCTTGAACTCTCCGAGATGACTAAATCCTTCGAACTGATGAAGGAGACATACACGCTCAAGGCAAAGCTGAAAGAGAAGGACGGCGATGCGGTTCATGCGCTCGAATACTACAAACTGGCAAATGCCATGCGCGACAGCATTATGAACCGCAAGGAAAACGAGGACATCAGAGACGTGTGCATAAACTACGAGCACGAGAAGAGCGAAAGGAAAATAGAGGTTATGCGTCTGGTGTACGAGAGCAAGCAGGAACTTCACATGATGTTCATCTGGCTTGGCGGCATCTTGGTGTTTGTTATGCTTGTTGTTATCTTTGCCGTGAGTTATGCCCTGAAGGCGCGTTCAAAGGGCTTGGAGGCTCTGCGCTCGGTAGACAGCATGCGAACAACGTTCCTTACCAACATAACACATGAGTTCAGAACTCCGCTTACGGTTATGATTGGTCTTGCCGACCAACTTAAAACGCCCGATTTGGACGAGAAAATGCGATATCATTATCTCGACTCTATAAAGAAGCAGGGCGACAAACTGCTCGACTTGGTAAACGAACTCCTGAGCATCTCTAAACTTATGGCTGGTCATGGTCAGGTTGAGTGGCGGCGCGGCGATATCATTTCGTGCATAAAGATGGCTGTTGTTGGATATGCCGACTATGCAAAGGTGAAGCACATCGACCTCAAGACCGTTTCGAGCGAAGACCGCATAGAAATGGATTTCGTTCCAGAGTATATCGACCGAATTATCCGAAATCTGCTCTCAAACTCGTTCAAGTTTACGCCGGCACTTGGTTCGATAACGCTCACGATGGAGCGTCACGAAACAAATCTGATTCTCGAGATTTCGGATACCGGCAGCGGAATTCCAGATGTCGACTTGCCGCACGTCTTCGAACTGTTCTATCAGGGCGGCTCGCAACGCAAGCAGGGTAGTACGGGCATCGGACTGCCTTTCGTGCGCCAGATGGTTGAGTTTATGGGCGGAACGGTAGACGCCTACAATCGCGAATCGGGAACAACGATGCGCATAGTCCTGCCATTGCAGCAGACATCGCTCGAGAGTGAGCCGAAGCCTTGGACGGTGGGAGACAACTATACGGTAAGCGGTTCTGTTATCGATGCGGCTGCCTTGAACATGGAAAACGAGGCTGCCGCGGCAAAGACACAGCCAGAACCATCTGGCTCAGACCTTCCGCTTGTAATGATTGTTGAGGACAACGATGATGTGGCTGACTATATAACGCTTCTGCTTCATCTGCATTACAGGGTAGTGCGCGCCTGCGACGGCTACGAGGCTCTGCACAAACTCGAGAAAGAGTTGCCCGACCTTATCCTTACCGACCTTATGATGCCGGGAATGGACGGCTACGAATTGTGTAGCGTAATCCGTCAGTCTGAGATGCTTGGCGGCGTTCCAATCGTAATAGTTTCGGCGCGCAGTTCGGACGAGGACCGAGTGCGCGGATTCGAAGTTGGAGCCGACGGATATCTTACAAAGCCGTTCAATGCCGATGAGTTGCAGGCTATCGTGTCACGCCTTATCTCGCAGACGCAGAAGAGACGTAAGGAGTTGCAGATTTCTCTTGCTACATCAACCCCAACATACACCGTTGGAAGCGACGTTCAGACTACAACAGCCGAGGAGAATGCGCCAATCGACGGAACTCCGTTCCCAACAACAGAGGAGGAGAAGAACGTACGCGTGGTTTCGGAAGAAGATGCCAAGTTTATGGAAAATCTTCAGGAGGTTGTTGACAAGCAGATGCTAAAGGGGCAGTTGGTGCTCGACACTATCGCGCCGATGCTGTGTGCAAGTAAATCTACTCTTAACCGAAGGATAAAGGCTATTACGGGCTATAGTGCGTCGGTTTACATATTGCAGTTGAGATTGCAGAAGGCATGCAGGCTTCTTTCTGAGACGAACACGCCTATCGGCGAGGTATCGCTTGCTTGCGGCTTTGACGATATGAGTTATTTCAGCCGAGTGTTCAGACAGAATTTCGAGGTAACGCCGTCGGTTTACCGTCAGCAACATTCGCAGAAGAAATAAAAACAACAGAGCGGAAAGGTATATTTCATCTTTCCGCTCTGTTGCTTATTTTGCAAGGCTATGCCTTGGAAAAACAAACGTTTAATCTTACAGAAATGTATTACTTTACACTTACGACCTCAACTTCCCATAACTTGTACTTTATGATATGTTCACGAAGTTGCTTTATTACTGGACAATCTGTTTCCTTTGACTTTAATTCACAAATATCCAAGCAAACATATATCTCATAAAGAGAGTCTTCTTTTACATCATAAAAAGAAGATTTGAATCCTTCAGCATCTATACATTCAGAATAACAACCTCGCTTAAATTTTCTAATGTTTATTACAGAATCAGAATTACAATTATATTCTTTCTTTGAAGCTATTTTTGCTCTGTTAATATCAGTTATATGTATCTTGTTTTTATCATAATACCATAGTACAGAGGAAGTGCCTTCGGGGTCTATCATAGAAGCATTTCCATACGTTTTTAAATATTTTTTGTATAGCTTATTTGTATACTTACTGTTCTTGGCTACTTGGTGAAAGAAATCGTGCGACTTGCAACTTTGCAGAAGCAACAAAAACAAAATCCACAAGCATCCACAAATTATAAACCTGCTAATTTTTTCCATGTTTTCCATGACATACTAATTGTATTTTTATTATTGTGATAATATTGAACTCTTCGATCTCTTTGTCCAACAACAAAGGTTGAACCTGTATTATTATCTTTTTCATAAGAATAGTCGCGATCAGATGGAGCAGATAAGCCCAAATGTGCTATTTCTCCATTAGGTAACGGCACATCTAACATGGTGTGTATATGCCATAATACATCAGGAGTTCCTATACAGGTTTCTTTGCCATTAACCAAAAAAGGAGATATACTATGTACCACACCATATTTTCCATCTGTTTTTTTTTAGGCTTACTTTCTATATTTTGGTCGCAAAAATAAGAAAAGTTTTTCAAAACGCAATATTCATGTTCTTTATTTACAACAAACTTTTAGTTTTTGTTTCTTGCGTCAAGATACCAAACATTTTCTTGCGAATTACATCAGGCGTTTCAACGTTTCAGCGTTTCAAACGTTTCAGGGGGGGTGTTTTTATTACAAACCCTTATATATTGTATATAACTAATTAATAATAAATAAGTTATATATTATAAGACGGAAATTTGAAACCACCAAAGGGGTAACTGAAACGCTGAAACGCCGAAACGCTTATATTGTAAAATTCTTATTACCAGCCACTTACTGTAATTGGCATAGGACAAGAACCGCAAATTACCGGCATAAAACAAGCAAAAACGATGCGAAAAAGGCAAAAACGCCCCCAGATACGCATCGGAGTCGGAAGAAATTGCACATGTCCCGAACGAATCCCGAAGGCATCCCGAACAAAAAAGGTCAGCTAAGCAGACTGATATATGTGCCTATGGCATCCTCAATCTCGCTTATCTTTATGAATTCATCGGCGGTGTGCGAACGGGATGATTCGCCCGGACCGAGTTTGAACGACGGGAATCGCATCAGGGCTTGGTCGCTGAGCGTTGGCGAGCCGAAAGGCTTCTTGCCCATGCCAACAAGTTTCTGAATAAGCGGATGGCTGGTGCTTATGCGTGATGAATTCAGTCTTGTTGAGCGATATTCGGCTCCGGGAACGTGCGATTTTATTATGTCGAAAACCTCTTGGTTAGAGTAGAGTTCGTTGGTGCGTACATCGACTACAAACGTGCATTTGTCGGGCACAACATTGTGCTGAGTTCCGGCATTTATAACCGTTACCGACATTTTGTTTGCGCCCAGAAGGTCGGAAACCTTCTCGAACTGGTAGTCTCTGAACCATTCAATCCAGCCGAGGGCTTTGTAGATGGCATTTTCGCCTTCGTTGCGCGCCGCATGTCCGGCCTTTCCGGTGGCGGTAACATCAAGCACCATCAAACCCTTTTCGGCAACGGCAGGCTGCATTCCGGTAGGTTCGCCAACTATGGCAACATCAATTTTAGGAAGAAGCGGAAGAACGCTTTCTATTCCGTTTTTGCCCGAAACTTCTTCCTCGCACGATGCAAGGTAGACGAGATTGTAATCGCGCTTTCGGTCCTTCAGCACTCTGAAGGTCTGAAGCAGAGAAACCAGTCCGCCGCCGTCGTCGTTGCTGCCCAGTCCGTACAGAATGTCGTCTTCGATTGTTGGCTCGAACGGATTTCGGGTGTACGAACTTGACGGCTTTACGGTGTCGATGTGTGCGTTAAGGAGTATCGTCTGGCGAGATTCGTCAAAATCGGGCGCGATGGTCCAGATGTTGTTTCCGCTGCGGTGGGTTGGCAGATTTTTGCTGTGCATGTAGTTTTGCAGCAGGTCGGCTGCGATGTCCTCGTTTCGGCTTATCGATTCGGTTCTTATCAGATTCTGAAGCAGTTCGACAGCCTCTTGCGTTAGTTTCTTTGTGTCGGCAATCATAAATATTATTTTGTTTAGCGATGCAAAAATAGCAAAAATACACTAATATGTGATACACCTTTGGTAGTTGCTTGTTACATTTCGTAAAATAAGTGTAAAAGTATAGACGACGGACGGCTAAAACAACTACTTTTGCCGTACAGTAATCGACCAAACGAAATCTTAATACATAACAATGAAGATAAACAGAATCTTATTTCTTTTAACTGTGATTATTGCCTGTTTCCAGAATTTTACGGGCGATAATTCCGCTCAGGCGCAAGAGCGCAGACCTATCGATTCGGAGCATCCTTTGTGGCTCGTTCATATTGATGTGTGGAAAAAGGCTGACCCTCATGAAGATAATTAATCTTATAACCGACGACATAAAACCTTATGTCTGTGCAGACCCGTTTCCGGTGGTGCACAAGTACGGCGTGTTTCTTACCGTTAGTTTCTGCTGAAACCATCTATTCGCGCGCGCCCAATCTGTTGGCGGTGGCGAAGCGCAATCCAAACATCTTGGACGTATGCCGAAGTCGTCACGAAGCAATCTTTTATTGCAGGATGAATGGCGGGAACATCGCTCTGAAATGCGGTAAAACCGCCAAAAATGAGTGGAAGGAAGCAACATATACAACTCCCATTCGGCGTTTCGGCTTCGAATCCAGTCTTTGCGTCGCGGACTCAGCATAATCCGCCAGAACGAAATGGTTGTAAATAAGATAATGATAGTTAGATAAGTGTTGTACGTGTTATGAGCAGTTTGTCGCAAAACGCATAACTGCAAGTTCTGAAATCTCCAGTCGTGAAACATTCGGCTGGAGATTTTGTTTTTTCGCCCCGAAAAGCCACGATTTGCCTGCTATTCTCCGGCAACTGTGCCCGCAGTCGCCGCCAATGCAAAAAAATGCGTTTTTTTGTTTATGTTATTGCAAATAAAGTAATATATTTGCAAGAATAAAAAACAAACAGATGAGAAATAAAATAACGCCTTTAAACATCTTGGTTCAAGAACAGGCTAAGAAGTATGGTAACAGAACAGCATTAAAGTACAGAGATTACAGTCAGGAAAAATGGCTGGATGTTTCGTGGATTCAGTTTGCCGAAAAGGTAAATGCTGTGTCAAGAGCACTTATGGCAATGGGTGTGAGAGTGCAGGAGAACATTGCAGTCTTCTCGCAGAATATGCCCGAGTGCTTTTATTGCGATTTCGGAGCATACGGCATCCGCGCGGTTACCATTCCGTTCTATGCAACAAGTTCCGAGGCTCAGGTTCAGTACATGCTGAACGATGCCGAGGTGCGTTTTATGTTTGTAGGCGAGCAGCAGCAGTACGACACGGCTTTCCGTTCACATTCGCTGTGTCCTACGCTTCAGAAACTTATTATCTTCAGCCGCGAAGTTGTTAAGAATCCGCAGGATACGACTTCAATATATTTCGATGAATTCTTGGCAACCGCAACCGATGCTTTCGACAAGGAGATTGAGGAGCGCAAGCAGGGCGTTCAGGATTCAGAACTCGTAAACATTCTCTACACTTCGGGAACAACGGGCGAGAGCAAGGGCGTAACCCTCCGTTACTCAAACTATTATGCAGCCTTCGATGCCAACATCGTTGGTCTTCCCGAACTTAGCGAGAACGATGTAGTCCTGAATTTCTTGCCGTTCACCCACGTGTTCGAGCGCGCATGGTCGTACCTCTGCATCCATCAGGGCTGCACATTGGCTGTAAACCTGCGTCCTGTCGATGTGCTGAAGAGTATGCAGGAGGTTCATCCTTCGTGCATGTGCGCCGTTCCGCGATTCTGGGAGAAGGTCTATGCCGGCGTTATGGACAAGATTGCCTCTTCGTCGAGCGTTCAGAAGAAACTGTTGAGCGATGCGCTTGAGTGCGGACGAAAGTACAACGTAGAGTATCGTCTGAAAGGACTCACTCCGCCGCTCGGCCTGAAACTTAAATACAAGTTCTACGAGAGTACCGTAATCTCGCTTCTGAAGAAGACTCTCGGCTTGGAGAATGCCAACTTCTTCCCAACGGCTGGTGCTGCCGTGCCTCCAAAGGTCGAGGAACTTATTCACGCAGTTGGTATAAACATGATGGTTGGCTACGGACTTACAGAGAGTACCGCAACCGTATCGAACGACTTGCTGAAACAGCCGATTTCTATCGGTTCCATCGGTCGTCCTATATATAATCTCGAAGTCAAGATTGGTGAGAACGATGAGATTCTGCTTCGCGGCGAGACCATAACAAAGGGATATTACAAGAAAGATGCAGCAACAAAGGCTGCCATCGACGAAGACGGATGGTTCCACACGGGAGATGCCGGCTACATCAAGGACGGCGAACTTTATCTTACCGATAGAATCAAGGATTTGTTCAAGACTTCAAACGGAAAATACATCGCTCCGCAGATGCTCGAGAGCAAGTTTGTGGTAGACCGCTACATCGATCAGATTTCAATCATCGCCGACCAGCGCAAGTTCGCTTCGGCCTTGATTATTCCTAACTACGACGCTCTGAAGGAATATGCCGAGAACAAGGGCATCGCATACAACTCAATCGCCGAACTCTGCAAGAACAAGCAGGTAAACGAGATGTTCAAGGAAAGAATCGATACTCTTCAGCAGGAATTTGCCCACTACGAGCAGATTAAAAAGTTCGTCCTGCTGCCTGAACCATTCTCTATGGCAAAGGGCGAACTCACAAACACCCTGAAGGTTAAGCGCCCTGTTCTTTACAAGAACTATCAGGCTGAAATCGACGCGATGTACGCAGAATAAACAGAAAACAACAATTAGGTAGATAAATGATTACAACAGATCAGTTAAAAGATGTTCAGGACAGAACCGAGGCGTTGAACCGTTACCTCGACATCGAGAACAAACTCATTCAGGTTGAAGAGGAACAACTCCGCACGCAGGCTCCCGGCTTCTGGGACGATGCCAAGGCTGCCGAGGAGCAGATGAAGAAGGTAAAAGACTTGCAGAAGTGGATTGACGGCTACAAGGAAGTAAAGGTTCTTGCCGACGAACTTCAGTTAAACTTCGATTTCTACAAAGACGAACTCGTTACCGAGGAGGAGGTAGACACGGCCTATGCCAACGCAATAGAGGCAATCGAGAATCTCGAACTGAAGAATATGCTTCGTGAGGAAGCCGATGGAATGGACTGCGTTCTGAAAATCAACTCGGGTGCAGGCGGCACCGAGAGTCAGGACTGGGCTTCGATGCTTATGCGTATGTATATGCGCTGGGCTGAGGCTAACAACTACAAGGTTCGCATCAGCAACCTTCAGGACGGCGATGAGGCTGGAATAAAGACCGTAACGATGGAAATCGAAGGCGACTCGGCCTACGGCTATCTAAAGGGCGAGAACGGCGTTCATCGCTTGGTCCGTGTATCGCCATACAACGCTCAGGGAAAGCGAATGACATCGTTCGCCAGCGTGTTCGTAACGCCTCTGGTTGACGATAGCATCGAGATAAATGTTGAAAAAAGCAAGATTTCATGGGATTTGTTCCGCTCGGGAGGTGCCGGCGGTCAGAACGTAAACAAGGTCGAGACGGGTGTCCGCCTTCGTTATCAGTATACCGACCCAGATACCGGTGAAACCGAAGAAATCCTTATCGAGAATACCGAGAGCCGTAAGCAGCTCGAAAACCGCGAGAACGCAATGCGATTGCTCCGCTCACAGTTGTACGACCGCGAGATGAAGCGCCGTATGGCAAAGCAGGCTGAGATTGAGGCTGGCAAAAAGAAAATCGAGTGGGGCTCGCAAATCAGAAGTTACGTATTCGACGACCGCCGCGTGAAAGACCATCGCACGCAGTTCCAGACATCTGATGTAAACGGCGTGATGGACGGAAAAATAGACGGTTTCATCAAGGCTTATCTGATGGAATTCTCTGGTTCTGCAAACAACTAAAGTCTATGGGACTCGAGATAGAAAGAAAATTTTTGGTTTTTGGAGATGGCTACAAACAACAGGCTTTCTCCAAAAGCCATATTGTACAGGGGTATATCTGTAGCGCAAAGGGGCGTACGGTAAGAGTGCGCATACGCGATGAAAAGGCGTATCTTACAATCAAAGGTCCGTCGGAAGACGGCATCGGCCGCTATGAGTTCGAGAAGGAAATAACGCTCGACGAGGGCAGGGAACTTATGCGTCTGTGCGAGCCGGGAATGATTGACAAGATTCGCTATCTCGTAAAATCGCCCGATGGAATCCATACTTTCGAGGTTGATGAGTTCTTTGGCGAGAATGAGGGGCTGGTAATGGCAGAGGTAGAACTGTCGGCGGCTGATGAAAAGTACGAAAAACCCGATTTCATCGCTATCGAAGTTACTGGCGACAGACGTTTCTACAACTCCCAGTTGATGAAAAATCCGTTCTGCAACTGGAAATCCGAAGTGCTGAAGAAAAATCCGGTTTAATCGGCTCGGACACCTCTGAAAACGTGATTTAAACTATGAAAAAACTTAAAACTTGTGAAAAATAAATTCTTTCTGCTTACAAAGGCCGACCGCCGCGTACTTGTGTTCCTTTCGGCGGCGTTGTGCGTGGCGACGGTAGTTCTGGTGTATTGCACTTTTCATCGTGCTGGGCAAGACGAAAAGGCATCTCTGACAACCGAAGAGATAAAGTCGTTCATCGCATCGCTTAACGAACGGCCGCACGAATCGCGAAAGTGGGCTGAACGCCCGGCCTATGAGCGCAAGGAATATGTCCGCAACGAACCTGTTGCTCTGAATTTGCATACATTCGATCCAAATACGGCCGATTCCATCGAATTGCTTCAACTCGGTTTTCCCAAGTATGTGGCTCATAACATTCTTGCCTACCGTCGGAAAGGCGGCATGTTCAGAACTCCCGAAAAACTGTCTGCTGTCTACGGCATGACGCCCGAGTTGTTCAATCGCGCCAAGCCGTATATTTCGATTGCCCTTCAGCCTTCAGCCGATAGAACCGGGCGAAAAGATACGGCGAGCAAACCGCTCTACGTTGCGCAGCCCAAACTTGCCAAAGGCACAATCGTCGATCTCAACGCTGCCGATACAACTTTGCTGAAGAAAGTTCCCGGCATCGGAAGCGGATATGCAAAGGCAATAGTGCGCTATCGCGAGCAACTTGGCGGATTCGTCTCGGTATCGCAATTGAACGAAATTAAGTCGATTCCATCGGATGCTTTGGCATGGTTCGAGGTCAAGCCGAGCCATTCGGTCAAGAAGATTGACGTAAATTCGGGTGGAGTAGAGAAACTTACGCGCCATCCATACATCAATTTCTATCAGGCAAAGGCAATCGTTGAGTATCGCCGAAAGCGCGGAGACATAAAGTCCGTTCGCCAACTTGGTTTCATGGAGCAGTTTTCCGAAGCCGACATAAAGCGGCTTGAGCCATATCTCAAATTCTGATGAAAACCGTCGGGAATGTAAAAAACTTTTCATATCTTTGCTATTATGAATACAAAATACTATAATCCAGTTCTCGCAGTCTGTCTCACCCGGTGCATTCAGGCAAGAGACTGGGCGCAGTTGTATTCAATGCTAAAGAAACTCTCTAATACGGATTTCCGAAACGCCGAGAGCCTTATTGCCGAGGTCATTCTGCCCGAGGAAGACAACGACGGGTTTTGGCTCGTCTACAACCAGCTTGTAAGATACCGCTGCAAGGCTTTCATGGTCTGCATAGTCCGAAGCACGGCGCGGCTTGTCTCTTCCGGAAAATTCTCGCTTGCCAGCAAGAATGCAAAGTCCGTCTTTGAGTTCCTTAACGAAGAGCCGCTCGATGTAAGAATGAAGTTTGTGAAGATGATTCTGCCGCTCATAGCCGATGAAACCGAGGCTGACAGACTTTTTTCGGAGGTGGATGTAGAGAGCGAGGAGGCTTTGCTTAACCAATGTCTGCTTTGTGGCACGGAAATTGCATATTACACTATGTTCAAGCATCTAAAACAGAACGATGCCGAGCGCGATGTGGTGGTGTCGTGCATCAAGAAACTTATAAAGACCAAGACCGACAAGGCGTTCAACATGGCAAGCGTTCTGCAAAGTTACTTCGACGTAGAGAAGCAGCACGGCGTTTATGCCCTCAAACTCGAGCCTTACGAGATGAATTATCTCGACTCGTCGTACAAGACATTCTTGAAAGTTTTAAACAGAATCTAAATATTAAAAATTATGGGTGATATATTTACTTCGGCAGCAATAGCGTGGGGCGTGGTAGCTCTGCTGTTCCTCATTACCGAATTGATGACCGGAACGCTCTATGTGCTTTGCGTGTTCGTTGGCGCGCTTGCTGCATCGTTTGTGCCTCTGTTTGGCGGCGGATTCATCGCGCAGGTAGCAGTTTTTGCCATCTTTTCGCTTTTGGCGTTGTTTTTCATTCGTCCTGTTCTGCTCAAGACTCTCAAGACTAAGCAGGCTCCAAAGAGCAATGCCGATGCCATTATAGGCCGTATTGGCAGAGTGAGCCAGACAATCAAGGCTGGCGAGTATGGCAGGGTTGCCATCGATGGCGACGACTGGAAGGCAGAGTCGGTGGAATCGGAAGATATTCCGGTTGGCAGCAAGGTTGAAGTGTTAGATAGGAAGAGTTTAATATTAACTGTAAAAACAATTTAAATTATGGATCCATTACTTATTTTCTTAGGGGTTCTTGTCGTTCTGGTAATAATCGTTGTCCAGAAGTCGATAAAGATTATCCCACAGAGCGAGACAAAGATTGTTGAGCGTCTTGGACGCTATCACGCAACGCTCAATCCGGGTATAAACATCATTATACCGTTTATCGACAAACCAAAGGAACTTGTTGTTCTGAAGCACAATTCATATCGATATACCGATGTGATTGATTTGCGCGAGCAGGTTTACGACTTCGACAAGCAGAATGTTATCACAAAGGATAACGTTCAGACGCAAATCAACGCGTTGCTGTATTTCCAGATTGTAGACCCTTTCAAGGCGGTTTACGAGATTGACAATCTGCCAAACGCTATCGAGAAACTTACGCAGACAACGCTCCGTAACATCATCGGTGAGTTGGAACTCGATGAAACCTTGACTTCTCGCGACACCATCAATACAAAACTTCGTGCTGTACTCGACGATGCAACCGACAAGTGGGGTATAAAGGTAAACCGCGTAGAGCTTCAGGATATTACTCCTCCAGCAAGCGTTCTTAACGCAATGGAGAAGCAGATGCAGGCAGAGCGTAACAAGCGTGCCGAAATCCTTAACAGCGAGGGTGAGAAGCAGAGTGCAATCCTCCGTTCAGAAGGTGAGAAGGCTTCTATGATTAACAATGCTGAGGCCGACAAGCAGGCTGCAATCCTCCGTGCCGAGGCAAACAAGCAGAAGGCTGTACTCGAGGCTGAGGGTGAGGCTCAGGCAACAATCCGCAAGGCTGAGGCTGAAGCCGAGGCTATCAACAAGATTAAGCAGGCTATCGGCGATTCAAATAACCCGATTAACTATCTTGTAGCCCTTAAGTATATGGAGACTCTTAACCAGATTGCTGGTAAGGAAGGCAACAAGACAGTCTACCTGCCATACGAGGCTACCGGAATGATGGGCTCAATCGGTGGAATCAAGGATTTGTTCAAGGACAAATAAGGCATATTGCTATATAAAAAAGAAACAGGCCGCATTTTTCAAGTGCGGTCTGTTTTTTTTATCTCTTCAAAAATCAAGATGTCGATTACTTCATCTTGCTGGCAATCTTTGCTGCAATTTCCTTGAATTCATCGGCTGAGAGTTCAAGTTTTGGGTTCTTGAAGTTCATGTCGTTCTCGCTGTTCATCGGCACAAGATGAATGTGTGCGTGAGGAACTTCGAGGCCGAGCACCGCAACGCCAACCTTAATGCAAGGGAAAGCCTCCTTAATGGCGTTTGCAACGTGCTTTGCAAAGATGTGCATACGTCCCAGTTCATCGTCCTCGAGGTCGAAGATATAGTCAACCTCTCTCTTTGGGATAACGAGCGTATGACCTTTTGCCAGAGGCGCGATGTCGAGAAATGCATAGAACTCATCGTTTTCTGCCACCTTGTAGCTCGGAATCTCGCCTGCAACTATCTTACTGAAAATTGTTGCCATAGTCGTATTGTTTTTAAGTGTTACTGCTCGAAAGAAATGTTTGTAATCTCAAGGTTTATCTTGCCCTGCGGAATTGTAATCTCGGCGATGTCGCCAACCTTCTTGTTAAGCAATCCCTGAGCGATAGGAGTCTTGATTGAAATCTTGCCATGCTTCAGGTCGGCCTCGCTTTCCGAAACGATGGTGTATTTCATCTTCATTCCTGTCTTGGTGTTCTTCATCTCTACGGTAGAAAGAATCTGAACGCTGTCGGTAGACAGTTTGCTTGTGTCTATAATCTTAGCCTCGGCGAGCACGGCTTTGAGGTTGCTGATGCGCATCTCGAGCATGCCCTGTGCCTCTTTGGCAGCATCGTATTCTGAGTTTTCAGACAAGTCGCCCTTGTCGCGTGCTTCTGCAATGGCTGCTGAAGCCGCTGGACGCTCTATTTCTTCCATGTGTTTAAGTTGAGCTACCATCTTGTCGTAGCCCTCTTGAGTCATATAAGCCATATTTATTAAAAATTTTGGTTTGTTTTTCAATTTGGTTTTGCGCGTTTTCTGGCAGGCGCAAAAAGAAAAAGAATTCCGGCAGTTTGTATTATGCCGGAACCCCTTATCCCAAAACTATCTTGTTTGCAAAGATAATGTTTTTTTCTTAACTTTGGTATCTTTTGGTAAAAAACTTTGTTTTACAACAGCGACTGTATTGCTGCGTCGAGGTCTTTAATCTGCTCGTTGCGCATCTTTATTTCGTTGTCTTTGTTTATGAGGAAGATGCAAGGCACGGTGCTAACTCCGTAGATGTTTGCATAGCTGCTGCTCAGTCCTCTTTCGTCTCTTACGCATACCCAAGGCAGGGCGTCGGCCGATGTCTTCCAGAAGTGCTCGTCTTCGTCGAGCGAAACCTGATAGATTGTGAAGCCTTTGCTGTGGTACTTATTGTACAGTTCGCGCAGCATCATGTTGCGCTGTGCCGACTGCGGAGCACCAAATACGGTAAATTCGAGCAATACTGTCTGACCTTTAAGCGATGTAAGGTCGCGAACCTTTCCGTTTACATCCTTCAGCGAGATGTTTATGCATCCAGCCTCTGAAACCTTGCTTGGGTCAATCTCCAGCGTCTTTCTCTGCGGAGCGCGGGTATTGTTCATGCCTCGGATGGCTATGTTATGCAAGTTCTTTGTTCTTTCCGACTCCGGATAGGCTGCGTCCCAACTTGTTGCAACGGCTGCGAAGCACTTTATGTCGTCCTTGTTTGTCATTGGGTCGAACAAAAGATAGTTGCCAAGAGTTTGGAACAGGGCAAAGTAAGAAGCCGGTTTGTTCGGTGCCTTGAAGATGTAGTTGTACTTTATATCGTTCTTGAACGATTCAACCATCGCCTTTATGCTGTCTTCGGCAATGCCGGGCGCAATGTTCTTGTTGTCTTGCAGTTTGATGATGTTCTCCTTCAGTTTCAGTTGCTTGAGGGCTATTTCCTTTATCTCGGCAACATCGTTGTTTCCCTCAATCTCGTAGTTGCCAGCCATCTGCTTGGCATCGGCCTTAATCTTGATTGTCTCGGTAGAATCGACACAGAAACTTATGATGTTGTTTCCCAGACGGATATGATAGAACTCTGGATTATCTGAAGGCGCGCCCTTGAAACTGAAGTTTCCGTTAGAGCCGAGTTTAACCGAGTCTATAGTCTCGATACCGCTCAGACCGTCAGCCTCGAGATATAGAGTTGAATCAGCAGCATTGCTTATGGTTCCTTCGACCACAAATTTAGGAGAGTTGTCGCACGCGGTAAATGCAAGTGCTGACATTCCTATTGCAAAAAGATATTTCTTCATGGATTTTTATGCTTTTTTGATAAATATGAGTTGCAAAGATACAATCCTTCGTTGATTTATAACGCATTTTTGGCATCAAAAATAAATAAAAATTATTTTTATCTAAACTTTTTGTGAAAAATAAGGTGTGAATACAGTTTTAAATCTTTATCTTTACCGCGTTTTTTTAGATACAAATAGATATTAAGATGAATGTAATTACAAAGACAGTTGCATTGCCTGATGGAAGAACCATCAGCATTGAAACTGGAAAACTGGCAAAACAAGCCGATGGTTCTGTGATGCTCCGCATGGGCAACACTATGCTCCTGGCCACTGTATGTGCCGCAAAAGATGCAGTACCTGGTACTGATTTTATGCCTCTTCAGGTAGAGTATAGAGAGAAGTATGCCGCTAACGGCCGTTTCCCGGGCGGTTTTACAAAGCGCGAAGGTAAGGCTTCTGACGAAGAAATCCTTACTTGCCGTTTGGTTGACCGTGCTTTGCGTCCGCTTTTCCCTTCAAACTATCACGCAGAGGTTTATGTTAATGTGATTCTGTTCTCAGCAGACGGTGTAGACATGCCAGATGCACTTGCTGGTTTTGCTGCTTCAGCCGCTCTTGCTTGTTCTGATATACCTTTCGAGGGTCCAATTTCTGAGGTTCGTGTAGCACGTATCAACGGCGAGTTCGTCATCAACCCAACATTCGAGCAGTTGAAAGAGGCTGATATGGATTTGATGGTTGGTGCTACCGAGGAGAACATCATGATGGTTGAGGGCGAGATGAAGGAAGTTTCTGAGCAAGATCTTCTTGCTGCGCTCAAGGCTGCTCACGATGCCATCAAGCCACAGTGCCAACTTCAGAAGGAACTGATGAAGGAACTCGGCACAGATGTTAAGCGCGAGTACTGCCACGAGGTAAACGACGAGGATTTGCGTGCCGATGTTCAGAAGGTATGCTATCAGCCAGCCTACGACGTAACAAAGCAGGCTTTGGAGAAGCATGCACGCGCAGAGGCTTTCGAGAAGATTCGCGAGGACTACAAGGAAGCTTACGCTGCCGCTCACGCAGACTTGACTGCTGAGGAACTTGAAGAGAAGAACGCTCTTATCGACCGCTACTATCACGATGTAGAGCGCGATGCTATGCGTCGTTGCATCCTCGACGAGGGTACTCGTCTCGATGGTCGTCATACAACCGACATCCGTCCAATCTGGTGCGAGGTTTCTCCACTTCCTGGACCTCACGGATCTGCAATCTTCACTCGTGGCGAGACTCAGTCTCTCTCAACTTGTACTCTTGGTACAAAACTCGACGAGAAACTTGTTGACGGTGCTTTGGAGCGTTACAACCAGCGTTTCCTTCTTCACTACAACTTCCCTCCATTCTCAACTGGCGAGGCTAAGGCACAGCGTGGCGTAGGCCGTCGCGAGATTGGTCACGGTCATCTTGCATGGCGTGGTATCAAGGGACAGATTCCTGAGGATTATCCTTACACAGTTCGTGTAGTTTCAGATATTCTTGAGTCAAACGGTTCTTCTTCTATGGCAACAACTTGTGCTGGTACTCTTGCACTTATGGATGCCGGTGTGCCTATCAAGAATCCGGTTGCGGGTATTGCAATGGGTCTTATCAAGAATCCGGGCGAGGACAAGTATGCAATCCTTTCTGATATCCTTGGCGACGAGGATCACTTGGGAGATATGGACTTCAAGACAACTGGTACAAAGAACGGTCTTACTGCAACTCAGATGGATATCAAGTGCGACGGTTTGTCATACG
Source organism: Bacteroidales bacterium KHT7 (assembly GCA_900102385.1). Lineage (GTDB taxonomy): Bacteria > Bacteroidota > Bacteroidia > Bacteroidales > Bacteroidaceae > Ga6A1. The sequence continues at coordinate 24,574 of FNBQ01000018.1, read as the reverse complement.
AGATTCTTGAGAAGGCTTTGATGCAGGCTAAGGCTGGTCGCGAGCACATCATGGGCGAGATGATGAAGACAATCTCTGAGCCTCGTGCTGAGCTTAAGCCACATGTACCACGCATCGAGATGATTACAATACCTAAGGACTTCATAGGTGCTGTAATCGGTCCTGGCGGTAAGATTATCCAGAGCATGCAGGAAGAGACTGGTACTGTAATCACAATCGAGGAGGTTGATGGTGTAGGTAAGGTTTCTATCTCTGCTCCAGACAAAAGCGCAATCGAGGCTGCTCTTGCTAAGATTAAGGCTATCGTTGCAATTCCAGAGGTTGGCGAGGTTTACAAGGGTGTTGTTCGCAGCGTAATGCCTTATGGCTGCTTCGTTGAGTTCATGCCGGGCAAGGATGGCTTGCTCCACATCTCTGAAATAGACTGGAGACGTCTTGAGACAGTAGAACAGGCAGGAATCAAGGAAGGTGACGAGATTGAGGTTAAACTCATCGACATCGACCAGAAGACTGGCAAGTTCAAGTTGAGCCACAGAGTTCTGCTCGAGAAGCCAGCTGATTACGTTGAGCGTCCAGAGCGTCCACGTCGCGAGAACCGCGGTCCGCGTCCAGAAGGCGAGCGCCGCCCACGTCCACGTCGTGAGGACAAAGAATAATAATTCTTTCGCATAAAATAATGAGAGAAGACTGGTTCGCTTCAGTCTTCTCTTTTTTTTTATCTTATATGTCCAGGGCGAAAATTGCAATTGACAATGTATTTTTGAAAGATTTTTTCAACTTTCATTGTCAATTGTCCATTGTGAATTATTTTGGCTTGCTTGTCCGAACCTTCCCCGTAGCTACCCCGTACCTACTCCGTTGCTACCCCGTAGCTACTCCAAACCTTCCGGCTTGTTATCCCGAGTCTACTCCGAATCTACCTCGTACCTTTCGGCTTGCTATTCCTTTGCTACCTCCTTGTTGTCGGCTTACTTCAAAGAACATAAACAATTGACAATTCGTAATTGACAAATGACAATTATTGATTCTGAAAAGAAACGACATTCTCAACTACCTGTTGTCGTGAATTGATATTAAGATCTTTCAACTTCCAATTCTCAAATTTCAATTGTCAACTGTCCATTGTCAATTAGAATTTGAAGCTTACCTTATCACTCCGTGGCGACTTTCAATCTCTTTGTCTTTGTTTATCAGAAAGATGCATGGATACTTCCTCAGATTGTAGAACTTGCTGAACATTAAGTGCCCCGAGTTCTCCTGGCCGACAATCCAGTTTTCTGGAATCTTCAGCCTTGCAAAGTCCTTGCTCGACTCGTCAAAGCCGATGTTTATGATTATTATCGGTGCATCGGCATACCGTTTGTCCTGCGGCTTAGCCTTGCCTTTCGTCATCTTTTTCAAAAGCGATATACAATGCTCGCACTCCACGTTGAAGAATATCACCACCGAGTTTCCCTTTATCGTATTATATAAGGTGTGCTTCTCTTTGCCGATATAGAAGGTGAAGTCCTCGGCGATGTCGGCTTTTGCAGTCGAATCGCTTACGTTCGCAGGCAATTTTCCGCGAAAGGATTCGGCTTGTGCGGTATTGCAGATTATCGAAAAACACAATAAAAAGAAAAATAACTTCATAAAAACGTTTTTCCGTTACGAATTGCTGCAAAAATAACGCGTTAGGGGACGATTAGCAAAAAAAAAAGGCAAAAAACCAAATTTTCACTTTATTTCACATTTTTATTTTGCATATTTTCGTGAAAGTAACTATATTTGACAAATTTTTGTTTAATAGCCTATTTATATAGTGCTTGAAGATACATATAATTCTATAGAAAATGTGTAAAAGTTTAAGTGAAAAATTAGGTTCCACTCTGAAACTTGTCATGCTTTTGCTTTTGCTTACCAATGCTAAGAATGTTGGCGCGCAAACAGGAGTTGAAGATTTGCCAGCTCCACGCATAGCTGTCAAAACGAACTTGCCTTACTGGTTGACCTTGAGCCCGAACATAGGCGCTGAAGTCGGTATCACAGATCATATCACCGTTGACCTTGAAGGCGGTATGAACGTGTGGGAGCCATTCAGAGAGAATCTAAAGTGGAGACACATGGCAGGAGCGCTTGAAGGTCGCTACTGGTTTTGTGAGAGATTTTACGGGTGGTTTGTCGGCGTACATGGTGGCTATGGAATGTATAATTTCAGTCGAGTGCCAATCTTTATGGTCGACGGATCTTGTACCAAGCGTTACGAAGGTACGGCTATTCTTGGCGGTGCAAGCGTAGGACGTTCTTGGATCATTAACAAACGTTTCAATATAGAGGCCGAAATAGGTCTCGGCATCATTCATGCCAACTACAAGATGTTCGATTGTCCTGAATGTGGCGACTTTATTAAGGAAGGAAAGAAAACATTCTTCTCTCCGACAAAGATTGCTATTAACCTTATTTATGTTATTAAGTAATATATGGCGACTATGAAGAAATTAACTTTGTTGGCATTATGCCTGTTGATGAGCGTCGTAAGTCGCGCAGAAGACTTTCTTATAAGTAATTTCAGCATTATTCACGACGGAAATTACGTGTTGGTGAACTTCATCGTTACAGTTCCCGACTACGCTACTTCCGAGAGTAATATGCTCGTAGTTACTCCACATTTGTATAATGAATCACACGGTGTAGACTTCGTTGCATTCGTAGTAGAAGGCAGAAAGATGGCAAAACGAAATGCACAGAAGCGTACCGTAAGCGGAAATACAATTCATGCAAAGTATCTGAACAACGGTTCTACAATGGTTTACAGTTCGGCTCTCCCATACGAGGAGTGGATGGGCGGTAAGCTTTCGCTGCGTTTGGATATAGAGATGAAGAACTGCTGTAATACATACGATTTGGAGCCGCAGATGATTGGCGAGGTTCGCGTAGACCTTCCATTCAAGCCTATCTATAATGGTGTGCCAAACCGTGGTGCTCTTAGTGATGCTGTTCAGACTGCATATCCATTTATACGTCCAAACAGCCAGCGTAACGACAATGGCGACCGTGGCGTAAGCGTTCGTTTCCATGTTAGTCAGAGTAACATCGAGCCTGACTTCTCAACCAACCGCGAGACTCTTACCAAGATTAAGGAGGCCATCGAGTTGCTTCGTGCTAACCCACGTACACAGATTAGCGGAATCACAATCTCTGGTTACGCATCTCCAGAAGGTGAGCTCGACTTTAACATGCAGTTGTCTGGCGACCGTGCAAATGCTTTGAAGCAGTACATCAGCGAACAGTACAATATCTCTGCCGACTCAATCGAGATTGTGGCTGGTGGTATCGACTGGCAGGGACTTGAGGACTTGGTTGCCAAGAGCGACATGAACTACAAGGAAGAGGTACTCCGAATCATGCACGAGGTTCCTGAAAACCAGCGTAACTCACATTTGATGAGCATCGCAAACGGACGAACATATATCGGTATGTTGGAGCAGTTGTATCCACAGTTGCGTGATGCTTGTTACATCAACGTATGGTATTCTGAAGGTGAAGACTTCGTTGCTCCAGTTATCTCGCAGGCTCTCGACAAGATGGCTAACCGCGAGTGGGATGCAGCCTTGTCATTGTTGCACACAGTCAGCAAGGATGAACGTTCTTGGAACGATATAGGCGTCTGCTACATGATGAAGGGCGACTATACAAATGCCGAAATTTGGTTGCAGAAGGCGGTTGATGCAGGCGAGGACAATGCTCTTCAGAACTTGAACAACTTGCGTACAATGGGTCAGTAATTTATTAAAAATACATTGACTATGATAGATTTTAGATATAGTGGATTTGTTGGAATGTCTGCAGCCGTGCTACTCATGGCTGCATGCACCAACGATGAGGCAATAAGAAATATAACCCCTGAAGATGGCTCAGAAAAGACTGCTGTCGTTAAGTTTGCTTTCCAAGTAGAGAGAGAGGAAGGCGGCTTGCAGTCAAAGATTACTCGTGAGTCGGATGTTAACTATGTGCCTGACAATAATGTCTTGGAAGGTGAGTCGGATATCAATAATGTGCGTATTTTCTACTTCCCTGTAAATGAGGCGAACGATTTTTCGGGCAAGTACAATGAGATGACCATTGCTTATGATAAGACAAACGGAAGCAAGTATTATCCAATTCCGTATGTTACCGACGAAAACTATGAGAAGGGACGATATCATTTCTATGCCCTTATAAATAATACCGATTTCAAGGCATGGGACGGAATGACTGAGAAGGATTTCCGCGATGCTATCGTAACATACTCAACTCCGTCTTACTACGACTTTGCAAACCGCAAGATTACACCTAACGGACTTCCTATGGCGTCACGCCGTAGTGATGATAATCAGGTAACTATCACCGGCGATGCCGACCGTTTGTATGTAGACGGCCGTCTGCTTAACGGTTCAGACTCACTTACCGTTAGTTTTATTGTTGAGCGTGGCGTCGCAAAGGTGGTATATCAGTGCAAGAAGCCAGAGAACGTATATCCTGTTACGATTGCTGAGGGTACAACAACATACCACTTGGCTGATGTTACCTTGAACGAGGCGCGAATCTGCGGAAAACGTAACAGCTCATATCTGTTCCGCCATGTTGGAACATTCGAAAGTTCAGACGGCCAGACAGGAACTTTGTCGAATGTAGGCTTTGGCGCATTGGGCTTGTATGACGCAAGTGACTATTATTCTACTATAGGTTTCTTTGTTCTCGACCCTACATTCGAAGACAAGTATAACAATGTAGATAAGGTTACATTCTTTAGTGGCTCTAAGTTTAACGAACTCGATGCTACTCCTGATGAGTTTGCAAAACTCATCTCGACTGTGGATGGACAGTGTGTAATCGACTATCCGCTTGAGAATACAATGCCACGCCAGATGCAGCAGCAGCATGTAAGTACAGGTGTGGTATTCAAGGCATCGCTGACGCCAGACGCTGAACGCTATTTCGTTCAGAACGGTGGCAACGCAGTTCTTGGCGCTTATGCAGCAGGTCAGGATTTGTACTATTGCGATGGCTATTTTGCTGACAGTAAGGAGACATTGGAAAAGATTCCAGCATTGAAGAATACTGGTCAGGACATAACAGCCAAGACTACCATCTACAAAGGTGGTATTTGCTACTATGTTTACTGGATTAGAGAAATCACAGCCGGCGACCCGGTTAAGATGAACAATATGGAGTTCTGTATCGTTCGTAATACTGCATATTATGTAGGTATAGAGAATGTTAAGGGTCTTGGTGCACCAACTGCAAGTAGTTCAATAATTGAGGGTGACCCAGATAAGGGGCGCAACCTTCTTATCGATGTCACTATTCAGGTGTTCCCATGGATAAGAAACGAGCAGGGCTCAGTAGATATATATTCAGCAAAAGCAAGAAGATAAGATATGAAAAGACTTAAGAGTTTAATACTGATCGGTTTTAGCCTTCTTGGCTTGTCATCATGTTCAGACTTGATTTATGATGACTTGGATGACTGTCCTACAGGTGTGAGAGTAAATTTGGTGGGTATTCCGCTTACTCTTACTCCAACGGTAAACGGAACTCCATATAATCCTAAGAGCGGATACGACTACGCAAACGACGCAACGTTCTTTATCTACGATTCTAACAATACGCTTGTTCATATGTATAAACAGGCGGACTTGTTAGGTTCAAACTATCAGGTTACGATTCCTACAGGAGCAGGAAACTATTCGATATATTGTTGGACTGGCGGTAGCATGTACGATTATAGTGGAACAGTTGCAGGCACAAGTACAAAGAGCGACTTTGTATGTTCGTACTTGGGTGATGAAGCAGTTAATGCTGCTGATGCTTTGCTACCTATGGGATACGGTAAGGTGGCCAGCGTTCCGGTTACCGACCATGCAATAACAAATGTTGATATGGATCTTATCAGCAATAAGAAAGTTATTGCTGTTGTCTGTCGATATGCTACATCAAACACAAGCGTTAGCGGCGTTCAGACTGGTAGTGATGAGAATATGTCAGAATTTACATTTGCCATTTTGTCAGATAACCGTGTATATGATATAGAGAATAATATCATCCCTACAGGAAGCAGATTCAAGTATCTGCAATTAAAAAGTGCGGCTCCGGACATTGTGGAAGATGTAGATATAAATGGAAACGCTCAGAATTATGTTATCAATAGTGTTGCTTTGAATACTTTGCGTCTTATGGATGGCGATACAAGCACACGTTTAGTTATCAGAGACAAAGATGACAACACAATATGTGATCTTCCTATTGCACGGTATCTTGCAGATATGGCATTTGCCAAGATTTACAGTGGGGTGACAAGTACTTCTACTGTTCAGGAATATCTTGACTATACTGATGAGTATGATGTTATCTTGAATTTGGTTGAGTCAAACACTCAGGAGGCTGGTGCAAAGTTCAGAGTTGGAAGCATTCAGATTGGTGATTGGATACAAAATATTCAGTTAGATGGTGAACTTATTGACCATGTAAATTCAGCGAAAGGAAACTAATGCTTTTCTGTTAGAAAATCTGTTAGAAAAAGCATATCGGAAGCACTGCAAACAATGCGGTGCTTCTGCTTTTTTATGCTGGTGGGCATTTTTTTGAAAAAAACATGTAAAAATTTGTCAGTTAGCAGATAAAAGTGTAATTTTGCAACGACGATGAAATGAGGGGCTTGATTAAGTCTCTCATTTGTTTTTTAAAAGTTGTTAGATGATAGATAAGAACATTGTTAGAAATTTGGTAGAGGAGTGGCTCGAAGACAAAGAGTATTTCCTTGTAGACGTGATGGTTGATGCAAACAACAAGGTGGTTGTTGAAATTGACCATGCCGAAGGCGTATGGATTGAAGATTGCGTGGAGTTGAGCCGTTTTATCGAATCGCGCATGGACCGCGATGCTGAAGACTACGAACTTGAAGTCGGTTCTGCTGGTATAGGACAGCCGTTCAAGGTCGTTCAGCAATACATAAACCATGTTGGTAAGGAGGTCGAAGTCCTGACCAAGGAGGGAAAGAAACTGGTGGGTGTGCTAAAGGATGCCAACGACAGCCAGTTTGTTGTTTCCGTGCCTACAAAGGTAAAGGAAGAGGGCGCAAAACGCCCTAAGCTCGTTGATATCGACGAGACATTTACATACGATAATATAAAATATACAAAATATCTAATTAGTTTCAAGTAATAGTATGGCTAAGAAAGTAGAGACAATCAGTTTGATTGATACATTTGCAGATTTTAAGGAGACAAAGAATATCGACAGAACCACAATGGTGAGCGTCCTTGAGGAGAGCTTCCGTAGCGTTATTGCCAAGATGTTCGGTTCTGATGAGAACTACGATGTTATTGTGAACCCTGACAAGGGCGATTTTGAGATATACAGAAACCGTCAGGTCGTTGCCGACGACCAGCTTACAAATCCTAATGTTGAAATCTCGCTGACAGAGGCACACAAGATTGACCCTTCTTTCGAGATTGGTGAGGACGTGACAGACGAGGTTAACTTTGCAGATTTCGGTCGCCGTGCAATTCTTAACCTTCGCCAGACCCTTGCGTCTAAGATCCTTGAACTTGAGCACGACAGTCTGTTCAACAAGTACAAAGACCAGGTCGGCAAGATTGTAAGTGCCGAGGTTTATCAGATTTGGAAAAAAGACACATTGCTTCTCGACGACGAGGGTAATGAACTTCTGCTGCCTAAGACAGAGCAGATTCCGGGCGACTTCTACCGTAAGGGCGAGACCGTAAGAGCCGTTGTAGCGCGTGTTGACAATCCAAACAACAATCCGAAGATTATTCTTAGCCGTACATCTCCATTGTTCTTGGAACGCTTGCTCGAGATGGAAGTGCCTGAAATTGGCGAGGGCTTGATTACAATCAAGAAGATTGCGCGTATGCCGGGCGAGCGTGCAAAGGTTGCTGTTGAGAGCTACGATGAACGCATCGACCCAATCGGCGCGTGCGTTGGTGTAAAGGGCTCACGTATCCACGGAATTGTCCGCGAACTTCGCAACGAGAATATTGATGTTATTTGTTATACCTCTGACCCACGCTTGTTCATTGAGCGTGCGTTGTCGCCAGCAGAAATCTCTTCTATCAACCTGAATGTTGAGGAGAAGAAGGCAGATGTTTACTTGCGTCCAGAAGAGGTCTCTTTGGCAATCGGTAAGAACGGTGTCAACATCAAGTTGGCATGCAGCCTTACTGAGTATACAATTGATGTGTTCCGCGAACTCGGCAACGAAAGTTCAGACGATGTCAAGCTCGATGAGTTCTCTGACGAGATCGACCAGTGGGTTATCGATGCCATCAAGAACATCGGTCTTGAGACAGCCGTTTCTGTAATCGAGGCTCCAAGAGATATGTTGGTTGAGAAAGCCGACCTTGAGGAGGAGACAGTGGATCACGTATTAGAGGTATTAAAAACAGAATTAGAGAAGAAGTAATATATGGCAGTAAGACTAAATAAAGTAGCAAAAGAATTGGGTGTGGGTATATCAACGTTGGTCGACCATCTGGCAAAGAAGGGCGTGACCATCGAGGCTAACCCGAATACTCAAATCTCCGACGAGCAGCACGACATTCTTGTTTCTGCATTCAGCAAAGACAAGGCGCTTCGTGAGGCTGCCGACGAGAAGATTGCACAAGGACACAACAAGAGTAATAAGGCAAACAAGCAGACATCCGTGGCTATCGAAGGCTACGGAGAAAACTCACCTAAGAAAGAAGAGCCTAAGAAGGCTGAAAAGCCAGAAAAGGCAGAGGTTAAGAATGTTTCATCTATCAAGATTGTTGACAAGATAGATCTTGATGCTCTGAATAAGAAGGCAAAGCCTGCCGAGCCAAAGAAGGCAGAGGCTCCGGCTGAGAAGAAGGCTGAGAAAGCTGCTCCTGCACCAAAGGCAGAACCAAAGAAGCCTGAAGCTGCTCCAAAGGCTGTAGCTGTTGAGGCTCCAAAAGAGGAGAAGACTGAAAAGCCAGCCGCAGTTCATGTCGCCGAGGTTAAGCCAGCCGAGGAGAAGAAAGACGGCGAAGACCAGTCAGAGGAAGTGTTCCGTCTGTACACATCGGCAGCTCCGACAAGCGGTCTGAAGGTTGTTGATAAAATCGACCTTAGCTCAATCAACCAGACAACCCGTCCTAAGAAGAAGAGCAAGGAGGAACGCAAGAAGGAGCGTGAGGACAAGATGCGCCAAAACGGCGGCGGTGTTCAGGGCAACGGCGATGGCAAGAAGAAAAAACGCAATCGCATTGGCGTTGAGCGTGTTGACATAAACGCAGTTGCACAGCAGAACAACGGAGCCAATGGCAAGAATGGCAACAAGAACAAGAATAATAACAACAGTAATAACAACAACGGAAACGGAAAGCATAACAAGAAGAAAAATGCTCCTGTTAAGCAGGAAGTTTCTGACGAAGATGTAGCAAAGCAGGTAAAGGAGACTCTTGCACGCCTTACAAACAAGAACAAGGGTAACAAGAGCGCCAAGTACCGCAAGGACAAGCGCGAGAACGCTCGTGCCGAAATGGAGGAGCGTCTGAACGAGGAGGCAGCAGAAAGCAAGATTCTGAAGCTTACCGAATTTGTGACAGCCAACGAGCTTGCTACAATGATGGACGTGCCTGTTACAAAGGTAATCGGTACATGTATGAGCGTCGGAATCATGGTTTCTATCAACCAGCGTCTTGATGCCGAGACCATCAATCTTGTTGCCGAGGAGTTTGGCTTCACAACCGAGTTCGTAAGTGCCGAGGTTGCCGAGGCTGTTAAGGAAGAAGAGGACAGAGAGGAAGACCTCGTTCCACGTGCTCCGGTAGTAACGGTGATGGGTCACGTTGACCATGGTAAGACATCGTTGCTCGACTACATCCGCAAGAGTAACGTAATTGCAGGCGAGGCCGGCGGAATCACACAGCACATCGGTGCATACAATGTGCTTCTTGAGGACGGTCGTCACATTACATTCCTTGATACTCCGGGACACGAGGCATTTACAGCGATGCGTGCACGCGGTGCTCAGGCTACCGACGTTGCAATTATCATCATCGCAGCCGACGACTCGATAATGCCAACAACACGCGAGGCTATTGCCCATGCAACTGCCGCAAACGTGCCAATGGTATTTGCCATCAACAAGATTGATAAGCCGGGAGCAAATCCCGACAAGATAAAGGAAGACCTTGCCAACATGAACTTCCTCGTAGAGGAGTGGGGCGGTAAGTATCAGAGTCAGGACATCAGTGCCAAGAAGGGTATCGGTGTAAAGGAACTGATGGAGAAGGTGCTTCTTGAGGCAGAGATGCTCGACCTAAAGGCTAACCCTAACCGCAAGGCAACAGGTACGGTCATCGAATCGGCTCTTGACAAGGGTCGTGGATATGTATCAACAGTCCTCGTATCAAACGGAACTTTGAAGCAGGGCGATATCGTTCTTGCCGGAACAAGTTTCGGTCGTGTTAAGGCTATGTTCAACGAGCGTAACTCACGCATCAACGAGGCAGGACCTGCAGTTCCTGCAATCATTCTTGGTCTTAACGGTGCTCCGACAGCCGGCGATACATTCCATGTGATGGAAAGCGAGCAGGAGGCACGCGAACTTGCCAACAAGCGCGAGCAGTTGCAGCGCGAGCAGGGATTGCGTACAACAGGTATGCTTACCCTCGAGGAGATTGCACGCCGTCGTGCTCTTGGTGAGTTCCACGAGATGAACCTCATCGTCAAGGGTGATGTTGACGGTTCTGTCGAGGCTTTGAGCGATATGTTCATCAAACTTTCTACCGAGAAGGTTCAGGTAAACATTGTATCAAAGGGAGTAGGTCAGATTTCGGAGAACGATGTAACATTCGCAGCATCATCTCAGGCTGTAATCATCGGATTCCAGGTTCGTCCTTCGGGAGCAGCACGCAAGTTGGCTGAGCAGCAGGGCGTGAACATCCGTACATACTCAGTCATCTACGATGCAATCGAGGAGGTTAAGTCGGCTATGGAAGGAATGCTTGAGAAGGAAGTACGCGAGCAGGTTACAGGTTTGCTCGAGGTTCGTCAGGTTTACCACATCAGCAAAGTCGGTACTGTTGCCGGTGCATACGTTGTTGACGGTAAGGTTGCACGTTCTAACAAGGCACGCCTTATCCGCGATGGCATCGTAATCTTTACGGGCGAAATCAATGCCCTGAAGCGTTTCAAGGACGATGTCAAGGAAGTCTCTACTAACTTCGAGTGCGGTATCAGTTTGGTTGGATACAACGATATTCAAGAAGGCGATAACATTGAGACATTCGAGGAAATAGAGGTTAAGCAGAAACTTTAATTATCAAGGCTAAAATATTTTCTGGGTGTTTCTGTACGGAATTGTTTTTCTGTACGGGGCACTCAGAAATTCTTTCTATTATATGGGATTCATAGATATCTGTTTGCTCACGGTTTTGTTTATAGGGGCGTTTAAAGGTTGGTGTTCAGGATTTTTCCGCGAGATAATATCAATGTCCGGATTCATTATCGGACTGTTGTTTGCAGGCTCGCTCTATGCCGTTGTGGGCGACTATCTTGCTCCGCGTCTTGGCTCGTCGGTGACAGGTGCTCATGTAATGGCTTTTGTGTTCATCTGGTTTGTTGTGCCGATGGTGCTTGGCTTCGTAGCCAACTTTATGAGTCGCACGATGAAGAAGCTGCATCTTGGCGGACTGAATTCAATGCTCGGTGCGGCAGTCGGCATCTTTAAGTATCTGTTGCTTCTGAGTGCCGTGGTTAACGTGCTAGATTTCTGCACCCGTTTCGTTAAACTGTACAGCGACGATGCAAAGCAGGAATCTTATCTTTACTATCCGGTCAAGAGTTTCATAAGCGTTATCGTTCCAGACAACATAACAAGTTCGGAGAACGATGCAGAACCAGCCGATGGAAACAATCAGCAAACAGTTGAGAAAGAATAAGTTATTTTAACTCTATTATAAAATAATGGAAGAGAAGAATGAGTTTGTAAAGAAGGTTGCAAGTCAGAAGTACGAGTTTGGCTTTACAACTGATGTGCAGACCGAAATTATTGAAAAGGGTCTGAATGAGGATGTGGTCCGTCTGATTTCAGCAAAGAAGAATGAGCCCGAGTGGATGCTCGAATTCAGATTGCGCGCTTTCCGCCACTGGCTCACGCTTGAGCAGCCCGAGTGGGGACATCTTGATATGCCGGAAATTGACTATCAGGCAATCTCTTACTATGCTGACCCTACAAAGAAGAAGGATAACAGCGGACCAAAGACAACCGATGAGATAGACCCCGAGTTGATGAAGACATTCGACAAACTAGGTATTCCGCTCGAGGAGCGTCTGGCTCTTGCCGGAACAGCCGTAGATGCGGTTATGGACTCGGTCAGCGTTAAGACAACATTTAAGGAAACGCTTCTTGAGAAGGGTATAATTTTCTGTTCGATAAGCGAGGCTATACGCGAGCATCCCGATTTGGTGAAGCAATATCTTGGAAGCGTCGTTCCTTATCGCGACAATTATTTTGCAGCCCTTAACAGCGCGGTGTTCAGCGATGGTTCTTTCGTCTACATTCCGAAAGGCGTTCGCTGTCCGATGGAACTATCGACATATTTCCGCATCAATGCACGCGAGACTGGTCAGTTTGAACGCACACTCATTGTCTGCGACGATGATGCCTATGTTTCTTATCTCGAAGGCTGTACCGCTCCGATGCGCGACGAGAACCAGCTTCATGCTGCTATTGTAGAGATTGTTGTAAACGAGAATGCCGAGGTCAAGTACAGCACCGTTCAGAACTGGTATCCGGGCGATGAGAACGGCAAGGGCGGCGTGCTGAATCTCGTAACAAAGCGCGGACATCTTCGCGGAGCAAACAGCAAACTTTCGTGGACTCAGGTAGAGACAGGCTCGGCCATCACATGGAAGTATCCAAGCTGCGTGCTTCAGGGCGACAACTCTCAGGCTGAGTTTTATAGTGTGGCGGTAACAAACAACTATCAGCAGGCTGATACCGGCACAAAGATGATTCATATTGGCAAGAATACAAAGAGTACCATCATAAGCAAGGGAATCTCGGCAGGAAAGAGTCAGAACTCTTACCGCGGACTGGTGAAGGTTGGCACAAATGCCGACGGAGCGCGCAACTACAGTTCGTGCGACTCTCTGCTGCTTGGCAGCGAATGTGGTGCACATACATTCCCGTATATGGATATTCACAACAACACGGCCATTGTTGAGCACGAGGCAACCACCTCGAAAATCAGCGAAGACCAGTTGTTCTACTGCAACCAGCGAGGCATCTCTACCGAAGATGCCGTCGGACTGATTGTAAACGGCTATGCCAAGGAAGTGCTCAACAAACTGCCGATGGAGTTTGCCGTTGAGGCTCAGAAACTATTAAGCGTATCACTCGAGGGTACGGTTGGTTAAACATCATAATTATACACGATTATGTTAGAGATTAAAGATTTGCATGCCAGCATAAATGGCAAAGAGATATTGAAGGGGATAAATCTTACGATTAAGGACGGAGAGGTTCATGCGCTGATGGGGCAGAACGGCGCAGGAAAGAGCACGCTCAGCAATGTTCTTGTGGGACATCCGGCATACGAGGTAACGCAAGGCGAGGCAATATACAATGGTCAGGACTTGCTTAAGATGAAGCCCGAGGAGCGTTCGCACGCAGGACTGTTCATGTCGTTCCAGACACCGATAGAGATTCCGGGCGTGTCGATGGTAAACTTCATGCGTGCCGCCGTAAACGAGAAGCGCAAGTACAAAGGCGAGGAACCACTCTCAGCAAGCGCATTCCTAAAATTGATGCGCGAGAAGCGCGCCATCGTCGAACTCGACAGCAAGCTTGCCAACCGTTCGGTAAACGAAGGCTTCAGCGGTGGCGAGAAGAAGCGTAACGAGATTTTCCAGATGGCTATGCTCGAACCGACATTTGCCATTCTCGACGAGACCGATTCTGGTCTTGACGTGGATGCCCTTCGCATCGTTGCCGAAGGCTTCAACAAGTTGCGCACGCCTCAGACAAGCGCGCTCGTAATCACTCACTATCAGCGTCTGCTCGATTATCTGAAACCAGACATCATTCATGTTCTTATCGGCGGTCAGATTGTAAAGACCGGCGGTCCTGAATTGGCACTCGAAATCGACGAAAAGGGCTTCGACTGGATAAAGGCTGAGGCTGGTCTGTAATTTAATATCTATTAGATTATGGAGAAATTGAATAGCGAAAAACAATATATCGACCTCTTTCAGGAATGTAGCGGACTGATTGCCGAGCACAGCTCCGAGGTGATGAACGCATTGCGTGCCGAAGCCTTCGAGAAGTTCAGCAAGAACGGATTCCCTACACAGAAGGTGGAGCGATACAAATATACCGATGTTCCCGAGGCTTTCAAGCCCGACTACGGACTGAACATCAAGCGACTGAACATTCCGGTTAATCCTGCCGATGTGTTCAAGTGCGACGTGCCCAATATGAGCACGCTGCTCTACTTCGTCGTAAACGATGAGTTCTACACAAAGGCGATGCCTAAGGCCGGGCTTCCCGACGGCGTGATTGTTGGTTCGTTGCGCGAGGCGAGCAAGCAGCATCCCGAACTCGTGGCAAAGTATTACGGCAAACTTGCCGACACAAACGATTCGGTAACTGCCCTGAACACGATGCTTGCGCAAGACGGATTGTTCGTCTACGTTCCAAAGAACGTGGTTCTCGACAAGACGCTTCAGATTGTGAACATCCTTCGTGCCGATGTCGATTTCATGGCAAACCGCCGCGTCCTCATCGTTCTCGAAGAGAGTGCTCAGGCTCGAATTCTTTTCTGCGACCATGCTGCCGACGACCGCAACTTCCTCACTACTCAGGTTGTCGAGGTCTTTGCTGGCGAGAACAGTTCGCTCGACATCTACGAACTTGAGGAGACTCACGAGAAGAACAAGCGTTTCAGCAATCTGTATGTCGACCAGAAATCGTATAGCAACGTGCTTCACGACTCGATAACACTCTACAACGGAAGCACCCGCAACATGGCTGATTTCAACCTTAACGGTCAGGGTGCAGAGGTTCATTCTTACGGATGCGCCATTGCCGACAGCAGTCAGCATATAGACAACAACACGCTCATCTCGCACAACGTTCCAAACTGCCAGAGCGACCAACTTTACAAGTACGTTCTCGACGACAAGGCGGTTGGCGCGTTTGCCGGTCGTATTCTGGTAAGGAAAGATGCACAGAAAACCGTTTCGCAGGAGACAAACAGCAACCTCTGCGTTTCGAAAGAAGCACGGATGTTCACTCAGCCGATGCTCGAGATTTATGCCGACGATGTAAAGTGCAGCCACGGCTCAACTGTGGGCCAGCTCGATGAAATGGCACTTTTCTATATGCGTCAGCGAGGAATAAGCGAAGCCGAGGCACGACGATTGTTGCAGAACGCTTTCTGTAGTCAGGCTATTGAGCAGATAAGACTCGAACCGCTTCGCGACCGTCTGCACATGCTCGTAGACAAGCGTTTCCGCGGCGAACTGAACAAATGTGGCGGCTGCAAAGGCTGCAAATAAAAAAGACAAAACGAATTATGTACAACATAGACAAGGTACGTGCCGATTTTCCGATTCTTAGCCGACAGGTTTACGGCAAGCCTCTGGTTTATCTCGACAACGGCGCAACAACGCAGAAGCCGCGTTGCGTGGTCGATGCCATCTCCGAAGAATACTATTCGGTAAATGCCAATGTTCACCGAGGCGTTCATTTTCTGTCGCAGCAGGCAACCGAGTTGCACGAGCAGAGCCGCGAGACTGTGCGCCGCTTCATCAACGCCAAGAGCGTGGCAGAGATTATCTTCACGCGCGGCACAACCGAGAGCATCAACCTCGTTGTGTCAACCTTCGGCGATGCTTTCATGAAGGAGGGCGATGAGGTCATCGTTTCAGAGATGGAACATCACTCAAATATCGTCAGCTGGCAACTTCTTCAGGCTCGCAAGGGCATCAAGATAAAGGTTATTCCAATCGACGACAAGGGCGACCTCATTCTAGATGAATACGAGAAACTCTTCAGCGAGCGCACCAAGATTGTGTCGTTTGCACACGTCTCAAACGTGCTTGGAACGGTGAATCCGGCAAAAAAGATGATTGAGATTGCGCACAGCCACGATGTTCCCGTGCTGCTCGACGGAGCACAGAGTACGCCTCACTTCAAGGTTGATATGCAAGACCTCGACTGCGATTTCTTCGCTTTCAGCGGTCATAAGATATACGGTCCTACGGGAATCGGCGTTCTGTACGGAAAGGAAGAATGGCTCGACAAGTTGCCCCCTTACATGGGCGGTGGCGAGATGATTAAGAACGTATCGTTCGAGAAGACAACCTTCAACGAACTGCCGTTCAAGTTCGAGGCTGGAACGCCCGACTATGTGGCTTCTACCGGACTTGCCAAGGCGCTCGACTATGTGTCGGCTCTCGGCATGGACAACATTGAGGCTCACGAGCAGGAACTCACAAAATATGCCATGCAGAAGATGCAGGAGATTGATGGAATGCGCATTTTCGGAACATCGGAGCACAAAGATGCCGTAATTTCGTTTCTCGTTGGCGACATTCATCATCTTGATATGGGAACGCTTCTCGACCGACTTGGAGTTGCCGTCCGCACCGGACATCATTGCGCCGAGCCGCTCATGACTCGCCTTGGCATTTCGGGCACAATCCGAGCATCCTTCGGACTCTACAATACAAAAGAGGAAGTAGATGTGCTTGTTGCTGCCATTAACCGGACAAAAAATTTCTTCTGATGCTGTTGCCATTTTTGCACGAAGGACTTGTTGAGGCTGGCTGCGACGAAGCAGGTCGCGGATGCCTTGCCGGAAGCGTTTATGCCGCTGCCGTAATCTTGCCGCCAGACTACAAAAACGAGCGACTGAACGACAGTAAGCAACTAACCGAGAAACAACGCTATGCCTTGCGCGAGGACATCGTGCGCGATGCCTTGGCATGGGCTGTAGGCATTGTCACCGCCGAGGAGATTGACAAGATTAACATCCTCAATTCGTCCATTTTGGCAATGCACCGCGCACTCGACCAACTGAAACTGCGCCCCGAGGCTGTCATTGTAGACGGAAACAAGTTCAAGCCATATCGCGACCTTCCGTATAAGACCGTGGTTAAGGGTGACGGCAAATATCTGTCGATAGCCGCAGCAAGCATTCTTGCCAAGACCTTCCGCGACGACTATATGAATGCTCTCGATGCCGAATATCCCGTATATCAGTGGAAGAAGAACAAGGGCTACCCAACAAAGGCGCATCGCCTTGCCATAAAGGAGCACGGCACAAGCCCTTATCACCGAATGACGTTCAATCTGCTTGGCGATTATCGGCAGTTAGAATTATTTTGAGTGAATAATAAAAAAACTGCGTTGTTGATGTCACAAAAATTAAGGTAAGGTGTCATATACGTGTAGACTCTGTACCATAGAGTCTGAAATATCAATAATTTTTAAATCACAAACAAAAATGAAAAAAATCGTAATTATGTTCATGGCTGCTGCCCTGTTCGTGGCATCGGCAAACGCTCAGGACTGTAAGAAAAAGTGCGACAAGGCTAAGACTGAATGTTGCGCAAAGAAAGATGCCAAGTGTTGCGACAAGGCTGATGCCAAGTGCTGCAAAGCCGAGAATAAGTGTGACAAGGCTGGTGACAAGTGCGCTAAGGCTGATGCAAAGTGCTGCAAGGGCGAGAAGAAATGCGCAAAGAAGACTGATGCCAACACTGGCGCATCAACTCAGAACAGAAAGTAAATTCAGCCAATCATAGCAGAAATTACTGAAGAATATAAACCGTCAAGGTCGGATTTCAACTGCGAAATTCGGCCTTGATTGTTTTTTCTTAACATGAGGTCTTCGGAAAAGACAGCAAAAACTGAAAAGATTATATTTTGTCAGAAAGATGAAAAATGATAATTTTGCAGTTATTTAAGTGTAATTTGTAAAAACAAAATAAATGTTCGATTTTTTTCTTAATTTATTCGGGCTGAAAAAGCCTGATGCTGTTTTTGTTCTGAAAGACATTGACGATGAGAAAACAGTGCTAAGTGCCTTTGAATACAGAGATTGCTGGATAAAATGCTACCGTAAAGGTAGACGCTATATCGTGGCTATCTATTCTGTCGAAGAAGATGAATATGCAAATGATTTCGATTTTATGTTGTCGTGTTATCGCGATAAGGATTTTTGTGCTTATTTCGATAGTTCTTTAATCGCTTCTTTGCCTAAAGGACAAATGGCATATCTTACAGTTGATAGAAGACAAAGAAAGTCTTGCGATGATTTTTTGTCATTTTTCAGGGTTGTTACTCAGGATGGACAAAATTTTGAAGAAACAAAAATCGATGGTCAGTCTTTTGTGCCAAGTTCCTATTTTCAGACCTTTCAGACTATTGATTTAAAACAGGAACTTTTCGGAGCACAGAAAGTAAAAGACAAATGGAAGGAATATGAGGATTTATCCTTAATTTATTTCTTTCGACGTATTTTTACAAGTTTTTTTTGCGGAGAAGGAGAAAAAGATGAAGAGTTTGAATACGAAGATGAAAAGTCTGTAACATACGAAGGCATAGAACCAAGTAAGAATCAAAAGTTGATTGTTGCGGAGAACATCGGTATTGATAAACTGAAAAAGGTGTTTGAAAAGGAATTCGAAGATTTTGCAATTTGTAGAGGATTTGATGTGGAATTGCTTGAAGCCTCGGAAGATAAGTATTTTATCCGTTTTCCCAAGGGAATTAGTACTTATGATTTTTTGAGTTATTTGTATAGTATAGATGATGCGTATGGAATGTCAAAGCCAAATGACTTTGCTTGTTATGCCTATCTTGAAACTCATAAACTGAAAAATGTAACTGGCAGTCTCTGCATGTTTTGTGTTGATGGAGATGGCTATGATTTTGTTTTAAGCGATGACGGAAACGCATGGGCTACATCAGAGGAAGAAAATAAAGTGTGTGAAATAAACTGTTATAGTGTCTATAAAAAAAGTCCATGCACTAAATATGGTTATAAACCTTATCCTGCTGAAGAATTGGCTAATGCAAAGGTGGTAGCAACTTACAAGGGAGAAGATGAATATCCAGATCAAGATGAACTTTGGGACAAATAGCCAAGTTTAATCCTTCTTGCAATCTCCACTCAGCAAATAAACGGCAAGTCGCTGAAGAAATAAGAATATTATGGTTCTGAAAGTAAAAATTATGAATAAATTAGTGATATGCTTTTTCCTGTTGTCACAGATTGCATTCGCGCAGAAATCCGTAAAAGTTTGCGGATATTACATTTGTGCATTTGATAAAAAAGAAATTGTTTCTTTTTATGAAAACAAATTAAGGCAACTTGAAGGAAAAAGTTTCTCACAAATGGTTGATTTTTCAAAACAAAAGAAGATTCTTATTACGGAGATTGACGGCAGAAAGATATTTGATAACGAAAGAGATATCCTTCGCTCATGTTATTTTGAAAGTAAAACTGATACAGCTGTGGTTTTTCCAGACGATCCGCGAGATGCTGAAAAGTTTGAACGTGGTGGGATAAAGTTAAATGATATCATCAAGACAGCCTTCTTTAAGGATAATGCGTTGAGCCTCTCGCCATATTATGAGTGTTTAGGTGAAAATAAGCTTTTAAAATACTTTTATTTCGAAGGAGACGCATACTTGCAGAGTACAGATCGTTTGCGTGATAATCGTAGTTGGGAAATTTTGGCAGACTATGGATTGTATGGAAGTAAATATGCGATATTTGTAAATCGTGTGAATAAATGTACTCCGTACAAATTAATTGATGGATGTAAACCGTGGTTCCCATTTGACAAGTAATTTATTCAGGAAAGATGAAAAGTTTTTATTGAATTTGCGAATACAATAAATCCTTCTTGCAATCTCCACTCAGCAAATAAACGGCAAGTCGCTCGGCAAAACCGAGATACAGATAAAACGCAACTCTTTTTGTTGCGTTTTTTAGTATTATCAGGCTCTCAATTCGTTAAATAATAGTATTTTTGCAGCCGTAAAGTAAACAAATAAAAAATATAATATAGATATGGCAAAGAAAGCACTTCTGATGATCCTCGACGGATGGGGCATCGGTAACCATGGCAAGGGTGACGTAATCTTCAACACCCCAACTCCTTTTATGGATTATCTTAACAAGACATACCCTAACTCACAGCTTCAGGCAAGTGGCGAGAATGTTGGTCTGCCAGACGGACAGATGGGTAACTCAGAGGTTGGTCACCTTAACATCGGTGCCGGTCGTGTGGTTTATCAGGATCTTGTAAAGATTAACCGCGCATGTGCCGACAAGAGCATCATGCAGAATCCTGAGGTTGTATCGGCTTTCACTTACGCTAAGGAGAACGGCAAGAACATCCACTTCATGGGTCTTACATCAACAGGTGGCGTACACTCTTCACTTAACCATCTGTTCACTCTTTGCGACATTGCAAAGGAGTACGGACTCGATGGCAAGACATTCATCCACTGCTTTATGGACGGTCGTGATACCGATCCAAAGAGCGGTAAGGGCTTCATAGAGCAGCTTTTGGCTCACACAGAGAAGAGCGCAGGTCAGATTGCATCAATCGTTGGTCGTTTCTATGCAATGGACCGTGACAAGCGTTGGAATCGCGTTAAGATTGCTTACGACCTGATTGTTAACGGCATCGGTACAAAGGCAACAGACCTCGTTAAGGCTATGCAGGACAGCTACGACAAGGACGGCGTAAACGACTATAAGGGTACAGACGAGTTCATCGAGCCAATCGTAAACGCTAATGTAGATGGTAGAATTAAGGAAGGCGATGTCGTTATCTTCTTCAACTACCGCAACGACCGTGCAAAGGAGCTTACTCAGGTTCTCTCTCAGCAGGATATGCCAGAAGAGGGCATGAAGACAATTCCGGGCATCCAGTACTACTGCATGACTCCATACGATCCTAACTTCAAGAACGTACACATCCTCTTCCCAAAGGAGAACGTGCAGAACACTCTTGGCGAGTATCTTGCAAGCAAGGGCTTGAAGCAGCTTCACACAGCCGAGACAGAGAAGTATGCTCACGTTACATTCTTCTTCAACGGTGGTAGAGAGGCTCCATACGATAACGAGGAGCGTACTCTCGTTGCTTCTCCAAAGGTTGCAACTTACGACTTGCAGCCAGAGATGAGCGCATTCGAGGTTAAGGACAAGCTCGTTGCTTCAATCAAGGAGAATAAGTTCGACTTCATCGTTGTAAACTTTGCTAACGGCGATATGGTTGGTCACACTGGCATCTACAGCGCGATAGAGAAGGCTGTAGCAGCCGTTGACGCTTGTGTTAAGGATGTTATCGAGGCTGCCGTTGCTAACGACTATGAGGCTGTAATCATTGCCGACCACGGAAATGCCGACAACGCAATCAATCCTGACGGCACTCCAAACACCGCTCACTCACTTAATCCTGTTCCGTTCATTTACGTTACACAGAATAAGGATGCTAAGGTAGAGAACGGTATTCTTGCCGATGTTGCTCCATCAATCCTGCACATCATGGGACTTGAGCAGCCAGCCGACATGACAGGTCACTGTCTGATTAAATAAAAAGTCAAATTAAGTCTTAAAGATAATACTCCCTTCGGTTTCGTGTCCGAAGGGAGTTTTTTATATTAATAAATCTTAATAAATCGTTCGTTTTTCGCATATTTTGCAGGAAAAATGTATCTTTGCTATCTGAACATTCTTAAGCATTAATTATGAAAAGATTTCATATATTTCTATCGGTTTTCATGACGTTTAGCGCGGCGTTGAATGCCCAGTTGCCAACTCCGTCGCTTTCCGGCGATGTAAAGCAGATTTCCGTTCCGGAAGACTGCGACATCTCACCGGTTCACAACGGACTGATTAAGGTTACCGACCTTTCAACTCTTTCGTGCGGATTCGTCAATCTGAAGGGCGAATACGTCTATCCCGTTAAGTTCTATTGCGAGAACAACGTAGACAGCGAATTCAGTGGCGGATGCGTGGTTAGAGAGCAGAACGGCAGATGGGCGGTGCTCGACACCCTTGGACACGTTGCCGAACTGCCAGCCGAATGTAAGTATGTTACCGATTTTGTAGATGGCGTGGCTCTTGTGTGGAACGAAGTGAGAGAGCACAACAAGGCAAAGGTTACGATATATTTCGTAAACGACAAGGGAGAGAAAGTTTTTCCTAACTTTGAACAGTCTGTTGTCGGTCCAAGTTATCGCGAGTTTGTAAAGCCCGGAAAACTTAACGAGCAGCGTCGTGCATATTATGATTTCAACGCAAAACTCTGGGGCTACATGAACGACAAGGGCGAGGTGGTTATAAAGCCGCGCTTTGCCAATGCACTTGCCTTCAATGAGGGCATGGCTGCCGTTCTCGATGCAAACACAAAGCTGTGGGGCTTCATCAACCGTCAGGGCGAGCAGGTTATTCCGCCTACATACAAGGCTTTTCCGGGTCAGTTCTCTGAGGGCTTCTGCCCGGTTCTGTTAGAGGATAACCGCACAACGGCTTACATAGACAAAACTGGAAAGGTCGTTAACCAGAGTTTTGTAAACGGAAGCGGATTCTGCTACGGGTATGCCATCGTGGGCAAGCGCGAGGGTCTTGGCATAAGATACATCACCGTTGATAAGGACTTCAG
The DNA here is from genome assembly GCA_900102385.1 of Bacteroidales bacterium KHT7. Lineage (GTDB taxonomy): Bacteria > Bacteroidota > Bacteroidia > Bacteroidales > Bacteroidaceae > Ga6A1. The sequence continues at coordinate 1,888 of FNBQ01000018.1, read as the reverse complement.
CGAACGTCTTACGCTCGACGGTGTGATGGCTTTTCCGACAGACAGCAAGAACCTTACGCGCGGGCATCAGTTCAGCGACGGAATGACGATAATTCAGGGCAAGATTTACAGTTCGTCGGGCGCAGTTGCAATCCAAGGCAACGAGATGGACGATGAATTCAAGCCATTCTCCGAGCAGGGCCTGGCGTTCTGCAAAACTAAAATCGGCGGTGCCGAGAAGATTGGTTTCATTAACCGAGAGGCTAAGTTTGTAGTTGTATTCAACAAAGACGGAAAGCATTCAAAATAACGTATGATACCCGTAGGACTAAGATTATCGCGCTGCTTCGCATCGGTTCTGATGTTTGTGTTGCTGTCATCGACTGCCTTTGCGCAGCGAGGACAGTCGCCCGAGGATATAGCCTTGGCCCGCAAGAAATTCACGTCTCCGCTAAAGGAGGTAAAGATTACGCGAAGAGTATCATATCTCATAATCAACAAAGAACTGGCAGAGAATTATCTGAGCAAGGATTTGCTTGGCGATGACCTTGCCATGACGCAGAACGACTGGCTGCCGCTGTGCTACATGTGCATCGAGGACTTTAACAAACTGATTGATGCCAACGCTAAAATCACGGCTGCTGAGGCTCACAATGCTGTTCTTGAGGCACAGCGATACAAAGGTCTTTTTCTGAAGAAGATAAACGAGTACCAGACATGGCTCGATGTTTCACGAAAGCGAACCATAGAGGATGACGAGCTCGACCCGATAGGCAACGAAACGCCCGAGAAGAAAAAGCGCATATTCGAAGACCGCGCAATGCTGAAGGGTATTTTGAATGCCGATTCTGTGGTTCATATCCTCACATCGGTTTCGCGCGAGGAACTATACAAAAAATACAGAACGCGCTTCGTAAAGTACGACGACGAGAAAAAGAAAGACTATGCCGAGATGGACGGCGTGCCAATCACGTTCAAATATGACAGATATCTTAACAACTGTACCGAGGTATCGTTCAAGCTAAGCGGAAACAGAAACTCAACGTTCCTTTACAGCCTTATGAGCAAGACTTGTCCGTTCAAGTACGTAAGTCGCTCAAAATCGCACACAATGAAGCTTACGCAGTACGGCTCGCAGTGGGTCGACGGCGAGGTTACTATTTATCAGTACAAGGATTTTGTCTGCAAGGCGTTCGATAACGGTAATACCATCGAATACACATTCTACAAGAAGGTTGTAATAAAGAAGAAAACATTCTAAATTCATAATATGATTCAGATTGATGATGTTGTTGTATCTCTTGATTGTTTGAGAGAGAAGTTCTGCTGTGACATTTCGGCTTGTCATGGCGAATGTTGCATCGAGGGCGATGCTGGTGCTCCCGTAGAGCAGGAAGAGGTTGAGAAACTCGAAGAGGTGCTTCCCGAGATATGGAACGACCTCTCGGCTGCGGCGCAGGCTGTTATCGACAAACAAGGGGTTGTTTATGTTGATGAGGAAGGCGATTTAGTAACATCCATTGTAAACGGCAAGGACTGCGTTTTTACCTGCTACGACGATAAAGGAACATGCTACTGCGCCATCGAGAAAGCTTATCGCGAAGGCAGGGTGAACTTTTACAAGCCAGTATCGTGCCACCTTTATCCCATCAGAGTGGGCGATTACGGACCGTATAAGGCCCTTAACTATCATCGGTGGGATGTATGTAAGGTTGCCGTGCTAAAAGGTCAGCAGGCGGACGTTCCGGTATATAAATTTCTGAAAGAACCTCTAATCCGCAAGTTCGGTCAGGCTTGGTACGACGAACTCTGCGATGCTGCCGAGGAACTGAAGAAGCAAAAATACATTTAGACAAACAGATATAACGATGTCGGATTCTGAGACGAAAACAGAATCCGACATCGTTTT